>DATJNM010000073.1:0-38918 GCA_035508155.1 Candidatus Sulfopaludibacter sp. | reverse complement strand
ATGATATCAAACGCGCGCGACGTGTCAACGCGCTGACAACAAGTTGTGCATAACTGTGCATAAATTTATTCGCTTTCTGATTGACCAACGCCGCCGCTTATGACGGAATGATAGCCTAGTCTATTCAAATGCCGAAAGTCTCAGTCAGAAACGGGAATGGCTCGCGGACGGCGGGCACGACCAAATACGATGCGCATCACAAAGTGCTGTCGCAAACCTACGGTGCGTTCGCTGATTTGCGGCGGGAACTCTCCGATTCCAAAGCCACCGTCAACGAACGCGAGGACATCCTGCGCAGCTTCGCCGGCTGCCCGGATTCGCAGCGGTCGTGGCTGTTGCTGGAGGATTACTTCGAAAAACTCTCGCTGTCGCGCAAGGATTTTCCCGACACGAACTGGTGGCCGCGCCTGCTGAACGCCCAGGGCAGGACGCGCCTGGAAGAACTCGCCTTCCTGTTCCTGCGCGCCAAACGGTCCGTGCCGCCCGAACTGCAACCGCACGCCAGTCTCGACCGTTTTGCCCAGGCCGAGGAGGCGGAACAGGAGCAAAAGCTCGTGCAGGAACTGGAGAACTGGCTGTCGCCGCCCGCCCTGCCCCTGCTTGACACGCCCCGTGCCGTTCTGCGCGTCGTCTGCCATCCGCGGCCGGATGAGGAGGAACCCTCGCGTCATCGCCTGGCCGTGCAATTCCTGCTGTCGCGCCCGCGCACCGGCGAGAAGGCGCGCACGCTCCGCGAAATGATTGACCTCGTCGTCCGCGCCACCCACGAGCAGGAACTGTTTCCGCCGGCCGACTGGGAATTCATCCAGTGGATTGCCGACACGCAGCGCAATCCCGCCTTGCGCGACGCGGACACGCTGGTTTTGTCCGACGCCGAGTTGCTTCAATGGCTGACGCGCTGGGGTCATACCCCCCGCCTGGAATGCGACGGCAAACCGCTGCAATTTCACGGGCAGGTTGCCGTGCTCTCGCCGCATCTCGAGAACGGCGACAAGGAACTCTCGTTCACCCACTATGTCGTTTTACCGGACGGCAAGAGCCATTCCGTGGCCGCGGTGAAGTTTTTCAACCGCCAGCCGCCACTGGCACTGGTCAACGGTGCGTTTTATCTGTTGCGCAATGCCCCGCCGCCGGCAGTGCTGAAATATCTGGCCGGCAAACCGTCGGTGCCCGTGCGTAAACTGAGCCATCGGCTGCTGTTGCATCTGCGCAAGACCCAATCGAACCATGGGGTGAACTGGGAGCAGCTTTGCGTCACGCACAAGGCGGCGCCGCAATTTGTCTTCGAGCTGCTGGACGACACCGTGCGCCTGCGGCTGCTCGCCCGAAGCCAGCGCGATCAGAGTGTCTGGCTCTGGAACGGCCACGAGTGGGCGCCGAACGAAGTCAAAAAACGGCCCGCGGACAAACCGGAAATCCTCGACGATCCGCGTCTGGAACCGGCCACCCAATGGCTTCGCAAACTGGACTGGTTCACCTCCGAACCCGGCCTGTGGATTGGCGACGCGAATGAAAATTTCCTCGGTTCGCTGGCCGGCGCCTGGGCGGAGCGGCCCGAAGAAGCCGAGTTTCTCGGCAACCCGGCGTTTCATCGCCTGTTCCTGCAACCGCGCCAGCTCAAGCCGCGGCTCGTCGTCAAGGGCAGCGGCATTGACTGGCTGGCCGTTTCGGCGGAATGGGAAGCGGAAGGACTCAAACTGAGCAAGGCGGACCTCGAACGCCTCGCGAGCGCCACCGGCCGCTTCGTCAAGCTGCCCAACTCCGGCTGGGTGGAACTCGACACCGGCGCCGTGCAAAACGCGCACGAAGCCATGGCCGACCTGGGCGTGGACGGCCTCATCGCCGTGCCGCAAAAGGTCGGCCTGGAACACGTCGCGCACCTGGACGAAAACGGTTTTGCGCGGTTCGCCGATTCGCCTGAGGCCAAGGCGTTGCGCGGGCATATCCGCGATTTCAAAGGCGTGCCGTCAGTGGATTTGCCCCGGGGCTTGAAGGCGGACATGCGCCCGTATCAAAAGGACGGCTTCGATTTCCTGGCGCATCTGACGAGGATCAAGCTGGGCGGGATTCTGGCCGACGACATGGGGTTGGGGAAAACGCTGCAAACGCTCGCCTGGTTGGGGTGGCTCAAGGAGCGCAACACGAAAAATCCCAAGCCGTCGCTCGTCATCTGTCCGGCGTCCGTGCTGCACAACTGGCGGCGCGAGGCGAACCGGTTCACGCCCAACCTCAAGGTGCTGGTGCTCGAAAGCGGCGCGGCCCGGCACAACCTGCGCAAACAGATTCCCCAGCACGATTTGATCGTGACCAACTACGCCCTGCTCCGCCGCGACCTCGAGGAGCTGCAGAAATTTGCGTTCCGGGCGGCGATTCTGGACGAGGCGCAATTCATCAAGAACCCGGGCGCCCAGGTCACGCAATCGGTCAAGCAACTCAAGTCCGAATACCGTCTCGCGCTCACGGGCACGCCGCTGGAAAACCGGCTGCTCGATTTGTGGAGCATCGTGGATTTCATCCAGCCCGGTTACCTCGGCACCCAGGAACAATTCATCGAGACCTACGAACCGCGCCTGCGCGCCGGCGAGGACGTCGTGCCCACGGCGGAGGCGCGCGGCGAAAAGACCGAGTCGGCCCAGCGCATCGCGCGGCGGCGGCTCTCGGCCAAATTACGGCCTTTGTTGCTGCGCCGGCTGAAAAAACACGTCGCCAAGGACCTGCCCGACCGCATCGAGGAACGGCGCGATTGCCCGCTGGGCGACGAGCAACGGAAACTTTACCTTGCTGAACTGCGCCGCAGCCGCGACCAGATCATGCAGGCGGTCGCCGAACAGGGCCTTAACAAGAGCAAGATGCACGTGCTGGCTGCGCTCACGCGGTTGCGCCAGATTTGCTGCCACCCGCAACTGGTCGGCAGTGACACCGCGTCCGGCAAGACCGAGACGCTGTTTGAATTGCTCGACCCGCTGGTTTCGGAAGGTGAAAAGGTCCTGGTGTTCAGTCAATTTGTCCAGATGCTGCACCTGCTCGAAAAGGAATGTCAGGCGCGGCAAATCCACACGCACATTCTCACCGGCCAGACCAAGGACCGGCAGCAGGTCGTCAGCGCGTTTCAGAACGACACGTCCGCGGGTGTGTTTTTGCTGAGCCTCCGCGCGGCGGGCACGGGTTTGAACCTGACGAACGCCAGCTACGTGGTGCTGTACGATCCGTGGTGGAATCCCGCCGTCGAGGCGCAGGCCATTGACCGCTCGCATCGCATCGGCCAGACGCAGACGGTGAACGCCTACCGGCTGATTGCGCCCGGGACCGTCGAGGAAAAGATCTGGGAACTGCAACAGAACAAGGCGCAGACCATCGCCGACGTGCTGGGCGAGGAAGGTTTCGCCCGCAGCCTGACCGCCAACGATCTGGAATACCTGTTCGCGGAGGATTGAAGCTGGTTTTGGAATGCGAAAGTGCCAGAGGGCTGGCGCAGTCGTGGATGCTTTCCGCAGGACGACATCGTGATGGAACACGCCTGCGTTTTGGAATGCGGCAACACGTTGCCGCTTTTATTGACGCGACATGTCGCGTCGAACCAAAGCGCGGACGTGTCCGCGCACTCCAATAGATACGGTGCGACGGGTCATCATTTTGCGGGGCGCAATGCAAAGGGCGGAAACCGATTTCAAGTTATTCTCGACAACGACTTGAGCGTAAAATACCGTTGAAGCTATGGAACAGGATAGGCTGCAAGAGCAGGCGTCCATTGCTTGTTAGGCATCGTATGCGTGTCGCTTTCATCTGCCTTTTGGCTGTTTTGATCGTGGTCGCAGACAGTCAGGCGACGAAGTCACCCGATGCACGCACTTGCATTTCAAATCTCAGATGCATTGAGGCTGCGAAGCTCCAGTGGGCGTTAGAGCATGGCAACAAATGCGACGACGAGCCGACTTGGGCCGACATTCGTCCTTATCTGCCGAAGTCGTTGTTGACTGACACAAATGGGACACCAATCTGCCCGCAATTCGGGAAATACACGCTCGGAAAGGTGTGTGATAAACCGACTTGTTCAATCGGAGGCACGTTTCACTCTTTGCCGTCTGAATGACGACGCCTGATACTCACTTAGACTGCGAACCTTACCTCGAATTGCCGCCAGAAAACTCGTTGCCAGTCGTCTCGCTTTTCGTTCCATTCACTGCAACCTGAGCGGCAGTTGGAAGACGTAGCCGTAGAGTTGCGACAGCGTTCCGCCGGTGTGCTGGTTGCTCAAATCCCGGCCAAAGGCGAACGTCGCCGCGGGCGCGAAGGCACGGATGGTCAGACAGTAGGTGTTGTTGACCATGATGCCCAGCAATTCGCCGGTGCGGCTGAAAACCAGGTCGCCGCGTGACGGATTGAATCTGCCGAACAATCCCTTCAACAGGCTGCGGTCCAGCTTCACGTACTGCGGCGTGTTCATCTCAATCTGGAAATTGCATTGTCCGTAGTATTCCTCGTTGGCGCCGACCAGCACGGCGTCCTGGAATTTGTACGGGTCGGAGGAGAGATGGTAAACCTTGCAACCCAGTTTCTGCGCGTCCGCCCGGGTCACCGGCATCATCACGACGCGCGGGTCCTGGGCGTCAAAGGACATTGACTTCAGCGGCACCTGTCTCCCGCCCCAACTCAGCGTGCCCGCCAATTTGTCCCAGTCGGTACCCGGGTCCCACAAGGTCACCGGCGTGTCCTGCACGTGGCAGAGCGCAAAATAATTCGTCCCGTCGGTGACGAGCACGGTGGCGGTCTGCTTGTCCCTGCTGGTGTCCATGCTGAACATGCTGGTGCGCCAGGCCGAAATGCCGGCCTCCACCCGATTGGAAATGAAATCGCTGAAAATGGTGTTCGGCGCGAGGGCCGTATTGGCCCGGATTTCCTGCGCCAACTGGCCGGAATTGGTCGCCAGCGACCTGACGCCTTCGGCCAGCCGGGCATTTTCGGCCTGCTGGATCTGGACTTCCTGTTGCATGAGGGCGGCCCGTTCGGCGGCGGCATGCGCCTGCACCTCGGCCAACTGGAGCTGGTTGGACAACTGTTGTTTCTCGGCCTGGGCCAACTGGCTTGTCTGCGTCAGTTTTTCCAATTGGAGCCGCAGCGCGGCAGCCTGTGCCGACTGTTGTTGCGCCTCGGCCTCGGTAGCCGCCAGTTTCTGTTGCGCCTGTCCGGCGTTGTTCTGCAATTGCCGGTTCAGGTTCTCGATGTTGGCCTGCTCGGCGGCGACCTGCTGTTGCAACTGCCGGTTTTCCAGTTCCCGCTGGCCCGTCGCGTTCCGGGCCTCCGCCAGTTGCTGCTGCAGTCGAGAGCGATTTCTCTGTTCCTCCGCCAGCGCCTGCTGCATCACCGCGGCCAGGTCGTTGCCGGGATTCACGACGGGAGTGGGGGCAACCACAATCTTCGTGGGCGGCCGCGAGTTCTCGTCAGCCATGTGGTTGATATCGGTTGAAAACGTCAACAGACTCAACAACAGGAAATCGCAAATGACGATGAGAATGCTGCGGTTCATGACTGGTAGGCGGGGGTTGACGCGGTCGCCGGCGGAACATAGCCCGCGGCGGCGCCCGGGGCTTCCGCTTCAGCCTCGAGCAACAATTTCCGGCGGGCCGGGCGCAGATGGAAGATTTTGAAGATGACCACAAAGACGATGCCGAACGAGGTGGAGGAATACGCCGCCATGAGGCTGAAATGCACCAACCCCATCGAGGCGACGATCAATGAAATGATCGTGCCGACGAAGCCAAGGTACAGGCCGGCGTCGAACAGGTGGTCTTCATTTTCGAGCAGTCGCAGCTTCATGCGCGGCGGCACCCGTTGCCGGCGGATTTCGGCCAGCTTCACCAGGCACGCCGTGTAGAGCAGCGCCTGCAAAACGAAAAACAGCAGGAGGGTCAATAGGATGATTGGATTCATAATGGTTTGTTGGATACCGGCGATTCCGGCAGGGACCACGCCGCCCGTCGTGAGCGGCAATAGTCGAAAGGAGAATCCCCCTTTCTGGCTCTCCTGGGCGAGAAACGGCTCGCTCAGGAGCAGGACCACGAACAGGAACCCCAGCGAAAACAAAAACTCCCGGACCAGATGGAATCCGCGCACCTGCAAGGGGCGCTCCAGCGGTGAAACGGCGGGACGCGCAAAGTGCAGGGCCGCCGCCAGGAGAAATCCGGCGAGCAGATAGGCGAGCCATTTGGCCGCCAGCGCCAGTTGCGGTTGCTGCCACCCGTAATCCGCCGCGCGGTAAAAAAGGTTGCCCACGGACTCAAACGCGGTGACGCGCCGTTCCCAATCCGGCCGGTAGAAGCGCTGGCCGCGTTGCGCCAGTTCGCCCACGCCGGCCCCGCCGTAAGCCAGGCTGGCGCCGAGATCTTTCAGGCCGGTCTCGCTAAATTTGGCAAGGTATCCGGCCACCGCCACGGGTTTGCCCGATAATTCGACGGCGGCGAAGAGCACGGGCAACTGCGTTCCGGCATTTCGGGCCTCGCCCGCCAGTTGGTTGAGCGTTCCCGGGTCCGGAATTTGCGCCACGAACGTCACGAGCTGGTCCCAATTGAACCGTTCGCCCAGCGACAGGAAATCCATCAGCACTTCCTCCAGCGGCCGGGTATCGCCGCCTTGATTGGCCTGTTCCGCCAACGCGGAGATGCGGCGGTTCAAACTGACGGTCAAATGCCCGTTATCCGACAGCAATCCGCAGAGGGAAACCGCCGCATCGAAGGCCTGGCCGGAAGCGGATCCTGATGGCGGCAGAAGAACCGTCCTGGTCAGGGAACGACTGCGCATCAACTCCTGTACTGCGGACTGCGAGGAATGGTTCAGCGAGGCAAGCGCCGCGGCGCGATTTTCCTGCCGGACAATAAAATCAGTAAAAGGCCCGGCGCCGGCCTTTGACGTCGAAACGTTGACGGCAAAAAGTTTCTCCACGCGCGTGTCATTACCCCATGCCAGTGCGGCCGGATTTTGTTGCGCCCGGCTGGCGATTAACTGGTCGAGGCGGTCCCAGCCCGGAAAGGCCTCCAGCCGCGCCGCCTGCACCAGCATTTGGGCCGTGCCCAACTTCTGTTCACGGATCAGTGTCTTCCCTTCCTCAAGCAGTGCGGGACCGTTCCGGCCGGCCCTCTCCAGAACGCCGGCGTCTACGGCCCGCAAGTGCATGGGCACCAACAGACCGCAGGCGAGCAGCGCCAGACCAAGAACGGCGCAAATTAAAAAACACAACCAGCGCATCTTTATGATTTCTCCTGAAGGAATGTCCTTGTCGTTGTGCATTAGACCGGGTGCCGGCAACAGCCGTTCAAAGCAAAAAAGCTGCCAACTTGCCGGTGCACCCGGGGTTTTACTCGTACCGCAGTGATTCGATGGGGTCGAGATTCGCCGCTTTGTAAGCGGGATAAGTCCCAAAAAGGACCCCCACCAGGGAGCAAATCAGCAGGCCGAGCACAATCCAGTCCACGGGAATGGCGGGCGGCACTTTCATGAACCAGGCGAGGACATTGCCGCCCAGAATGCCAAAGACAACGCCGATCACACCGCCCATTTCACAAAGCACCACCGCTTCCATGATGAATTGGCCCATGATGTTCCGGCGCTTGGCGCCGACCGCCCGGCGAACGCCGATTTCACGGGTCCGTTCCGTCACCGACACCAGCATGATGTTCATGATGCCGACGCCGGCCGCCAGCAACGCGATGGAACTGACGACGACCACGCCGATGCGTACGGCCTGGGTAAACTTGTCGAATTGTTCGATGAGCGAATCGTTGGAGAACAGTTCAAAATCGTCCGCATCCCCCGGCCGCACCTTGCGCGCCGCGCGCAGAATGCCGCGCACCTGTTCCTCGCAGTCGGCGTAAACCGCCGAATTCCGCGCCTGGACCAGAATACTCAGGCCGTTCCAGCGCAGGCCGTAGCGATTGAGCGCCGTCGTGAGCGGCACGATGGCAAAATTATCCTGATTGCCGCCCAGCGATGCCCCCTTGGACGCGAGCACGCCAACGACGTTGTAATCAATGCCATTGATTTTAAGTTCATTGCCGACGGGGGAACCGAAGGGAAAGATTGATTGGGCCAGGGCGGCGCCCAAAACGCACACATCCCGGACGTCGTCCACGTCGTTGTCCGTAAAAACACGTCCCTCTTCCACCGTCCAGTTGCGCGCCGCGAACGAACCGGTCGTCTCCCCCAGCAATTGGACCGTCGGGGCGGTTTTGGCGTAGCGCGTGGTGATCTGGCCGCCCCAGAAAGTGCCTTCGACGCCGACGGCGGAAGCGAGCGTGGCTTTTTTTTCCACCGTCTGACCCAGTTCGTACGTAATATTTTTGCGGCGCCAGTATTTTTCCCAGTCGGCGTTGTTGCCGAACTGGACTTCCGGCCATTTCTGGATGGCAAAGGTCCGGCTGCCCAACTGGCTGAGATTGGTTTCGACATTCTGCTGCAACACGCGCATGGCGGTCATGACGACGATGATGGAAAAGACACCGATCAACACGCCGAGCAAGGTCAGGGCCGAGCGCAGCTTGTGCGCGGTGAGGGCGGTGAGGGCCATCGAAAAGCTCTCACGCAGTTCGGCGAAAAGGAAATTCCATTGGAGGCGGTTTTTCATCATTCGCTCCGCAGTGCTTCGACGGGATCCATGCGCGCGGCGCGCCAGGCCGGCAGGAAACCGGAAACGACCCCGGTCAACAGCGACACGATTACGGCGATGACCACAATGCCGGGAGACAGGCTGGCCGGGAACAGCCATTGGGTAACCGCCACGGTCGCCAGCCAGGCAAAGCCAAGGCCGATCAAACCGCCAAAGAAGCAGATGCCGGCGGCTTCGATGAGAAACTGGAGCAGGACGGTGCGCCGTTTGGCGCCAATCGCCTTGCGCACGCCGATTTCGCGGGTGCGCTCGACCACCGAGACAAACATGATGTTCATAATGCCGATGCCGCCGACGAACAACGCCAGGCTGGTCACGAACAGACCGATCACCGCAATTGTCGCGGTCTGGGAATGAAACCATTTGACGATCTGGTCCTGCTGATTGATGGCAAAATCATCCGGCTGGTCCGGCCGCAAATGACGGATCCGGCGCATCGCCTGGCGCAATTCATCCTGGGCGTCGTCGAGTTGCGCCACCTTGCCGGCTCTGACCTCGATATCATCCAATTGCCCGTTCCAGATCCCCGACAGAAATTCCCGGATGGGGATCACCACGCGGTTGTCCAGGCTCCAGCCGAGCAGACTTCCCTGCTTGTCCAGCACTCCAATCACCTGAAAGGATTGGCTCGCAATCCGCAGGCGCTGGCCGATGGGATTTTCCCCACGAAAAAGATTCGTGGCCACGTCATTGCCGATCACACAAATGGGCTGGTTGCCCCGGGCATCCACCGCGGTCAGAAACCGGCCTTGCGCAATATTCCCGCCGCTGGTTTGCAGGTAACCTTCGGTGGTGCCGATGATATCCACACTGCTGGCGCTGCGGGTTTTGTACTTCACCGACTCCTCATCGGAAATGGCGGGCACCACCGCATCGGCCAGGGTGAGTTGCCGGGACAATGCTTCGGCGTCAACCAAACGGAGCGGTTTGCGTTTGCGCATGCTGATCCAGTCTTCGTAGGTATTGTTAAACCATTTAAAGCGCGACACGTAGAACACGTCCGCTCCGAGGGCGGAAACATTTTTGATGAATGCCTGGTTCAGGCCGTTGATGGCCGCGCCCATGAGCGTGACGGTGACGATGCCGATGACGATGCCGAGGGTGGCCAGCGCCGAGCGCATTTTATTCGAAATCAGGGCATTCCAGGATATGCTCAGCCCTTCGCGAATTTCGGAAACCAACGTCATTGGATTGATGGATTGAGGGATTGGTGGATTGTTGGTCGCAACTTGTCGCGCCATTCGCTCGTTCCACGTTTGTTTTCCAACGATTCAATGAGCCGCAGCAGTTTGTTCTCCGCCTCATAATGCAGTCGGTCAATATCTTCGAAGTCGCCGGTTGAAACGAATGTGACGTTCTGCAATCCGATCGCGCGGGTACGCGTTTCTGCCAGGGGGCCTTTGGTGGTGCAGAGAAATTGCAGGCATTCAGACAACGAACGTCGGCCATGGCCTTCCGCAGTGTTTGCCGATACGGACTGCGCAGCATCTCTGAATTGCGATTTAAGTTTAGGATCCGAAACCCCACTGGACAAACGAAAAGCCATGACAAATAAATCCATTCCCCGCTGCCAAGCCTCGCGCCTCATATAACCGCGATTCAAATTTCGCCGTTTCGTAAATTCCATAAACCCAGTCATCCAATAATCCAACAATCCATTTATCCAGCTTGCTTTTCGTCGCTGGCAATCAATCCGTCCCGCAACCGGATGATACGGCGGGCGTGTTTGGCAATGTCCTCCTCGTGGGTGACGACAACCAGGGTGTTCCCCTTCCGCGAAAGTTCTTCAAACAACGCCATGATTTCCGCGCCGGTCCGGGAATCGAGGTTCCCGGTCGGCTCGTCCGCCAGCAGGAGCGACGGTTTGTTGACCAGGGCACGGGCGACGGCGACGCGCTGGCGCTGGCCGCCGGAAAGTTCGTTGGGTTTGTGATGAATACGGTCGGCCAAACCGACCTGCGCCAGCGCGTCGAGGGCAATCTGACGGCGCTGTTCCAACGGCAGGCCACTGTAGATGAGTGGCAGCTCGACATTGTGCAACGCGTTTGACCGCGACAGCAGATTGAAGGTCTGAAAAACAAAACCGATTTCACGATTGCGAATTTCCGCCAGCTGGTTGTCGTCCATCTCGCCCACGCTGACACCGTTCAACTCGTAATGGCCGGCGGAGGGCGTATCCAGGCAACCAATCAGGTTCATCAACGTGGACTTCCCGGAGCCGGACGGTCCCATGATGGCAACATATTCGCCGCGCTCGATTTCCAAAGACACATCGCGCAGAGCGTGGACGGTTTCCGCGCCCATTTGGTAGCGGCGGGAAATGTTTTGCAGACAAATGAGACTCATTTTCAGGCTGGAGGAAAAATCCCGAAAGGCGGGATCGGAACGCGATTGAACATTTCGCTGAACTGCTTCATTGCAAATTACTTATTGAAAATTATTCATTGCAAATTGCCGGAAGCACGCCGCGGGCTTGCCTTTCGCGGTCATGATTGAACTGGCCATGATTCGAATCAATTGCCCGGCTTCGTCGAGCAGCGGCGTGATTCGTTTTTCCGCCAACAATTCGGCGATGATGATGAAGCGCAGCCAGCCGCGGGTTTTCTTAAATCCTTTCAAGACAATACTCACTTTGTGAGCGAAGTCGGCACGACTTTCGCCCGCGCAGCCTTCGTCGTAATTTGGACCCGCCGCGGTTCCGCATCGAACCAACTGCCCCGCGACATGCCGCCCCATGCGGGTGTCGGGCAGAGCGTCTACCACCTTGCCCGCGCGCGCGGCAAATTTCCACAGCCGTTCAGACAATTCTTCAGGCGTCATGTCCATTTGCAATGCCCAATGCTAAATGAGCAATTTGCAATAAAAAAGCATGGTTGTCGGACGTTTCCCCAAAAATGTCATTTCTTTACCGCTTCAGTATCCGCCCCGGCCGGGCCGATGCGGATTTTCGAGCCATCCTGTAAATCACGACCGACCGCCCGGTAGCCTCCCGACACAATCTCCTCGCCGTTGGTCAGGCCGTCGGTAATTTCCCAGTAGTTGTCGTCGCAAAAACCAATTTTCACCGGCACGGCCTTTGCCTGGTCGCCTTTCACGACAAAAACCACGTCCGTCGGCTTTAATGATTCCCTGGCCGAGGCCAGGCCGTTGGTGCGCGAAACGGCCGAAGCCAGGGAATTCGTTGCGCCTTTTTTGGGCGGGTCGGCCTTCACGTCCGGTTTCATGGGGCGGGTGGTGACACTGGCCAGCGGGACCGTCAGCGCATTGGTGCGGTATTCGGTTTCGATCTCCGCCGTTACGGACATGCCGGGCCGGAACGCCGGTTCATTTTCGTTGACGCGAATGCGGACCTCAAACTGGGTGGCCTGTTGGGATTGGCCGCCGCCCCCGCCGCCGCCCCCGCCAAGCGCGCTGCTTAAACCCGAACCCAGGGCGGAATTGGCGACGGCGGTGACCGCGCCGGTGAATTTGCGATCCTTGAAGGCGTCCACTTCCAGCCGGGCCTTCTCGCCGGGCGCAATCCCCACCACGTCCATTTCCCCCACGTCCACCCGCGCCTCAATCCGATTCAAATCCGAGACGGTCATGATGGAAGTTCCCATGTTATAAGTCGTGCCCAGCACGCGCTCGCCGACCTCGGCGTTCAAGTCGGTGATGGTGCCGGTGAGCGGCGAAAGAATGGTGGTTTTCGCCAACTCCTCCTCGGCGTTGTCCACCTGCGCTTTGGCGACGTTGACTTGGTCATCTGCGCTGTCCAGTTGTGCCCTGGCCACATCGCGCGCGGCTTTGAATCCGACAAAATCCGATTCCGCAAGCAGTTTGATATTGAACAAGGCCAGATTGCGTTTGTAGTCCGCCTCGGCCTTTTCCAGATTTGCCGCCGCCGACGTCTTGGCCGCCACCGCCGCTTCGTAATTGGCCCTGGCTTGATTGACCGCCGCGATATAGACGTCGGGGTTGATTTTTACGAGCAAATCGCCCTTTTTAACCGTTTGGCCTTCCTTGACCGGCAGTTCAATGATTTCGCCGTTGACCTCCGGACTGATGGTGACCTGCACGACCGGCTGAATCTGCCCGTTGGCCACCACAATATTGGTGAGGCTGTGGCGCGAGACCTTCTCCGTTTGCACCGTAATGACGGGTGCGCGTTTCTTGAAAGCAGCCACCAGCGCGAGCGCGACCACGATGAGGCCGATGGCTGAAAAGATGATGATTTTCCGGCGTTGACCAGGCTTTGCCATAATTCCAGTTATAAAGACAAGATGAAGGGAAATTAGTCTCTGGGAATTATAATTTATCGTCTTTTTTACAAGGTCCACTGTCCCAGCCCGACCGCAATCAACAACAACTCTGCCACCACCCAGTAGGTAAAGACAACCATCACAGCTTTGGTGGTTGACCCGCCCGACAATTTGGCCAGACCGAAACCCAACACGGCGGTGTGCCAGAAGTAAATGATGTTGGCGGCGCCCAGCAGGAGGTGAACGCGTTTGGTTGGATCAAAATCGCTCACCAACAAGCCCAGGCTTGGCCCGCCATAAAGCCGGCCGAGAATGACGGCCAGGAATGTCGCCACGACAATTCCCAAAACGAGAATGACTGACGCCAATCCGGCGATTTCCACAACTTTCAGGTAACCCAACCGCGCCTTGAGGAACCAGCGTCCGAGCAGCCACAGCACCAAAGCCCACCAGAAAATCGAAGCAAAACTGTACAGGACCATGGCTACGCTGCCAAAGACCGCGAGCATCGTCGGTCCCATGAACCGGTCTATGACCTGCAACGCCTGATCCTCCTGCGCCTGGGTCATCTTCCCTTGTTGCACCTGCTGGTCGAGTGCCTTGATCTGCTGGTCGCGTATCGTTTGTTGAATCGCCGGTTGGGCGAACAGGATGCACACGGAAATCACCCCCACCACGGCGTAAATCAACACCGGCACCAGCCAGTTGGCGACGCGCGCGGGCGCGGCGGCTATCCCGGTGAAAACTTCTCCGGGCGCGGCCAGGACGTTAACCAACTTCCCGGCCAGCGACGACGCTGGCGGTGGCGGCACGGCGGTTGGGGGTTCAGGGATCGGTGCGGTGGTTTCCATAATTGTTTAAAAGGTTTAAACATTACTTAGGCAAAAATCAGCCGAAGTTACAAGAAATGTCGGCAATTATTTCATGGACAAACCTCTATGCCGACCTCTCGAAACATCAAGAAACAGGTCATCCGAATGTCATCGGCCTATTTGAATTTATTTTCAGGCGCTCTGTCTCATTCTTTCGAGAAGAGAGGAGGAACATGAAAACGATCATCACGACGTACCCGTCGTTTCAAAATCGTCCGCGCGGGGTCAAAATAAAGGTGTCCGCTTCAAACCAGGGCCTTTTGAGCCAGGCGGACCCGTCGGGGCAACCTGCCGGGCCAAAAGTTCCCGAAACGGCACCGGGCCTTCATGCGGATGTAACGATTCCGGTTCAAACTGCGACCCATGGGAGTTGAGTTTATGCACGCCGAAACTTTTATCGCCGAGGAAAGCGAGTCTCATGCGAAACTGCGCTTGTTTTGCCTGTACGCGGATTTTGCCGCTTCGGCGCGCGCCAGGTGGGTCAGCAGTACGATCGCCAAACTGGTCCGCCCGAAGTGGAAAACCCGCTGTGAAATGTGGCATCTTGATTCCTTCAAGGCCAGCCAGTTGATCGGGAGAATCATGCTCCAGGAAGCGGCCGAGGCGGATGTGTTGGTCATCGCGCTCAGCTCCCTCGACCAGCGTGAACCAAAACTGATGGAATGGCTGACGGCATTGGCGGGCGAGAAAGCGGGATCGTCGGAATCCCGATTATTCATCGGCCTGCTGGGAGATGAAGACCATGAGGCTGGCGAGTTGGGCTGGACCGTGAAACAATTCATCGGGTGCGCGCAGAGAATGGGTCGGGATTTCATCTGGCACTGGATGGGACAGGAAGCCTGCAACGACATCACCTGGTTGGTTGACAACGTGAAGAAATTCCTCGCGCATAAACAGTCTCTGTCCAATATGGCCTGGTGGTGCGAAGCAAAGGCCGGTGCGGGTTAAATTCCCGAGGCGTTTCGGCCGGTGGCCGGCGCCGGGCAAAATATCAGGAGCTTGCGACTACAAGGCTGGGCAGCCTGATTCTATAAGGCAGCCGCAAGCCCTGATGGGTCTTGTCACAGCAAATTCCCGGCCAAACTTCAAATCTCCGCGGATCTCCGCCGACGCCCGCTTTGGATCAACTTCGCCTGCGGCAAGCCTGGCCAGGCCGCTGTCCTGGTCGGTAACGATTTCCATGTCAATGTCGGGATTGTCATTGAGCGTTTGGAACATGCGCGCAAAGCCGGATGCGGCCGGCGCAATGATCCCAGGATGGACAAATGATTTTCCTTTCACGCTAAAGGGATTGGCAGCGGATTGACGCCGACGGCAAGTCACGATATGGTGAAATTTATCGAAATAAAATTGTAGCGGCGCTCTGCGAGCGCTGCATTTCTGTCGCGTCCCGAAAGCCGGCGGCGGTCACAGACCGCCGCTACACCGCCGGATCGAGCCGCTTGTCGGGCACAAGATAATTGCGGACGTAATCGCTCACCGCGTCTTCGAGGGAAGTGGCGGCCGCATGGTAACCGGCGGCGCGCAACCGGCCCAGGTTCGCCTCGGTGAAATACTGGTATTTGTTGCGAATGCTTTCGGGCATCTCGATGAATTCGATTTTGGGCTCGCGTTGGAGCGCGGCGAAGACGGCGCGCGCCAGATCCAGCCACGTCCGCGCTGCGCCGCTGCCAATGTTGAACAAGCCGCCGGCTTTTTCATGGGCCGCCAGATGCAGCGTCATGGCCACCGCGTCCTTGACGAAAAGGAAATCACGTTTCTGTTCGCCATCGCGAAAGTCCTGCCGGTAACTCTTGAAAAGCCGGATGACACCGGTTTCGCGCACCTGCCCGAAACTTTTGTGGACCACCGACCGCATGTCGCCCTTGTGATCTTCGTTTGGGCCAAAGACATTGAAATATTTCAACCCGACGATGCGGCCCAAAAATCCGGCGCGTTTGGCGTGCAGATCGAACAGATGCTTCGAGTAGCCGTACATGTTCAACGGGCGCAAGGTGTCGAGTTGGGAATCCTCATCATCCATGCCCGCCGCGCCGTCGCCGTAGGTGGCGGCGGAAGAGGCATAGACAAAGCGCGCTTTCTGCCCGAGCGCCCACGCGGCCAGGTCCTTGGTGAATTCAAAATTATTGCGGATGAGGAAACTCGCATCGCGCTCGGTAGTGGACGAACACGCGCCCAGATGGAGGATCAAATCAAATTTCCCGAGCGCGCCGCTTTGCAGCCGCGGCAGCAACTCGTCCGCCTCGACATAATTGGCGAAGCGCAAAGGCGTGAGGTTGCGCCATTTATCATCCGTGCCGAGGCGGTCGCAAACGACAACGTGTTCGCAGCCCTGACGGTTCAACGCCCAGACCAGTGCGCTGCCGATGAAACCCGCGCCGCCGGTGACGAGAACCCGCGCCGCGGAAAAGTCATTTGATTTCATACCTGCCGAATACCGTCAGCATGGCGGGAGCTTGAGCCAAATTCAAGCGCAACCATGAGCGCCTCAATCTCGGAGGGACGAGTTACAGGAGTCCCTTTATTTGGTCGAATGTTTGGGACGCGCAGAGCTTGTCCCTCCGAAACCAAGGTGCCGCCGGACATCACTGGTTCACATGAACCACGGTCGCCGGCGGGAAACCATTGAACCAGGTCGAAGAGGCGTGGCTGTAGGCGCCGATTTGCTCGCTGTAAAGCAGGTCGCCGAGTTGCAGGTGGTCCGGCAGATTTTCCGCCATCGAAACCACGTCCAGCGCGTCGCACGTCGGACCGAACACCGAGCAGATTTGCGTCGGGCCTTGCTTGAAGGCCTTCAGATGATATTGGCAATGGTCGAAAATCACGCCGGAGAACGTGTGATAAACGCCGTCGTCAATGTAGTAACAGAGTTTCCCGTCGCGCACGGCCCGGCCGATGATTTTGGAAATGGCAGTCGCGGCGGTCGCGCACAGAAACCGGCCCGGCTCGGCCAGAATCTCGAATTTTTTTGGCAACGACGGATCATTTTTCGGAAACAACCGGTCCAATTCGCGGTTGATGACCTTGGCCAGTTCGCGGAACGGCTTGACGCTGGCGTCGTAGGGCGCGGGGAAACCGCCGCCGATGTCGAGGAGGTTCATTTTGGTGTAACCGCGGGCGCGCGCTTCCTTGAATATGTTGGCGGACAGATTGATGGCGGCGACGTAATTGTCAAAATTAGTCGTCTGGCTGCCGACGTGAAAGCTGATGCCCTCGACCGTTAAACCGACGCGGTCAGCTTCGAGGATTAAATCCACCGCCTCGCCCGGCGACGCGCCGAACTTGGACGACAATTCGACCATCGCGCCGGTGTTCGGCACCTTCAGGCGCAACGCCAGGCCGGCGTGCGGCGCGTACTTTTTGATTTTTTTGATTTCCTCGGAATTATCGAACGTGACCAGCGGCTTGTATTGATCGAGCTGCTTCAACGTCTCGATGGCCTTGGTGGGATTGGCGTAGATGATTTTGTCCCAAATCCAGTCCTGCCGCTGCTTCGCCGGCATGTCTTTGATGTTCTCATAGACGTTCTCGAACTCCGGCATGGAGGCGACGTCAAAGCTCGCGCCGGCGTGATAAAACGTCTTCACAATCTCCGGGTTGGAGTTGGCCTTCACCGCGTAATACGCCTGAACGCGCGGCAGATATTTTTTGAACATCGCGTAGCTGGCGCGCAGTTCGTCATGGTCAATCACGAACAAGGGCGTGCCGTGCTTGGCGGCCAGTTTTTTCAGTACAGCTTTGGAAATCATTTTAACAACCGGAACGATTTTTCCGTGCCGGCGGCAAATGAAAATAAATCCGGCGATTGGGCGCAAGAATTTACCTTTGCCCTTTTATGACAGATCGGCGGATGGCGCCGCCACCGGCACAGGAAACCGCGTGCCCTGCCGCCATTTCTCGGAAGTCACTTCGTTTGCTCCTGTTGAAAAGCCGCGTATTTAACCACGGATGGACACGGATAAACGCCGATTCAAAACCCTATTGGGGTGAAGAATAACGTAATTCCCGCCCTGCAGTCCGGCGATGTTCTGTTTCCCGGCCATGCTCCGGTTTCGGAGAATTTGACCCTATAAAATCGCAGGCTTGGGTTCCTGCCACCGAATCGAAAGTCGCCAGCGTCTGTGCTGGCCGGCGACTTTTACCATCTCGGTGACACGGCCACCGGCGATATTGATTTTGGCGATGGCTAGGATCGCGTTCAAAGGGGTGGTCAGAATTTTGGTTGGTTTAGTGTTGAGGGTAATGAGTTCGAGTTTGGCCATATACGCCGGTTTTTAGCAGCATTTATGCCGTTATCGCCCGGACTTTGCATTTTTTTGATGCCGGCTGACACCACCGCCGCCTTGTGACGTCGGAGGAACCGCCATGATTAAAACGGTCCTCAGAGGTGCAGGTTCAGAACAAGGGTAACACCGTAGGTTCAGAACATAGGTAACACTTCGAGAGGGCAGGTCAAAGCCGTAGGCTTTGAGCATGCCCTGGCTGAAGAAAGAACCTATGGATCTGAGGATTGAGTTTGCGATCAAAGCACTGCGGACGGACAACTTCCGGGCGTTGTGCGCCGAGTATGGCATCAGTGCCAAGACCGGATACAAGTGGTCACGGCGGTTTTTGGAACATGGGACCGCCGGGATGGCGGAACAAACGCGTCGACCACATAGCCATGCCGACCAGTTGAGCGAGGAGGTGGTGTGCGGGATGATCCGCTTGAAAAATGCTCATCGGCATTGGGGACCTAAAAAGATTCGGGAGTTGTACTTGCGCCGGCATGGGCAGGCGGCCAGTGAAAGCAGCTTTAAGAGGGTTTTGGAACGGGCTGGACTAACGCAACGGCGACGGCGGCAGCGATGCACTGAAGCAGGCCGATTGTGGAGCGGGCGACGGGGCCAGGCGCCCAATGAGGTGTGGACGGTGTGTCCCGCTGGGTATAAAAATGACAGCGAATCGTCCCAATATAAACAGCATGATTAACCGGGACGTCAAAGGTCATCAAATAGGGAGTGGCATTCTGCCACCAACGCCCGGTATATGTTCTAAAACCGATATCCGGAGCTGCAGCAAAGAAATTGAGAAAATCGAATTCGACAAGGTAATATTTTCCAGGCGGGATAACACAGGAAAAATGACCATCTTTAAAAACGCGAACCTTAAAGGCGTACTGACCCGGCTTCCACAGATTTTTGATTAGTGCAGTATTGGACACGTACGGACTGACATGGCTCATCAGTATCGGTTCAGGGTTTAAAAACGTTTGAAAGGGTTTAGCCATCGGTTTGTCATGATTGAAAACCTCCAGTTTTCCAAATACTGCTGAGTTTGTTTCATTCAATGTGGATAGATTGTTTGCGGGAGATAGAAACGTGGCACAAGACAAGGGCAGCATTGCTAACAACAGAATGGAAAACCTGAGTATTTTGAACATCTTAGTCATTTGTTTTGAAAAGCTTGGCTTCTCTGCTGCCAGCGGGCGGCAAATGCTGTTCCTCGCCACCCGGCCGAACGGTTAAACAAATTTCATGGCCGCGAAAAGGCTCAAAAGTCGCAAATTCAAATTATCAGGGGCGGCAGGCTGACAAAACCGGAATTTCAAACATCCCCTCCGGCATGGAATCCCCCTCTGGTTTAGACTCCGCGAGATGACCAAACTGTCGGCGCATATCTCGGTAGATATCTATACGTCTGCCGCCCCTGTGGGGCTTATTCCGTTCGTCTTTGATTCCCACGGTTGAAACCGGGGGCTATTATTGGTCGCCGCTTTCGCGGCTTTTAATCCGCGTTCATCCGTGTCCATCCGTGGTTATAAACTGTACCTCTGTGTCTCTGCGTCTTCGCGGTTGTTCACTCCCCGTTGGTGACGAGGAAATTCTTGAATTGCCAGGGGTCGGTTAAATCAAGGTCCGGTTTGCTATAGCCGGCAAATGTGTGGGTGCGGTGCTTCAGCGGCGTCCAGTCCGAGGGCTTGGAAATCCATCTGCCGAGGTATGGCTTGGAGATTTTCAATACGTATTCGTGCGGCAAATCGTCCGGCACCAGCACGCCGCGCGCGGGATTTTCAATCATCCACATCGCGGCGGCCACGACGGAAATCGCCACCTGCATGGTCGTGGCGTTCTGGTGCGGCACGAGCCGGCGCGATTCGCCGATGCTCAAGTCGCTGCCAATCCACCATGAATGGTAGGTGTGGCCCATCAACAAGGCGCCCAAGATGTCCGAGCCGCTGGTGATTTCGTCGTTCAGGATGCGCGCCCTGGGCTGCAACTGGTAATCGTAACCGCGCAGTTCGTTCAGCGACGCGATGGCCACATCGGCCGGGCAATAAGCATAATGCACCGTGGGGCGGTAAACCGCCTTGCCGTTTTCCCAGACGGTCAGCCGGTCGGAAATCGTGAACGCCTCGCCGTGGCGCACGACCATGCCATGGATGCAATAATCCGGCACCCATGACCGCACCCAGGTGTTGATGCCCATGCGGGCGAGGCAGATCTGGTTGCGCGGCCCGTCGGTGTGCTCGTGCGCCAGCGCCGGCAATTCCTTCTCGTGCGTGCCCCAGCCCATCTCGGCGGTCGTCGTGCCTTCCTCGCGGAAACCTTCAACGCTCCAGGTGTTGGCGAATTCGTCCACCGCCTTGGGAATGTCCGCGATTTGTGTGTCGCGCTCACTGCAATGAATCACCTTCACGCCGAGCTTCATCGCCAGCCGGTTGAATTTTCCGTCGGCGATCAACTGCCGGATTACCTCCGCCGCGGCACCGGTTATTTTCCTGTCCTTGATGGCGCGTTTGCCGATGTCCATCAGACCTTGTTTGGTGAAATGCGAGATGAGGCCGGGATTTGCGCCGTGCTCCAGCACCGCCGTCGGGCCGGGTTTTGCCCATTGGCCAATCATGCGGCGGATGTTCATGTGCCGCCAGTAAAGCGTCATTTTCTGCGGCGGGGCGCCCTGGGAATTTTCATACGGGTCCCATAATTCGACCGACGTGTTGATGTAAAGCACGCCCCGCTCATGACACCACTGGAGGATTTCGCAGCAGTCAATGTTCCACGCCAGGTCAATCAACAGGTCGCCGGCCGAAAGATATTTGCCGAGCAGCACGTCCATGTTTTCGCGCGTCACCCGCCTGCGGGCGAACTTCACGCCGCGTTTCAGCCACGGCACCAGCACGCCGCGCCGGTTTTCGAAGTCCATGACCGTGATGTTCTTGAGTGGCGTCTTGAGATGTTTGACAAGGATGGGCAGGGCGCATTGGGCCACCGCGCCGTAACCGACGAACAGGATTTTCCGGTTGAATTCGAGCATGGCAAAATCTTCTTGGGGCGGGACTGTGTGCGAAAATTTTTTGCGGGACAAGAGTTAATTGGAGAAAAAGTGCGGCGAGCTAGAGCCGTTGTACCGCAGCCAGCGGTGTGAGCCGGCTCAAATGCCTCCAACAATTCTCATCGAACTGGAGCCAACTCCCGTTGGCTGCTACCAACCGAGGACGGACGCAAAAATCAGCGGCGCGACGATGGTGGCGTCGGATTCAATGATGAAGCGGGGCGTGTCCACGCCGAGCTTGCCCCAGGTGATTTTCTCGTTCGGCACGGCGCCGCTGTAACTGCCGTAGCTGGTGGTCGAGTCGCTGATCTGGCAAAAATAGCCCCAGAGCGGCACGTCGGTGCGTTGCAAATCCTGGTGCAACATGGGCACGACACAAATCGGGAAATCACCCGCGATGCCACCGCCGATCTGGAACATGCCGAGCGGACTTTTTTTTGCCGTGCGCGTATAAAAATCCGCCAGCCAGGTCATGTATTCAATGCCGGTGCGGACGGTGTGGATGTTCTTCAGGCTCCCGCGAATGAGCGCGGCGGCATACATGTTGCCCAGGGTCGAGTCTTCCCAGCCGGGCACCACGATGGGCAGGTCCTTCTCCGCGGCAGCGAGCATCCACGAATCCTTCGGGTCAATCTGGTAATGCTTCCGGTACTTGCCGCTGCGGAGAATCTGATAGAAAAACTCGTGCGGGAAGAACCGTTGGCCGGCCGTTTCGGCGGCGACCCATACTTCGAGCATGGCTTCCTCCATGCGGCGCATGGCCTCGTCTTCGGGAATGCAGGTGTCGGTCACGCGATTGAGATGGCGATTGAGCAAATCCGCTTCCTGCGCGGGCGTCAGGTGCCGGTAGTGCGGCACGCGCTCGTAATAATCGTGCGCCACCAGGTTGAACACGTCCTCCTCCAGATTCGCGCCGGTGCAGGTGATGAGATGCACCTTGTCGCGGCGAATCATTTCGGCGAGCGACAACCCGAGTTCGGCGGTGCTCATGGCGCCGGCAAGGCAAACCATCATGCGGCCGCCGGCAGCCAGGTGGGCGCGGTAGGCGACTGCCGCGTCCCCGAGCGTGGCGGCATTGAAATGCCGGAAGTGTTTTGCGATGAAATCGGAAACCGGCCCGCCGGAGGATTTGGGCTGTGCTTTCTTATTCATAGGTGGAGTCTGAAAATTTCCGCGCTGCCCCACGATACAAAGGTTTGCGCGATTGCCAATCCCCAAATTCAAAATTGGTTGCGACACAAAATTTCCGGCCGTGCGCCGGTTTGCATCGAACCCTGGAACGGAAATGAAAATGCCGGCAAAAACCGTTTCACCGGGATTCGCAGCGCCGAGCAGCCCTGGGCGCGCGGGAAAAATCCATAAAGTCATGCCGAGACCGTGCCCGGCGCGGCAGGTTTGATTTCCGAGGGGGTTACTTCAGCACCACCAAATCCGGCCGGGCGAGCGAGAGCCCGCCTTGAACATCATCATGAAATTGGGCGCCGATGATGACATTGTTGGTGCAGGTGGTGTCGTTGACCCGGAAGGCGGCGCTTCCGCAATTGCTGGCGATGAGGTTGGTGAAGGCGTTATGCACACATTCGGTCTGCGGCGCCGGCGCCCAACCGCGCACCGTCTGCCTTTCCGTGTGGGCCATGAAGACCCCATAGTGGCGGCTGTCCTGGATGGAGATGTTAAAGAACCGATTGCCCCGGCTCGCCCGCATGAAGATGCCCAGGTCGTTGGCAACCAGCACGGCGTTGCTGACAACATTGTTGTTGAAAGCGAGATCAAGCGATATGCCGGCGCCGGGGTTGTGGTGGAGATTAAGCTCCGTAAACAGGGAATCTTCCGTGCGATAACAGGCCAGGCCGTCGAATTCGTTGTCGAATGCCGTCAAGTCCCGCACCGTCAGCCGCCGCACGCCCCGGGTGGTGACCAAACCACCCGAGCGGGAACGGGCGCAGGTCACATGGGCCACGACCGAGTCGCTCACGTTTTGCACCGTGATGCCGTTATTGCGGATTTGCGAACCTTCGCCGAACAATCGCCAGAGCTCGCGTTGCTGGTGCGAGCGGTTGCCATCAACAAAAAGGTCGCTGACACACAGATATCGAATGGTGTGGTGCGGATTATTGACCGGTTCTCCCATGATGATGACCGGGCAATTGGCGCCATCGGCCAGCCGGAGGACGGTTCCCTTCCCGGCGCCACGCAAGGTCTGGTGGTCGCGTCGCAACACGATCGGCTGATAAACTGTAAAAACTCCCGGCGACAATACCACCTCGCCACCGTTCGCCGGCAACCCGTCCAATGCTCTCTGGATTTCGATGCCCGACGCACCGGAAGGCAGATTGACGGTTGCCAGTCCAGACGCAACTGCCTGAACACAAGAAAGATATGCCAGAACCAGAAACAACGCTCCCGCGTGTCTCGTGTTTCTCACGATCCTCCCGCTGCTGACTTGTTTTGGGCTCATCTTCATAGGAGCGTTGCGGTTGTTAGCAATCTCTGTTCCTATTTTATATTCGCTCAGACCACAGGGACTTGCACCCGCCAACCGTAAACTTTTGTAAATTTTTTCATTTGAACTAATCCCCAATGTGGCCGATAGTGATGGTGATATTGGAGAGGTTGATTCACCCGCGTTTCCAGGCGATTTCGCGCGCGCGCGCGCGGGGGTTTGTGTTTCGAGTTCCCCGAATCCGCCATAATCGTTATGCTCTTGAGACGATATGGGGTACGCGCCGTCTGCGAATACCGAAACACCTGCCCGACTTGGCTTTTCAATGCCAGCCGAATGGGAGCCGCACGCAGCCACCTGGATCGCCTGGCCGCATAACGCCGGCGACTGGCCGGGCAAACTCGCGGCCATACTGTGGGTCTATGGTGAAATGGCACGCAAAGTTTCCCCAGGCGAAACCGTCCGCATTCTGGTCCGCCATCGAGCCGAAGAGAACACGGCCCGGCGCGTTTTGAAACATGCCGGCTGCGATCTGAAGAAAGTGGAATTCGTCCTGCACCCCACCAATCGCGGCTGGGTACGTGACAGCGGACCGATTTTTGTAAAACGAAATGCAGCGGCGCTCGATGAGCGTCGCTCGAAAAATGCGGCGGTCGCAGACCGCCGCTACAACCGCGAAACCGCCATCGTCCACTTCCATTTTAACGGCTGGGCCAAGTACGACAACTGGCGCAAGGACACAAAAGTTCCCGAAACCGCCGCGCGCGTTCTGCGCAAAAGACTGTTTCAGGCCGAATGCCATGGCCGGCCGTTCGTGATCGAAGGCGGCGGCATCGAAGTCAACGGCTGCGGAACACTGCTTTCAACCGAGCAGTGCTACCTCGATCCCAAAGTCCAGGTCCGCAATCCCGGCCTGGGCAGAAAGGAAATTGAAACAACGCTGAACCATTATCTCGGCGTTACGAACATTTTCTGGCTGGCCCGGGGCCCGGTCGGTGACGACACACATGGGCACATTGATGACATCTGCCGTTTCGTTAATCCCCGGACGCTCGTGCTCGTGCGCGAAACAAATTCGAAGGACGCGAATTACCGTCCGCTGGCCGAAAATTGGGAGCGGATCCGGGAGTTGCGGCTCGAAGACGGCGCAAAACCCGAGCTGGTGCCTTTGCCGATGCCGGGACCGCTCTATTTTGAAGGCCGGCGCCTGCCCGCCAGCTACGCGAATTTCTACATCGCCAACCCCGCCGTCATCGTCCCGACGTTCAATGATCCCAATGACCGCCTTGCCCTTGGCATTCTGGGCGAACTGTTCCAGGACCGGCCGGTCGTGGGTATTCACGCAGTGGACCTGGTTCTTGGTCGCGGCACGCTGCACTGCCTCACGCAGCAACAGCCGGCAGAAGGCGGATCAACAGAGAAATAAGGAATCCAGCGGTTTGATGAATTTCGTAGCCGCCGAGGTAACGGGGCGGAATTGTCCAAGAGAGTCCGCCTGCTCACGTCGGCGACTACCATTTTCGCAAAAGTGGTTTAATTCGCCGGCGCGGCTTTGACGGTTCCCGCAAAATCGGATTCGGCGGCGTATCTTTTCAGGTCCGCAAAATCCTGCGGACCAAACAACACGTGCTGGATAATACCGTTGCGATCAATGAACATCGTCACCGGAATCGTATCCACGTCCTGGTACGGTGACGGCATGTCTCCCACGATGGTGAGAGGATAATCAATGCCTTGCCGCTGCGCGAAAGCTTTCTGCGACGCCAAGTTGTCCGTGCTGATGCCAAGGATGACGACGTTCGCGGGCGAGGTGACGTTGCGCAATTGGATGAAATTGGGAATTTCTTCCAGACACGGTGGACACCAGGTCGCCCAAAAGTTCAGCACGACCCGTTTGCCCTTAAAATCGGTCAGATGAACCGTCTGGCCATCGAGATTGGTCACGGAAAAGTCCGGTGCGCGGACGTCTTGCCACATCAGCAATGTCTTCTGTTCGGGAGTAAGGAGCGGTGTGGAGAAATAATGGAATGCCTCGAAAGCGAGCAGGATCGCAACCACAACCAGTGGCCTCAACCCCCAACCAAATTTTCGCGCTGACTGTGAATTGATTGTGGAGGATTTAGTCTCGTCACCCATGCAATTGGACCGACATCAATCGATCAACCAGGTTTACATTTCGCTTCCGCCTTTTATTTAGATCTTTTACTCAAAATCAATCTTCGACCAGTAACAGTGCAGTTCCTTTTCGGTGTTCTCTTCGACTGACAATGTTTGCAGCACAATACCGGTCGCGCCAAGACCATCCAAATCAACCTGGCATTCCTGTCTTGCCTGGTCGGCTTTTTGTGTCGCAGGGTCAAGTTGCTGCGACCACAGTAAATGCTCCTGCCCCTGCTGATTCACAGCCAACGCCCGAAAAACAATCTTCTGCGCGCCCGGTGGCCCCATTTTCTCCCAATCGCGTATACCAAAACCAACTTTCAAATGCCTGGCATTCCCCGGAACGGCAAACAAAATTACTGAGTCCCGCGGAACTTCCAGGACGGTCCCTTCGTTGGGATGATAAACCATTTGTGGCATGTAAAACGCATACAATAGCTGCGCGTGGCGCAAGGCCCTCTCCAACCGCGTTAGTTGCCGGAACCCATTGACATCTTCCAGATTTTGCTTCGGGTATTCCAGTCGATACAAGTGAAGCCGCACCGGGTCATGGTAATAGGCCGCGGCAGAAGATCTGTCGGCCGCAATGATCCTCAGGGAGGTGACTTCATCATCTGCCAGTTCGCGTGATGCGTCGGTGGAAGCAAGCAAGGCAAAGGAGGTGCAACCATCAACGAACGGCGACAACAAAAAGCCGCTGCGAGCCATGCCGGGCACCAAACGTTTCTGAAATGGTTGTTGTTCACCGCGCGTCGACGCATCCAATAAAAGAACCGGCGGCTTGTAAAGCATCGAAACCACTGTCCCCCATCGTGTGTGATTGAGCTCAATTTCCGCCCAGATCGGGCCATTCGTTGCTGGTGGCAGCTCAATTCGTTCCCCAAATTTCATGGAGATGTTTTCAAGCGGGACCAGGTGGAATTGCCTGGGTTGGGGTGATCGTTTCAAGAGGACAAAGGAAACTTCAACATCCTTGACGTCATATCGTGTCAATAATTCCGGCCAGGAAAGACCATCATCCAAAGACGGAAAGCGGCCATCGATGGTCGGTCCGCTGTCCCTTGGCGGGAAATAGCTATTTGAACTCAATCCCTCGAATAGAATATTTTCCGGTGCATTTTCGTTACGGAGGAAATCAGCATTCATTTGCTCCAATTCCGGCGTGTACGCGGAATAACTTTGTATCACCGGCCTTGGGTGATAAATCAGGCCATGCGCAAAAATGGGATCCAGGTTCCAGTTATAAGCATCTATCGACCCCTCAATATGGGGAAGGGGGAATCGATCTCGCAAATCAGCAAGGTGCCTTTCATACGCACCCTCCAAAGATTTGCTTCCACTGACCAGCCCCATCGGCGCGAAAAAGTTTTGAACGTCCGCCGTATTCGTGATGCCTGCCAGCAATCCGGCCTTGGCATCATGGCCATAGGTGAAGGATAAAAAAAGAAAGATGGCCATCGTCGGTGAAAGACCGGCGACTACAACCCATCCCCCCTTTTTCCACACGATTGGCCAAAGGGCCGCAACTGAGGCCAGGGAGACGAGCAGAAGATCCATCACCGCCCACAGATCATGCCCGTCATCCCGTACGTAGCCATACTTAAAAGCCGTAAAAAGGATGAAACAGAATACTGTCGAGGGAATTATTCCAAAAAAACGGTTCCGTAACCACGCCGCATATCCTGTGATTACACTCACCACGATGGCCGCAACCAAAAAGCAACAAATGTCCTGCACTTCGTTTGAACCAGTCAACATCATTGCTTCAGTAAAACCGCTGGTAAGCTGCCATGAGTACCGGATATACGAACCAAAATTGCTTACGTGTTGGCCTGCTGTGATCCAAAAGCATAAAAGACCCGCGACAAACACCGGCAAAATCCAGGGGAAACGTCGCTGTCGCAGAATGTTGTCCAACCCAATCGCTACCACGGACGTCAACGCGAGGACAAAGATGATAAACTGGGTCAGACTCAATAAACTCAATGACACCACCAGCAAAGCCTGGATCATCGTACACGGACGGTCCTCCGCAAAAAAATGATCCAGCAACAGCAACAAAACATAAGCAACTCCCATGTGTGCCGTACCTGTAAATACCATTAACCAGAACCAAGCGATGAATTTATTTTCAAAAACAGAATGGGCAAACCGCCACGCTGCCCACCAAAACACGACCGCCAGGACCAACCATGCAACCAGGGCAAGCACGTACGTTGCCGGATGATACCCGCCATAAAGCAGAAATCCCCATGGGCCGAAAGTAAAAACGATATCGCGGCCAAACTGCCAGTGCTCAAGAAAAGCCATGGATTGAACTTGAATCCAGGAATCATCGAGAACTTGATCGGTCGCGCGAGCCTCCCAGGGCACGAATTGAGACAAGGTGAAAAGCAGCGTGCTTGCCGCGGTCAGCCACCGGGCCAGAAGCTGTCCGCGAGTCATCTTTTCGGGAGAATTCACTCAGTCAATCAGACAGAATTTCTCTTTCCAACATCAGAGTCAAATGCGGTAAAAAGTGCAACTGGAAACTCAAAGGCGCCAGCTATAGTTTGTCTGCCTGCGAACCCACCATTCCTATTTTTCGGCAACGGCCTTCACACAGCGGCCGCAAATCGTCGGATGCTCCGGATTGGAACCCACATCCGTTTCCCAACGCCAGCAGCGTTCACATTTCTGGCGATTGGCATCAACATGACTGAATCCGAATTGGAATCCTGCTTTTCCTGACTCGCCGCCGATCGAAACAACGAAATCAGACACCCCAAGCAATTCCTTGAAATCATTTTGCCACTTGATAATTGGAGCGAGTGACACTTCGTCGCCCGTTGCTGTGACTTTTGCTTCAAGAGCTTTACCGATGAGCTTGTTTTGGCGAAGAGCTTCGAGCCCGGGCAGAACAGCAGGCCGAATCTCAAAAAGAAGCTTCCATTCCGAAGCTTCTTTTGAATCAACTTTTAACACGAGCGGCTGCCAATTCGCTTCGTGAACGGAATCCGCCTTTCTCCCCGGCACAAATTCCCAGGCTTCGTCCGCCGTGAAAGACAAAACCGGCGCGAGCATCTGACACAGGCCGGTCACAAGCCGGTACAGCGCGGTCTGCGTCGAGCGGCGGCGAGGCGAATTGGCCGGGTCGGTATAAAGCCGGTCCTTGATGACGTCGTGGTAAATTGCCGAGAGTTCGACGGCAATGAACTGGCTGACTTTTTGATAAACGACGTGGAATTCGTAATCATCGTAAGCCTTGATGACTGCCTGTTCCAGCTTCGAGAATTCGCTCAGGATCCAGCGGTCAAGGCCAGTCAGTTTGTCATCGGCGACTGTGTGCTTCACCGGATCGAAATCGTAAAGATTGGAGAGTTGATAGCGCAATGCGTTGCGGATGACACGATAGGTCTCAGCGACTTTGGCGATGCGTTCCTCGCTTACAATGATGTCGTTGCGGAAATCCTGTGACGAAACCCAGAGTCGCACGATGTCGGCACCCCATTTTTTAACGTACGCCTCGGCGGTTTGCGGCTTCTCATAACCGCCTTGGTGCTGCTTGCTCTTGGAAATCTTTTCGCGATCAGCATCCACCATGAAGCCGTGGGTGAGCACCGTCTTGAACGGCGCTGCACCATTCCCCGCGAGCGACAACAGCAACGACGATTGGAACCAACCCCGGTGCTGGTCCGAACCTTCCAGGTACATGTCGGCCTGCCATCCCTGGCAGGGCGCAGTGTCCTCACTGCGCCACGGCGCGCTAGAGACAGCGCGCCCTACCTCATGCTGCAACTCCGCGCGCCGCATCAAAACGGCGCGCGACGATGAACCGGAATCAATCCATACATCCAAAGTGTCGTTGGATTTGGCAACGGCTCCCGCGCCTTGCCAATCCTTTGGTTTCAACAGCGACCAAAGTTCGGCAGCGGATTTTTCAAACCAAACGTTCGAGCCGTGCTTTCCAACCAAATCAGCGGCGTGGCGGACGATTTGCGCGTCGAGAATCGGCTCACCTTTCGCATCGTAAAACGCCGGAATCGGCACGCCCCAGGTGCGCTGGCGCGAGATGCACCAGTCGGGCCGCGATTCTACCGCGGCTTTGATGCGATTGACGCCCCAGTCAGGAATCCAGTTCACACGGTCAATCTCCGCGAGGGCTGCCTGGCGGAATGTAGCCGCATTTGTCAAAACGCGGTCGTCGCCAATGGAAGTTTCGGTCCGCGCCTTTACAAGCGCAGCTACGTGATCAATCTCGATGAACCACTGGTCCATGGCTCGGAAAATGACGGGTGTCTTGCTACGCCAGCAATGCGGATAGCTGTGATGATAATTTTCCTGATGGAGCAAAGCATGGTGAGTGCGTAATTCGTGCAAGACAGCTTCGTTGGCGTCACTTTTGCCGTGTTTTTCGAGAATCGCCTTGCCGACCATCTCCTTTGGCATCTGTTGTGCAACCGGTAACTCGTTCGTGTAGGCAAACCGGCCGTCATCGTCCACCGGCGAATAAATGGGCAGGCCGACGGACGAGCCCAAGCCATAGTCTTCCAGACCGTGCCCGGGAGCGATGTGGACAAAACCGGTACCGGTGTCGCTGGTGACAAAATCAGCGGCGTAGGCTTTTCCCCGGCGCGATGGGATGAACGGGTGCTGATATTCGAGTTTGGCGAGTTCGTCGGCGGAAACGGGCGTTGTCGTGTAGTTGGCCCAGCCACATTTCTCGGCGACGACCGCCAGCAGGCCACGGAATAGAAGGTACTTTTCACCGCCGACTTCCACCTGGACGTATTCCAATTTACTGTTGTAAGCAACGGCGAGGTTCGCCGGAAGGGTCCACGGGGTCGTCGTCCAGATAAGCACAAAGGTGTTTGCCCGGCCGATCACCGGAAACCTGACATAAATGCTGGGGCTGACGTGGTCCTTGTATTCAACTTCCGCCTCGGCCAATGCCGTGCGGCAGGGAATGCTCCAGTAAACCGGCTTTTTTCCCCGATAAACAAAGCCTTTCTCAACGATGCTGGCAAACAACCGCAGTTCTTCGGCCTCGTATTCCTTGTTCAGCGTGAGATAAGGATTGTCCCAGTCGCCCAGTACCCCGAGGCGTTTGAACTGTTCCATTTGGGTTTTAACGTATGCCAGCGCGTTGGTTTCACATCTCCTTCGGATCTCGGTTGGAGTGAAAGAATCCTCTAGAATCTGTCTTCGGATATCCTTTGCCTGGACTTTGTCGTCGTCGAGAGCTTTTCCGATCAATTCGCTACGCAGTTCTTGCATCACCTTGTACTCAATGGGCAATCCGTGGCAATCCCAGCCCGGAATGTACGGCGCACTGAAACCGCGCAAGCATTTATATTTAACGATGATATCTTTGAGAATCTTGTTCAGGGCGGTACCGATGTGGACGTCGCCATTGGCGAACGGCGGGCCGTCGTGCAGAACGAACTTTTTCCCGGCTCCGGCGCGAGCGAGCTGGATTTTCCGGTGAAGTCCGGCCTTTTCCCACTTGTCCAGCCGTTCCGGTTCCCGGGCCACGAGGTCGGCTTTCATCGGGAAATCGGTACGGGGCAGGTTTAATGTGTTTTTGTAGTCCATCGTGACTTTCAGAAGGAACGAAACTAACAGCCGGGAAAAATGGTGTCAACGAACGCCGCGGCCGATATTGGTACAGTTTGGTGGGGCAAGGCTGCTGACGAGCCGGCTCGCGAGTACGCTCCCCCCGCCGAAAATGGCACAAAATAGCCAAGTACCCCCGCGGCTGGCAGAATCCCAAATTTGCCGGGAATTCCGCCTTGAGTTGGCCCGGAACCGCGTGAACGCGGATCTCCAAACTTTCAAATCAGGACCCCGCCCGCGGCGATTCGGATCGGGATAAAAAGAAAAACCGGGTCAAGCGGCCAGGGGATGGCCGAGAGACCCGGGGAATTTTCGAGAGTACGTACGTAAGATTACGAAGAACTCCGATCCGGGAGCGTACCAATACCCGGAACGAAAACTGTTACAGAAATTCAAAGAACACCGTGGACAGAACCATCAACCCGTCGCACCTTGCCTATATAAAATCATAAACACTTATTTATGTCAACATGCATAGATAAAGTATAAGATGTATTTCTTTTAACACGCCAAACCAATAAGTGGATCATGCCACCCCCATAACGTTGCCGTTCCTGAGCGAATCCTGGGGAGGAGCAGGCGGGGCGGGAAGGTGTCCGGAAACGACATAGTGTCGGGCCTGCAGTTCGAAAGCGGCGCACCGCGTCAACACGAGAACGCATAAACAGGACACCACCCAAACGCCGGACCGAAGATTCCTGTTTACAGGTTAAAATTGACTGTTAATATAATTCCACGAGGCGAGTGAAAGGAAAGGTATGAAGAAAATTGAGGCGGTGGTCAAACCTTTCAAACTTGAGGATGTGAAAGCTGCGCTGAGCGGATTGGGCGTCGCGGGAATGACCGTGTCCGAAGTCAAGGGCTTTGGCCGGCAAAAAGGGCATACGGAAATCTACCGTGGCAGCGAATATGTCGTGGATTTTTTACCAAAGATCAAGATTGAAGTGGTGTTGGCCGACTCCCTGGCGGGTCCCGCAGTGGAAGCCATTGTCAAGGCGGCCAAAACCGGCAAAATCGGGGACGGGAAAATTTTTGTCAGCCCTATTCAGGATGTCATTCGCATTCGCACCGGCGAAACGGGCGAACAAGCCGTCTGAACATTGATTGGAAAGGATTAGATCGAATGAAAGATTTATCATTTGAGAATCAAGTTTTGTTCTATAGACATGGTCAGCAAAAATGTGAAATCCATTGGATCCAGCCGGGTGGAAGGCGGTTGTGAATAACTCGTGAACAAAAGTTAATATGTTGTCCTAGAAACGTTCGGCCGATTTGCGTAAAAAGTTCGCGTAAGCAAAAAGTTGGTTGTGATGTTTCAAAGGCTTTAGAAGACGCAGAATCAGAGTTTTGGTCTTATAATTCGCAAATTGTTACAAATCAGTATGTTGCATTGGTATTAGAGCGGTGGCTTTGATGATAAAGGGCGGGCGAGTGGACGCGTTATCATAAAATATAGGTTTGAAGTGGTGCAAGTGAGCACGGCGGGCGAAGTCAAACGCCAATTTTGGGACCAGGTGAATAAAATGCTTGGAAAACGGCCTTATTGACAAAACGCAAATGCAGCTTTCGGTTGAAAAAATTTGGAATTCGGCGCGGGAACATCTTCGTTCCCAGTTGAATACAGACACTTACAACATGTGGTTCGCCCCGTTGCGCGCCAATGCGGTTGACCCCAACTGCGTTACCTTGGAGGTGGCGAACGAATTCTGCGAAGTTTGGCTCAAGGACAATTATCTCAGCCTGCTGCAGGACGCCTTGGCAGTCGCCACCGGGCGCCAGTTGCAGATAAAATTCAAAATCGCCGCCGGCAGCGCCGCTCAGGCGCTTTGCGCGCCCGTTTCTCCAGCAGCGGCCAAACCCACCCGGGTTGCCGAGTCCAGCCACGAGCGTACGCCGCACAATGGGGAAATTAATTTCAATCCCAAAAACACTTTCGAAACCTTTGTGGTCGGCAACAATAACAATTTCGCCTACGCGGCGGCATTGGCCGTGGCCCAGGCGCCCGGCAAATCCTATAACCCGCTTTTCCTCTACGGCGGGGTCGGCCTTGGCAAAACTCATCTGCTCCATGCCATCGGCCAGTATGTCGCCAGCACCAAGAAAAGCGCGCGCGTCGCCTATGTCTCGTCCGAGAAATTCACGAACGAATACATTGACGGGATTCAAAACAATCAGTTGGCCCGATTCCGCAAGAAATACCGGCAAACCGACGTGTTGTTGATTGATGACATCCAGTTTCTGGCCGGCAAGGAACGGATTCAGGAGGAATTCTTCCACACGTTCAACGCATTGCATGAGGCGCACAAGCAAATCGTGCTCACCTGCGACCGCCCGGCCAGCGAAATCCAGAATCTGGAACACCGTCTCGTGTCCCGTTTCGAATGGGGGCTGGTCACCGATCTGCAACCGCCCGACATCGAAATGCGCCTGGCCATCCTCAATAAAAAGGCGCAACTCATGGACGTTGCCCTGCCCGAAGATGTCATGAATTTCCTCGCCAGCCGGATTCGCACCAATGTCCGCCGGCTCGAAGGCGCGCTCATCCGGGTGGCTTCCTATGCCTCGCTCACCGGCCGGAAACTGTCCATCGAAGTGGTGGAAGGTTTGCTGCGCGAAATCCTCCATGAAGAAGGCCGGCTCTCCATCAGCATCGAAGTCATCCAGAAACGCGTGGCCGAGCATTTTGACATTCGTCTCGCTGACATGACCAGCAAGCGGCGCCCGGAGAATATTGCCTTCCCGCGCCAGGTGGCCATGTATTTGTCGCGCCAGATGACCGAAAGCTCGCTCAATACCATCGGCGAAGCTTTTGGCGGCCGCGACCACGGGACGGTTCTCCACGCCTGCCGCCTGGTGAAAGACCGCATGGAAGTGGACTCCAATGTCCGACAGGTCGTCCACTATCTCGAAAAGCAGTTGATGCGCTGATTCCACGCTCGACACTTTTCTCTCCCCACCGGACACTTCTGTCATGCCGGTTATTGAAGTCAACGGCCTGACCAAGGCTTTTCAAACCTATAAAAAGCAGCCCGGTTTTGCGGGCGCGGTTCAAGGCCTGTTCCACCGGCAATACGAACAAACCGTTGCCGTCAACGACGTGCATTTCCGGATTGAGCCCGGCGAGCTGGTCGGCTTTCTCGGCCCGAATGGCGCCGGCAAGACTACCACGCTCAAAATGCTCGCCGGCCTGCTCCATCCCACGGGTGGCTCGGCCAAGGTCCTCGGTTACACGCCGTGGGAACGCGCCGACGGGTACCGCCGCCAGTTTGCCCTCGTCCTGGGCCAGAAAAATCAGCTTTGGTGGGACTTGCCCGCGCGCGAATCGCTGGAATTAAATGCAAAAATCTACGGCATTCCGGCCGACCGTTTTGAACGCACCGTCGCCGAAATGAGCGAACTGCTCGCGGTTAAGGAAAAACTCAACGTCAGCGTCCGGGAACTTTCCCTCGGCGAACGCATGAAGATGGAACTCATCGCCTCGCTGCTGCACCAGCCCAAGGTGCTTTTCCTCGACGAACCGACCATCGGACTGGACGTCGTCTCGCAAAAAACCGTCCGCGAATTCATCCGCCGCCACAATGCCGAGCAAAAGACCACCATTCTGCTCACGAGCCATTACATGGCCGACATCGAGGCGCTTTGCGAGCGCGTCATCATCATTGATCACGGCAAAATCTTTTTCGACGGCCGACTCGACGAAATCGTGGACCGCTTTGCCGATTCAAAATTCGTCACGATTCAATGCGTGAATGTCGAAGCGCAATCGGCCGAAAGCCTGGCGCGCTACGGGGAAGTCGTGGAAAAGAATTCCGGCTCCCTCACACTCAAGGTCAAGCGCGACCGCGTGATTACCGTCTGCAAATCATTGCTCGACGACCTGCCGGTGACCGACATTGACATTCAGGAAGTCCCGATCGAGGACGTCATCCGCCAGATTTTCGCGCGGTGAGGATGCGGTTGCCATCCATTAAAGAACTCGTTCATTCTCTTCACAATGAAATGCCCAATGTGTCAAATCGAACTTCAACATCAAAATGATCGGGGCGTCGAGGTGGACGCTTGTCCTTGCTGCCAGGGAATGTGGCTGACCCCGACCGAATTGGATCAATTGGAGAACGAGGCTTTCAACAATGAAGCGAACAAAGGCTCGCTCTGCCTGGTCAGTCATGAAACAGAATTCAAGTGTCCGATTTGCTCCGCACCGCTCAAACGATTCGATTATCGTTTTTTTGATCTACAGCTTGATTGCTGCCCCGAACACGGTTTTTGGCTGGATAAAGGCGAAGATAACCAAGTCCTGGAATTGATGCGCGGTGAAGAAGAAAGAGTTGAAAGGAAATTTGGAACGGAAAGCTCGTGGACAACGTACATCAACCATCTGCGTTCCCCTTCATTTTTCGCCAAGGTTAAAGATCTATTTCAACGGTAGAAACTATGCCGCTTCCACTTCCGGCTTGCGCCGCACCAGCGGCTGGCTTTCGCCGAGCACGGCGGACCGCGTGATTTTCACATGAACGACGTCGCCGCTTTCGGGCGCGTCGTACATCACGTCGAGCATGAGCCGTTCGATCAACCCGCGCAAAGCGCGGGCGCCGGTGCCTTTTTTCAGGGCCAACACCGCCAGTTCCCGCAAGGCATCGGGCGTGAATTCCAATTCCACGCCTTCCATCGCCATGAGTTTGGCGAATTGCTTGGTCAGCGCGTTTTTGGTCTCGGCAAGAATGGAAACCAGTTGCTCTTCGGACAGTTCCGCCAGCGTGGTCACCACCGGCAGCCGGCCGATGAATTCGGGAATGAACCCGTAATCCAGCAAATCCTCCGGTTCGGCGCGTTGTAAAAACTGATCCCGTGCGGCCTGGCCGTTCTTTTGCGCCTCGCCGATGGCGCCAAAACCCATCGTGTGCCGGCCCAGCCGCCGTTGAATGATTTTCTCCAAGCCGACAAACGCCCCGCCGCAAATGAACAGGATGTCCGTCGTATCCACACGGATGTATTCCTGCTGCGGATGCTTGCGACCGCCCTGGGGCGGCACGTTGCAAACCGTGCCTTCGAGGATTTTCAGCAGCGCCTGTTGCACGCCTTCGCCGGAAACGTCGCGGGTGATCGAGGGCCCGTCGGCCTTGCGCGCAATTTTATCAATCTCGTCAATGTAAACGATGCCGCGCTGGGCGCGTTTCACGTCGTAATCCGAATTTTGCAGCAACCGCAAGATGATATTCTCCACGTCTTCACCCACGTAACCGGCTTCGGTAAGCGTCGTGGCGTCGGCAATGGCGAAGGGGACATCAAGGACTTTGGCCAGCGTGCGCGCCAGCAGCGTTTTGCCGGAGCCGGTCGGCCCGATCATCAAAATGTTGCTCTTCTCAATTTCCACGCCGGCATGCTTGTTCTTGCCGGCAGCCAGTATCCCCTCCGGTTCCTGCTGAATGCGCTTGTAATGATTGTGAACTGCCACCGCCAGGGTTTTCTTCGCGTGCTCCTGGCCGACGCAATGCAAATCCAGTTGCCGCTTGATTTCCGCCGGTTTGGGGACGGTAAATTTCGGTTGTTTCTTTTGATTCTGGAGTTCCAGTTCGCGGTCCAGGACGTTTTTGCAGAGGATGATGCAGTTATCGCAGATATAAACACCCGGCCCGGCGATCAACTTGCGCACTTCCGCGTGCGATTTGCCGCAGAAACTGCACATGGTGAGCTGGTTGGGGCGGGCCATTGAGATTTAAGATTCAGGATTTGCGATTTTAAACATTCACCGATGATTTTTCCGCCAGGCCGGCGATTTCCTTGCGTGATTGCACCACCTGGTCCACGAGTCCGTATTCCCTGGCTTCCTCGGCGGACATAAACCGGTCGCGGTCCGTATCGCGCGTGATGTCTTCCACCTTGCGCCCGCAATGTTTGCCGAGAATTTCATTTAACCGGTCCTTGAGCCGCAAAATTTCCTTGGCCTGGATGCTGATATCCGTGGCCTGGCCTTGCACACCGCCCCAGGGTTGATGAATCATGATGCGCGCGTTCGGCAACGCGTAGCGTTTGCCCTTGGTGCCTGCCGCCAGCAACACCGCCGCCATGCTCGCCGCCTGGCCGATGCAATACGTGTTCACGTCGCAGGTCAAAAATTGCATCGTGTCGTAAATGGCCAGCCCGGCGGTGACGCTGCCGCCCGGTGAGTTGATATAAAGATGGATGTCCTTCTTCGCATCGTTCATCTGCAGAAACAACAGTTGGGCGATGATGATGTTGGAGACGGTGTCATCCACCGGCGTGCCAATGAAAATGATGCGGTCCACCAGCAGGCGGGAATAAATGTCCCACGTCCGCTCGCCGCGTCCGGTCTGCTCGACTACAATTGGAACCAGAAAATTTTGCATGGCTACACTACTACTCCAATTCTGACGCAAGTAAAGGAGCAAACCTCATGCCGGTCATCAAAGAACCATCCTCGTTCTCGTCCTCGGTGAATTTTTGATTACGAAGACAGAGATGGAGGATGAGATTTTAACTTCGACCAGATAAACCGGAAGGCACCGGCAAAATCTTCCGGTCGTTCTGCGAGCCAACGCGTAACCGCTTCCGGCGCAAACCATTCACCATGCTCGATCTCGTCCGGATGCAACTGGAATGGCCCTTCTGCCTGGCAGCAATAGACCCAGACGAATTCCTGGTCGGTCTCGGCGCACGCATCAATTTTGAACAAACGCTTCGGTGTTTTTTGGACAGTCAATCCAATTTCCTCGCGCAACTCGCGCACCGCACAAGTGTCGTAATCCTCACCCGAATCCACGTGGCCCGATGACGAGGAATCCCAAACGCCCGGCTGCCGATCCTTCTTCATCGAACGTTTCTGGAGAAAAATCTCGCCGCGTGAATTGAACACCAGCATATGAACCGCACGATGCAACCACCCGTGCGCGTGGACTTCGCTTCGCGGTTTGTGGCTAACCACCTCGTCACGCTCATTGACGACATCAAAAATTTCTTCAGGCATATAGTTATATTGGGCGGAGATGTTCCGGGAGAATTTCCAACCCAAGAGAATAATCCTTATAACCCATCGCTCTCCAAAATGCGATGGCCGCTTCATTTTTCACCAAGACCTCAACCGTCAGCCGTTTGGTTTTCGGCCAGATTTTTGAGCGTAAAGTCTTGATTGCTTCTCGCCCAATACCTTGTCTGCGACGATTTCTCACAACGAAAAGTTGCCTCAAGTAAATTTCTTCCGGTTGCTCGCGATACAAAGTATATGCAATCACCTCACCGCCATTTTCAAAAATTACTGCTGCATACTCCGATGCCAGCCAATTTTTCATCCGCAGTTCTAATTCCGGAATAGTCATCTTATTTCGATGCCCTTCGTCACGGATGAGCTGGTGGTTTAGCTTTGCAAGCAATGCGCAATCATTTAATGTTGCGAACCGAAAATTCATATTGATTCTGAAATCAATTTTGTAAGTTCCACAAACTGTTCCAAGCTCAATTTCTCCGCGCGTTCCTGCGGGGAAATTTTCAACTCTTCAAATGCCCGCTTCAACTTCTCCGCCGGCCAATCTTCGCGCAGCAATTTCAGCATCATTTTCCGCCTTTGGGAAAAGGCACGTTTGACAATTTTCACAAAAGAGTCGCGCTGGTTTTCCGGCAAG
>DATJNM010000072.1:0-14608 GCA_035508155.1 Candidatus Sulfopaludibacter sp. | reverse complement strand
GACGCTGATGCCCAATTCCAACGCCATTTGCTTCCTCGTTTTCCGCAATTTTAGTCGGCATTGCTTGAGCTTTTGACCGAGGGTGGCGGTAGCATCTGGTGAAAAAATGGCAACGCACGACGTTTCGTTGCCTTTGGGTCTGCCAAGCGTCGGATCGGTGAATGGGTCGTAGCCCAGATAGGTGATCAATCGGGGCTGGAAGGCCCAAGCTGGATACACTCGGTCTGTTTCCCAAGTGCTAAGGGTTTGTTGGCTAACCCCCAGTTTTTGAGCAGCTTCCAACTGCCTGATGCCAGCTAAGAATCGCTTTTTCCGCAGGTGCTGGCCAAGGGTTGTAGGCTCCTTGGCGATTGGGAAACTGCGAGTCCATACCGGGGCAACGTCTTTGCGGGCAACGCTCACAACGCGGTCGCAAAAAGGCAACATCGCGCACGCCCGACGGGAAAATGCCCGGCGAGTCGCGCAGTTCCCCGCGTGAAATCCAGAATTATCTCGGCCGCATTTCCGGGCCTTTGCTGGATCGCATTGATCTGCACGTCGAGGTGCCGCCGGTAAAATTCCGCGAAATAGCCGGCGATCGCACGGGCGAAACTTCGGCGCAGATCCGCGAACGGGTCGTCGCCGCGCGCCGGCGCCAGCACGATCGTTTCCGGCACAAGCCAAAAATCACCTGCAACGCGCGGATGGGCCCGCGTGAATTGAAACAATTCTGCGAATTGGACGAACCGACGAAGGAGTTGCTCAAAAACGCAATGGCCGATTTGAATTTGAGCGCCCGCGCCTATGACCGGATTTTGAAGGTTGCGCGGACCATCGCGGACCTGGCCGGCTCGGAACAAGTTTTCAGCGACCATATTTCCGAAGCCATTCAATATCGTTCGCTGGACCGGCAGTTATGGACGTGACCCGGCGCGCTACACCCTTGCAGAATTCTTTAGTCCATTTTATTTTCTCTCAAAATCACTTTCATGAACTACCGGATGCGTCGCCAGGGCGAGGAATTGGGCGTTTATTCACTCGACGAATTGCGCCGCCGCCGCCAGGCCGGCGAACTGACCGGCGGTGAGTACGTCCAGGAGGAGGGCAAATCCGACTGGCAACCGTTGGATTTGGTGCTGCAACAAGGTTACCGTGTCGTCCCTCCGCTCCCGCCGACAGCGGCTGCGAGAAGCACGCCGGGTCAGGGCCTGGTTTGGGTGATTATTGCCGGTATCGGGATTTTTTTCGTCCTGTTCGTCACGTTTTTCTTTTATCTGGCGCTCAATTTTCAGCGCGGCTTTCAGGCCTCCATCAATTCCCGCCGGACGCAACCGACCTGGAGCCGGTCCGGCACGGAGGGGGTGGCGGTGGCCAGCCAGCCGGTGGTGTGGACCACCAACACTCTGACCATACGCGATGCTCAGAAACCGGCCCGCCAATTCAGGCTCCGTCAATGGCTGGAAGCTTACGAGCAAGGCGGTCATCGCAATCCGGCCCTGAATGCCGAAGTGGAACAGTTTATCCGCGTCTGGGTTGATCGTAATTATGGAGGGCCGGAAGCGACCAACACCCTGTCGCTGGAAACCGAAAGTGACCGGCTTGCCAACAACCCAGCTTGTTCCGATCCGCTGGTGTTGACCGTGGCGGCCGATAACAGCCTCAACTATTACGACTCCGTCCACCGCTTTGAGCGCGCTCTGGCGGCGTATCCAGGAAGCCATTATGCCGCCTATCCACAATTTTACGCCCTGGTCCGGCTCATGCGCCAATTGAACAACTCTTCCGACCAGGCCGGCAAACTGGACACCGCGGCCCTTGAACTGTTGCCGAAATGTTTTACCGATGGCAGCTTCACCCCCGGCGACCAGCAGGAAATTGCGGAAATTTTCGTGAACGGCTGGGGCTACAGTTTTTTTTCCCGCAACGCCGACTCGGTTTGCCAAATTGTTCACCAGGCTGGCCCATCTTATCAATGGCTGGAGCTCGTGTTGGACGGCGAGCGTTACATTATCTTGGCGTGGCGGGCGCGTGGCGGCGGTTATGCCAATACGGTTACCAAGGAAGGTTGGCAGGCGTTCGAAGAAAATCTGGCCAGGGCGCGGGACGTCTTAACCCGGGCGTGGAAACTGCAGCCCGGTTTCCCTCTGGCGCCCTGCCGGATGATTTATGTTTCTTTGGGGGATTCAGGCATCGAACAGATGCGCGTCTGGTTTGACCGGACGCTCAATGCCCAGGTGGACTACCCACGCGCCTGGTCTGACCTGCGCTGGGGGCTCCGGCCCCGTTGGTATGGCAGCGAAGCTGCCTTGCTGGCGCTGGGCCGGACCGCCATCCAGACCGGACGCTTTGACACGGATGTGCCCCGCAAGTTTTTTGATTGTGTCTCGGATGTAGAATCAGAGATGGAACTGCCGGCGGGCCAGCACATCTATGGTCGAGGCGACATCTGGCCGGAGTTCCAGAGGATGTACGAGGGTTATCTTGCCGAACCGGCCGAATCGTCCCGGCGTAACGGCTGGCGAACCTCGTACGCAGTCGTTGCCTATTTTGCCGGCAAATACCGAGTGGCGCGCAACCAAATGGAGGCTTTGAACTGGCAGCCGCTACCGGAGAATTTGCGGAACTGGGGCACGGACCTCTCCCTGATGCCGCTCGAAGTCGCCGCCCGGACTGGCCCGCTGGGCGCAAAAATCTCGGCGGCGGAATCCGCCCGCAATGCCGGTGACGTGACCGCCGCGCTCAAGCAGTACACCAGTCTGACCTCCGCACCCGCCGCCGATTTCCGGACGGAAGAATTCATCCAGCACCGGGTGGCCCAGCTCACCGTCGCGGACAACCTGCAACAAGGCAAATGGGTGGAGTGGTTGCCGGAAAACGACCACGACCTTGACTGGGCATTTAGTTTTGGCAAGGTGCGCCGCGTTGGGCCCCGTGCCTTGGAGGTGGAATACGGTTCCCAGGGCCATATGCTTTTTTCCAAAGTGCCCGTCGGTGAGAATTTCGAGGTGCGCGGCCGTTTCGAGACCATCCATTCCTCCAACAAGAATTTCCAGGTCGGACTGGTCATCGGTGTGCCGGATTTCGGGAATTACAACTGGTATGGTTTTCGCCTCAAGCGGCACGACGTGGAAGGCGACGTCGTCTGCCTGGGCGTGGGCTGGTCACGGGAACAGATCGTTCAGCAAGTCGTTTTGAATGATGTCACCAACGCGTTTGACTTCATCCTGCGTAACGGGCGCCTGACGGCGTCGGTCAACGACGTGGAAGTCTTTCACAAAGCTGCTCCCCCGGCGAACATTCAGGTGCCGGAGAACGGTTATCTGGTAGGACTGGGCGCTTTCAGTGACAGCGAGGACACTGTTGTCCGCTATGACGACGTGCAATTGCGGCAACTTCATTGAGTTTCATTGAGTTTGCCCGGCGGCAACCGGGTTCTCTCCCCGCGTCCGATAAAGGATGTCCACCACGTTGCGAAGATATTGTTCATCTGCGACGCCGTCGGTGGCCTCGGCCGGAAATTCAACCTTGCTTCGGAAATGGCCGGCCAGTTCACGGAACAATTCCACCCGGGCCACCAGTTCAAATTCTTCGCGCCGCAATAATGCCTGCAGGGCGACATCCGCCTCCATCGGTGAAATGCGCTGGCGCAAACGACCGGTCAGATGAGGATATTGCCGGAGTGAGTTGTATTTGCCGGCGAGCAACTGATCGAGGTCCGGTTCGGTCACGCGCGGATTCCGGACGACGATGGTGTTGGCGGCGAGGTCCCCCAATCGCTGGCAGCGGGAGTTAAACCAGCAGGCCAGGCCGCCGACGAGATAGAACGCCGGCAACGAATCCACGAACCGCAACAGGTTGCGCGCCACAATCTGATTGAATTGCAGCCGCATTCCTTCCGCATCCACCACGCGCAACCGGAACAGTTTCTTGCCGACCGTCTGGCCGCGCCAGTTCCATTCAAGAAAAATCCCGTAGCCGATGCTGATCACGAAATAACCGATCACCGACAGCGCGAGGCCGAAGTTCCAATTGATGGCTTTCAACAAATCCAAAGCGATCCCCAGGATGAACAAGCCGGCGCTGATGCAAAGCTGGTCAATGAACCACGCCCAAAACCGTGTCACGGGTCCCGCGAGCAGTTGCGAAAAGACAATGCCTTCCGGGGTGCGAATGAACAGTGTGCTGGTTTTCATCGGCGCCCGCTTGTGGTTTCGGCTTTTTCCCGGGTTCCTGATTTTGCCAGAAACAGGGCCAGCAGAATCAGCTCAACGGCGCCGAAGGCAATTTTGGCTTCGTAGGGAATAACGGGTTCGTGATACTGGGAGAGGAACGCCTCGATGAACCCGGCCCAGATCAACAGGACGCCGACGCCAAAAATCAGCGTGACGACGTCGCCGGAAATTTCGCGCAATCGCGTCCTGAGCGGAACGCGGCTGCCTCGTCCGATGAGGGCGAGCGCCAACAGCAGGCCGGCCTGGCCGGCGATGAGGATGGCCGGGATTTCCACCACCCCGTGCGGCATCGACCAACCAAGGAGGAATTTGGTTTGTCCGGCGCGGATGTAATCCACGGCGACGGCGCCGAGAATGACCCCGTTGTAAAACAGCATGATGAGGGTGCCGATCCCCCATGTCATGCCGAGCGCCAGGGTGAATATGGAAACCTTGGTGTTGTGTGTCATCAGCTCCACCGAGAATGTGGTTTTGACACCGGCCAGCCGGTCGTGCGTGGCCTTTTCTTCCTCGGCCACGCGCCGGGCCGGGTCTTCGAGCAGATGGGAGAACGGCATCAGCACCGGTTTGGCCTCCGGATCGAAGGCAATCGCCAGCCCGCCAAAGGCGCAGCCTGCCAGGGTGACGGCCAACGACAAATAAAAAGCCCGGACATGGCGGCGGAACGTTTGCGGCAACGTCTGGAAAAACCATTTTAACGGAAAGAACCGGCGTTGTTTCTCGCGCGTTTCGTGAATTTCGCCATAGGCGCGGGCAACCAGATTTTCCAGATACCGCCGGGTCTCCGGTTCCGAGGACAGGGTGGTGATTTTTGCCAGGTCGGCGGCAGTACGCTCGTAAAGGTGGTGGAAAAGCTGCAATTGCGGCAGTGTCATCCGCAGTTCCGGTTCCGCTTCCAGCCGGTCGAGCATCCTTTCCAGTTCGGTCCAGAACGGCCGTTCACCGGCGAGGAAACGTTGCAAATCAATGATCACAGCAATTGTCTCTGTTTGACGTTCAAATATTGCGACACCAGTGCGGCGCTCAAACGTTCGTTGGCCAGCAGTGAGAATTGGACCCCGCACCGTTGCAGGACCTTTTGCAACTCGCGCAATTTCTGCCACTGCAGGTGGCCGCCGAGGTGGCCGTACAAATCATCCGGCCCGGCAACGGCCGGATCCGTGAAGAGTGGTTGTACCCCCGGCATCTGCACCATATCCACCAGCACCAGATGCTGTCGCCGGATCATATCCACGTTGCGGACAAAACTTTCCGCCAGCGCCGGGTCATCCAGCGCGGTCAGAAACACCAGCAACGCGCGACGACGCAGCCGCAGCCGGATGAAAGCGCAGGCTTCATCGAAATCCGGTGTGGTGATCTTCGGTTCCAGAGTATAAAGCGCGTCGCGACAGACGCCATAGTGAGTCTTGCCGTTTTTGGCGCGCACAAACTTTTCCACCTTGTCCGTGAAGGTCAACAGTCCGAACAAATCGCCCTGCCGCTCCGCTGCCAGTCCCAGGATCAGCGCGGCGGTCACGAAACGTTCCAGAACGGAGGTTCCCGTTGCCCGGTTCAAAGTTCCCGGTTGAGTTTCCGGCAGCCTGGAAGTTTGAACCGGTCGGGCACTCAATCGCGAGGCGTCCAGCACCACGTAAACTTCCTGGGTTTTTTCAATTTGGAAAACTTTCGTGATGGGTTTTCCCCGCCGGGCCGTTGCCTTCCAGTGGATCTCGTGGTAATCGTCGCCGGGGATGTATTCGCGCAGTTTTTCAAAATCACGGCCCTTGCCGACCTGCCGCTGCGCGTGCACGCCAAAGGCGCCCCGGTTTAAAAAGAGTGCCGCGATACTCTTTCGTTCGTTCAGCAGGTTGGGATAGACGCGCAGTTCCGACCGCACCGGCACCGTTTTGCGCACGGCCCAAAAACCGAGGGGTGAACTGCCCTCAATATAGGCTGAATGAAACCGATAGTTGCCGCGTTTAAGCGGGGTACAGGGCCAGGCCAGCCGCGACCATTCGCTTTGTACGGGCAACAGCGCGTCCAGGGATTCGGAGCCGGTCCGGATTTCCCGCGGCCAGGGCAGCGCCACCCGCAGGCTCTTCTGCCGCTGGCGTTCGTTGCGGATGCGCATCTCCAATTTGGCCTCACGATCCTTCGACATGCGCGTGACGGCAGGCAATTCCACCCCGACCCCCGTAAGGCTCCGGCGCGCGCTGATGGCATCGGCCAGCGTGACCAACACCAGGCTGCCGATGCACAACAGGCAAACACCGGCGGTCGGCGGCGATACCGCTGCCAACAGGGCGAATGGCAGTACCACCACCGCCACCCAGAACAGCAGTCTGAAACGGGGGACAATCATCGCGGCACGGCAATTTGTTGGAGAATCTTCTGGATGACTTCTGTCACGGTCAGGCCTTCGATTTCAAATTCCGGCCGGAGGATCAGGCGATGTTCCAGCACCGGCGGCGTCATTTCCTTGATGTCGTCGGGCGTGACGAAATCACGGCCGGACAGGGTGGCCCGGGCGCGGGCAGCCATGATGAGCGACTGTGTGGCGCGCGGCCCGGCGCCAACCAGGATGCTTTCCTGCTGCCGGGTGGCGCGAATAATATCCACCAGATAACCGACCAGTTCTTCGCGCATAACGATGGCGGCCAGGCCTTCCCGCAACGAAGCCAGATCTTCGGCCTTGATGGCCGGTTGAACGGCACCCTGTGCCAGCACGGTTTCCGGCGCATCCGGCGTCAGCGTCCGCTGCGCCAGCGCCAATTCGTCGGCGCGGTCCGGCGTTTTCATGGTGATCTTCAGCATGAACCGGTCCTTCTGCGCCTCGGGCAGCGGGTAGGTGCCCTCATATTCAATCGGATTTTGCGTGGCAAACACGGTGAAACTTGACGGTAGCGAATACGTTTCGCGGTCAATCGTCACCACGCGTTCCTGCATCGCCTGCAATAGCGCCGACTGGGTCTTGGCCGGCGCGCGGTTGATTTCGTCGGCCAGTAAAAACGAGGTGAAGATAGGGCCTTTGATGAGCGAGAACTCATTACGTTGCAGGTTGAAAACGTTGGTGCCGGTAATATCGGCCGGCATCAAGTCGGGCGTGAACTGAATGCGCGCGAAGTCGGCGCCCAGAACGCGGGCGAGTGTGCGCACCAGCAGGGTTTTGGCGACCCCGGGCACGCCTTCGACGAGGGCATGTTGGCCGGTGAAGATGGCGATGAGCGCCTTTTCGATGGCGTCGTGCTGGCCAATAATAACCTTGCCGGCCTCGGACCGGGCTTGGACGAGGACTTCCTTGAGTCGTTCGGTATTCATGATTTTGGCGATGGGTTGCGGGCTCCCAGGATGGAGCAGATTTTTTTATACGTGGCGATGGGATTTCGATCTTTAGACGGCAGGCCGTTCTCTGCTTCGAACACCGCTTCGGCCTGTCGCTGCCGCGTGGCGGTGAATGGGCCGGCCGGCCCGGCCGACTTTTTCCATTCAATGAAACAAACCGACAGCAGGTCGCGCGGCGCAATGCTGCGACGGAGCAGGTTGGCAAAACCGGCTGCGGAATCCTTGCCGGCGATATAATCCTGCCGTGTTTGCGCGGCGTGCGGCGGCACCAGACCGCTGGCATTTTTCCAGATGAACAGCCCGGCCAGCAGCAACAGTCCGGCCGCCAGCCCGTGCAGACGATATTTACGCATCAATATCGCAACCCCCGGGGTCTGAACGATGCCGAAATGGGATTCATCAAAAACGACGTTTCTATCGGCGCCGACAAGCCAGGCCAGCAAATCCGGGTGCCGGTCCTTTGCCATCGCCTCGTTGCTGACGAAGTAGGAGTCGGTGGCCATCACGACCGAACCCTGGCCGAACTGTCGTTCAATGAGCACGGCATTGGTGCCCCGCGCATAAATCACGCGCCACGCACTGTCCAGATTGGTGAAGACCAGGCCGCTGTGCCAGTCGAGGGTGCGCGGCAAGGGCAGGTCCGTTTTGTTCGCTACCCGGGCCGGTTCGTATACGTCATCCGCCTGCGCGAGTTTGGCAAAATTCACCTCGAAACCCCAACGCTCAGCCAAATCCACATCCTCGTCGTCCTCGTTGGATTTCGCTTTGTTTTTCGTCGGTTTGGGGGGTGTCATGTTTTCGTTCCCGGCCCTGGACGATTTCACCGAATTGGTTTCATTATCCTCGCGGAATTGAAACAACCAGGTTTGCGGGTGGAGCAGAATGACCAGCCGGTTGCCGCGGGCGAGAAACGCGTCCAGTTCGCGGGACAAATCTGCCGGTACCCACTTCCAATCGTAATCGTCGGCGCCGGCTTGCAGATAAACCGTGTGCGGTTCCTCCGGCAGACGGTTCCCGGCGCTGAAATCCCGGCGCGCGGAAAGACCCGGCACCTTGCCGAGACTTTCATAAAACGCCATCGTGCCGAGCGGATCGGAACGCAGCGATGAATAGGCCGGGTAAACGTCGCCCGCTTCGAACCGGAGTTCGAAGAGCCGGATGAGACCCAGGGTCAGTGCCGCGGTACAGCCCGCCAGCAGGAAGAGGGGAAAGTACTTTTTCATCCGGCAACTCTCATCCTTTCCACGTTGGCCACAAACTGCTCCACCCGTTCGCGGCTGACCTCATGCAGACCATACCAGACACGCTCAAACGATGTAAGGTTCTCGCCAAACACCGGCAGCAAATCGGGAAATGAATGTCCACGCCGGCGCAATTCCCGTTCGTAATCATGGTTGGATTTGAATCGTGCAATGCTGATGAAATTACGCGCCGCCAGATAGGCCAGGCTGGCGAGGTAAAACGCCCGCATGGCCAGGCGCAGTTCGCCGCGTTCGAGCAGTTCATGGCCTAATTTTGTCCAATCGTCTCCCGGCAACCGATCGGCGCCAACGTTTTCGTCATGGATATCCGGCAAGGGCTGGATCGGTTCGCTGGCAACCTGGGCCGGGGATCGCCGGTCCCGCCAGACCCGGTAAAGTAGAATGGCCAGCGCGGCGAGCACCACGGCCACCAATCCGTAGAGCAAAATTTGCAGCGATTCGATCCAGCCATAACCGGAGGTTCCGGAATGGGTGTTCACCCGCTGGTTCCGAAAAAGTTTCCGGAGCCATTCATCCAGCCAGTTCACCACATCGCGCACCCACCGCCGCAGCAGGGCGCCCACCTTGTCGAAAAACCGCGCCAGCATGCCCCCTTGCGCGTCCGGTTCCACGATTTTTTCCCGCGGCAGGCGCCAGGTGTATTTGTTTTCGTGGATGGTTTGGTTGATGGCGTGGTCCAGGTCCGCCGGCGTGACCGGTGAGGAAACGGGCGCCCGGGCCGGTTGAACTGCGGGGGCCGGCGCATCAGCCGCCCGAAGTGGCGACGTCCAACATAGCAATCCCAGCAAGAGCGCCGCCACGGCGGCCACGGAGGGCGACGCAACCGTCAGGGAATTCAGCTCCGCGCGCAAATCCTCGCCCGTTTCCAACGACTCACCATAGAAACAGCGCAGCACATAGACGGTCTTCAATATCGGGTCCACGCATAGATACGTCAGACCCAACATTCCGGCGAAGAAGGTGGTGTTCAACGGGCTGAACGCGCTTCGGGTGAAGACCGATTCGATGCCAAACAGCATTTTAATCAGATGCGGCAGCGCCAGGCCCGTCACCATCCAGTTCAGAAAAACGTAAAAACCGAAACCGGCCAGGATGGCCAGAACAAGGTGGTTCTGTCCGGGCCAGAGCGTTGCCTGCTTCGCGGATTTTTTGAGAAGTTTTGAAATTCCCTCCGGGCCGCCGTCGTCAAGTGCGGTGGCATTTTGATAGAAGGCATAGACCGAGCCGGCCGGCAGCGCCGGAATCAGCGAAAGGGGGAACACAAACAAACCCGTTGGCTGCACGAAGGCCTGGGCGAGAAAAACGCGTCCCCAGCGGCGGGCGGTCCAGCGCGGTATGGGTTCTGCGGCAATCTGTGCCCGCAAGTGGCGGGCAAAAATAACCTGCCAGAATTTCATCCAGAGAAACAACGCCGCCAGGCCCAGCGCAGCGTCAATCAGATGTTGCCCGGCAAACGGACTCCGGCTCATGTCCGCCCAGAAATAAAGCAATCCCAGCACAAACGGGACCGCCCCGAGATGATAAACCGCCAGCGTCGCGGCCGGCGCAGTGCGCAACCGGTGGGTGGCTTCTTCGATCAGATCAAAGCTGCTCCGGCCCTGCCGCCGCTGGCGGGTGCTTTTCATTCCTTATCCACCCAGGGAACCTGCCAGAGCGTTCCTTCATGGAACGAATCCGGCAGTTTCAACAAACTTTCGCCGATGAGAAAAAAGAAAAACCAGGCAATCAAAATGCCGAAGGCGCACTGGGCGAGCCGCAGAAACCATTTAAACGTCATGTGCCGGGCCAGGGGTTGCCGCGTCAATTTTTTCAGGCAGGCGGCGCAAACCACCCGGTCGTCGTGTTCGGTGATGCACTCGCGACAGAAACACTGTCCGCACTCCGGACAGCGGGCCACCGCTTCGCGTCCGGCATGGTTAAAACAGCGCTGTTGGGCCAGATTTTGCATGGTTCACGAGGTTTCTCTTCAGGACATGACGGGCGGCGCACTCGGGGGAAGCGTGGTCGTTGGCGGCGCTGCGGCCGCATCCGGCGCCGTCGCGGTTGACGTTTGGGGCGGTGTTCCGGCAGTGGACCGCATTCGAGAGGAGATTTCCTCCGGCGCAAGCTCGCCCTGGGCGGCGACGACGAGGGGACGAAGGCGGGCCAGCGTCTTGCGCGCGCGCCGCAGGCGGTTGAGCGAAGGCAGTTCTTCGATTTGCACGGCGGTGCGAAGGAAACATTTGCACGCCCGCCCTTTGAACAAGTTCACCAGCAGCAATAGTACAAACAGCGCTGTGATTCCACCCAGAATAATTCCGCCAGCAACCTCGTCGCCGGTCCATTGTGCGGGAGAAGTCTTCGGCGTAGTGGCAATGGTGATGATGAAAAAAGCAAAAGTCAGCAAACCGAGGATGGCGCTCCACCAGAGATGCCGGTCGGTTTGTTGAACGGTTACAGCCTGAATGTCGCGGAAATAAAACCGTTTGTAGGTTTCCGAATATCCGCTGGAATCAACGCAAAGCAGATGATCCTTGCCCAGCCAGAGGCTCGAGCGGGTCATGGAGACAACCGCAAATGCCGACCGGGATCGGGCGCGCGTCAAACGTTGATATTCCTTCTCGGGCATGGATCAAAAGCGGTGGCCGGCGATGGCGAAAAAGAGCAGGCCCCAGCCGGCAATTTGCAGCGAGGCCAGAATGATGGCGGCAACGGAGCGGGTTTTTGTCCGGTGCACCATGCTGCGCGGCGCGTTCCAGTAACGGATGGCGACAAACAAGGCCGCCGGGGCGGTGACCAGGGTGAAATAAAAAATCAGCAGGGGATAAACCGCCAGCGACAGGGCGATGTTGTCGTAAAGTGTGCGCTGATTTTCCAGGTTTTTGATTTTGCCCCTGTTCTTCCCGGCTTCCAGACAGCTCGGGCAGAAATGCTGTCCGTTCAGTTCACAATCGCACAGGGCGCAGAGGAAACGCCCACAACCCTGGCAGGGTATGACCGCTTTTTTCTGTGGATGATAGAAACAACTGGATTCGCCCTCAATCAAAATGGCCTCGCCGCTCCGACCGACACTCTGGTTGCGAAACAGGGCGGGGAACACTTCAATCTGCAGGGGCACGCCGCATGCCGGGCAGGGTGACAGTTCGGGCTGGTTGAAAACGCCTTCCAGGAGCCAGGCCTGGCATTTGGGGCATTGAACCAGCGAGGAATTCATGGGTTATTTGAACACAACCCTGGTATTGCAAATGTGATCGTGCAGCGCGCGTCGCTGGCCGTCAAAGGCGGCGATAATAAACCCAATGAGGCAGGTGAAACTGCTCAGCATTTTTGCAAAATACCTGCCAAAGGCGCGCAGATAGGAAACCCGTCCGCCGTCCGCCGTTACCACCTTGATTTTACACGCCATCTTTCCCAACGTGGCGCCATATTTCCCGATGAGAATGACCTCGTACAGAATGCCGATGGTCATCTGAATGGCAAACAAAACAAGTTGGAGAACCAGGGCGCCTTTGGGTTGCAGGCCGGCGGCCTGCGCCAGGCTCAGGCCGGCAATCATTCCGATGGCCATGTTCACTGCCATCAAAATCAAAATGTCCAGGAAGTAGGCCGCCACGCGCGTCCCAAACCGGGCGTAATTCAGTTCACCGGTGTTGATCTGCGCGCCTTCGGCCAGCTTTTGCATGAAAACCGGTTTGCAATTGGCGCAAATGTAAATTCCACCATGACGAATCATGTCGTGGATCGCATACATCCTGCCACACTCGGCGCACACGGCCTCCGGGCCCTGGCCGGGAGTGAAGCTCGAACTGCCGGTGAAAGTTGCAGCCGTTTGATCCGGAGCGACAGTTTCCCCGTAAGGTGCCCAGGCCGCCATGTCCTCGCGCCAGACCAATGTGTCGGGCTGGATTTTTCCGGTGCGTACCAGCTCCGCAAACTGTTCTTCAGTCACCGGGCCGGTCTGTTGTCCTTGGTCAGCGTAATACCAGTTCATGCTTGGCCTTTGGAAATGCGTTGTCTTGGCTTTCTTCCGCTCGACTTGATTGGCAGGAAACATGCCAGACCGGAAGCCGAAATGGCAAAAAAAAACTCTCGGAAGAACCGACAGCCCTGTTTCACGGGCACTTTCATCGGGAACCGGATTGTTGCTGCCCGAGGCTGATTTACTGCCGCAGAACGGGTTCGACCTGAGGGCCGGAATTCATTCTCTTCGGCCCGTTGGCGCGTTTATCTCCGGTCGCGCCGGAAGCCGGTTCACGAGCGCGAGCAGGGTCACCGATGACGCGGTCTGGCGTTCCGCTTCTTCAATGCGGGCGAATTCCCCGTACACTTCCGCCCGCGCCGGTTCGTCGCGCAAGGGCAATTCCTGTCCGAAACCTGCCCGCATGGCTTGCAGAACGTGGTGAGCGTTAATGGCGTCCAGCGGACGGGCGGGCACATAAGCGGATTCGGTGCCGATGACTTCAGTGACCAGTCGCCCGGCGAGGAGAATCTGAAGAACCTGTTGCACCAGTCGGGTCGGAACCCCGAGTTCGGCGGAGATTTCCGGAAGTGTAGGAGGCGGCAGCCCTCGTTGAAATCGCTGTCCGATGCACGTCATCATTCTCAACGCGATGAATTCGCGCCCGCGTTGGTTCACATTCTCAACCAGTTTGTCCTGCAAATACGCCCGGCGGTTCTGGAAACCGTAGGCCACCTGCGCGCCAAACAACAGGATCAGCCAGGAGAAATACAAACCTATCATGAACACCGGCATCAAGCCCAGGCTCCCGTAGATTTTACTGTTGGTAACCACGCGCGAGACATAAAGAAAGCCGAAGATATTGTTCAGATGCCAGAGAGTGCCGCCCACCATACCGCCAATCATCGCCGCGTCAAAACGCACCCGAGTGTTCGGCATGAGCAAATAGACCAGGGCAAACGCCAGCCACAGAACCACCAGCGGCAGCAACTCGAAGACAAATCTGCCGACGAGTGGCATGCGATTGACCAAATTCCGGGCGGTTTCCAAATGCGGTCCGCCCGCCAGTCCCAGCGCGGCGACCAGCAGCAACGGACCAAGAGTAATCGCCGCCCAATAAAGGACAGTGCGCCAAAGCCAATTGCGTCCGCGCGTCACGCCCCAGATGTCGTTAAAAGTGGCCTCGACGCTGGCCAGCATGCGGATGGCAATGAACACCAGCAATACCATGCCCGTGATGCCGAGTGTGCCGCTGCGCGTAGTTTGCACGAAATGTTGAATGTAGCTGGCTGCTTCTTTTTGCGCACTGGTGATCCGTGCGTCGCCGCCGGATGCCGGCGGAAGGTTTGTTTCGCCTGCCGTTCCGGCCGTTAAGTTGGTTAGGGTTCCGGCCGTTTCCGAATTTGTCCGCGTTAAGGCGACAGACAGGGCGGGGCCAAGGTTCAGCGAAACCGCAGTGCCGTTCGTGCCCAGCCGTGCGGGCGGCATGATACTGGAGACAAATTTGTCGATCCCCTCGTAAATCTTCTCCTCGCCCTGGCTTTTGAGCAGGCTGCTGGTGACGCTGATGGCCACCGCCAGCAAGGGGATCAGCGCCAGGAGGGTGGTGTAAGATAACGCCGCCGCCCGCACCGGGCAGCGGTTGTGGACAAAACTGCGCGCGACGAGCACCCAGAAATGCGCAAACCGTTCCAGCCGGTTCAGATCGTTTTCCGCACCCACCCATTCCTTTTCCGCATCGGATCGGAAACCGGACAGAATTTTGACAAGACGCGAGGACGGTCTTTTTGCCATGGCAATTCGCACGCTAACGGGAGCGGTGGAGCAAGTCAACCGATAGCGCACATCCGCCCTCGGAGAATTCCGGCGCGATAAAT
>DATJNM010000071.1:0-6799 GCA_035508155.1 Candidatus Sulfopaludibacter sp. | reverse complement strand
TCAGCCCTCGGTGTATCTGCCGGTGCTCAAGCAGGGAGGCGACGCGAACACGATTGCGGTGGTGGACGGGATCAAGCAGGCGGTGGCGCATCTGTTGGACGTGCCCAAACAACTGGTCACCAACGTCGTCTTCGACCAGTCCATCTTCGTGCGCAATGCCATTGATAACCTGATTCACGAAGGCTTGATTGGTTTGGTGCTGACCGGCCTGATGATTCTGATTTTTTTGGGCAGCCTGCGGGCCACGGTTGCGGTTTTCCTTTCCATACCCCTTTCGGCTCTGGCAGCGTTCATCGCCCTCGCGTTCGGTCACAGCACGGTCAATGCGATGATTCTGGGCGGGCTGGCGCTGGCGTTTTCGCGTTTGATTGATAACTCAGTGGTGGTACTGGAAAACATTTTTCGCCACATGGAGTTGGGCGAGTCGCCGGAAGTCGCCGCCGAGCGCGGCGGGCGCGAGGTCGCCCTGCCGGTACTGGCAGCGACGCTGACGACGGTCATCGTTTTTTTTCCAGTAACGTTTCTTTACGGCGTCAGCAAGTTTCTGTTCACGGCGCTGGCGCTGGCCGTGATTCTGTCGTTGTTCGCTTCATATCTGGTGGCCATGACCGTGGTGCCATTGTTCTGTGCCAAACTGATCAAACTCCAGCATGGCCACGATGACGCCAAAACCGCAGCCGGGAATTGGGGCGCGCGTTTCAATCGCTGGTTCAACCGCCGATTCCGGCAAATGCTCGACCGTTACGAAAGCTATCTGAAACTGGCGCTGCTTCGACCTATGGCGACCGTACTCGGGATCACCGGCATTTTCATTTTGAGCCTCGGCCTTTATCCGTTTGTTGGTGAAGCCTATTTTCCACGGACCGATCCCGGCCAGTTCGTCGTCAACCTCAAAGCCCCTACCGGCACGCGGATTGAAGACACCGATGCCCTGGTGGAAAAGGTCGAGCAAATTGTCCGCGAAGTGGTGCCGGCGAAGGATTTGAAGATCATCGTGTCGAACATCGGGGTGACACCAGGCTTTTCCTCGATCTACACGCCTAACTCCGGGCCGCACACGGCGTTTGTACAGGTGGGATTAAACGCGGGTCATCGGTTGAGCAGTTTTCAGTACATGGATTTGGTGCGGGCGCGGCTGAAGCAGGAGTTGCCGGAAATGGCGGCGTATTTTCAAACGGGTGGATTGGTGGATGCGATTTTGAACTTGGGTTTGCCGGCGCCGCTGGACATCCAGGTGAGCGGGATGGATTTGGAGGCGATGCACCGGACGGCGGTGGGGATTGCGCAGCGGGCGCGAGAGTTGCGTGGGGTGAGCGACGTGCTGGTGCCGCAGGACGTGGATTATCCGGCCTTGCAACTGAACATTAACCGCGTGCGCGCCAGTGAACTGGGGTTAGACGAAAGGGAGGTAGTGGACAACGTTATCACGGCGCTGACCTCGGACATGATGATCGCGCCCAGCTATTGGGTGGACCCCAAAAGCGGCAACGACTATTTCCTCACCGTCCAATATCCGGAAAACCGGGTGAAAAATCTGCCCGACTTGACTTCCGTCCTGCTGCGCGCGGCGCACTCTGCCAAACCCACGCGGCTGGATGCCGTAAGTGAAGTAACACACATCGAGTCGCCGACTGAGGTGGACCACTACCAACTCCGCCGCGTGGTGGACGTGTATGTTTCGCCTTCGGGCGAGGACTTGGGTGGGGTATTGGGTGGCATTCAGAAAGTCATCCGCGCCACGAAGCTGCCGGAAAACGTGCGTGTGACGGTGCGTGGCTCGGCGCGGGCGATGCAGGTGTCGTTCCGCAGTTTCGGATTGGGACTGATCCTCGCGACGCTGTTGGTCTATTTGATTCTGGTGGCGCAGTTCAAATCGTTCCTGCATCCCCTGTTGATTCTATTGGCCGTGCCGACGGGGCTGGTAGGCGTGCTGCTGATCCTGTTTCTGACCGGCACGACACTCAACGTCATGTCGCTGATGGGCGTGGTGATGATGGTGGGGATCGTGGTTTCCAACAGCATTCTCATCGTGGAATTCACCAACCGTCTGCGTGAGGAAGGCCGGCCGCTGCGCGAAGCCGTTTCCCTGGCCTGCCGCGTGCGGTTGCGGCCAGTCCTGATGACTTCGCTGGCGACCCTGATTGGCTTGATTCCGATGGCGACCAAGCTGGGTACGGGCAGCGAGGCGTACGCGCCGCTGGCGAGGGCAATCATCGGCGGGCTGGCGGTATCGGTGGTGCTCACCGTCTTCATTGTCCCGGCGGCGTATTACCTCATTTACCGGAAAACCGAAAAACCGGCTGAAAGCTCCACCATCGCGTCTGGCGGTCTACCGCCAACACACCACCCATCATAACTTATGAAATACATTTTTCCCATTTTCCTGTGCGTTCAGCTTGGCGGCGGCGTTATCAAAGCCGGGCCAACAAATGCCATGCAGACTTTGACACTGCCGGAGGCGCAGCAACTTGCGCTGCAAAATCATCCGCAAATCGCCGCCGCCAATTATCGCGCGCTGGCGGCGCAGGAAGCAGTGGTGGAAAGTCGCGCCGGTTTTTTCCCGAGTGTCAATCTGTATGGCACCGCCGTGGGAGTCAACGAGGAAGGCACGCGCATCATGGCCGGCGGTTTGAACAATCCGAGCGTATATGACCGGGCTGCCGGTGGTCTCCAAGTGAGCCAGTTGCTCACCGATTTCGGTCGCACGGCCAATCTCACCGCCAGTTCCAAATTCCAGGCGCGGGCGGAAAGTCAAAATCTTGCCCTCACCCGTGAGCAGGTTTTATTGGGGGTGGATACCGCCTATTTCGGAACGTTGGCGGCGCAGGCCGTGTTGCGCGTGGCCCGGCAGACCTTCGACACGCGCCAGTTGTTACTGGATCAGGTCACCGCGCTCGCCACCAATAAGTTGCGGTCCGAACTGGACGTGAGTTTTGCGCAGGTGGAATTACAACAGGCCCGTTTGCTGGTGGAAAAATCCCAGAACAACGCCGATGCGGCGATGGCCGTGCTCTCAACGGCGTTGGGTTACCAGGAATTCCATCAGTTTCAACTGGTCGAACAAGCGCCGCCGGCCAAGGCCGTGACCAACGACATTTCCGATTTGGTGCAAACGGCATTGTCGCGCCGGCCGGAATTATTGAGCCTGCGCGATGAGCGTGATGCGGCGCTCCGGTTCGCCAAAGCCGAGCGTGATTCCCGACTGCCGGCCGTCGCCGCTCTCGGCGTGGCCGGTGACGCGCCGACGCACGACAGTCATTTGCCGGACGATTACGCCGCGGGCGGAGTGCAATTGAGTCTGCCGCTGTTTGCGGGCGGGTTTTATGTGGCGCGGCAGCATGAGGCCGAATTGAAGGCGCAGTCGGAGGGCGAGTTGTTGCGTTCCGCCGAAGACAACGTGATTCGCGACGTTCGCGTTGCCTGGTTGAATTTCAACAACGCACTGGAACAGTTGCACACCACCGGAGAACTGGTGCGCAACGCGGCCGAGGCTTACGATCTGGCCCAGGCGCGCTACCAAACCGGCATCAGTTCCATCGTCGAATTGAGTGAAGCGCAATTGAATCTGACCTCGGCGCAAATTGCGAACGTCGACGCGCGTTACAATGTGCTGACTCAACGTGCCAATCTGAATTATCAAACGGGCGTCATCCATTAGACGCCAGCGTTTGAGGCCCCGCTCGGGGGACATTCCGGAAGAATTTTATGGGCTATTCAAGATATATTAACAGGTGGCGGACAGATTGTTTGGCATGAAAGCAAACGCCATTGCCATCATTAGTACGATCTTGCCACCGCTTTGGATCGGTGGCGCGGCGCAACCGCTTGCGCTCATCACGGTCGGACCGGCTCTCCTCAAGATTGCGGCGACCCAAGCGACCGGTTATCGGCGGGTCTGTCCTGGCACGGAGGCACACGAAGTGGGCGAAGACACTTTTACCACTATCCGCAGACGGGTTACGGAATCCACACCGCATCCGGTAAGTTGTGGAAGGATATACCCAACCGTAGAGTCGTGGAAGACGAGACGCCCGCATGGGTTGCAATTCCGGCGGGCAATTGCACCATCAAATCGCGATCAGATCTTTACCCGCTGTTGACCATGCTGGAAGTAATCGAGGCAGGCAGAAGCACAGAGATTCACCTGGACTCCGGCTGGAAGCCGCCGTTGGACACTGCCACCAACCAGATCGTTTATTTGCCGAACAGTGGAGCCGCGGGCCGGGGGAGTTCGTCTGAAAATTAAACCGTCTTCAATTACCTCAAAATCTGAAGGTCAAGTCCACTTGGTAGATATCAAACTCGTGGATAGGATTGATTTGAGGGATGTCTCCGGTATCGCTGCCGCCTGTGCCCAGCAGGCTGTTGATCCGGTTGGCGTGGCCATAGCGGAAGGTCCCGATGAGGTTTTCAGTAAAACCGTAGGCCAGCGCTACATAAACACCTTCCAGGTTCTGGGCACCTTCAAAAAAGTCCGTGTCCGGCAGATTGGGATCCAGCGCGTATTGTTCGACGTGCTGCCAGTAGGTTCTGACTTCCCAGGCATGCCTTTGGGAAGTGGTGCCATAGACCAGTCCACGACCGCCCTCGCTCGCCAGATCAAGGCCGATCTGATAGGCCTTCACGTCATCCGTTTGCGCTGGAAACGAGTGGAGTGCGGCGGTACCGTTAGGTGGAACATTTGCAGCCAAAATCTGTGAATAAGCGTTGGCGGCATCCTCGGCCCGCTGCCTGCCCTCCAGGTTATAAGCCCCGTCGCCAAACACCTGTACATCCAGTTTGCTGACTTTGAAATTGAATTCGAAGGGAACTTCCAGCACCAACAGATGGTTGAGGCCGACTTGATTAAAGGGGTAATCCACGTTCAGGTAGGCTGGCTGGCTCTGATTGAACACCGCTCCAGGCTGGTAGCCACTGGCGCCGGGGGGGTAACCGGGGTTCAACGATGTGTTGGTGCCGCCATAATAGTAATAGGCGCCTTCGCCGACATAAGTATTGCCGAAATAGGGGGACACGGCGCCACTTCCGGAACTCGACTGAACTCCTCTATAACTGTACAAAGTGCCGGCAATCTTCGCGGAGACGTTGGTGGTAATGTGGTAATTAAAGCCGCCCTGCCAGGCGAACATGAAAATATTGTCCGTATTCTGTCCGGTTCCTATCCCCAATGAACTGCCCGGCTCGAATCCAATCCCCAAACCGGCGCTGGCGGAATCCGGGTTGAAGTCGGCATAAAGGAATTGTCCAAAGGTGGCAAAGAAGTCCACCGTACCCACCGTGTATTTGAAACGCTCCGCAAAACCCTCCGGACTGATGGTCGGGCTCCAAACCATGGGGGTGGTGTAGAGCGGATTAGGCATCTTGCCCACCGTCAGATCCACCCAATCCCAAGGCCGCCAGCCCAAGTAAACCTGGCCGATGCTGATGCCTGAATTGGATCTGCCAAACGGACCCTGATAAACTCCATTATTCGGTTGGTTCGCCCCAAAACCCGAAGAGGTGGCCAGCGTGACAAACGTGGAACGCGGGCTGGTGCCGGTATCCAGCCTGAAGCCGTAGTTAAAGTGGTCAAACAGGTCGCCCCGCAAACCCACCCGCACCGAGTAACGAAAACGCTGCAGGTCAATACTGTTACCCACCGGGTCTTCCGCTGAGCGGTCCTCATAGCGCAGCTTGATATCGCCAAACAACTCCACGCTTTTGATGCCTTCGCTGATTTTCCACTTGGACGGCAGCGCCGGGGGCATTTGCATTTCGTTGCTGCGGAGCGCCTGCGCCTCGGCCTCGACCTGTTCCGCCTCCTGTTGCGTCACAAAGCCTTTTTTGATGAACAAATCCAGCAACGGGTCGGTGGTGTTGGTGTTGGAGGAATCCGCGCACCAGCCCGAAATCGCCGTGCCTGCAATTGCCATCAGAAGGATTCCCGCCACCCAAGTTGACCGGCGCCCTGCTTTGATTAATCGCATGAGGCGGGAATACTGCCGGTTCAATGCGGCGAATTCGTGGCGCGCCGGTTACAAATCGGTTACGAACCATAGCCGCGCGCGGTTCCAACGGGTTGAAAAGGACCTGAGCAACAGTCGCCTTGGCAAGCTGATTCAGTCCGAATGCAGGACAGGAGTGGAAACCTGTGGCGCATCCGCCTTAGGTTTTCTTCATTCCTTTCATTCGGCGGATTTTCAGCAGATGTCCTCATCGGGAAACAAAATTGCCGAAATCAAGGACGCGGTATCCCGATTCAGAGTGGGCTCCCGCTAATTCATGCGCCAGGCCAAACCAAGGGATTCAAATTCTAGTGCAGCAACTCAAAGTTACCTTTTGGCGACACAGTTCGCCAAACAGCGCTTCCCCAGCCCGCGGCCATTTTAATGCCCAGTCCGATAGCAAGTTATGATTTCGGCGTTCAGGTCTTAAAACGTGCAAACCATGTCCTCTAACATGCAGCGGAAGAGAGTTGACTCGTGATAAAGTCGCTACCGTCATACCACTTTTGGGTGGGAGGCCAAAGCACTGACGCAAAAACTCAAAGCAAGAAAACAAAGCAACAAGCGCAAATTTATGAAAAAACTGACTAGAGCGGCATTAGTGGTTGGTGGAGCCATTCTGACTTTCCAGTCCGCATTCGCCCAGCCCTCGTTCGTACAAAACGACCTGTATTTGGGGTTTCAAAACTCGGGCGGCGGCGGTTCGGCCGATTACATCATCAACCTTGGCCCGGTGTCCGGCATCGTCGGCCAGTCGTCGGTGGTTGATCTGAGCAGTGACTTTTCATCGAGCCTTTTTAACAGCGCGTCGCTCC
>DATJNM010000070.1:0-43577 GCA_035508155.1 Candidatus Sulfopaludibacter sp. | reverse complement strand
GTCCAGTGTCTCGAACAGCATCTATCAGGTCATGGCCACGACCAACCTCGCAAACGGTTTTATTCCCATCAGTGGCGTCATTACAGCCATTGGACCGGCCACGCTGTACTTGGACCTTGGAGCAACCAACTCCCAGAAGTTTTACCGAATAGAAATGTCTCCTTAAGTGGACTCGCGGATATCACTCATAGATAGGATGCGGTCAGTCTTGCCCGATCTGCGCCTTGCGGAACGCAAAGGGGAGCATCCAGACAATGTCCCCCAGCCTCCGGTCGCTTCTTAACTGTGAACTCATCCGTAGTCACAGTTAGGCAAAGGTCGGTTTTATCTGGCAGGCTTCTTCTTCGGATTACGCCGTCAACAACGTAAGAAATAGGGGGGCGGCTGATTGGGTCAGACACTTCTCGGGCTGGATCTTGTCAAGGCCCTGCAATCCGAGGTCAAGGCTGACAGCCCCAAAACCGCGCAAATCCAAAAATTGCAGTCAGCGCTCACAGCCTATATGAGTTGGCTGATTCAGGCCAAGATCACTCAACTTCAATCCGAGGTTGCTGAATGCTTCAACCGGCTACCCGCAAGTCGGATTTTGTCCGTCGCGTCGAAATCAATGCCGATAGCTTCTCAGTTACTGGACTGAAGAATCCGAATACGAACTATTTGTTTGTTATACGGGTTGAATTATGTGTTCTTCATTGTGAGGTTTTCACTCCTGCCTAACCATGATTATACCAAGGTTTATTCGTATCTTGAAAAGGCGCTCTACGTGGTGTAGAGACACTCCACGTATTGACTCTCAAACTGTTGCGCCGGCATCGGATGCTTTAAAACCGTCCGTTACAGATTCCTCACAACGAGTTCATTACCGGGTCCATTCCTCCAAGGTTGTCAGGTCATGAAGTTTGAGAATGGTCGTGCCCTTCAAGTTAAAAATGAATGATTCCCCGTTGAACGGCCACCGCGACCGCTTCGGCCCGGTCGGCGACACGCAGTTTGGCCAGAATATTTTTCAGATACCACTTGGTCGTATTTTCAGTGATGTTTAGGACATCGGCAATTTGTTTGTTGGCCATGCCCTTGGCGAGTTCGCGGAGGACTTCCAATTCGCGTGGCGTCAGCTCTTCGAACGAACGTCGCGACGTGAGGCGGCTGGCCACGTCTTCCGGAATCCATCGCTGCCCGGAGGCCACGGCACGGATGGCGGGCATGAGCTTTTCTTCCGTGGAATCCTTCAGCACGTAACCGGCGGCGCCGGCCTCCAGCGCCTTGTGAATGTCCTCATCTCCGTCCAGAGCGGTAAGCATCAAAACCCGGGCTGCGTTATTGTGCTTGCGAATTTCAATCGTGGCCTCGATGCCATTTTTGACCGGCATGCGTGAATCCATCAGCGCCAGGTCCGGATTCAATTTTGCGAAAAGGGCAACGGCTTGAGCGCCATCGGTGGCTTCGGCCACCACTTCCATGTCCGATTCGCTGTTGATCATCGCCATCAACCCCATTCGGACGATGTAATGGTCGTCAGCGATAAGAATCCGAATCGGTGATGTTTTCTTCGTAATCGGCTTGGTCATGAGCTGATCTGGGTACCGGTGTCTCGCCTGCCGGCAGCTCGACCCGGATTGTGGTCCCTTTACCCGGGGCGCTGGAAATCAGGATTTTTCCGCTCAAACGCTTGACTCTTTCCGACATGCCGAGCAACCCAAAATGGCCATCGCTCGGGCCGGCGCAATTTTCCGGAATGAAGCCGCTCCCATTATCCCTGATCTCCAGCGCGACGTGGTGGGCGGCAAACTCCAATTGAATCTTCGCCCAAGTTGCGCCGGAATGTTTGACGGTATTGGTAATGGCCTCCTGACCTATCCGTAACAGGTTCTCTTCAACCACTTCCGGCAAAGGATGAATGTCTCCCCTGGTTACGACTTCGAGTCGGATGCCGGCGCCATCGCCAATTCGATTCCCGCTGATCAGCAGCGCCTTGGACAAATCAAACTCTTCCAGCTCCCTGCTTCTCAGGTCCCAGATGGATCGGCGCAATTCCACCCGGCTCATCCGCAACATATTCCGGACCAGCCCGAGATGATAACCGGCGGTTTCCGGGTTTTGCTGGAACAGCTTGGCGACCGTATTCAGTTGCAGCGTGATACCCGTCAGGGTTTGCTCGAGGGTGTCATGCAGTTCCTTGGCCAACCGGGTGCGTTCGGCCAGGATGGCTTTGGATTGCACTTCGGTTTCTTTTCTGGCTGTGATCTGGAACTTCAGTTGTTGGGTCCGTTCCTTGACCCGTTCTTCGAGCGTATCGTGGGCTTTTTGCAGCTCTTGCTGATCCAGTTCCCGTTCGTGGATCAAGTGTCTCAGCGCTGAATTTCTCTTCGAAACCATAATAATCCAGCTGGCTCCAATCGTGATGAGGATCAGGGTAATCGCCAGGATGATGAGCAGGTGTTGCGCCGTCAACCAGCCCGGTTTGGCAATAATACTCACGTCGTTCGAGCCGGGCAGCAGGACTTGAAACGATTTAATGGTTCCATTGGCTTCGCTCTGAAGAAAACAAATACCATTGACCTGAACGCTGCTGCCGAGAGGAATTGACGTCAACGCTGGATCCGGGTTTACGGTTTCCGCTTCGGCAGTGAAAAGCAGGTTGGTGGTTTGAAGCACCAGGGTGGTTTTTACAATGTTAGATTCGCTGGCGGGCGAGGGGACCATTTCCGCCAGGCGATCCAGCAATCTGCCTTTGAGGGTTATAAAGTCGGCGTGATGCAAGCCCATCAATAATTCCCCGATCGGCACATCTTTGGGCAGCACGACGGTGTGCGCTTCGCCCCTCTTTCTGAAAACCGCATCCTCCAGCACTGGCAGAAAATTCTCAACCCCGGGAAATCCCACCGCTTCAATCATGTCGCCCGGGGACAAGGAGAGAAGCTGGCCGCTCTTGATTTGTAATCCGCCGGTGGAGTCTCTGATAAATACATCCTGGCCTTTTCGTTGATAGGTGACCACTCCTTTGACATGGATCCGATATCCGAGCGAACGGCCGGCCTGGTATTGGCCGATCTCATTAATGAAGCTCACCGGCTCTGCAAACGGATCCGAAGCGGCGGGTTTTTCAACAACACAATCTGAAGGAAAAGGGACATAAACATCCACCGCGATGAGATGTCTTAATGGAGCATTGTAGGCGGTGGCGGCCGTGCCGCTCACGCGAACCTTCGCGCCGATCAACGATTGTGGCTCAACGCCAGGCGGGATCGGCTCATAGACGTGGATGCGGTATCCTCCGGAAACCAGTTCAAATTCAAGTGTCGCACCGCTGAGTTGCGTGCTTCTTACGATGCCCGAGATTTCAATTCGTTGGCTGTCTTCGGCGCCTGACATTAATTGTTCAATGGCCACAGGCTTGGCTGCGGGCAATGGTGCGGTCCCTGTTTTCTCCCAATGCGGCTTGCTGATAATGGGAGCGTAGCCGCCGGGGTAACTCACACCCGATATGGCAAGCACGTCACCGGGTGATGGCTGCACGTTGCTGATATTCTCAACAAAAACGCCTCCACTGGAATCCTGTATGAAAAATCTCCCGCCCCAATCCGGTTCCGCAGCGGTGACAACGCCCTTGACTGAAATCTTAACCCCGCGCGATGCCTCGTCCGCAGAGAGAGCAAGAACCTGGGATGCATTGGTCAAGGGTCCGCTTGATTGATCCGCCGAGGCCATTTGTGCTGCATTCAGGAGCGCAAATGTGGCGTAGGGCAGCAATACGATAGGCTTTCTCACTGAAATGGATGATTTAAATTATCATCAAAATTCCGGAATTCCAGAGAAAAAAAACGACGGGATCCCCTTTGCAATTTTTGGCGGGCGAGGATGTCCGTCCGCCGTCAGCAGCCTCACCCCACCAGACCATGCCGGTACCAAAAAAGCGGCGGACCGGAGCGGGTGGCGATTCCAGTCGAGCCGTTGACCCACCCGAAATGGGGGTGCCAAGGCCATTATGATTATGCGATTATAGGATTACCCCTCGGCTGTCATGGCTGGCAGGGAACAGTTCAACCAACGAAAGATTATGAAAAAGGTCATCTTGATTGTTATCAGCTTAATCAGTGCCGTGCGATTGGCGTCTGCGTCGAGCAATTTCTTATACACCGCGACCGCGGCTCCGGGCAACACGCCGGATGGAACCGATCAAAATGCAAACCCGGTCAATGTCTGGACCAATGTTCTTTACGCCGGCGGAACCAATGGCTTGGGTGATGGCGGCGCGGATGGTTCGGGAGTCTATTTCGGCGCGCCGTTCAGCGGGGGGTTGGGCAATGTGTGGCAAATGTATAGTTACCAGAACGACGGGGTTGGTCTGGGGGGAAGCGTTGATTCTTACAATACATTCCTGGGGGGAGCTTTGACAGCCGGCCAGACCGTTTCCATCGACTTTGAAATGCGGGCGACTGATCCGGCCTCGACCAATGGGCCGGCCGGTGAGGTGGGAGTCAGTCTGATGAATGGTACCAACACGGCGATAAAATTCTACGTGTATGGAGGTGGTCCCGGCTGGTATTTTTACACCGACGCGGGGACAAATGCGGCGAAGGCCGGGGCCATGACTTATCAGTACCAGGCGCCCTTTAATATTGCCTTTACGGTTACCGGCCCTAACACCTATCTGGCCGTTGCCGGTTCCGATATTTGGACTGGAACATTCAGCGGATCTCTTACTGGAATCGATGTCTTCAATCACCGGGGCGGCAATGCCAGCGATGTCGGATACAATCATCTGAAGGTTGCTCCCCAGTTGACCATCAACAGCATCTCCCCCGATGATACCCAGACTCTCTTCAATGCCACCAACACCATGAGTTTTGGCATCAATTCGCCGTCCGCTGCTGTCAATGCCAGCGGAATCCAGTTGATCCTGAACGGCGTGGATGTTTCCACCCATCTGGTGATTAGCGGTGGCGGCACCGGCAACGTTACGGCCCGTTATACCAATCTTCTGTCGGACACCATCTATATCGGCCAAATCAACGTGACCAACATCAGCGGCGCCAGCGTGAGCGCGCCGGTTCGATTCGATACCTTCAGTTCCAACTATTTTACCTGGGAAGCGGAGGATTTCGATTTCAGCAGCGGGCAATTCATTGACAACCCGGTGATTTCCACCAACAGCTCTCCTTTTACCTACTACAATAAAGTGGGCGTATCGAACGTGGACGAATTCGTGCTGAATTTCAGCACCAACCAACCTCACGGCTGGCGTCCCAATGATCAGGTTGCAACTGACGTTGCCAATGATACTCCCCGCGCTCAATTTACTGCTGCCGGCGTCCCTGACTATCTCGTCGGGTACTTTAATCCGTCGAATTGGGTGAATTACACGCGGACTTTCCCGGCGGGCACCTACAACATCTATGGCCGTCTGGCCAACGGGAATGGTGGTTTGGCCAGTTGCACTCTGGCCGAAGTCACCGGTGGGCAGGGGACCACCAGCCAGACGACTACCCAGTTGGGCGTCTTTCAATTCAGCGCCCGCGGATGGAACAGTTTTGACTTCATACCCCTGTCTGACGCCTGGGGCAATCCGCTGGTTGTGACCCTGAGTGGACAAACCACGTTGCGGGTAACTTCCGGGCCGCTGGGCGGTGGAGTCAACCTGAACTTTTTCATGCTGGCACCCGGCACCAACACGCCACCGGCGATTGCGAACATTCATCCGGACGGTTCGCAGCCGTTTCAGAATACCAACGTACTGACCTTTACCGTCAGTTCCGCCGTCAGCACGGTCAGCACCAATAATATACAAGTGACCTTGAACGGCATCAATGTTTCAACGCAACTGGCTTTCACCGGAACGGCAACCAATTGGGCGGTGAGTCTCCCCTTGCCTCAACAGGGAAGCTATTCACTTGCCATCACAGCGACGGATGCCGCCGGACATTCCCACAGTTACAGCGAGACCTTCGACACATTCAGCCAGAACAACTTCATGATCGAAGCCGGGGACTTCGATTTCAACGGGGGCCAATGGATAGATAATCCGCTGGAGACCGCCACCACGACTGCGGTCACTAACAGTTATTTCGGTTATCCCGGAAACAATTTGGCCAATGCAGCCGTGTATGGAGTGGATTTCACCACGACCAACGTGACGGCATCTGAGTCCTACCTGTACCGGTTCGACGGCAATGGTCCAGGAGGTAATCCGGCTGCGGGAACGGAAGTGACGTCCGATTTTCTGCGCAGCAAGTTGATCAATCTGGGGGCGACGGCCCAGGCGCCCTTTGAGTACGTGCCGGGCGAGGCCGTGCCGACAACCAACACCGACTTTGACGTGGGCTGGTGGCCGCCGGGGACGTGGCTGAATTACACGCGGACGTTTCCGAACAACAGCTATAACATCTATGGCCGGCTGGCCTCGGATACGCCCTACAGCGGAGCGACGCTGGGCTTGGTGACGGCTGGACGAGGTACGTCGGGTCAGACCACGTTGACACTGGGGACCTTCTCGGATGCCGGCGCCAGCGGGTTCCAGTCGTGGCACTGGGTGCCGTTGATGAGCAACGGGGTGCCGGCGGTGGTGACGTTGAACGGGGCGCAGACATTGAAGGTGACGGCGCCTCCAGGGAGCGCGACGGGGAGCATGAACGCGCACTTCCTTATGTTTGTGCCGTTCAGTGCGGTGGCGCCATTCCCGATCAGCGCGACAGTCAGTGGCGGGGTGGTTACGATTAAAATCCCGACGGTGAGCGGGCACAGTTATTCGGTATATTACAGTACCAGTTTGAACCCGAGCAACTGGCAGCCGTTGGCCACGGGCATCAGTGGAGACGGGACGGTGAAGACGGTTACGGACAGCACGAGTGGTGGTGCGGTGCGGTTTTATCGGGCAGTGGCTCAATAAGCCGTGCCCACCCGGAAGAATGTTGTTAAGACCGGTATGGCTGTGCGATGATGTACGGTTGTACAGGCCGGCGTCGAATTAACCCGGCGCCGGCCCGTGAGAGTGAAAGGTTTATGCACGAGCCAACCCTTTATCATTCGTTATGTCTGAGCGATGGAACCTGGATGGTTTTGAGTCCGTTAGGAGGGAACAGGAAACAAGTATGGCAGAAACCTTCGATCGATGCGTCACCTTGAACAAGGCCGGAATATTATCCCGCCTGTTTGGTATTCTTTTTGCAGCCGTCATTTCTTTGGGCAGCGGCCTGCTTCAGGCCCAGCTAATTGATGTTTGTTTTACCGAAAACAGCAGCGCCGGCGCGGGCGGCGGGCCAAATCCCGGTCCAACGATGTCAGGGGCCGCGGTTTTGGGAACTACGGGAGATCAGTGGAATGGGGTAGACGCAAGCAGTAGCAATGGGATTCCGCTGGTATATGCCAATGGCGGCAACTCGACTGTCACGATGACGTTCGCATCAGCCGGCGGATACAATGTAAATGATTACGGCGGCTCGACTCCATTTGTTAACACGCCCTACAACGCGCTTATGCAGGACTATCTCTACAACGGGGGTACCGCACAAACGATTACACTCTCAGGGCTTCCAACCAACTCAGCCTATAACCTGGTTTTGTACAATGCCGCAAACACCAGCGCCGTTGGGCGCACCACTTATTTTAAAGTGAATGGCATAACCATGAGCAGCACCTGGAATGGTTCCAACAGTACCTTGGCCGCCGGCATAGACTACGTCAATTTCCCGCTGACCCTGTCGGATGGGCTGGGGAATATGGCGATTACCTGGACGGGAACCGGCAGCGCAGAAGGTGATATCAATGGATTTCAAATCCAGGCCGTTCCCTTCACGATTAACGCGGGGTATGATGGCACGAATGTGATTGTTTCATTTTTGGCCCCGTCCGGGCTCAACTATCAGCTTCAATATAAAAACAATCTGACCGACGCGACCTGGATATCCATCGGCAATCCGGTTTCCGGCAATGATGCGGTTCAGTCGGTAAACGATTTGGCCAGTGAAACCGGCCGCTTCTATCGAGTGCAAATATCAACCAATACCGCGTCTGCTTTTACCATGTTACACACCAGCGGCACCAGTATTGTCAATGCCGGCGGCGCCGTCGTTCAGTTGAAAGGCCTCAATTTGGGCGGGTGGCTGGTGATGGAACCCTGGATGTGCCCCGCGGACAGCGGCGGCCTCCCGGACACTTACAGCATTATCACGAAACTGGACAGTCGCTTTGGTGTCGCCTACGAACAGAGCCTGATTCGGACGTATCAGACCAACTGGATTACCACCGCCGACCTGGACAACATCACGAACGGAGGGTTCAATTGTGTGCGCGTGCCTGTCTGGTGGGGCAATTTTTATTCCATCAACAATACGACCAGCGCCGGCTGGCGTTCGGACGCGTTTACCGTGCTGGATTGGCTGGTCACCAATTGCGCCGCGCGCGGCATTTATGTGATTATTGATATGCATGGCGTCGTCGGCGGGCAAAGTACTTCCGACGACACGGGCCAGCAGAACCAGAACCAATATTGGACCAACAGCACAGATCAGAGTGAAACCGCCTACATGTGGACGCAAATTGCCGCCCATTACAACGGTAACAGCGCGGTGGCTGGTTACGACCTGATCAACGAACCAATGGGAACCAATAATAATACAACGACGGCTATGGTTTGGCCGGCCTATGCCAGCCTGTACACCGCCGTCCGTTCCGTGGACCCCGCTCATATCATCATCATGGAAGGGACGTTCGGAAGCTGGAATTGGAGCATGTTGCCCAACCCATCCGCGTACGGCTGGACCAACGTTGTTTATTCCATGCATGAATATCAATTTGGCGGCACAGTTGCCCAGTGTGAGGCCGGCTCGGACAACCAGGTGACCGATTTTAACAACCATAAATCCTGGAACGTTCCCGATTATATCGGTGAATGGAACGACATGGGCAACGGCGCGACTTGCTATGATTATTCGATTAATGACTACAACAACGATGGCATGAGTTGGACGATGTGGGCTTACAAGGCATCCAATGGCCTGGTTCCGAACGGGTGGGGCTGGTATGATCCGACCTATTGGCCACCGACTCCGAATATTTCCTCAGATTCATTGTCCACCATTTCGAGCGACTGGCAACAGTGGCAGACGACCGGGTCTTTTGGCGTGAATTCGGGAGTCGGCTTATAAATGGGACGATGGCTGGCCGGTGGTGGGTTGGCCATAACTCGTTGCCGGCCTGAGGCTTGAAGCAAGGCGGGCGGTTTTCAGGTTTCCGACCCGGGACGAGCCCGAATGGCGCACCCACTCGAAAGGGGGGTACTAAAGCTTTAACGGTTCTGTTAGGATATTGGTAATCCTTTGCTGCCAGTGCTGGCAGCGAGGCTGGTTGAAAATCAACTGAACCTGAAAAACTATGAAAAAAGTCGTATTAACTCTCATCAGCTTAATTGGTGCAGCGGGCCTGGCATCCGCCGCCACCGAGGTTTCGTACACTGCAACTGCCGCTCCGGGCAGTAATCCGGACGGCGTTGATCAAAATTCCAATCCGGTGCAGGTATGGCAACAGACTCAGGGTACCGGCGGATCAGGAAGCGGGTTTGGTACGTGGACTCTGATCCCCAACTATTGGCAGATGTATACCTATCCTGACGGAAACAACGTCATTGGAACTATTACCGACACCCATTTGTTTGTCGGCGGAGCCTTGGCCGTCGGACAAACCGTTTCCCTCGCTTTTGAAATGTCCGCCACCAATCCCCACACGGACGTCGGCGTTGATTTGCTAAACGGCTCGGGAGCTGCAGTCACATTCGGGATTTATGGCGCGGAGCCGGATGCTACCAATCCCTATTATACGGGCAGCGGATATTTTTACAGCGATGCAGGATCCGGTGGTGACGTAAACGCCGGGAGCATGGGCTATCAATACCATTCTGCATTTAACATTTCTTTTACGGTTACGGGTGCCAACACCTATAGCGCCGTTGCCGGCACCGACAGCTGGAGCGGCACATTTTCCGGATCTCTTTTGGGAATTGATGTGTTCAATAATGCCGCAGGCAATGGGAGCGACGTTGCATTCAACAATTTAACAATTGTTCCCGAGCCCGGGACATTCGCCCTGGTCGGCGCCGGCCTGCTACTGATGCTTGGCAGCCGTCGTTTTTCAACCGCCCTGCGCGGCTAGGATCAGGAAGGAAGATTGAGTTTTGAGCGCGACTTGGCCAATGGGTCAAGTCGCGTTTTTGTTGCAATGAATGGCCGGGAGCCAGCGACCAGCTTCAATTTTTTGTCTGATGCAAAGATGCGGGGTTATTGGGGGGCAAAGGGTTGTAAGATTGTAATATGAAAATAGTCAGCGGGTTTTACATGGGCGGGGCTTTGGTCTGGTTGACGGTGATTTGCGGCGCGCTCACCGCGGGCGCCCAAACGGTCAACGTCTGGCTTACGACTGATGATCAGGCCGCAGAATTACAACCGCAAACTCCTGTGGTGTTTTCAACGGGCGCCGGGGGTGGCAATCCGGTGTTCGTTGATGAGACGCAGACCTACCAGCAGATCGAAGGTTTTGGCGCGGCCTTTACTGATACGACCGGTTATGTTCTCAATGAAGTGGCAACGCCGGCCGCCCGGAACGCGGCCATGACCAACCTGTTTACGCGCGGCGGCGGCGGCATTGGCTTGAGCTTTATGCGAAACCCGATGGGCGCTTCCGATCTGGCGCGCTATGATTATTCCTACGATGATAATCCGCCCGGGGGCACCGATACCAATTTGATTTATTTCAGCATCGCGCATGATCAAGCCGACATTATCCCGCTGATCCGGCAAGCCTTGCAGTTGAATCCTCAACTCAAGCTCATGGCCAACCCGTGGAGTCCGCCGGGCTGGATGAAGGATTCCGGCTCCATGATTGGTGGTTCGCTTCTGCCCGGCATGTACGGGCCGTTTGCCGACTATTTCGTGAAATACATCCAGGCCTACGCGGCGGCAGGAATTCCGATCAACTACATTTCGCTCCAAAATGAACCGCTGTACGAACCCGCCGACTATCCTGGCATGTATATGGACGCGGCCACGCAACTCGTCGTTCTGCGCGATTACGTCTTGCCGGCTTTCGCCTCAAATCACATTACCGCCCGGGTTTTGGTCTATGACCATAACTGGGATCGCCCGGATTATCCGGAGACGGTGCTTTCCGATCCGGTCGTGCTGGCTTCCAGTCAGGTGGCGGGCACCGCGTGGCACGGCTACGCGGGCACGCCCGGCGCCATGTTCGCCCTGGCCGGCCAGTATCCCGCCAAAGGGAACTATGAAACCGAGCATTCCGGCGGCGCCTGGGTCGGCGACCAAGTCCGGAGTGATTTCGAGGAGATAACCCATGTGCTGCGGAGTTGGGGCAGGACGTATGTCAAGTGGAACCTCGCGGCGGATCAGAATGACGGTCCAAACACCGGGGGTTGCAACACCTGTAGTCCCCTGGTGACAGTGAATACCAATACCGGCGCCATCAGCTATGACATTGATTTCTACACCCTGGGACAATTCAGCAAGTTTGTCCTGCCGGGCGCGTATCGGATTTATTCGGGCAATGCCTCCGGCATCGTCAGCGCCGCTTTTTTGAACCCGGACGGCTCAAAGGCGCTGGTCGCGTTCAACGACACGCCGGACAGCCGGAGCTTTCAAATTCAATGGGGGAACAAACAAACCAGCTATTCCCTGCCGGGATTCGCCGGAGCCACCTTTACCTGGGCTGGAACCCAAAATGGCGGATACACGGTCGTGGCTACCAACCAAATTCAGGCTTCCAGCTTCAATTCCGTTTACGGTTTGGAAACCGAGCCGACCACCGATATGTTGGGCGGTTACGATGTGGGCTATGCCGATGACTCTTATTATGCCGTATGTCAAAACATGGATTTTGCCACCGGCATCACCAACATAACCGCGCGCGTTGCCAGCGCCAGCAGCGGCGGGACCTTGGAGTTTCGATTGGATAGCCCGACCGGGCCGCTGATCAGTTCCGTCGCCATCACCAACACCGGCGGCTGGCAGACATGGCAAACGGTGACGGCGCCGGTCTCAGGCGCCAATGGGCGGCACAATCTCTATCTCGTTTTCCATGGAACCACGTCGGGCATCGGAAACCTGAATTGGTTCCAGTTTGGCGGCGCCTTTAATCATCCGCCCGTGTTGGCCGCGATTACCAATCAAACCATTCTGGCCGGGGCGACTCTGGTGATTACCAATTCGGCCGGCGACGCGGATGTGCCGCCGCAGACCCTGACCTTCAGCCTGCTTGAGGCTCCACCGGGCGCAGTCATTGACCCAAACAGCGGGGTGTTCACCTGGCGGCCGGCCATTGCGCAATCACCCTCTCTTCAGCCGATTAGCGTGGCGGTTTCTGACAATGGCGTCCCGGTCTTGAGCGCCACGCAGAGTTTCACCGTGACGGTCATGCAACCGGTTCACCCCACACTGAACGCGGCTTTGATGAGCAACGCCCGGTTCGAATTTTGGATCAACGGTGATACGGGCCCCGACTACACGATTCAGGTTTCCACAAACCTTGTCCTGTGGTCATCGTTAGCCACCGCCAATTCGCCTGCCTTGCCGTTCACTTGGAATGACACCAACGCAGTCAGATTTAATACACGATTCTACAGGGTATTATTGGGGCCTTAATGCTCCCGGGTTAAAAACCCTTCCGAGGCGGACCCGGGCCATGATTTCGCCGGGCGCCATTTTGAAACAGATTGCGGCCGCGATGCCGCAGCACTTTTGTCAGCACCTGATTATCCTCGCAACCCGGTGGCGGGCTGTCATTTCTTCGGCGACAGCCCCAACCCCCTGCGAACCGGGATAGCTCGATCGGACTATTGATTCGGGAGGAGCGAATCTGATTCGCTGCCCCGGTCGCGCGCGACATTCTTCCATGACAAACACATGCAGAGCCGCTAAAAGGGTGTGTTGATGGTGCGAACCATTTTCATCACTGCGAGCCTGCTCGTAGCGGGTCTTCTTTGCGCCGGAGCGGACACGAATGCGCCGTTTTCCATTCAGCAACGCGATGGGATTTCCTGGTTGACCAGGCCCGACGGCACACCTTTTTTTTCGCTGGGCGTTTGTTGCGTCAACCAGGGCGTGTCGCCGGAGAAATTCAACCCGAAAAATCCCGGTTATGCGGCTCTCCGGCATTATGCGAACTCGAATATCTGGGCCGAAACCACGCTCCACCGGCTCAAGTCTTGGAACTTCACCACGGTTGGCGGCTGGAGCGATTATCCGGCATTGCGCCAATGCCGCGACAAAGGCGTGGCTTTTATTCCGGTGCTGGCCGTGGGCATGACGGCCGGTGCGCCGTGGCTGGACATGTGGAACACGAACCTTATTGCGGTGATGCATCGAATTGCGCGCGAACAGATCCTGCCGCTGCGGGATGACCCGCGCCTGCTCGGCTATTACAGCGACAACGAAATGGGCTGGTGGAACGCGACGCTGTTCCGGATGACTTTGGAACAGCCGTCCACGAGCGGCCAGCGGCAGCGGTTGGTGCAACTCCTGCGCGAGACTTATCACAATCACTGGCCGGAACTGCTCCGAGATTTCGACCCCGAAGGCGTCGGGAGATTCGAGGAACTCGACCGGCAGGGGATGCTTTATCTTCGGCCGGGCGGCAACGGGATTCAGGTTTACCGCCGGTTTCTCGGCTTGATGGCCGGGCGTTACTACTCACTCATGCGCGACATCATCCACACCTACGACCCGCGCGGATTGATTTTGGGCGACCGTTACCAATCGTTTTATTATCCGGAAGTCGCGCGGGCGGCGGCGCCGTTTGTGGACGTCATTTCCATGAACCTTAACGCGGCTTGGAACGATGGCACGTTTCCCCGGTTTTATCTTGGCACACTTCACGCGCTGACCGGCAAACCGGTTTACGTCAGCGAGTTTTATCTGTCGGCGGAACAAAACCGCAGCGGCGACAGAAACGACGCCAGCACGTTTCCGGTGGTGATCACCCAAAAGGAACGGGCCGCCGGTTTCCGCAACACTCTGGACGCGTTGTTGCAAACGCCCTCTGTCGTCGGCGCGGACTGGTTTCAATACTATGATGAGCCGACGCATGGCCGCCGGGACGGTGAGAATTACAACTTTGGGCTGGTGGATATCCACGACCGGCCTTACGAGTTGCTCACGGCAACCGCGCAGGCGCTCCGTCCGACGGCAATCAAAGGTGAACTTGAACTGCCTCCTGCCCGTCCCGACGCCTCGCTCGGCGTGCCGCCGGCACCGCGCCATCCGCTGGGCCATTTTACCATCCGGCTCGCGCTGGCGGATTGGGACCGTGAGCGTGGTTTTGTGAAACCCATTTCGGAATTTCCGGTCGCCGATTTGTACGTTTGCTGGAACAAACAGGCGGTTTACTTCGGATTATACGCCCAGGACATCGCGGAGGCGGATTATTATCGGAACAAGATCATTCCCGAAGTAGACCGTGCGCAATGGATTGTTTCCCGCGGCGGAACCAACCAGCCGATTCACGTCCGGCTCGGTCCCGGCGGACCGCCAGCTTGCGACAATCCTGCCGTGCGCATCGCCAATCTTTCCGGCGAGTACATGAGCACGCGAAACATCGCCGCCCTGGAACTGCCCGCGAAACTGTTCGGCAAAACGCAATTCCAGCCGGGCGACACGATTGAATTTTCTTCAACCTTTTTTACCCAAGCCCGGGCGGACCGCGTCGAGTGGAAAGGCAGATTCACCTTGCGCAATTAAAAACATCAGCGCCGCCAGTACCGCGAATTTAGCCACAGATGAAACACAGATGGACACCGATTTATCCGAGCTCGTGAGGGCTGGATTTGGTTTTGGGATCGGGTTCTACAACGATGTCACGCCTGCGGCGCGAGCGGGTATCCATTGCCAATCGTAGCAACCGGCGTGAGCCGGCTCATTATTTCGGCGAGAGAATTGTGAGATGGAGCGAACTGGCCCCGCATTGCGGGACCGCCACGGCTCGCGGGGACGTTCGCCCCGCCAAAGGCGGCGGTTCCGTGCTGCTCAAACTCCCACCAGCATCCGCGGAATTTTCTTTCCTTCCACGCGCTCGCCGAGCCCGAGCGGATATTCCTCCGGCATTTCCGCCGGATCCACGTAAGTTCCAAACATCCGGTCCCACAAACGGAAGGTCGTTCCCAGATTCCGGCCGCGATGCACCGTCGCCGAGTGATGGATGCGATGGTAATCAGGCGTGACCAGCAGCCAGTTCAGCGGCCCGAAACTCAGCTTCCAATTCGTGTGCTCGACGAATTGGATGAACAGGCCGAGCGAGTAGCCGATGCCGGCCGCTGCCGGGCTGAGTTTGAAAATCGTTACCGGGATGACCACCTGCGGAATGTTGTAGAGGAACGAGTGCAAAAAGCTCGTGCGAAAACCGGAAAACCAATACATCTGCTCGATGGAATGATGCCAGGCGTGCGTGCGCCAGAAAAAATCGTAGTGGTGCTGCGCCCGGTGAATCCAGTAAATCACGAAATCCACCACAAACAGCGCGATGAGGATCTTGAGCGCGCTCGGCAGGCTTTGCAATGCGGCCACGACCATCGCCAGGTGCGGGGGCGTAATGCTGACGGCGGCGGCACGGAAGAAATAATTGCATACGCGGTTGACCGTGAGCGCGAACGCGAAGGAAAGAACGTCCAGCTTGACGTCCGTCAGCCGGTCAATCTTGCGCGCCGGCCAGATGCGCTCGCCGAATTCGAAGACCAGTACCAGAGCGAAAAACGCCACGATTTCGTAGTCATCAACTTGCAAACTCATGAATCGTCCTTGTTCCTGCTATTAAAGCAGATTTTGGGAGCATTTCAAGAACGAATCCCGCTGGAATGTCCGCGAACGCGCGAGCCACGCGTGCGAATTCAGCGGGTTTCGATGGCGACCGAGGCGGATTTAAGTCTCGGCGAGTCCGCTTGAATTGTTATCACACCCGGTGTCGTTGATGATTGGACGATGGCCAGGCACAGGCCGTTGAACGCGCAGCGCCGGCTGCCCTTGTCCGGCTCGTGGCAACTCGGATCACCATTGCCCAGGCCGAGCAAATGGCCCGCGCCGGTCACGCTGAAGGTCACTGCGTTGGTCGCCACCGGAACGGTGCGGCCCCGGGCATCCTGAATCTCCACTGTCACCAGTGAAATGTCCCGGCCGTCGGCAGCGATCGTTGTCCGGTCCGGTTCGATCGCAACGGCGGCAGGTTCACCCGTGGTTTCCACCCTGGTTTCGGCGAGGACTTTGCCTTCGCCGTCAAAACCTTTCGCATTCAAAGCGCCGGGTTGGTATTTGACGTTCCATTCCAGATGCGAGTATTGCGGCATCGTCTTTCGGCCGAGGCTCCGGCCATTCAGGAACAATTCCACCTGCTTGCAATTGCTATAACACCAGACGTCAATGTACTGACCTTCCTTGCCCGGCCAGTTCCAATGCGGGAAAATGTGCAGTACCGGTCGGTCGGTCCAACAGGATTGGTAGTAATAATACACGTCCTTGGGAAAGCCGCACGTGTCCATGATGGCGTACTGGGAACTGACCGCCGGCCATTCGAACGGCGTCGGCTCGCCTCGATAATCAAAGCCCGCCCACACAAAGCCACCCGCCATCCACGGTCGCTCGGCCACCGCCGACCACGCCTGTTCGGCCGTCTCGGCCCAATCCGGAGCGTTCACGTCAAATGCCGCCACCTGGCATTGTGCGGGATTTCCCTGATAATGGGCTGTGTCATTAGGCACGGTGAACGGTTTGCGGTCATAGCAACCCCGCGTCCCCACCGCCGCGGCAATTTCGGTCGCGATGAGCGGCATTTTTGGAAATGCACGATGCACCGGGTCGTACGTGTCAGGGTGATAATTGAAACCCTGGACGTCAATGACCTCCGTCAAACCGTGGCCGACGCCGTTGTTCATCGCGGCGGTGACCGGCCGGGTATCGTCCCATTGCCGGATCAGTTTTACCATGGCGCGTCCCTGCCGGGCGCCCAGCTCACTGCCCTGTTCCTTTTCCTCGTTGCTGATGGACCAGAGCACGACACTGGGATGATTGCGGTCGCGTCGCACCAGGTTCTCCAGTTCACCCAGGATTTCGGGCGAATTATCCAGATGCCGGTTTTCCGCCATCACCAGCATGCCGAGGCGATCGCAGGCGTCGAGAAGTTCGGGCGCCATTTCATTGTGCGATAACCGCATGGCATTGGCGCCCATCTCCTTGAGTTTCTGCACCCGATACTCATAAAGGCGGTCTGGCAAGGCCACACCCACGCCGGCGAAATCCTGATGGTTGCAGGTGCCCTGGATCTTGATGGGTTTGCCGTTCAGGAAAAACCCGCGGTCCGGGTCGAAACGAATCGTCCGCACGCCAAAGTCGGTGGTGATTTGATCCACTGTCTTCCCGCCGACGAGCAGCCGGGTGCGCAGCCGGTACAGACAGGGGCGCTCGCAGGACCACAGATTCGCTTGGGGCAACGTGAGCGGTTGTTGAAAATCCAGGCTGCCTTTGGCCGGGAGGCGATGAGTGGTTCGCCTGCTTGCCACGACTACGCCCCTGGCATTGATGACCTCGCTCCATACCGTCGCACGGTCCGCCACGGCAGCATCATTGGCAATTGTGGTGGTGATTTGCAACCGTGCGTCGGCCTGAACGCCCTCACCGGGGTTGCTCACCCGGGCAAGCACATGAACGCCCCACGGCGCCACGTGCCAGGGGGCGACCGAAACCAGGCGGGTATGCCGGTAAATGCCGCCACCTTCGTACCACCACCCTTCGAATTGTGTCGGGTCAACGCGCACGACCAGCAGGTTGTCCACGCCCGGCTTCGCGACGTCGGAGATGTCGTAGCGAAAACTGGTGTACCCGCTGACGTGGCGGCCCAGGAAATGGCCATTGAGCCACATCCGGCTGTCCCGGTAAACACCGTCGAACTCGAGCCACAGCCGACGGCCCCGATCGGCGGCGGGAATCGAAATCGTCTTGCGGTACCAACCCGGTTCGACCGGCAGGTAACCGTGCGCTTCGTCCGCCTTCGGATCGAAGGCGCCTTCGACAATATAATCGTGTGGAACGTCAACTTTTTGCCAGGTGGAATCGTCATAGGCCGGGCTGAGCAGTTCCGGTGTCGGAATCAAGTTCCCGTTCGTGGAGGGATCGGCCACGGTGCCCCGGACATCGCCGCGATGAAATCGCCAGTCGAAGTCGAGCGAAGTGATCTGGCGCGGAGCGGCGGCCAAGGTGCCACAGCATAACACCACGAACAACGGAGCGACCCGGATCAGACGGCACCGACAACCTGGGGACGATATGGGGGCTGATTTCGACATGTTGAACCGATAGAGAAACAAAGGAGAACATTATGCCACCCGGTTCGCATCGAAAGAATAGTCCAATTGAGCTATAGGGCGGCGGTAAAGAATGCGGTATAAATGGGATGGTTCATGATTTGGAAATCGCTTGCCCGGCCAACGCCCTCCTTGTCCCGCTTCTTTTCGATAGCGGTGGCCATCGCGCTTTTGGAAGCGGGCGCCGCAAATGCGCAGATAACCAATCGTTACGATTCGTTTTGTTTCGGCGTCTGTTATTACCCCGAGCAATGGCCGGAGAGCTATTGGGAAGCGGACGCGCAGCAGATGCAGGAATGCGGCGTCAACACCGTCCGCCTGGGCGAGTTCGGCTGGGCACTGATGGAACCGCGTGAGGGGTACTACGATTTCAGCCTGTTCGACCGCGCCATCGAAACGCTGGGCCGTCACGGGATAAAGACGATCTTCGGCACGCCCACCGCCGCGCCGCCGAAATGGCTCACGCACAAATATCCGGAAGTGCTCAATGTGCGGGAGTCGGGCCAGCCGGTGAACGATCAATCACGCCGCCAGATCTGTTATAACAGTCCGGTGTATCGGCAGTTCTCCCGGGACATCGTTGAGGCGCTGGCGCGGCATTATCGCGACAACACCAACATCATCGGCTGGCAGATTGACAACGAGATGAACAATGAGAATCCGGAATGTTACAGCGACAGTTGTCGGACCTCGTTTCGGGGCTGGTTGCGAAAGAAATACGGGACGCTCGATGAATTGAACGCGCGCTGGGGCACGGTGTTCTGGAGCCAGATCTACTCCGACTGGGGGCAAATTGACCTGCCTTTTCCCACCGCGGCCTACCATAATCCGGCCCTGATGCTCGATTACAAACGGTTCATCTCCGATTCCGCCACGGATTACCTGAACGATCAGGTCGAAATTCTCCGCCGCTACCGCCCCCGCGATTTCCTCACGCACAACGGCGTGTTCAGAAACATCAATTACTACCCGTTCAGCCGCAATCTTGACCTGTACGCTTATGACAATTATCCGACCTTCAAGGATTCACCCCGTTATCCGACGGGCGCCAGCCTGACGCTGGTGCGCGGTTTCAATGGGCGCTTTATGATCATGGAGCAACTGACCGGACCGGCCGGCCAGACTTACCTGTTGCGCACGCCGCGGCCGGGCGAGGCCCGGCTTTGGGCCATGCAGGCGGTGGCGCAGGGCGCGGACGGATTGTTACACTTCCGCTGGCGTTCGGCGCGGCGCGGCGCGGAGGAATACTGGTATGGCGTGCTCGATCACGACAATGTTCCCCGCGCACGTTTCGCCGAGTTCCAGCAGGAAGGGCAGGAATTGAGGAAAATCGGACCGCAGATTGTCGGCTCGAAAGTCGATTCGCCGATCGCCGTCATCAAAGACTTCGAGGATGAATGGGTTTTCGATGACCAGTTCCTGACGGCGGAGGTAAACGTCGGCGCGGCCTATAACGCCCTGTTTCAGGCCGCCTCGGAACAGCGCTACAACATTGATTTTGTCAGCCCGACCGCTGACCTGAGCCGGTACCAGCTGGTATTTGCGCCCCAGTTGGCGCTGATGGATGACCAACTGACGGGGCAACTGCAACGGTTCGTCGCGCAAGGTGGTACCCTCGTCATGTCCGCCCACAGCGCCATCAAGGACCGGGACAATGCCTTCACCGCCAATACCATTCCGATCGGCTTGACGAAGGTGTTCGGCGTTGAGTTGGACTCGTTTCAAACGTATCAACCGCCGTCCGGTACCAACAATGCGCTTCGTTTCGACGACGGCTGCACGGCGCCGGTCCAGGTTTTCGCCGAAATACTGCATCCCACGACGGCGCGCGTCGTTGGCCGGTGGGAACGCGATTATCTCAGAGACTCGCCGGCGGCAACGGAGCAACCGTTCGGGAAGGGGAAGGCAGTGTATTACGGCTCCCTCTTCAATCTGGAAGCCGCGCGGTGCCTCCTCAAACGTTATGCCGGCGAAGCCGGGTTGAAACCGTTGCTGGCCGACGTGCCCGAGCAGGTCGAGGTGACGTGCCGCACGAAAGACGGGACGGATTTTTATTTTTTGCTCAACCACGGTGACTCACCGGTGACGGTGGACGTAGGTCATGGCTTTATTGATGCCCTCACCGGTGAGGCGGCAGCCCCGAATCTTGCGCTGGCTGCCTTTGACTATCGCGTGCTCAAACGCGAGCGTCCGGCCGGGTAGATGCGCTATGAGATGATGTCTTATGCTTTCTTTGCCTGAAATTTCCCGGAGAAGATTCCTGCAGTCGGTTTCCATGGCGGCGGCGGGAATGGCATTGCCCGGTCGTGGTCCGGCCGGAGAGTTGACAGCGGATGCCCCGCCACTGGCGCAGTTTGACTACGGCGATGTCGAGTTGGCGAGCGATCCTCATGAAAAGCAACTGGCGGAAACGCATGAGGTCCTGATGGGATTGAGCGACGACAGTCTGCTCAAACCGTTCCGTCAGATGAGCGGCCTGCCGGCTCCCGGCGCGGACCTGGGCGGCTGGTACCATTACGATCCCGACTACGTGTGGGGCAAGGACACGCCGGGTTTTGCGCCCAGTTGCACCTTCGGGCAATGGATTTCGGCGCTCGCGCGCTGGTTCGCCATAAAGCGGGACGCGGCCACCCGCGACAAGGTGCTGCGCTTGAATCGCCTGTATGCGCAGACGATTTCGGGTGATTACTATGAAAAGAACCGTTTTCCGACCTATTGCTACGACAAGATCGTCTGCGGACTCATTGATGCGCACAAATATGTCGGCGATCCCGACGCCTTCGCGATTCTCGACCGCGCGACGGACACGGCCCTGCCTCACTTTCCAAAACATGCCATCGAGCATGGGGCAGTCTGGCGGCCAAACACGGACCAGAGTTGGACCTGGGACGAGTCCTATACGATTTCAGAAAATCTCTTCCTGGCGTACCAACGAGGCGCGGGAAGGCGGTATCGTGAGCTTGCCCGGCGATACCTCGACGATGTGTATTACGACCCGCTGGCTGAAGGCCGAAATGTGCTGGCGGGCAGACACGCCTACAGCTATGTGAATTCCCTGAGCTCGGCGATGCAGGCGTATCTGACGCTGGGCAATGGGAAATACCTGCGCGCGGCCAGGAACGCCTTCGACATGCTCTCACAACAAAGTTTTGTCACCGGCGGCTGGGGGCCGGAAGAGACGCTCCGCGCGCCCGGCAGCCCGGATGTCTATGCCAGTCTTGCCAATACCCATGCGAGTTTTGAAACGCCATGCGGCTCCTACGCCCACTTCAAGCTGACGCGCTATCTGCTGCGAGTGACCCGCGACGCCCGGTACGGAGACAGCATGGAGCGGGTGATGTACAACACCGTGCTGGGGGCGAAGCCGCTGATGGCCGATGGACGAACCTTCTATTACTCCGATTATAATTTTCAGGGACGCAAAGTTTACCGGGACGATCAACACTGGGCGTGCTGTTCGGGCACGCTGCCCCAGGTCGCCGCCGACTACCGTATCAACACTTACTTTCGCGACCCGCAGGGTGTCTGGGTGAATTTGTATATTCCCTCCACGTTGCGGTGGAATCAGGACGGCGCACAGGTGGGGTTGACGCAGGAAAGCCAGTACCCGTTTGACAGCGTGGTGCAATTCAAGGTGAACACCTCGCCGGCCAGGGATTTTACCTTGAATTTCCGGATCCCCGCATGGGCCCAAGGCGCTTCGATTTCGGTCAATGGCCGACATCTGCCGACGGAGACCGTTCCCGGAACCTTTGCCGCCATTCATCGCCACTGGATCGCCGGTGACCGTGTCGAATTGGAATTGCCGATGACCCTGCGGCTCGAGCCGGTGGACCCGCAACATCCGGAGACGGTCGCGCTGGTCTGCGGGCCGCTCGTCCTGTTTGCGCTCACGGACACGCAACCGGCGGTGACTCGTGCCGACCTGCTGACGGCCAAAAGGATGGACCGGCGGAGCTGGCAGGTTGAAACCGCGGGCGGACCACTCAAACTGCTGCCGTTTACGGATATCGGCGACCAGACGTATTCGACTTATCTGCATGTTACCTAGCTTGTCCGACCTTCGGTGGGAAACCGGCACGGGTGCGACCGGCCTAATTACCTTTTCTCCGCCGGGCGATTGTGTTAAGGTTCCGGCGTATCCAAGCCCGGAAGATTGTATGACAAACGGCGCGCTCAACTTTTGCCGGCGGGCCATTGTTTATTTCACGTTTCTGGTTTGGGCAATCGCAGCCGGGAGCCGGGCGTCGGAGCCGGCCCGCGCCGGTCAATCCGCGCCGCCGGCAGCCATCGGGTCGCCTCTGGTTCTCACCAACGCCGAACAGGTTCACTGGTTGACGCGCCCGGAAGCGGCGGCCGGAAGGCCGGTGCGAATCCGCGGAGTGATTACCTGTGCCCTGCCCAAATTCAATGCCGCGGTGGTCCAGGACCGCACGGCCGGCATTTACGTTTACGGTTGGCTTCCGTCGCTCGGCGGCGTGCCGCAGATGGGAGAAGTGGTGGAAGTCGAAGGCATCACCGACCCGGGCCAGTTTGCTCCGCGGGTGGATGCCAAGCACATCAACCGCCTGGGGACCGGTGAATTGCCGGCGCCGGTGCATCCCTACTGGGACCAGTTGATCAACGGCAGTCTGGATACTGAGTTTGTGGAAATGGAGGGGGTGGCCACCACCGTCCGCGCGGATGGCGTAACGCTGCTTACGCACGGAGGCAAGATCAAGGTACTGGTTTTTGGCGTGAACGGCGAGACAAACAATCTCGCCTTGAAACCTTGCCAGGACGCGCTTATCCGGCTGCGGGGTTGTTTGTTTGCCTCTTGGGATGAGACAACGCATGAGGTCAAGGTCAGTGAGGTCTGCATGTACGCTCCGCTCGTGACGGTGGTTGAGCCGCCGCCGGCGGATCCGTTTGCGGTAACCCCGAAACAAGCAGCCGATTTGCTCCAGTTTGATCCCCGGGCCAGCGCGCTAAGACAGGTGAAAATCTCCGGTCACATCATCGCCAGACAAGGAAGGGAATTTTATGCGATGGACGGGACGAACGGCTTTCGCTTCATCCTCAAGGAAAACGCCAATCTCGGTGCGGGTGATCTGGTGGAAGTGGTCGGCTTTCCCGCCCTGACGGGGCCATCGCCGGTATTGCAGGAGGCGCTCGCGCGAAAAACCGGCGTGGCGCCCGTGCCTAACGCCCGCCCGTTGGATGCCGACAATTTGTTCCGGGCGGAAAATGACGCCGTCCGCGTCCGTGTCGAGGCGGTGCTGTTGAGCTTGAGCGAGGACCAGCGAACGCTGGAATTGCAGACCGGGTTGCAACGATTTGTTGCCCGCCTGGAGGGGGGCGGCAAATATGCCACACCCCGGCGCGTGTTGTCCGCGGCCGGTCTCGATCTGCCGCCGGGAAGCCGGTTGGAGCTGACCGGTATTTACGCCGGCAACGGAGGAAATCGCACCACGCATGCGCAAGTCGTAAACTTTGAATTATTGTTGAATTCGCCGGCGGACATCCGGGTTTTGGCGCGGCCTCCGTTCTGGACGCTGCCGCGATTGTTGGTTCTGGTGGGCGCGCTGCTGGGCGTGCTGGGTCTGGCATTGATTTGGATCCGGCTGCTCCATCACCGGGTTCAACAGCGCACGGTCCAGTTGGAGAAGGAGATGCATGAGCGCGAACAGGCCGAACACCAGCGCGCCCTGGCGCAGGAACGCGCCCGCATTGCGCGCGATTTGCACGATGACCTGGGCAGCAGCCTGACCGAGATCACCATGCTCGCCACCACCGGGCCGGGTTTGAAGCTGCCGGCGGAAGAGGCCGCTGAACGCATGGGAACCATTGCGGGAAAATCCCGCACGCTGGTGAATGCCCTGGACGAAATTGTCTGGGCTGTGGACCCGGCGCGTGATACGCTGGCGTCCGTGGCCCGCTATCTGGCCAGTTATGCGGAGGAATATCTGGCGGGTTTGAAAGTCGCCTGCCGTGTCCACATTCCCAATTCGTTTCCCGATCAGGCGGTTTCCGGCGAGGTGCGTCACCATCTCTTTCTGGCCGTAAAAGAGGCGCTCAACAACGCCGTCCGCCACGGCGGGGCCACCGAGATCGGTTTCCACGTCCGCGTGCTGGCCGACCAGTTGGGGATTTCGATCACCGACAACGGAGGCGGGTTCGAGGCTGCCGGTCGCTCCAATGGACATGGCCTGTTGAATCTCCGCAACCGGCTGGAACAGTTGCACGGCCGCTGCGACCTGGAATCCTCGCCCGGAGCGGGCACGACCGTTTCCCTGCAAGTGCCGCTGCCCGTGCCCAATCACCTGCCATGAACACCGTTGCCATTGTTGAAGACAACGCCGTGATGCGAAACACCTTTCGCCAGTGGATTGACGCCGGGCCGGGATTTCGCTGCGTGTTTGCCTGCGCCACCGCCGAGGAGGCCCTGGCGGAAATTCCACGGCTCAAGCCGGACGTCGTGCTGATGGACGTTCATCTGCCCGGGGAATCGGGCATCGCCTGCACGGCCCAACTGAAGGAAAAACTTCCCGGCGTTCAAGTCATCATTGTGACCGTCTATCGCAATCACGAATTGATTTTCCAGGCGTTGCAGGCCGGCGCCTGCGGTTACCTGTTGAAACGGTCCAGTCCGGAAGAGCTGCTGAAGGCGATCAGCGAAGTGCGTTCCGGCGGTGCGCCGATGACCAGCGAAATTGCCCGCATGTTGGTGGAGGCGTTCCAAAAGAAGCCGGCCAGCGTGGTGGCCGGCGACGGACTCACCCAGCGCGAATCCGAAATCCTCGTTTTGCTCTCGGAAGGCTTGAGCAACAAGGAGATCGCCGATCGTGTCAAAATCAGTTACGACACCGTGCGGGCGCACCTCCGGCACATTTACGAAAAACTTCATGTCCGCGGACGCACGGAGGCGGTGAGAAAGTATTTGAAATCTTCAAGTCCCATAACGACGGGATTGGGTGGCACCACCGCCGATTAAGATTGTTCATCATGTGGAACTGCCACACGGGCCTGCCTCCCGGTCGCGCCCGGCCGCCGGCCGGATATAGTCCAATTGAGCAATGGCGATAATGACGGGCTTTCGTTACTATCAGTCTATTCCACGAGAACTCGTACGAAATAAATAGTTTGGCCAGGGAATCAATTCAGACAAACTATGAAAAGCCGTTTTTCATTCAGTCAAAAAATTTTCGTTGCCGCCAGCGCCGTTATCAGCGCCACAACCCTGTTGAGCGGCCGCTGCTCCGCACAACCTTATATCGCCGCCGACTACGCCACCAATGCCACCTACGCCGGCGGTTGGACCACGAATCAAAACGGCGGGTACGGCTTCACCGCCTGGAGCTTTGATGGGACTTTCGACTCGACCGGCACCAACGCCCCCGTTGAAGAGGTGATGACCTTCGACCACTCATCGCCATCGGACGCGCTGGGCACGGCGTGGACCCTGTTCAACCCCCCGGGCCCGGGATACGGCTGGATTGCGGTAGCCGGACGCGGCTTCGCCGCGTTGCAGCCCTATCAGACGTTCGAAGTGGTCATGGAGAATCCCACGAATGTCAACTATGACGGCGGCTATGAAGTCCAGCTCGATTCCGGCACGGATAACATTTACAGCAACAGCCCGACGAGCTACAGCACGACGGTTCCGCAAGTCACGGCCTACACGTACGGATACTTTGGCCAGCTTGGCGAATGGCTGGTCGGCGATTACTACGGCAATTCCTACGCCGGCCTCTATGTCAGCAACACTGCTCCGGCGGGTGTGAAAATGGATTTTACCATTCTCCCCGCCGGTAATTATCAACTGACCCTGACGCCGCTAAACAACCCAACCAATGCCCAGACGGTGATTGGCACCTTGAAGAATCCCGGCCTGCCGACCGATTGGGTGGAGTTCGAGTTTTTCAATGCCCCCACCAACACCATTGGCGGGGAGTTCTATGTCAGCAGCATGACGGTCGTGGGGCCGGCGTTGAATATCCAGCTCGCGGGCACCAATGCGGTTCTGACCTGGCAGAATATGTCTAACTATCTGTCCCCCTATAATATGGATTTGGAAGCCAGCGCCGACCTTGGTCCGACAGCGGTTTGGAATGCCGTTACGAACTCACCTGCCATCGTCAATGGTCAAAACGTCGTGACTAATCCTATTGCCGGCACCCGTCAGTTTTACCGGCTTTATTATCCATAAGCCGGCTTTCTGTATCGCGTTGTTTCCATGTAGTCCAATTGAGCAATAGCAGTAATGATTGGCTTTCGTTAAAGTTAATCATGTTCCGTGAGAATTCGAACGCGACAGCTCAGCCAAACAACCAATCCAAATAAACTATGAGAAGTCATTTTGTTGTCCCTCGGGGGGTTACCGCGGCCTGTGCCGTTGCCGGCGCCACGGCCGTCTTGAACGGCAACTGCTCCGCCGGAACTTTTATCGCCGCCGATTACGCCACCAACGCCACCTATTTGTCCGGCTGGACAACGAATCAAAACAGTGGGTACGGCTTCAGCGCTTGGAGCTTTGATGGGACGTCCACGAACTCGAGTCAGGCAATGAGCAGTTCGTCTTCTATTGGAACGGCGTGGACCCTGCTCGATGGTTCTTCCGTCGGCGGCATCAGTATTGCCGGTCGTGCCATCACCGAACCCGGCGGGTTGCAACCGGGACAGACATTCCAAACAGTCATTCAAAACCCCACCGGATACCATTTCTACCGCGGATTCGACATCTTGTTCTGTAACGGTACCGACACTAATCCCGGTGGTGACAACGCCGCCGCGCTCAGGCTGACGGTGTTCGGTTACTATGGCGGTTATGGTGCGACTTTTTGGAGTGTCACCGATGGCAGCCCTTACGGCAGCACTACGACCCCCCTCGATTTCACCAACACCGCCGCGGGCGGTATGCAAATCGCTCTCACGCTGACCTCGGCGACCAACTATTCGCTTACCATGACGCCGTTGAACGGAACAACTCCTTACACACTCACCGGTTCGCTCGCCCTCACTAATACCGACGCGGACACTTCGTTGATTGTGACCAATTTACCGATTAATTATGTCAACTACCGGTTATGGAACACGGCATCGAGCGGGCCGAACGACACAACCAACAATTTCTTTATCAGCAGCATGACGATCTTGGGGTTGACGTTAAACATTCAAGTCGTCGGCAACAATGCAATCCTCTCGTGGCCGACGAATTTCCCCGCCTTTTATCTGGCCTCCAGCACCAACCTCGGTCCTGTAGCGGTCTGGAACACGAATCTGCCTTCACCTGCAATCGTCAACGGCCAGAATGTCGTGACCAATCCCATCACCGGTAGCCAGCAGTTCTTCCGGCTCCAGTAATAAATCGTTCATGCAAACAAAAAGAACCGTTCCTCCTTGTAAAACCGCCGCCGGTTTTACGCTGATTGAACTCCTGGTGGTGATTGCGATCATTGCCATTCTCGCCAGTATGTTGTTGCCAGTGCTCAGCGCAGCCAGGATCCGGGCCCAGTCGGTCCAGTGCATGAGCAATACCCGGCAATTGATGCTGGGTTGGATTCAATACTCCGGTGATAACAACGACCAGCTCGTGAACAATTACAGTGGCGGCGCCATAGTGGCGGAGGTTGTAAACAAGACCTACCGCAGTTGGGTGAACGACGCTTTGAGTTGGGGGCTCACCGACCCTTATGGTCTTAATGTGTCTGTCACCAATACGGATGGCATTACCCTGGCGCCGTTTTTTCAATACACCCGCAACCTCGCAATTTACCGATGTCCGGCCGATCATTATCTCAGTCCGCTGCAGCGGGCGGCCGGCTTCAGGGCCCGTCCACGCTCCTATTCGATGAGCTGTTTTTGCGGCACCCAGATACCCCCGGGCGGTCCCGGTTATACCGGTCCAAGCACTTATAACCATCAATTCATCAACTATCGCCAGTTTCTGACCTCAACCAGCATTTTGCATCCCTCCGAAACCTTTGTGCTGATAGATGAACATCCCGACAGCATCAATGACGGCTGGTTGCAAACCGATCCTACTCCGACACCTACGGTGTGGAACGATCTGCCGGCCTCGTATCACGGCGGCGCCTGCGGCCTCTCCTTTGCGGATGGACATTCCGAGATCCACATGTGGCGAAGCAAAGCTTGCACCATTTTACCCGTGACGTACCAGTATCACCCCGGGTGGCCTGCCTATAGCACCGACACGTCAGGGGCCGGTTTTCAGGATGGCCTATGGCTTGGCCAGCGTTCATCGGTGCTGCTGAACTGAAGTTTATCACCATTGCCTGTGGGTTGGGTCACGTCTTGGTGAGCACTTTTCAGCCTGGAATTCCACGATTCCATTGGGGCGGCGGTTTGTGACCACTGAGGATTTTTCTTGTTTGCTGATACCAATGTGCTTTCAAAAAGCCACTATAGCAATTTAGAGCCGTTCCCGGAAAACTGTAGCCGCCGAAGTGAGGAAGCGGATCTTCTGGCGTAAGTTCCGCATTTTTTTGAAAAGTCTCCAACTCGCAGCCGCAGCGTGATCAAACCTTCTGCGCGCGATGCACCTTGAGACGCCGATACAGACCAACAATCCAGAGCAGCATGACAAGAATAACGGCCAGTAGAACGCCGATGGCGAGCCAGACGTCGAAGGGCATCCCGATCAACGGGGTGCTCTGAACCACCACATCGGCCGGGGAGCGGAGAAGAAGCCGGAATGACTTGGCCCGCCAATCCGCTCCGCCCCGCCAACCGCTGCCGCGTTCAATCAGGCAGATGCCGGTCACCAACACGTCGCTGCCGGTTTTTAAAGCATCAAAACCAAGTCCGCTTTCGGCCGGTCCAAGGTAGGCGTTGAACGTGAAACCGTCCTGTTGCAGCACGAGGAATTCTTCGCGGCCATGCAGCGTGCGGTCAATGATTCTGGCACTGGTCTGGATTAACTGGCAATCATTGCTGCCCGATAAAATTTCATCCAGGCTCAATTTCACGGGCACGGGTGCTGCGCTGTGGCCGACTTTGCGATAAATGGCATCCTCCAGGATGGGACTGTATTCGCCCTGGGCCGGGAAGCCGAGCACCTCGACCTGGTCGCCCGGTTGCAGCGGTGTGCGCATCTGCGTCTGGCAATAGACCCCGGTTTTCTCGTTTTGAATGAATACCGCGTCGCCCGGTTCAGCATAGGCCACCGTGCCGCTCAATTTGACCCGATGGCCAAAATTTCCCTGCGGCGTGAATTGCAGCAGGCTGCTGAGGTCTTGCGCCGGAATCTCGAAGGGATTGGCAGGCGCGGGCTTCTCGACGGTCAAGTCGGCCGGACGCGGCGTGAGCAATCGGACCCCGAACAACTGCCGTTGGTGGTTGAACAGTGTGACGCAAACGCCCTGAACTCTGACCACGCTGTCCACGAGTTCTCCCGGCTGCGTGGCGGGAATTTGCCTGGCGTAGGCGGAGAATCTTTCGCCGTCCGTCACGAGGTCAATCCAATATTGCCCGGTCGCCTGGTCGAAGCTGACGGAGCGCACGATGCCCCGCACCCGGACAAATTGGCTGTCCTCCTGGCCGCTGACCAGCTGCTGGCCGGTAACCGGTTTTGCGTCCGGCAGGTTTGCCTCCCCAATCACTTTTATGGAATTGGGAATGATCACCGGCGCGTATTCACCTGGACTGGTTACGCCCTCGACCTCCACCTTCTGGCCGGCCGTCAAGGCGGGCATGTTGGTGTTCAGGCCGCGAAAATAAATGCCGGCCGTATCGTCTTGAATGAATCGCGAGTTAAGATCCTCTTCGCAAAACGTCACCACCCCCGTCAGCCTGACGGGCAGTGCCTGGTCGGCCTGTTGGGGGGTCAGACTTCGCACCTGCGCCGCCGTGAGCAGTTCCTGTGCGGGCGAAGCCTGCCCGGCCGCCAGTTGGGCCGATACGACCAGAGCGCATGAAACGACCCCGCAGGTTCCAATCCCGGCGACCAGGGTTGATGAAATCATTTTTGCCCGCTCAACAACACCTTTACAAAATGTGCGGTTGCATTTGATTGAGTAATCGCTATTCGGGTTCATGACCGGTTGTCTGCAATAATTTGAACTCTTTTAAGGCAACTGATACAGGCTGTCCCGCTGAAAATTGAAGCGCAATTCAATTCTTTAAAATCAAAGTGCAACGTCACGCGCAGGGGACTTTGTCTAGCTATAACATGAGGTGGTTGCCCACTGCTATAGCTCAATTGGACTAAACGCGCGCCCGCCGCCGTCGCCGCAGTTGCGAGCATGAAATGTCACACGCAACACCAACGGGGCCGGACTGCTTCGAAAAAAACCCCGGGGCCGACTTTTGAATCGGCCCCGGGCAATTTACGAGCCGGTTGTAACTTTATTGGCGACGACGGAACAATAGCAGTCCGCCAAGGCCCATACCGACCAATGCAAACGTGGCAGGTTCGGGCACAATTTCCATGTATTGAATTCCGTAATTGTCGGCCACATCGTTCGGCCCGCTGGAACCAACGCCGTCGTATAGCCGGAAGTTGACATAATTGATCGGCCCTGAGTATGTTCCATTGATAGTGGAAGAGCCTCCCCCGTTTAGTGCCGTCAAGGTGAGTGTATATGCGGTCGCCGAGTTAAGCGTCAAATCAACCTGCACTCCCGCCGCACCGGTGGTTGCACTGCCGAGGCTAGTCGTTTGGCTGCCGCCGCCGTTGTCCTGGACCGACCAGAGATCACCGGGATTGTAGTAAGCGGAATGAAATACCTGGGCCCGGATTCCCTGTAGGTCACTCGGGCTCCCAGTGGGTTCACCAGCGGGAAGGTTGTCCGTGCCGTTGAGAAACAAGATATCAAATCCGCCAAAATAATGATACGAGGTGGGATTCTGAATGACGGTTTGAAATGTCTGGCCGACCCCCAATCCTCCGCCCGCGGTAATGGCACGGCCGACATCGCTGAGGCCGCTACCGGTCGTGGTGGTGAACAGTGTCCACATCGTTCCCAGGGATGATGCGCTGCTCATTTCTTGACCTCCGCCGTTCACAGTCCCATCAAAGCTCCAAGCGCCGAAGCCGTATCCGCCGTTTTGTCCGGCTGACCAGCCGCCGGAATAGGTGGAGCCCGATGCCTGATCGAGGGCAATCTGGGCCGCGCCGGTGTTTGGCATCATAGCCGTCGCGCCGGTGACCGCGCACGCGATGGCCGCGCCACTGATAAAGTGGCTTCTCATGGTTTTCTTCCCGACTGAGGCCGGTATGAAATGACTTCTCATATTTCGTCTCCTGGCTGAGTTTTGTCTTAGGTTATGATTCTTCGTCCTACGGCACTTCCATAGGGTTTGGCTTCTTATAGCATGGATTAAATGCTCTGGCTATAGCTCAATTGGACTACAGCCCGTTATGAAATTAACCTGCTGGCCGGCAGAGTGTTAGCTCGGAAGAAACAACAGTCTTCCGGCCGTGCTCCCACTTAATCAAGAGTAGTTAAACGCCTTCACGAACCGGTCCAGCGCCGGCAGGTAGGGCTCGAGGTATTTTTGATAATTCCGCCAGCGGCCAACCGCCGTCCGGTAAAGCGGCTTGCGCACATCGTCGCGGGACGGGGAAACCACCCGTTTGGCGCGGGCGTGCTCGTGGAATTTCAGGACATTTTCCTCGAATCCCACGCCCAGAAATTCCAGCACCGACCGGGCAACCGCAGGGAGATCCTCGACCATTTCCTCGTAGCGGACATACATCCATTGATTTCCCATGCGCGGGAGCATTTCCAGCCAGAATCCCATTACGTTGGCATACTGGTTCACCGTGCCTTCGAGACTCAGATAGGCGGAGCTGATGGGCGTAGGCGGCAGGGCTTGCAGGAAGCAGCTTAGGACCACGTCGCGCGGGTCGCGCAGGGCGATGAGGAGTTTCACCTCTGGAAAAACCCGCACCACCATGGGAATCAATAAATTCAACGACGGGTTCTTGTCCAACAGCAGCCGGTCGCCGATTTGACGACGAAGGAACAGTTCGGTGCAGCGGAAATAATTTTCGCGCGCATGCCGGAGGGCGCTGGGCGGAACCGAGTCGAGTGCCTGGAGCACGCTGGTCCCCTCTGGAAAATCCCGAATCAACGGCAGGTAGGCGTCGTCGTGCATTATCTTGGTTTCTTCAGCGCTGATGATGTTGCTGTGCGCGTCGAGGACCTGTTCCAGAAGCGTCGTGCCGGAGCGAGGGTGGCCGCAGAGCAACGCAATGTGCCGGAGCGGCTGGAGTTTGTCGGCGTCCGCGCGCCAGCGGTCCATGACCGCCGCGGTGATGCTCAGCTCCATCTCCCGGGCGCGGCCTTGCATGTGCTGAAGGGTGGCCGAGTACGGTCCCATGTGAGGACGCAGAAGCGCCTTCGCTTCCAACAGCGCGGTCATCGCCTCGTCGTGTTTGCCCTGGTTGTCCTTGATGCTAGCCAATTCATAAAACGCGCGTGTGCGCACCGAAACGCCAGTCGAGTGAATCGCCAGCAGCTCGCACAAGAGCGACTCAGCCTCGGTGACATGGCCGCGCAATCGCCGGAGTTCGGCGGTCTCCAGCCGGACGCGCGGGTCTTTGCGATCCATCCGCGACGCCCGCTCGAGCAGTTCGTCAGCTTCGTCAAGACGCCTGTCGCGGATGTAAATTTCCGCGAGGTTGACCAGCGTACCGATGGAGACACCCTGCTTCTGGCAGGCGCGCTGAAAGCAACTGATGGCCAGGTCGAAGTTGTCGAATTCCAGACAAACCTGGCCGGCGTCGCCGAGCGTTTGGGAGCGGTCCTTTGAAATTTGAACCGCCTTCTCGATGCATCGTTCTGCAGCTGGAAAATCGTAGCGTTTCCCGTGGGCGCGCGCGAGGTTGAGGAGGAGCACTGGATTATGCGGTTCCTGGTGCGTCGCCTGCTCAAACAAACTGATGCTCTTCGGATAATCCTGCTGTTCCCAGGCCACATTGGCTTCGTGGTAGAGACGTTGGATGACCGGATTCGGCTTGTTCGCGTGCGGCTGGCTCATGTCGGTAAATCGGCTCTGATTTTTGGGAGAACGGACGGAAATGTCCATTCGATTTGAGTTGTTTGCCTCAAAGATACGGATATTCCAGCGAACAGCGATAGCTCGATTGGACTATTGCTGCCGGGTACGCGAATCTGATTCACTGTGTTACCGGCAACGGGGCAGAGGAAAATGTCGCGAAGGTGTCCGCCGTCATTTGTCGCATGAATGCCAGATTCAGACCAATCCTTTTCGCTGCATTCGTTGCCGTTTGGCCGGTTCTGGCACAGGATACTGCGCCTCGCTTCTTCGACGCCGCGCCGTTCGGCCTGCCGTTGCCGGACGGGCACGGGCTGAAGTGGGACGACCCACGCGAAATACATTCGGTGACTGTGGACTTCGCCGACCCCATTCCCGCGGGTTTCAAATTCCGCGTCGAATACTGGGGAAGCCACTGGCCGCAACAGCACCTGCCCAAAGACCGGGTGCTGGGCAGCGGCTTTTCCGGCTGGATGGAATTGGGCAATTGGTACAACGGCGGATGGCGCGTCGCCGACGCCGCCCAAACCATTTCCAGCAACTCCATCCGGTTTACCTTTCGCCCCATCAATGCCCATGAGTACCCGGACCTGACGAACTACTCGTCCACGGGGCGGTTCACGCTCAAGATCCGGGTTGTCGGCGACCGGCCGTTGCCCAAATTAATTCGTCTTCAGGCTCTGACAGATTCAACACTGGAAAATCGGTCCGTTCGCATCGTCTGGGAAAACGCGCGGGCCGCCAATTTTCAGACGGCGGCGTTCAATGGACAAATCCTGAGCACGACCGCCGCGGACAACCGCTCCACCACGCTGCTGGTACAAACCGCCGTCAATCGCGACCCCAACACTTTCGATCGCACACTGGTCACCGTGCGGGATGGCACCAATGTGTTCACTTTCAAGGTGGATGATTTGAAGGACGGCCCGCTTTACCTGCCGGAATACGGCGTGGCCATTCTCCCCGACAATGACCATCGCGGGTATGCGGCCGTTGCCTACGCCGAGCAGCGCGCCGGACAAAAAACCCTTTATGACCGCATTGCCGGGATGCCGGAGCAGACGTGGACCTCCGCCTGGAACGGCATGCCGCCAAAAAAATCGCGCATTGCTTTCGTGCTCGGAAACGACGGTGGTCGCCAGAAATTCCGCCTCGATGGCGATGGCGAAATCTCCTTCCGCTGGGATGACGAATATATGAAAGGGCTTCCGGCCCGGGATACGCCCCGGCTCGATTTGGAAACATCGCCTGTTCAAGTCAGGTTTGGTCTGCCAGATAAACCGGTGGCACGACACATTGAGGACGAGTCCGTCCCGACCTGCATCACCACCTGGGAACGCGATGGCGTGCGCATCGTGCAAACCGCCTTTGCCACGACTCTAGACGGCGCCAAGGCGGGTGCTCCGCCACTGGCTCCCGACGCCTGCGCGGTGGCCATGCTTCGCTTCGAGTTTACCAACATCACCGTCCGTCCGCGCATGGCCGAACTGCCCATCATAATCCTCAGCGACACGAACGACGAGCACTTCCGGCTTGATCAACAGGGGTTCATCTGGAATGGCAATCAACTGCGCGGCCAGGTCACTGCCAACCGTCTTCCCGTGGTTTCGACAAATCAACTGGCCTGGAGCGTTCCGCTCGCGGCGCACGAAGCAAACTCGGTCATTATCAAGTTGCCCTATCTGCTGCTGGTCAAACCGTCCGAAGTTAAGGCTCTGGGGGCGCTTGATTTCGAACGGGAACAAAAGGCCACGGGCGACTATTGGCGCCGGGTTTTAAATCAGAGCGCCCGCCTCATCACTCCGGAGCCTGTCCTCAATGATTTCTACCGTGCGGTGGCCGGACATCTGCTCATCAATTGCGAAATTGAACCGGGAACCGACCGCCGTTTCGCCCGGGTCGGCTCGTTCAGGTATGGCGTCTATCCCAACGAATCCTGCATGATGGTGCTTGACCTGGACCGGCGCGGTTATCATCAAATCGCCAAAGACTGCCTGGACACGTGGCTGCATTACCAGGGAACGGTTGGATTGCCGGGCGATTTTGATTCCACCAACGGCGTCCTGTACGGCGCGCACGGTTATGAATCCGGCGGTTACAACCAGGACCAGGGCTGGATTCTATGGACCCTGGCCGAGCATTATCGGTTCACGCGCGATGATGCCTGGTTGCGGCGCGCAGCGCCCGGTATCGTGGCCGGCGCGGACTGGATCATCCGTGAAACCGCGCGCACTGCCGACCGGCGGGATTGGGGAAAGGGTTTGCTGCCGCCGGGCGACCTCGAAGACATCGGCGACTGGTGGACGTGGCTTTCCACCAGTTGTTATACCTGGCGCGGTCTGGACGGCGCGGCCTGGGCGCTCGAACAAATTCATGACCCGAATGCGCCCCGCATTCGCGCCGCCGCTGATGCGTATCACCAAAATCTTGTGAGCCATTTCATGGCCGCTTCCGCTCTTTCGCCGGTCGTCCGTTTGCGCGACGGCATGGCGGTTCCGCAAATTCCTTCCTACGTCCAGCGCCGCGGCCGCAGCTTCGGTTGGATTTGCGAAACGCTGGAAGGCGCCATGCACCTGATCATCACCAAAGCCATTGACCCGAAATCAGTCCAGGCCCAATGGATTCTTAAAGATTACGAGGACAACCTTTTTCTCTCGAATCAATACGGCTACACCGTGGACAATTTCGACAAATACTGGTTTGGCCGCGGCGGTGTGTCCATGCAGGCCTGCCTCCTCCTTGAGCCCGAGGCGTACCTCGATCGGAACGATGTCAAGCAGGCTTTGCGCGCCATGTTCAACGCGATCGCGCTCAACCACTTTCCCGATGTCCACATGAACGCCGAGCACGCGCTCCCGGAAATGGGCGACTGGCTGGGCGACGTTTATAAAAGTTCCGACGAAGCCAACGTCTGCGGCTGGCTCCGTAAAATTTTTGTGCGTGAGGACGGTGACACGCTTTTAATTGGCCAGGCCGTTCCGCGCGACTGGTTGAAACCCGGCCAGAAATGCGGAATCGAAAACACCGCCACCTATTTCGGGAACACTTCGGTCATCTACCGGGGCGGGGCCGGCAGCATCACGGCAAAGCTCAGGGGTCCGACGCGAAATCCGCCCCGTGAAATCCGGCTCCGTTTCCGGACGCCGGGAGAGGAGCCGCTCGCGAGCGTCACGGTCAACGGCCGGCCCTGGGAAAAGCACGACGGCGACTGGGTCATTCTGCCCGGCAATATCGGGACGGCGGTCATCGTGTCCAGCTACTGAGGAGTGGGAACCAGTTTGCCGGGAAACCACCGGATCGGTTTCCGGGGCTCAGGCGCCCGTCCCGACGCCCGATCCAGGGCCGCGACCAGGCTTTGCGCGTACCAGCGCGCGAAGTAATCATTGGGGTGAAGCGGGTCGTTCATGCAATCCTTCGGCTTTTTGGCGGCGTACACCCACTCGCTGATGGCGGTCATGTCCACGAATTGCACCCCCGGCCCGGTCATCGCTTTCAGCTTCCGGGCGTATTCCCCGACGCGGTTCCAGTATTCCGAATTTGTCGTGTAAGCCGGGTCAAATCGCAGGGTCGAAACCAGCAGGAATTCGGCGTTTGGGTTTTTATTGCGAACCGTCTGCATGATGTCCGCAACGTTGTCGGCAAAGGAATCCGCCGGAACGTTCCAGAAGTCGTTTTGCCCAAAAGCAATGAGCACGAGGTCGGGATGCAACGAGGACACCATCCGTTCCGCATAATCCTTTCCCCACTGCGAGGTCGCGCCGCTCTGGGATGAATTGTAAAACTGAATATGCTGGTCTTGATAAATCATTTTCAGCCGATGCACAAAAAGTTCCGGCCACGGCGGCAGGAATGGCCGGATGTGCGACAGGCGGCTCTCGCCATAACCGTGAGTGATACTGTCGCCGTAGGCCACCACTGTCAGGGGCGCCTGCGTCTCCAATTTCTTCATCGTCCCGGGCAAGCCACCGCCGACATACGCCGGCTGCGGATGGTTCCAGGTATCGCCATGCTCGTAGGTCACCATGACCTGTTGGCCTCCGACGACGTTCCATTTGAACTCACCCTTTGACAGGTCCTGCTCGCGCACTTGCGGTATGCGGGAAGCCGCAGTGCAAACCAAGGTCCGCCCATCAACGGTATAATCCCGGCCTTCGACATAATTGCTGGCCCATCCGTAATCCTTGACCGAAAGAATCCGCGTGGGCTGAAACATCAACCGGCCGGTCGCCGCTTTGCCGTCTGGCGATACCATCAGCACCGCTTCGTTGTAAACTCTGTTGCCCAGCCAGAACGGTTGGATGGCCTGATCCAAATCACAGGCGGGTTTCAAGCCCGCCGCATTTTCATCCGGCATGTCCAGGCCCACCTGATCCACCAGCACTGAGCCTTCGGATGAATCCTTGGAAATGCTGATTTCAACCCACTTCGTCAATGGATGCGGCTGCAGGTAGTGCTCGATCTTTTGGGGATTGCCGCCTCTCACTTTGATGTCGGCGATGGAGTCCACTTTCATGATCTCGCGTCCCTCCTGGTCCAGGAAACGGAGGGCAAAAACCCAGCCGTTCGTGCGCTGCGCCCGGAGGGTGGCGGACACGGTAAACGGATTGCCGCTGTCCGTTTCGACGCGTTGGGTGAGCGAACCCGTGCCGGGACCGATGATGACCGAAACCTTGCCGGCCAGAGGACTGTTCGTCTCCAGACGAACGTCACCGGTTGTCTGCCAGTCCTTCAGGCCGTCCGCAAAACCTCCATTGACGACCAGATTGGAATCCGGATCAGCCGCCTGCGCCGTGAAGAACGCGGTTAACAGAAAGACCACCGCAACCAACAAGAACTTTTTCATCCAGTGTATTTTTCCACATTGTCCGCGTCCCGCCAGCCATGGACCGGATTTTATTCAAATGATTCCGAATTGTCCCCCGTTGGAATCGCCGCCACCGTCAAGCGGTCAGGCGCGATTAGTCTTGGTCTTTATCAACCAATTTAAATTCCGCCGGCTTTCCGCTCGCAGAGTCTTTCGCCAGCCAGACTTGGAATTCGCCCGGTTCCACCACCCAACGCCCGTTCCGGTCATAAGATCCCAGTTCCGGTTTCGACAGGGCAAACTGGACCTCCCGTGATTCCCCGGGAGTCAGGCGCACTTTCCGGAAGTCTTTCAATTCACGCACCGGTCGCGGTCCGGCCGACGAAACCAGGTCCCGGATATAAAGTTGGACCACCGCCACACCCGGACGCGAACCGATGTTGGTCAGATTCACCGACGCCGTAATCGTTCCGCCCGGTTTCAGGGTCCCGGCGCTCAGTTTGACTTCGCCATATTTGAAAGTGGTGTACGTCAGGCCGAAGCCAAACGGATAAAGCGGGTCCCGCGGCCCGTCCACGTACTCGCCCAGTTGCGGCCGGCCGGTGTTGAAGTGGTTATAATAAACCGGTACCTGTCCGACATCATAAGGAACCGACACGGTTAAACGGCCTTCCGGATCCGCGTCGCCGAAAAGCAGATCCGCTATGCCATTGCCGCCCTGAACGCCAGGGGCCCAGGCTTCCAAAATGGCGGCGGCTTTGTTCTGAACTTCGGGGAGGGCCAGCGGCCGGCCGTTGATAAGTATGACCACCACCGGTTTGCCCAAGGCCGCAATGGCATTGAACAAGGCCATCTGGTCGGCCGGCAGGTCCAGGCTGGATCGGCTGGCATTCTCCCCGCTCCAGGAATCCGGTTCACCCAGGGCCATGATGATTGCATCCGCCCTCCTGGCAGCTTCAACGGCCTGGCCGAACGCTGCCTCCCCGCTGGCGGACGGTGACCTGTTTCTCGCCGCCAGTGAGCCATCGGGATTGCGTTCAACTCCCGGCAAATCGCAGCCGTGGATGACCGTTACCTCGGCATCCGGGGCCAGCTTCGCGCGAATTCCCGATGCCATCGAAACGACATCACGGGAGCGTCCCCGCGCGCACCAGCATCCCAGCAAATCGTTGGTATCGTCCCCCAGCGGGCCGATCAACGCGATGTGCTTCAACTGTCTGGAAAGCGGCAGGACATTATTTTCATCCTTCAGCAGGACACAGGATTTGACCACGGCCTCCCGGGCCAACGCCAGAGCATCCGGTTTCAGAAAAGCCGTTTCCGGCCAAGATTCGTCAACGTACGGTCGTTCAAACAATCCCCGGGCGAACTTAACCCGCAACACCCGTGACGCGGCTTCATCGATGGTTTTCTCCCTGATGGTTCCAGCCAGTACCTGCGGTTTGAGCGTGTTTATGTAATTTGACGAGAGCATTTCCATATCCACGCCGGCTGTTAACGCCAACCTTGCCGCTTCCGCAGGATTGGCAGCGATACCCTGCGACATAAGCTCATTCACGGCCGCCCAGTCACTGACGATAAAACCGCGAAATTTCCATTCGTTTTTCAGAATATCCGTCAAAGTATGATGATTCGCACTGGCCGGCATGCCCGACAGACAATTGAAAGCACTCATCACCGTCCAGGCGCCCGCTTCGACTCCGGCCCGAAATTGAGGCAGATAAAAATTGCGCAAGGTGTATTCGGAAATCTCCGTCGTATTATAGTCGCGCCCGCCTTCCACCGCGCCGTAGCCAACGTAATGTTTCAGGCATGCAATCACCCGATCCGGATCCGCCGGATTGGTTCCTTGAAAACCCCGCACGCCGGCCGCCGCGTAAAGCGACCCCAGATACGGGTCCTCGCCAAAACCTTCGGCAATCCGCCCCCAGCGGGGATCTCGCGCCAGATCCACCATCGGCGCGAACGTCCAGTCAATGCCGACCGCCGCTGTTTCCCGGGCGGAAATTGCCTGCGTTTTTTCAAACAATTCCGGTTCCCAGGCGCAAGCCTGGGCAAGCGGAATCGGGAAAATGGTTCGGAAGCCGTGAATCGAATCGGTGCCGAAAATGAGCGGCACGCCCAACCGGCTTTCTTCCACGGCAATCCGCTGCAGATGATTGCGGAGCGCCGGATTTTCAATCAGCTCGCTGCCATCCAGAAATGAGCCGACTTTTCCCTGACGCAACAGTCCGCCATACGCCGCGTCCGCGTCCGACTCACGATAAGCCTGAAAGAGCTGGCCGATTTTTTCGTCCAGCGTCATCCGTTTCAACAGGTCGGCCACGCGTTTCTCCGGCGGCTGCGTCGGATCCTCGTAAACATCTTTCCTGCCGTTTTTGTTCAGATCAATCCAAGTTCCGTGGTCGAGGGTTGTCGGCGACGCGGAAGCCATCACGACCGTGGCCAGGAAAGTTGCCAGACCGTATTTTATTGAGGTTATCGCTTCCACAAAAGGCGCGGACGCTCTGAAGCCTGACGCGGGTGGCTTTAATCGGATCGGGTTCGGCATGGGATGATTTTGTCGTGTGGCGATGGCGGCGAGTAGAAAATGGGTGATTTTGTCCGTCAAGGTTTTTCTCGCTCATCACGCTACAAAGTGGTCCAAGCGATGAGTCAACCGGCGCCAACCGGGCTCCCGGATCCGCCGCCAACATCGTTTCGCCGTTGACATGGGCGCGCCGGCGTGGTTATAATCAGTTGTCGGCAGCCGCTACGGGTTTGCTTGATAAGTCAGAACGACAGTCAACCATGATAAAACCATGATAAGGTGACCGATGAACGTGTCATTGCTGGAGCACATTGAAGCGAAAATCATCAATTTCCTTCATGATGTGAAAACCCCTCATCACGCGAGCCGGATCGCTGTTCACATTCGTGAAAAAAGAGAGGACACCCTTCAGGCAATCCAAAAACTGGTGGAGAACCGGATCATCAAGGGCGTTCAGGATTTCGCCCTCTTTGGTTCCACCGGTGAAACCATGGCCTACGAGCTGGTCAACGTCGCGCCGGAGCCGACGCCCGTTATGCCTCCGATTCCGCCTTCACCGTTGCCACCGCAAACACGTCACCGCCCCGCGCCCGGTGCTTAGAGAAACTAGTGCCGCGCGATTGCCTGTTTTCTCCGACAACCGTGGGCCTTGGGTATTGAAAGTTATCGTGGTCAGAGCGGCCACGCCGGGGGTGGTGAGCGGGATGTGCGTTTTCATTTTTCTTTCTCATTTTTTGGCGATGCTTCATTGCGTCGCTGGATGTTCGCGTCTGCAATACCCCGCTGCGCCGGAAACCCCGCAGAATTTATTTAACGGGCATTTCCAGTCTTGAATGCAAAAAATTCTTGAGTGATTTGGCCGGCGATGCTGTAGAATAAACAATGGCACTCCCGTGGGGCGCCCCAATCAACCGATGACATCCAGAACAATCAAACGAGCAGGACATTCATGACAAAGGTGAAAATCATGCTGTTGGCTGCGGCCATTGGACTTTTAGGAAGCGCCGGAGCGCGCGCGGACAATCCGGCTTTGACGGCACCGGTGAAATCCGTCTATGGCGATTGCCTGAAGATACAAGCCAGCCTGGCAAAAGATTCAATGACGGGCGTGGCTGAAAATGCCGGCGCCATTGCGAAAGCCGTTCAGACGGGTGCGAAATCGTTGCCGGCCTCGGTCGCCGCCGAGGCGGAAACCCTGGCCCGGGCGTCGGACTTGAAATCGGCCCGCGCCGCCTTCAAGCCGTTGAGCGATTCGCTCATCCAGTACCTGGCCGATCACAAGGCGAAGGATGCGTATGTGCAGGTGTATTGTCTGATGGCCCGCGCCAATTGGTTGCAAGCGGACCGGGACGTGCACAATCCCTATTTCGGCCGAGCCATGTCAGGGTGCGGCGAAATTCAAAATTAAATCCGTCAGCCCGAGGTTCGGCGTGACCATCGTGGACCCCATTTTCGGCGCCGCAATTCTTCCGGCGCTCAGGCAGTTTGTCATGACGACCAAACTGCACCCGATTCTGGTCAATTTTACCGCCGCGCTGGTCCCCGTGTCCCTCGCCAGCGATGGGGTCGGGCGTTTCATTAAAAGCGAATCATTTCGCCACACGGCGTGGTGGACATTGTTCTACGCCACCGCGGTGACGCCGTTCACTGCCATCACCGGCTGGCTGTTCTGGATGTCGGATGACAACGGGGTTACCGGGATGACGATCCACAAATGGCTGGGCACCGGTTTGACCGTGCTTTTGTTCGTCCTGTTTGTTTGGCGCTGGAAATTGCACCGACAGGCCCGTTGGGCCACGACGTCTTATCTGTTCGCGGCCACCCTTTATGTCGTGGCATTGGCCTATCAAGGGCATCTTGGCGGTGAACAGGTTTTTAGCGGCATGTAACTGGTTCAGTGCTTTGTGACGGGTGCGGAAACCGGCTGAAAAATACGGGCTTTCGCCGGCAATGGGGCAATAAAAATCGGCATTTGTCTTTTCAGCCGCCGGGAATAGGCACGCCTCTGCGACGGCTATTCGACGCTCCGTGCCAAAAATTGACAAAAAGAAGCCAAAAGCGGTTGAGCTTCTTTGGAGTGGCTGGTTGATATTCAAAACGTGAAGACGACATTGGCCCTTGTTTGCAGCCTGTTGCTGGCCTGGACGCCCGTCCTGATGTCGGCGCAGGTGGCTGGTGTCGTCAGCGTCGCGCACGCCTGTTGCCAATGCGGCCGGGCGTGCTGCGTCGCTTCTCCCTCCCCGGAGTCGCGGCCTGTCCCTGCGACTCCGGTTTCTCTTTCGGCTCCCAATCAACTGTTGACCGTGGTGCCCGCCGGCTTGTCTGGCTGCATGACAACCTCAGCGTGGCCGATTGGATCGGATTGATTGCGCTGGCGGGTATCAGCGCCGAAATCGGCTTGGTGATGTTGCTTTATCTCGACCTGGCTTACACCGAATGGACCCAAAGCGGACGGATGCGTAATCTCACCGACCTGCGCGACGCCATTTACCACGGCGCCGTCAAGCGCGTCCGCCCCAAAGCCATGACGACGGCAGTCATCATTGCCGGCCTCCTGTCCATCATGTGGAGCCACGGTTCCGGTGCCGATGTGATGAAACGCATTGCCACGCCGATGATCGGCAGCGTGGTGACCTCCGTTATCATGGAACTGGTGGTGTTCACTGCCGTTTATTACCCGTGGCGCGCGCACAGTCTGGCGAATCATTGGGATGCCGCTGCCGGCAACCATCGAAAATGACGGGCTGGTCGCCTACAACAATTCCAACACGCGCTGCAATTCCGCGTCGGTGTTGTAATAATGCGGCGAGAGACGGAGATAATTTTTCCCTGCGCGGTCCGTCCGCAACGACGCGACAATACCTGCCTCCGCCAGTTTTTTGTGCAGCGCGGTGAGATCC
>DATJNM010000069.1:0-106387 GCA_035508155.1 Candidatus Sulfopaludibacter sp. | reverse complement strand
GTCAGACGCAGCAACAAAATAAATAACAGGGCGGCATTGGCGGCGTGGAAAAATACGTTGACCAGATGCTCCATCCCGGCGTTCACGCCGAACATCCGGCAGTCCAGCATGAGGGACAACCACGTCAGCGGATGCCAGTTGTTGGCCGCCAGTGTCGTGAACGCCCACCTGACCCCGGTCCAGGTCAACCCCGCCTGAACGATGCCATTTTGTGCCACGTAATCCGGATCGTCATAATTGATGAACGCGTAGTGCCGCGCTGGCAGATAAACCAGCAACGTGACGAGCGTTAACAACACACACACGATGCCAGATGTGACAGGTGGTCGGGACATTGCGCCGGATTCTAGGATTTTATGGCGGGAAATGAAAAGCTTTCGATAGCCTGCCCTGGCATCGTTTGCGATTAAACATCCGAATGCTCCGTATGTGCAGCCGCCGGCAACCGGAAATGATCTAATTCTCGGTGCTTTCCTTCCAATGATCCGTCCGGAACGGCACGGCCGGCAGGCCGGCTCCGTTGTAGAGCGTGGCTAAAGGGTTGGCCTGCCAGGCATAACGGGCGGCCACCGGCTCAGGCACTTGGGGCGATGAAACGATTACCGAAGCGCCGTCAATCCGGGCGTCTGCCCAGTGCCATTGCCGGTCTTTTCCGGCAATAGAAAATTCACCCGGTTTCCCGCCTTTAGCAAGCAACCCGCCATCGGTATGAGCGAAGTTGAGTTTCAGCGCTCCGGGCAGGCGCTTCATCGTAGTGTAGGTTGGTCCCTGGTAAGGGATTTTTTCGCCATAGGTTTCAGCCAGCGCACAATAGGCCAGCCGATTGCCCACCGGCACCTTGTTTTTCGGGTGAATGTTGTCAGCGTCGCCCGTGTCCACCGTGGTTGCCAGGGCACAATTACGAACTTTCTCAGCAGTCAGAGCCTGCGCTTCACGCAACTCGGCCCAGCCGTCGGTCCCCGGTTCGCTGCGACGCGGCATGAAAGCGGGCAGGCCGACGATATAAAATGGTAAATCACCCTGGCCGAACCGATCCCGCCAGTTGTCGATCATCGCCGGGAGCAAGGTGCGGTACCGGTAAGCCTGTGTGAAGTTCGCCTCGCCCTGGTACCAGATGACGCCTTTGATGGCCAGGGGCGCCACGGGATCAATCATGCCCAGATACAGCACAGCAGGCATCGTCGGGTAATTTTCAACATCCAACGGCATCGGGTGCGGCGGCTTGGCGTTGAAACTGAGTTTGCCTTTCCATTCGCCCGCGAGCGGCACCACCGTGTCGCCCACCACCAGACGCATCTCGTCAGCCTTGGACAGAAAACCGTCCTGTGATTTCAGCTTAAACAGGCTGAGCGCCACCAGATTGGTGCCGGGCTTAAGATCATCCCTGGGCACGTCGTAATCCCGATTGTGTTCCACCCAGGAACTGGCGCCGACCCAATGACCGTTAATGTAAGTCGTGTCCATCTTTTCAATCCAACCCAGGTGAAGGGAAGCCGGACCCGCGGGCAGCGGATCCGGCAGGACGATTTCCTTGCGGAACCAGCAGACACAGGGCACGTCCGCCAGGCCCATTTCCTTGAAAGCGCCGGGAACGTGAACGACTTGCCAATCCGAATCGTTCAAACCAGGAGCCGCCCATTGGCCTTTCAAACCCACATCATATTCATCCAGCCAGTGCATCAGGAAACTGCCGTATTGGGGAACGCCTTCGGCATTCAGTCGGTTAATCGCATCCAGTTTTTGGTCGTAGCCGCCCAGCTTGCGCAGCGTCCCGGGACTCATCCAACTCTCCACCAGACTGCCGCCCACGCAATCTTCAATCAAACCGACCGGTACATGGATGTCTTGTTGCAGCCGGCGCCCGAAAAAGTACGCGACGGCCGAAAATCCGCCCCAGCCTCCTTCGCTGATGGTTTGCGACGAACAAATTTTCCAGCCGCCATCGGCATCCGGGGTTTTCGCCGGGGCATAGAAGACCTTGTGGTTCACCAGGAAGAGCCGGATTTCCGGATGTGTTGCGGCTTTGATTTCTTCCGCGGCGTCATTTACCAGACCGATGCCCAACTCCATGTTGGACTGGCCGCCGCACAGCCAGACATCGCCCACCAGAACTTCATGCAGCTCGACGGTCCGGTCCGGGCCGATGATCTCAAGCGTGTAGGGCCCCCCGGGCGCGGGCGGTTGAATCTCGGTTTGCCAGCGGCCACTGGCGTCGGTCACCGCCTTCGCCGTATGGCCGGCCATTTCAACGATGATGACTTCCCCGGGTTTGGCCCAGCCCCAAATCGGGTCCGGCTTTCCACGCTGGAGCACCATATTGTCGCTGAACATCGGACTGACGAACGGCAGGGATGTGTGATCGGCGGCAGCAGCGGTCAGCAAAGTTGCGAAAGCAAAAAAGCAAAGGCAGAAACGTTTGCTTGGCGGGGTCGGCATAATGGGTGGTCGTGCGAAACGGGACAATTTTCGATTGAACATGGTTGGGAAATTATTGGGTTTTGACCACCGCCGGCCGCGCCAGCACCGGACCGTGGATATAGCGGTCCGCCCATTCCAGGAACGTCGGCCAGTTCGGAGCGTCGGTGTGTCCGCCATCATGCTGTCGCCAGGCCAGTTCGCCGTTGGTCAACGCCGTGTTAATCGGCGGCATCGGGTCGGTGAGATCGTTGCCGGGAGTGCCCAAATCTTTTTTGCCCAGGAGCTGGTAAACCGGCCCGGCGGCAACGGCAGCCATGAAACTGCCATGCTGATCCACCCATGTGCCTTCCGCGCCCGGGTGGCCCGACGTCGCGCCGTAACTGACAAACACCGGACGCGGCGCGCAAAGGGCAATCAGTTCATGCGCGTCCACCGGCAAATCACGGGGTGTCAGCGGCCCGCCGTATTTGAGAAAATTGCCGGCCATCCAATGGTATTCGCCGGTGCCGGTGAGGTTTTCCACCTGTTCGCCGAAGTTGCGGCGGAACAGTGCCGCGCCACCTTTGCCGGAGGAACCCACCAGCGCGATGGCGAATCGCGGGTCGTATGCCATCGTGACCAGGGTCGCCTTGCCATAACGCGAAAGTCCTTCAATGCCGACCTGTTTCGCGTCCACAGCCGGGTCGGTTTCAAAATAATCCAGCGCGCGGCTCGCGCCCCAGGCCCACGCGCGCAACGCGCCCCAATCATCCGGCTGGCGCGGCTGGCCCTTGTTGCACAGACCGATGATGCCTTTCGTCAAGCCGGCGCCGTTGTCCGCCTGATAACTGGTGGGCACAATCACGGCGTAACCCCAGCCGTTGGACAACACCAGTTGCTGCCAGTTGAGTCCGCCGCCAAACGCGCCCAAACCCCGAAAGGCGTTTGTGCCGCCGAACCGATTTGTTCCGCGAAAGAAACGGCTGAAGTCGAATCCGAATTCCAGCATCACCGGCACGGGGCTGGTGGCCTCGGCGGGTGTGGTCAGCGTTAACTGAATGTCCACGCTGAGGAGCGGATAGGAGGAATTGTCCACGCGGCCGACAAGGTGTTTGGTGATGACCGGAATGGCGCCATTGTTTGTCCGGGTGATGCCGGTCACTTCCCAGGTCACCGGCGGCACGTTCTTTGGAACCCGGCCATAAACTTCGCGGTCAAAATCCTCGACGATTTCCGGGCGCCGTTCCTGCCACCACATCTCCGGCGTGGTCACTTTTTCCCCGTTTTTCAGCCTGAGGAGCTCGGGCAGATCCGGATAAGGATTGGCCCTCGCCTCGTCGGTGTTCTGATAATTTGTGGCTTTCGGATTCATGCCATCCGCGCCGGGCCGCAGCGTTTTGATGCCCAGTTGTTCCATCATGTTCCGATGATCCTGCTCGGCGCTCCAGTTCATCGGCGCCGGCAGCTGGGTGGTGGCGGACTGCGCGCGGCCAAGCACGGCCGCGGTCAAAACAGCCAGGGTGAGAGCGATGACGGAGCCATTTTTGTGTCGCATAATCCACCGGGAAATTTTCGTCCAAGGTAGGTTCTGCCGGAACTTGAGTCAAACAGGACGACCCGGACAATCCGACGATTGCCCGGCTTCATTTACGGAATAATTCCGGGTCAATCGCGTCGGCCATTATTTTGTAACCGGCTTCATTGGGGTGCAGATGATCGCCGCTATCCGCTGCCGGCAGCAGGTGCGAGGGGTTTTGCGGGTCGCGCATCACTGCGTCAAAATCAATCACCGCGTCGAATTTGTTGCCGGTTCGAATCCAATGGTTGACCGTCGCACGCGCGGCTTCGTGCCCGGGCCGGTCATAAAACGAGCCTCCGAACGGCGTGAGGGTGGCTCCATACACGCGGAGGTTTCGGGCGTGGGCTTGGTCAATGATCTGTTCGTACGCGGCGATTAAATTTGTCGCTACGGCCGCCGCCGCCGCCTGGCTGCGGCTTCCGCCAATGTCGTTGACGCCTTCCAGGACAATCAGCCAGCGCCCGCCGCTCTGCGAAAGCACATCGCGGTTGAAACGCGACAGCGCCGTCGGCCCCAGGCCCCCGCGTAAAACGCAATTGCCGCCGATGCCCTCATTCAGCACCGCGATGTCCGCCGTGTTTTTGTCCACCTGCAAGCGGCGCGCCAGATCGTCCGGCCAACGGTCGTTCTTGTCTGTGCCCGAACCTCTTCCGTCCGTGATGGAATCGCCGAGGGTTATGACGGCTGCGCTCGAAGGGTTCGCCGCCACGTCAATGCCGGTCAGAATATACCAGTGCTCGGTTTTGGCCGCCTGGGGCAGGTCCGGCGCCAGAACCGAATCACCCGCCTCCAGATAAGACGTGGTCCGGGAACCGGGATGCCCCGTGACGGCTGCCGACGTGCCGCCAAAATCAATTGTCACGGCCACATCGGACAACGGCGCCAGGCTGAAATCAAAAGGATCGGAAACAACGATTTCGCCCGCGGGAATGGTCGCCGACGGTTTGCCCTGAAACGTCAATGCCGTGTCGCTGGCGGTTTTAATCGCGCTTCCGCCCGCCGACAAGGCGATATGAACGGAACTCATCGTCATCGGGTTCGTGCCGAACGCGTTGGAAAACTTTGCGCGCAGTTGATGGCCGCCGATGGACACCTGCACAATTTGGCGGAGGGTATTGCTGGTCAGGCCCGGTGCCGGCGGCAGGTTTCTGGTTTCTGTTAACTGTGGCGAGGTTCCCCACGTGCCCACCCAATGGCCCCCGCTTGCGGTTGTAATCGCCGTTGGCTGCCCGCAGCCGGGGTTCACGGCCAGGAGCGAGCCGGCCAGCCAGGTTACGGCAACCGTTGGAAAATTCTTCTTCATGGGTCAATTTCAAGTAGAGAGCCTCGTTTCACCCCCCCGGAAAGCGGATGGGCTGTCAGGAGCGGATCGGCAGCGAAAAACTGAAGGTCGAGCCGCGGTTGACTTCACTTCGCACTTGAATGGCGCCCTGGTGTTCCTGCGCGATGCGCTGGCTGATGGCCAGCCCCAGGCCGGTGCCGTGTTTCTTGGTTGTGAAAAACGGTTCAAAGAGCCGCTCCAGATTTTCCGGCGCAACACCCACACCGGTGTCCTGGATGTGAATGGAGAGCCAGCGTGTTCCCGGTTTGCTCTCCGTGATTTCCGTGGCGACCGTCAACACGCCCTCCGGGCTCATGGCTTCCAGCGCGTTCAACAACAGATTCATGAAGGCCTGCTGCAATTGCGCGTCGTCGCCGCATACCGTGTCCGCCCCGGCCTCGTAACGGCGCTGGAGGGAAATCGTTTTTCCCGTAATCTGGTGGTGTAACAATCGCAGCGAATGATCCAGCAACTCATGCACATGGACGGTCGTGAAAGCCGCTCCCCGGGGCGCAGCAAATCGCAGCATTTGTGTGACAATGGCATTGATGCGCTGCAATTCGCGGCTGACGACGTCGGTCAGCTCCGTGTCCTGGCCTTTTTGCAGCAACAAATCGGTGAAGGTCTTGATGGCGACCATGCCGTTTTTGATTTCGTGCGCCAGGCTGGCCGAAAGTGTGCCGAGACTGGCCAGTCGGTCGAGCCGCCGCATGTTCTGCTCGAAAACCGGCGCGGAAGTCAGGTTGTTGATGACGACGACCACCTGCGATTGCGCGCGCGTTCTCACCGGCAAAACGCTCGCCCGCAGTGTGATCGCGTCGCGGCGGGAGGGTTTCAGCACAATTTCCAGATTGGTCGCCGGCTGGCCGCTTTTGGCGGCGTCACGAATGAGCCTGGGGAGCGGCGCCGGCAGGGAAGTCGCCGGCGCATTTCGCAGTCGTTCGGCTTTTGCGCGCAGGTGCGCGGCGGCTTCCGGCGTGCAAGCGGCAATGCGTCCGCGCGCATTCACCACCAACACCCCGCACGCCAGGCATTCCTGCAAAAGGCTCGCCGGACTTCCGGTGGGAAGTTCGCCGTTTTCCTGAATTGAACCGCCGGGTGACATAAATCAAAACAATCTCTGGCGCCCGCTCGCCCTTGCCCTTGCCTTTGTTTCCCTTGCGAACAAATGAACGCGTCTATAGTAAATCCCGTTTGCGCCGCGACAAACAAAAAAGAGCTGAAATTGCGTGTTTATCCCGGCAAAATACGCATTGTTTTGCGACTGACGTCCGGGCTTTCCGGGATTACGCTGGTTCCTGCCGAATGAAGAATACTTTTGACAGCATAGAGTCCATCATCGCCGACATTCGCCGCGGCAAAATAGTCATCGTCGTGGATGACGCCGATCGCGAAAACGAAGGCGATTTGATCCTGGCGGCGCAATTCGTCACACCCGCCGCCGTGAATTTCATGGCCAAACACGGGCGCGGTTTGATTTGCGTGCCGACGACCGCCGAACGGCTGCAGCAGCTCGGGATTGACCGCATGGTCCATCACAACCGGGAAAGTTTCCGCACGGATTTTCAAGTGAGCGTGGACGCCGCGCGCGACATCACCACCGGCATCAGTGCCGCCGATCGCGCCCGGACCATTCAAATCATGGCCGCGCCGACGGCTGTGCCCGATGATTTGGTCCAGCCTGGCCACGTCTTTCCGTTGCGGGCGCGTCCCGGTGGCGTCCTGCAGCGCGCCGGCCATACCGAGGCGGCGGTGGACCTCGCGCAACTCGCCGGCCTGCGGCAGATCGGCGTGCTTTGCGAAATCCTGAACGACGACGGCACCATGGCGCGGCTGCCGCAGTTGCGCAAGTTTGCCCAAAAACATCGCCTCCGGGTTTGCACCATCGCCGACCTCATTGAATACCGCCGCACGCGCGAAAAACTGGTTGAGCACGTGGAGGTGGTGAAACTGCCGACTGATTACGGCGATTTCGACTTGCATTTGTATCGCTCGAAACTGGACGGCCAGCATCATCTGGCGCTGGTGCACGGCGACGTGGCCGGACGGGAGAAGGTTTTCGTGCGCGTCCACAGCGAATGCCTGACCGGCGATGTGTTTGGCTCACGCCGCTGCGATTGCGGGCCGCAACTGCATCAGGCCATGCGGCAGGTGGCCGAAGCCGGGCGCGGCGTGATTGTTTATATGCGGCAGGAGGGCCGCGGCATCGGCCTCGCCCCGAAAATCAAGGCCTACAAGTTGCAGGAGCAGGGCTACGACACCGTCGAGGCGAACCGGAAACTCGGCTATGAAATGGACCTGCGCGAATATGGGCTCGGTGCGCAAATCCTCGTTGATCTCGGCCTGAAAACCATCCGGCTGCTGACGAACAACCCGAAAAAGATTGTCGGGTTGGAAGGGTACGGACTGAAAATCGTCGAGCAGGTGCCCATCCGCGTGAAACCCAATCCGCACAACGAACGGTACTTGAAGGCCAAGCGGGAAAAGATGGGACATCTGCTGTGATTTAACCATTTCGGATTTACGCTGGACGCGCGCTTCGTTATAAGCTCGTAAATCGTGAATCGTAAATCGTAAATTCTTCCGGCATGTTAAAACCCGTCAGAACCAAAATCGCTCGCACCGGCGTCGCCGGCACCTTCGCCGTCGTGGCCTCACGCTACAATGCGCGTTATGTGGACGCCATGCTTCGCGCGGCCAAAGCGGAGTTGCGACGCGCCGGTGCGTCGGAGGTCCGGATTGTTCGTGTGCCCGGCGCGTATGAAATTCCCCTTGTGGCCAAACGTTTGGCCCGCACCGCGCCCCGGGAATCCGGCGCGCCGTATGCCGCCATCATTTGTCTGGGTGTGATTTTGCGCGGTGAGACGGTTCACGCGGCGCATATTGGCGAAGCGGTCAGCCGCGCGCTCATGGAAATCCAGCTCATGCACGAAGTCCCCGTCATTCACGCGGTGCTGCTTTTGGAAAACGAGGGGCAGGCGCGCGTCCGTTGTCTCGGCCGAAAACACAATCGCGGTAAGGAGGCGGCGCAGGCCGCCCTGGCCATGGCGCGGGTCGTGGCGGATTCGAACCGCTCCGCCGGAAACGCGTCAAATACAGATAATTAATGGTAAGAATGAGAGCTTGTGAAATTTTTCACATAATTCTTGCCGACCACGACCCGGACTGTTAGCTTGTCACCGGTTTTTGCGTTTCAAAGGACAAAAAAGTATGAAGAAATTCATGTTACTCTTTGTCGTTGCGATGCTTGCGTTTGTTCCCCTGACGCGAGCGGCGAATATCATCGGCATCGTCACGCTTAATGGCACGCCGCCGCCCGAGGTGCCCTATACCCCGCTCATGAACGATCCCACCTGCGGCGCCATGTATAAGACCACGCCGACAACGCATTTTTATGTCGTCGGGCCGAACCATGAACTCGCCGATGTGATTGTTTCCTTGAAGGATGTCACCGGCAAATCCACCGGCGCCAGCCAGCCGCCGGTCACGCTGGATCAAAAAGGCTGCCTGTACCGGCCTCAAATTCTGGCGATTCAAACGGGCCAAAAACTCATCGTTAAGAATTCCGATCCGTGCATTCATAATGTTCACTGCGTGCCTACCGTGCCCGGCAATCCGGAATCCAATCAGGTGCAGATGCCCGGCGGGCCTGACCTGACCCTCACATTTTCGAAGCCGGAGATGTTCATCAAATTCAAATGCGATGTGCATCCGTGGATGTTTGCCTGGATCAGCGTCTTTGACAGCCCGTATTATTGCATCAGCGATAAAGACGGCAAATTCGTCATCAAAGACGTGCCGCCGGGCAAGTACACCGTGGAGGCCGATCACCGCAAGCTCGGCGCCAAGACCCAAGATGTGGAGGTTAAAGACAGCGATGTGACGGTGAATTTTACCTTTGACGTAAAATGAGCCGGGAACCGGGGTGACGCCAGTGTCTGCCGGCGGCCTTGCTTTTGCGAAATGTCCGAAAACGTGCCTATAAGATTCAATCGTTCGTTGCATTGGTTTGCCGTGCTCACGGCGTTGTTCACCTTTTTGCTGCTGGGCGCGGGCGGTTTGGTGACCAGTCACGAAGCCGGCATGTCCGTGCCGGATTGGCCGAACAGCTACGGCTACAATATGTTTCTATTCCCGCCCTCCCAATGGATTGGCGGCATTTTCTACGAACACACGCATCGATTGATTGCTTCCGGGGTCGGACTGATGACGACGATTCTCGCCGTCTGGCTCTGGCTCAAGGACTCGCGCCCATGGATGTACTGGGTCGGCACGGCCGCTTTTCTGCTGGTCGTGGCGCAGGGCGTGCTCGGCGGTCTGCGGGTGGTTCTGGCCGATGCCCAGCTCGGCATCTTTCACGCGATTATCGGGCAATTGTTTTTCGTCCTGACCTCCGCCATCGCCTTGTTCACGAGCCGTTGGTGGCTGGACCCTGGTCGTTGGCGTTCGCGCCGGGGCGTGTCCGGAAATCCCGACCGCCTGAAGGCTGAACTCCAATTACGCGGTCTGCGAAGCCTGGTCCTGTTCACAACCGTGTTAATCTTCTGCCAGCTCATCATCGGCGCGACGATGCGGCAACAGCACGCCGGTCTGTCCATCCCTGATTTTCCCCTCGCTTACGGAAAAATCTGGCCCGACACCAGCGCCGTCGCCGTTCAAAGTTACAATGAACATCGAATGAATGTGGTCGCGGAAAATCCGATCACGGCTTTCCAGATTATTTTGCAAATGGTCCATCGCCTCGTCGCGCTGGCCATTTTGGTCCTGATGGCGCTGTGCGTCGGGCGGGCGTGGCGGCGGCTGGGCCGGAAGGATCCACTGACGAAATTCGCGCTGGTCTGGCTCGGATTGATTGTCGCACAGGTCTTTCTCGGCGCGGCGACGATCTGGTCGAACAAGGCCGCCGACGTGGCGACCGCCCATGTGCTGGGCGGCGCACTTTCGCTCGTGACAGGCGCGCTCTGGTATATTATTGCTACCCGCCGTTCGACGGCATTGACCGAAATTGTGCCCACGACAACAATATCCGGTGCGTATGGAAGCGCTTCGGTCATGGCCGCCAACCCGTGAAATGAAAGAGATCTCGGTTGAAATTTTAAGCGTCCCGTCTGCCCGTGCCGGGGCGGGAGAAAAAAGTCGGGCGGCGGTCTTCGCCGATCTGGTCAAGGCGCGATTGACGACGCTGGTGCTGTTGACGACGCTCGTGGGCTTTTATGTCGGCTGGCGCGGCCCGATGAATTTCGCGCTGATGCTGAATGTCCTGGCGGCGACGGCATTGGTGGCGGCCGGCGCGGCGGCGCTGAATCAATTGCTCGAACGCGAATACGACGCCAGGATGCGCCGGACGCAAAATCGCCCGTTGCCGGCCGGCCGATTACAGCCCAACACGGTAATGTTGTTCGGCGGCGTCTGCGCGGTGACGGGCCTGGTCTATCTCGCCCTGGCGGTGAACCTGCTGACGTGTGTGATTGGCGCCGTTACCCTCATCAGTTATCTGTTCATTTACACGCCGCTGAAGCGCGTGACGTGGTTGAACACGGCCATCGGCGCGGTGCCCGGCGCGTTGCCGCCGTTGATGGGTTGGACGGCGGCGCGCGGTCAATTGAGCGGCGAGGGGTGGGCATTGTTCGCCATCGTGGCGTTCTGGCAAATCCCCCATTTCATGGCCATCGCCTGGATGTATCGCGACGAATACGCGCGGGCCGGTTTCAAAATGCTGCCGGTCATTGATCCGGACGGGCTGCGTACGGGGCAACAGGCCGTAAGCCACACCCTGGCGCTGTGGTTGGTGTCGTTGTGCCCCTTCGCTTTCAAGATGGCGGGGCCCGTTTATCTCGCCGGCGCCCTGGCCCTGGGCGCAGGTTTTCTGTGGTGCGCCGTTCAATTTTCCCGGCAACTCACCCGGGCGCGGGCGCGGCAGTTGTTCCTGGCTTCCATCCTCTATCTGCCGCTGCTGTTGACGGTGATGGTTTGGGACAAGGTGAGATAGTATGGAGACGATCGTTCATCAATTTCCGCCGTATCGCGAGCACGAGGTGGCTCACGCTCCCGGCGCGCACGGCCATCACGAGGACATCGGTTTCTGGCGCAAATACATCTTTTCCACCGATCACAAAATCATTGGCATCCAGTATGGTTTCACGGCGTTGTGTTTCATGTTGTTCGGTTTTTTTCTGATGTTGATGATGCGCTGGCAGATCGCGCATCCCGGCGCGCCGGTTCCGGTTCTGGGGCCGCTTTTGGCCAGGGTACTCGGGCAGCCGGCCGCCAACGGCGTGATGTCGCCGGAGCTGTACAATTCCTTCGGCGCAATGCACGGCACCATCATGGTGTTTCTGGCGATTGTGCCGCTGGCCTTTGCGGCGTTTGGCAATTATGTCGTGCCGCTGATGATTGGCGCGCCGGACATGGCGTTTCCGCGCGTGAACATGGCGAGCTACCAGGCTTATGTGTGCGGCGGCTTGGTCATGCTGGTGAGCTTTTTCATTCCCGGCGGCGCGGCCCAGGCGGGCTGGACCTCGTACTCGCCGCTGGCGACGTCCATTCCCACCGACGGCCAGTTATTCTGGATCATCGGCATGGTGCTGTTGATCACGTCGTCGCTGCTGGGCGCGGTCAATTTCATCGCCACCATCATTCAATTGCGCGCGCCGGGCATGACCTGGATGCGGATGCCGTTTTTTGTCTGGGCGCAATTTGTCACGGCGTTTCTCCTGCTGCTGGCCTTTCCGCCGCTGGAGGCGGCGGCCATCATGCAATTAATGGACAACGCCGCGCATACCAGTTTCTTCCTGCCGACCGGGCTGGCGGTGGGCGGGCAACTGGCGCATATCAGTGGTGGCGGCAGCCCGTTATTGTGGCAGCACTTGTTCTGGTTCCTGGGCCACCCGGAGGTGTACGTGTTGATCCTGCCCGCTATGGGCATTGTTTGTGAAATCATCGCCAACAACACCCGCAAACCGATCTGGGGTTACAAATCGCTCGTCTACTCGGTGCTGGTGGTCGGCTTTCTGTCCTTCATCGTCTGGGCCCATCACATGTATTTGACCGGGATGGGCACCAAAATCGCGACGTTCTTTCAGGCCACGACGATGATGATTTCGATTCCGTCGGTGATCATTTTGACCTGTCTGTTTATTTCACTGTGGGGCGGCTCGATTCGTTTCAACACGCCGATGCTGTTTGCGCTGGGTTTCCTGCCGATGTTCGGCATTGGTGGTCTGACCGGCCTGCCGCTGGGCCTGGCGCCCACCGACATCCCGTTGCATGACACCTATTACGTCATCGCGCACTTCCATTATGTGGTGGCGCCGGGGACGATCTTCGCGTTGTTTGCGGGAATTTATTATTGGTTTCCCAAAATGACGGGGCGGAAGATGAATGAATTCTGGGGACGCGTGCATTTCTGGGGTTCGTTGGTGTTCATGAATCTGGTTTTCATGCCGATGTTCGCGCAGGGTTTGGAGGGAATGTTGCGGCGCATGGCCGACGGCGGCGCGAATTACTCCGCTGCGCGTGTGCCCGGTGTCCTGGACACGCTGCCCAATGACATCATGGCATTACACACCTGGATTCTTTGGGCGGCCGTTGCCCTGGGCCTGGCGCAACTTCCCTTCATTATCAACCTGTTCTGGAGCATTCATCATGGCGAAAAGGTAAAAAACGACAATCCGTGGGAGGCAACCACCTTGGATTGGCAGGCGCCCACGCCGCCGCCGCACGGTAATTTTGCCGAGCCGCCGCAAATTTATCGGGGTCCTTACGAATACAGCGTGCCGGGCCACGCCACTGATTTTACGCCGCAGAACGAACCCGATCGGCCGGGCACACCCGTCTTTTCACCCGCGCATTGATTCATGGAAATTCCCTACGCTGTTCATCCCCGTCCCGACACCGGCATTTACAACGCCAAGGTCGGCATCTGGCTGTTCCTGGCGTCCGAAGTGATGCTCTTTGGCGCGTTGTTTTCCGCGTACGTCTTGATTCGTGTCGGCACGCCGCCGGGCGGGTGGCCGCACGGCTGGCAGAACGTGACACTCGGCACCTTGAACACGCTCGTGCTCGCCGTGTCCGCCATCACGACGTTGATGGCCTGGGTGGCGTGCAAGGTGCGGCAATTCGGGAAATTCAAATTCTTCCATGCCTGTACCCTGTTGTTGGCGCTGACGTTCCTGTGCATCAAGGGTTTTGAATACGACGACCATCTGACCCATTATGAAATCCATCTGGTCGCGGGCAGTGCCGCCGGAAGCATTGCCGACGGGCACATGGTGGACAATGATCCCCAAAAGGATTACGTGGTCATCAAAGGCCGGTACGCGAATGACGAAAAGGAGCTGATTGACCTGCGTTCGCAGAAAGAGGTTCAAGAGACTGAACTCAAGATTCCCCGGTCGCAAATCAAGGACATGCAGAGTTATGGTCCGTGGCACAATGATTATCTGGCGCTCTACTTCACCATGACGGCCCTGCACGCGTTGCACATTCTGGGCGGCAGTATTGTGATTGGATATCTTTGGGGCCCGGGCCGCAAGCTGTGGAAGGTTGATCCCGAACATTTTACCAACCGCGTCGAAGTCTCCGGCCTGTTCTGGCATTTTGTGGACCTGGTCTGGATATTTCTATTTCCGGTCTTATATTTGATGTGAATTGAATTTATGAGCGAATTGAAAACCGCCGGACAACACAACGCGCCGTTCGTGGGCGAATCGGAATTGCAGGGGCACGCCGTGGATTTCAAAAGCTATCTCCGGCGCTGTGTTTTTGTGTTGATTGCCGTGGTCGGCGCGGTGTCGTTGATGCTCTTCGCGTCGTATCTGCCGGCGGAGCGTTTCAGCTGGCCGGCCAAGGTGGCCATGATTCTGGCCATCGCCTGCACCAACGCCTTTGTCGTGGCCGGATTCCTCATGCACCTCATTTCCGAAAAGAAGATGATTTATACCCTGCTCGCCTTCACCACGTTCTTTTTCGCCGGCCTGATTGGATTGACGGTTTGGGCCATGCAGGATTTTCCGGCCGGCACCGTCACGCATTGAATTATGTCGCTGAAAGCCGTCCATCTTATCTTTGTCAACGCGCTGACGGCGCTGTCGTTCGGTTGCGCGATTTGGAAATTCATGGAGTATCGCAGTGAAAACGGCACCCCGGGCGATTTATGGTTCAGTCTGGCGGCGATGGGAGTGGGCGTTTTAGTCATTATTTATGGCCGCTATTTTTTGAAGAAACTGAAAAAGATGAGTTACCTATGAAATTGTTCCGCGAATTTTTGAGAATGCTGTTGGCCGCCGCCATCGCCGCAGCCGTGTTGGCTCCGTCGCCACTGTTTGCCTGCGCCGCCTGCTATGGCAAATCCGATTCGGCGCTCGCCGAGGGCATGAACTGGGGCATCTTTACGCTGCTGGGCGTCATATTGACCGTGTTGACCTGCATTCTGGTCTTCTTCGTTCACATTATTCGCAAGGAAGAGGAGGCTGCCCATGATTCCGTTCCGGTCAACCCGCCCGAATTATGACGCAATGGTTCGCTGATCACGTGCTGCATCTGCCCGAGCTGGCGTCCAAAAACGGCAAGGCCATAGACGCGTTGATGGTGTACATCCACGTGTTGATGCTGGTGTTGTTCGTCGGCTGGATTATTTATTTCTTCTACGCCCTCTACCGCTTCCGCGGTTCACGCAATACCAAAGCCGATTATCACGGTGTCCGTAATCGTGCGTCCAGCTACATTGAGCTCGCCGTCGCTGCCATCGAGGCAGTGCTGCTGGTCGGCATCGCCGTGCCGCTTTGGGCCAGGGCGGTGGACAAATTCCCGGCCGCCAGTGATTCCACGGTCATTCAAATTGTAGCGCAGCAATATGCGTGGAACGTTCGTTATCCCGGTCCGGACGGCGTTTTCGGCAGACAGGACATGAAGTTCGTCACCTCGGACAATGTCTTTGGCGTGGACCCCACGGATGCGCACGGCCAGGACGACATTCAAACGCTCAATGACGTTCACGTGGTCGTGAACAAGCCGGTCATCATTTACCTGAGTTCGAAGGACGTGATTCATTCGCTGCGAATCCTGTCCATGCGCGTTTGTCAGGACGCAATTCCCGGGTTGCGCATTCCGGTCTGGTTCACGCCCACCAAGGCCGGCAAATATCAGATCAATTGCGCCCAGCTTTGCGGTCCGGGACATGCCAGCATGTCCGGCGGCTTTCTTACCGTGGAAAGCCAGGCGGACTTTGACAAGTGGATTGCCTCCAAGTCCGGTACGACCGCCAGCTTTGAATAGACAGTTGCCTGGCTGGCAGGCAGGATGACCTTGCATGAACGGCTCTGCTCAACGATGGCCCCTGACCGTCTGGGTCGGTTTTGGCCTGCTCTTCGGTTTGCTCTGTTTGATGTATCTGCTTTCCCTGGCCGAATACAATCAAGCGCGGCAAAAAGCTTTGCCCGTCATTGATCAGATCGCCGGTTTCACGCTGACCAACCAGGAAAACAACGTCACGACGCTCGCCGACTTGAGCAACCGCGTCTGGGTGGCCGACATCATTTTCACCCGCTGCGCCGGCTCGTGCCCGGTCATGTCAACGGAAATGAAATCATTGCAGGACGCGCTCCCGTCCACCAGCCCGGCGAAGCTGGTCACGTTGACGACGGATCCCGATTACGACACGCCGGCCATTCTGAAAAAGTACGGCGAACGTTTCGGCGCGGATTTTCAGCGTTGGACATTTTTGACCGGCGCCAAAAGGGAACTGGCGGGTCTGGCCGCCGGCAGTTTGAAACTCGGTTCCACGCCGGTGGCGCCGCAAGACCGGCAAAGTCCCGATGACTTGTTTGTGCACAGCACGATTTTCGTGGTGGTGGACAAGCAGGCGCGACTGCGCGGCATTTTCCAGACCGAGGGCGAGGGCGTGGACTGGGCGAAGGTAAAGCCACAAATCCTCGCCACGGTGAAGCAATTGGAAGGTGGCGGATGAGTATTCACGATCTTCCCGCCGTCAATGCGTCGCTCAACGGTCTCAGCGCGATTTTTCTGACGGCCGGTTTCGTTTTCATCCAGCGGAAGAATAAGTTTGCCCACCGGAACTGCATGGTGGCGGCATTTGGCACCTCCATCGTTTTCCTGGCGTGTTACCTCACGTACCACGGTTATCTGGCGCTGGTTTTGCACGAAGGGCCGACGCGGTTTTTGCATCCGGCGTGGTTCCGTCCGATTTACCTGGCCATCCTGCTGACCCATACCGTGCTGGCCGCCGTGATTGTGCCGATGGTTTTGGTGACGCTTTATCGCGCCAGAAAGGAGCGCTTCGAGCTTCACAAACAAATCGCGCGCTGGACCTGGCCATTATGGATGTACGTTTCTGTGACGGGTGTGCTTGTTTATTTTCTGCTTTACCGGATTTTCCCGCAAGCCACACCATAGCTGCCGAGGTAAGGCGGCTCCCTGTTTTCGATTTACGATATACGATTTACGCGGTCGTTTCGATTTTGGTTCGGCTCGTAAATCGTAAAACGAACATCGTAAATACCGGGGCTTGTCGCCGCGGCTAAAATCAGCGAAAACAAACCCATGTCATCGCCCGCCAACGTCCTGATTCATGCCAGCCAGTTTCCGGAACAGGTCCGGCGCGATTTGCTGGCCTCGCTGCGCATGCGGCGCGTCAATCACAAGTTCCATTACGACAGCGTCAAGCAAACCCAAAAATGGCTGGCCCTGCACCAGGCGTATTCACCGGCCCGGAACGACGCGGATTGCCAGGCGGTTTACGAAAAGGGTTTCGCGGCGGCTGCGGCGCAGATCAAATCGCGGCGCGTGGAAGTCATCGGCCTCGGCTGCGGCGGCGGGCAAAAGGACACGCGGCTGCTGAAGCGGCTGAAAGCCCATGGCCGGAATGTTTTTTACACACCCTGCGATGTCAGTCCGGCGATGGTTTTGACCGCCCGTGAAACCGCGCTGGTCGTTCTGCCGGAGGAAAATTGTTTTCCCCTGGTTTGCGATCTCACCACGGCGGGCAATTTGCAGAATGTTATTTGGGAGGGTCGCCGTGTCGGCGACCCAAACTATTCCGGGACGGCGACACGCCGTCCCTCCCGACACACGGCACGCCTCATCACTTTTTTCGGCATGATTCCGAATTTCGAGCCGCAGGATATTCTGCCCCGGCTCGCCGCCTTGATTCGTCCGAACGATTTTTTGCTCTTCAGCGCCAATCTGGCCCCTGGTCCCGATTACGCGGTCGGCGTGAAAAAGATTTTGCCGCAGTACGACAACGCTTTGACCCGTAACTGGTTGATGGCGTTTCTGCTCGATCTCGGTGTCGGTCGGCGAGACGGTGATTTAAGGTTCGCGATTGAAGAGGGCCGGTTTGGCCTGAAACGAATTGTGGCCCGATTCCACTTCCGCCGGGGGCATCAGATTAAAATCGAGAACAAAGCATTCAATTTCAAGGCCGGTGATTCAATCCAGGTTTTCTTTTCCTACCGCTACACGCCGGAGCGAGTTGGCAAAATCCTGGCCCGCTACGGACTGGAAGTCTGCAATCAGTGGGTTCTGAAGTCGGAAGAGGAAGGCGTTTTTCTTTGTCGCCAGTCCGGAGGGACGAGTTACACGAGCCTCAAATCGAAAGATTGAAGTAAGGGACTCGTATCATTCGTCCTTCCGAAATCAAAACAGGTTCATCGTTTCCAACACAGCGCGAATGCGCGGGACTTCGTGCGTGCGGAACAGGTCGGTTTTCCCCAGTGCTGCCAATACGGCAAAGAATGGTTCGGCGCAACGGACTTCGTCGCGGAAGAATTCAAACGCGTGAGGCAGGGCGTGGCAGACGGGAAAACCCAGAGTCCGCAGCCGGAACGAGTTCAGGAAAACCTTCATTTGATGCCGCACGCGCACGGCGCTGTCCTGCAGGTTGCGGTAATAGAAACCGAGACCCGGATCGAGCAGGATTTTCTCCACCCCGTGGCGTTGCGCGGTTTCAATCTGGCGCGAAAAATATTCACGCATGTGTTCAATCAAATCGCCGCTCAAATCGAAATCGCCGACCTCACGGACGTTTTTGCCCTGGACGTAACAGAGGATGACGGCGGCATCGTGCGCAGCGACCATGCGGAAAAACTCGTCGCCGCCTTCCGTGCCGGTGAGGTTCAGGACGTTTGCCCCGGTTTCGAGGCACGCGCGCGTGACGGTGGATTGGTAGGTTTCCACGGAAACCAGAATGTCGGCGGCGCGCAATTCCCTGATAACCGGCAACAATTGCGAATTCTGCGCCGCCCCGCCGACCCGCGCGGCGTGGGCCAGGGTCGACTCGGCCCCGAGATCCACGATGTCCGCACCCTGGGCGGTTAAAACCCTGGCGCGCTGGACGGCGGCCTCCGCCGTCAGGCAGACGCTTTCGCGATACCAGGAGTCGGTGGAAAGATTGACGACCCCCATGATGGCGGGCCGGGAATTGAAGGCGAACGGCTTGCCGCCGACGGGGAATTCCTTCACCGTTGCGGACACCGCCTCCCGGTTTTTCTCGAGCAGTTCCGCAAGGTCTTCAAGCCTTAACATGCCGGGCTATCGTAAATCGTAAATTGCCGGTCGTAAATGGAAAGCGGCGCCGGTTTGCGAATTTTGCCGTTCGCGCCGGTCGGAATTATGATAGCCTGATGGCAAATGACTGGCAATAATGGGGCGGACAACCATAAACGAGAGGAAACAACATGGCACAGGCAATCATGGATCCCGAAAAGGTGCGGCGGTTTGCGGAGGAGCTGCAGCGTTTCAACAGTGACCTCGAAAATCGAATGATCCTGTTGCAGGCCCGCTTTGGCGCGTTGGGCGACACCTGGCAGGATCAGGAACACGAGAAATTCTCCGAAGAATTCAAACAGGCGATGAAGGCACTGAAGAAATTCATTGAACTGTCGAAGGTGCACACGCCTTACCTGCTGAGAAAAGCCCAGCGCATCGAGGAATATCTTCACCAGCGATGAAAAGAACCGGAACGAGCGCCGGGTGGCGGGTGACGAGAACAGGCGGGAAGTTCATCGCGCCTCCCTTCCGGTCACGTCACTTGTCATCGGTCACTTTCAACCCTGTTTAACATGGCCGAACATGCCCAGGTCACTTCCGTCGAGGCGATTGAATCGTTCCGCGCCAGTTTGATTGTCTTTTTGAGCAAGGTGCGTCCGACGCTGGAAGAGGTGAGCGACGAGGTGATGCGCCTGCAATTCTGGCTCCAGAACGATCAACGCCGGCACTGGGAGAGCGAGTTGCGCAAGCGCGGCCTGAAACTGGAGGAGGCCAAACGGGAGATGTTCAACACGGCGCTTTCCCACTTGCAGGAAGCGACGGCACTGCAGCACATGGCCGTGCAACGGGCGCAACGCGCCGTCCGCGACGCGGAAGACAAACTCGACAACTTGAAAAGATGGGAGCGTGGGCTGGAAGATCGCACGGCCCCGCTGGTCAAGCAACTGGAGGAGTTCCAGGGATTTCTGACCGTTGACATGGGAAAGGCGGTCACGCAACTGGTTCAAACCGTCAAGGCCCTGGAGGCTTACACCGAACTCGGCGACCCGGGCCGGGAAGGAGCGCCATCATGAATTTGAACGGGAATAAAAGCCGGCTGGTGGCAAGCGCCCGGGAACTTTCGGTGAAATGGACGGAAACCAAAAACTACTGGCGGGACGGGAAAAGCGGGGAATTCGAGCACCGGTACCTGGAGGAACTGTTTATTCGCGTGGACAAGACGGTTGCCATCATTGAGAAGCTGGATGAAATTTTAAAAAAAGTCAGGAGCGACTGTGAATAGAAATCCAGGGGTCAGTGAAATGCTTGCGTTGCTGGACTTGCTTAAAGGCGCGGTCGAGGATTTTGCTGCGCGCGAGGAAAAATTGAACCACGATTTCCAGACCCGTTCGGCCGCCGAACTCGATGTCTTTGAAGCCGCCAAACTGGAGCAACAATCGAAACACACCGAAGCCCTCGCGGCGGCGGAGACGGCGCTGGCAGAGGCGAGAAACCAGGTGAATGCCCGATTCGAAAGGCGTAAGATTCAAATCAACCGGGCACACAGCTCCTTGAGTCAGCGGGTGCTGGACGAAGGCAGCTCACAGGAAGGAGAACTCAAACAAAAAATCCGGAAAGGTTCGACGGCGGCGGAGCAACGGCGCGATACCGACCTGGCAAATGCCGCCGCGACCTATGAATGGTTCCAGCAGAAGTTGAGTGAAAGCGAGGCGGAATTTGCCCGTCTGGAAAGGAGCGCCCGCCGGGCGTTTCGCCCTTACGGTACGTTTCGCCGGCTCCTCCGGCATGAAAAGCATCAGCCGGAATCGGACCTGGTTCAAGATGAAAATCAGTTATTTGCCGAATTTCAGCGTCTGCAATCCCAAAGTCGCGAGGACCTGGCGCAATTCCGAAAAAAACTGCTCCCATGCATTTTCAGATTATTCCCGGTCTCGCTGGTAATTTTGTTGCTGTTGGGCGTCGTCGCGGCGGTCCCGGTGCTGCAAAATTTTGGCCGAAACACCGTTTCCTGGTCGTTCACCGGCCCGGTCGCCCTGGGTCTGCTGGTGATGCTGGTTCTTTATTTTCAGGGCCGTCGTGCCGCCGCGCCCGCCGCTGCGGTCATCGCCGGGCAACTCGGAAAGGCGCGCCGGTTGCTTGCGGCCTGTCCTCAAATAAGCGCGGAACGCCATCAGCGCGAACAGGACCGGATACACACCGAGTTTAATGCCGCCACCCGCGATTTGAGCCAGGAGTGGAAACAAGGCGTGCGGCGGCTCGCCGGCACCCGCGGCCTCCGGCCGATGGAGGTGGATCAAAAAGCGCTGCAAGCCGGGCAAAAAAATGAGCAACACCGGCGGGCCGGTTTTGCGCGGATTGAAGGCCGGCACAAGGAAAAGCTCGCCGGTCTGCAGGCGGAAGCCGGGGCACAGGCCGGCTGGCTGGCCGATGCTCACGCCGGAAAGGTCGCCAGTCTTGAAAGCCAGCATCACAGTCAGTGGGCGGAGCTCGAATCCGAATGGAAAAACAAAATCGAACCGTTGTTTGCGGAAATCCGCGCGGCCACGGCGGCTTCCGAACAACTTTTCCCTGGCTGGGAGTCGCCGTTTTGGCAACAGTGGACGCCGCGGGAACAATTCAAGAATGCCGCCCGGTTTGGCCATTTGGAAGTGGCGCTGGAAACGTTTGCGGAAAAGATGCCCAAAGACCGGCGGCTGTCGCTTCCCGGACCCGCCAGCTTCACGGTTCCCTTGTCGCTGGTTTATCCCCGGCAAGGCTCCATCCTTTTCGAAACCGGCAAGACCGGCGGTAACGAAGCCGTGGCCGCGATCAACAACATCATCTTCCGATTGTTGTCCACCACGCCGCCGGGCAAGGTGACGTTCACCATTTTTGACCCGGTCGGGCTTGGTCAGAATTTTGCTGCGCTGATGCACCTGGCCGATTACGAGGAAAGTTACATCAACAGCCGCATCTGGACGCAGACGGTGCAGTTTGAGGAAAAACTCGCCGAACTGAATGAACACATGGAAAAAGTCATCCAGATGTATCTGCGCAACGAGTACGCGACGATTTCGGAGTACAACGCCGAGGCCGGGGCCATCGCTGAAAAATATCATTTTCTGGTCATCGCTTCGTTTCCGGCAAATTTCAGCGAAACCGCCGCCCGGCGGCTGCGTAATATCGCCGCCAGCGGCGCGCGTTGCGGCGTTTACACGCTGATCCAATGGGACCAGCGGCAGGCGCCGCCGCAGGAATTTGTACCCGACGAACTCCGGAAGAACAGCGTTTGCCTCACACCGACGGAAACGGGTTTCCGGATTTCGAATTGGCATCCGGCAGGCGTCCGGCTGCGGCTCGATCCGCCGCCGCCGCCGGAAACCGCCACCCGTTTTCTCCATCAAATGGGCGAGAGCGGCAAGGATTCCACGAGGGTCGAAGTGCCTTTTGCACAGGTGGCGCCGACGGATGCTGAATTCTGGCAGGAAGACACCACCGACGAGCTGCGTGTGCCGATTGGTCGTTCCGGCGCCACCAAGCTTCAATATCTCGCCATCGGCAGGGCCACCCGCCAGCACGGCTTGATTGCCGGCAAGACCGGGTCGGGCAAGTCCACCCTCTTTCACGTCATTATTACGAACCTGGCGTTGTGGTGCAGTCCCGAACAGGTCGAGTTTTATCTGGTGGATTTCAAGAAAGGCGTGGAGTTCAAGTGCTACGCCACCCGCCGGTTGCCGCACGCCAAAGTGGTTGCCATTGAGAGCGACCGTGCTTTCGGCTTGAGTGTGCTCGAACGCGTGGACGCGGAATTGCGCCGTCGCGGCGATTTGTTCCGCAAGGTTGGCGCCCAGGATCTGGCCGGGTACAAGCGGGCGGGTGGGGCCGAACCCATGCCACGGTCGCTGTTGATGATTGACGAATTTCAGGAATTTTTTGTGGAGGAAGACCGTGTTTCCCAGGGCGCGGCCGTTCTGCTGGACCGCCTTATCCGGCAAGGCCGGGCGTTTGGCATTCACGTGTTGCTCGGCTCGCAAACCCTGGGCGGCGCCTACACCCTGGCGCGCGCGACCATCGGTCAGATGGTCATTCGCATCGCGCTCCAGTGCAACGAAGCGGATGCCTACCTGATCATGGACCAGGACAATCCTGCGCCACGCCTGCTGACCCGACCCGGGGAAGGCATTTACAACGACACGGCGGGATCCATTGAGGGCAACAACCCCTTTCAAACGGTCTGGTTGCCGGACCATGAGCGCGACCGTTATCTGGCAAAAATCCGCGAGCGCGCCGACAAAAAACGTTACCCGGGACCCATTGTATTTGAAGGCAACGCCCCGGCGGATATCGGGGAAAATCTTCCGTTACGCGCCGTGCTGGAATCCCCGGCTGCCAAACCGGCCCTGCCGGCGCGCGTCTGGCTGGGAGCGCCCAATTCCATCAAGGGACCCACCGAAGCCGTATTTCAAAGACAGAGCGGCAGCAACCTCCTCATTGTGGGACAGAGTGAAGAACGCACGCTGACGCTGCTGTCGGCGGCCCTGGTTTCACTGTCTGCGCAATATCCGCCGGGAACCGCGCGGTTCATCATGCTGGACAGCACGCCGCCCGGTCTGCCGCAATACGAATTATGGCAGCGCATCATCCGGTCCGTTCCGCATGAAGTAACGCAGGTCAACAACAGCAGTCTCGACGGAGTCATGAACAGGCTGGCGGAGGAGCTGAAAGGGCGAATGGATGATGAAAAAAGGCAATCGCCGGAAATATTCGTTCTGGTCCAGGGTTTGCAGAATTTCAAAAGGCTCCGGCAGGAGGATGAATTCAGTTTTTCCTCCGGCGACGCCGGGGCCGGGGCCAATCCGGCGGCGGTGCTTCTCAATCTCCTCAGCGAAGGGCCGGGGCGCGGCATTCATATCATCGCCGCCTGTGACACTTACAACAACGTGACCCGGTTTCTGGGGCGAAAGGCATTAAGCGAATTCGAGATGCGCGTGCTGTTCCAGATGAGCGCCGGCGATTCAGCCAGTTTGATTGACAATCCGGACGCGGCCACGCTCGGATTGCATCGTGCGCTCTTTTACAATGACCGGGAAGGTTATCTCGAAACCTTCCGCCCTTATGCGCAACCCGGCAGCGAGTGGATTGAAGAAGTCGCGCAGTGTCTGGCACCTCGGCGTGGCACGACCCATCCAGTAAAAAACTGACGCCGCCTTGAGCGGCGGAAAAGTGTCTGTGCTTTGAATCAAAATTGGCGCGCCCGCCGCGATTCGAACGCGGGACCACCTGCTTAGAAGGCAGATGCTCTATCCAACTGAGCTACGGGCGCAGCAAAAGGACATTAGTAGCTGGCTTGCACCAACGCAAGCGCCGGCTGGACGGATCGCTGAACAGGCAAGGCCGGAGCAGCCGGTTCCAGATTTCAGCAAGTCAGACTAATTTGGTACTTCAGAGAATCTGCGGGAATGTCTCCGGACTCAAAGACAGCCCGATCATTTTTCGAACTTTCCACTGCCAAGAAATGTTTCAAGTCAGGATTGGCTAACGTTGTCCGGGCAAATTGCTTGTAGATTTCTGGCTAAATTTCCAGTTAAATAACATTTGACTTTGAAGTTGTTTTATTGTACAGGTATTGTCACAAAACTGGGCAGATAACGTTGTTAATGTCGATGCAGTGTTTGTTGTTTATTATTAGCGATTAGGGAATATGTACACCTCCTTACAGACCCCATTTTATAGGACATTTTTCAAACCCGCAGGCGTTGTTTTTTTGCTGCTGCCAGTTTTTATCGTTTTTTTAACCCAGGCGGGCAAGGCTGACCAGTCTTCGCTTTTGTCCCTGTCATCTCCCAGTCAGGTGCAGGTCAATTGGACATCGGGGCCCGCCGACGCGAGCCTGGGCACGCTGGCCGACATAAAAATTCCCCAGGGCTATCGCCTGACCGACGCGACGGGAGCTGCTGTTCTGCTGGGGAGAATGAACAATCCCATTCCTCAAGGCCTGGTGGGTATCATTGCTCCTGAATCGGGGCAGTGGTGGGCGGTTCTGACCTACAAAGACATCGGTTATGTGAAAGGCGTGGACAAGGGCGGAATCAATGCGGCCGCAATTTTGAAAACAATTTCAAATCGCGCTGATCGTCAAAACGAAGACCGGACGATCCACGGTTTGCCGTTGATTACCTCGGTGGATTGGGCGCTCGCGCCGGTATTTGATGCCAAAACGCACGCCGTGGAATGGGCGGTTCGGGCCAGGACCCAATCAGCGGAAGTGGTCAATCACACCGTGCGTTTGTTGGGGCGGCAGGGGATCCTGGATGCCACGGCCGTCGCGCCTTATCAAGATAAATCAACCGCCGGTTTGGTGCCGTTGAAGGAGCTGGTGAAAAATATTTCGTTTAAGCAGGGGCAGCGTTATACCGACTATCAGCCAGGCGACAAAGTTTCCAATATTGGGCTCGCCGGCCTCATCATGGGAGATGAGGATTCAGCGGCTTCCCAAGCGAGTGACGCTGTCGCCCCGGGCAAAAGCGCGGGTGCGTGGGGTTGGTATGTGTTGGCCGGCGTTATCGCCGGAGGAGGCGTCATGTTGGTTCGCGGAGTTGTGCAGCAGCGACGTCACCAAACGCGTCGCGCGCCAGTGACCCGTAGTCTGGTGGCGGGCAACGCCATGGGTAATGGCAATGGACATGCTCATGTCTCTGCAGTCACGACGGTTGCGACTTCACCGGTGCCTTCCCCCGAAAGCAACAATTCACAGGCTGACAAAGTGGAAACGGACGGTGTAAAAACCGACGACGTCAAACCAGGCGTCGCCAAGCCGGAGGCGGTTGTGGCCCAAAATGGATTGAATGGATCAGCAAATGGGTCAACCCACCGTCGTGGCGCGCGCCGCAAGAAGATCTTTGATTATCACCGGTTTTATACCGACACGGTCATGAAGCTTTCCTCGAGCGGTTATACCGCAGAAGTCACCCCCCGCAACGGTCATACCAATGGACGCTCAGATGGTCATTCATCGGCCCCCGCTATGGAGGTTCAACCCGCCTCGTATGGGGCCATGAATCAGGCCATTGTTCAGTCCCATTTGGATTTGATCGCCAATCAGAAAGCCCTCATTGAGGAGCAGAAACGCCTGGTTCAACAACAAACCAAACTCATTGAAGAAAAAAACAAGTTCATTCAGGAACAAAACGAACTTCTAGAGCGGCAGTCAGCCATGATCGAGAGCCAGTATTCCCTGAAGCTCGACTGACGGGCAACCCTGACGGACACTAAAGATACTGGCGCCGTGACTCATCCCGGCAAGGGTAGTAGTTGCTTTGCGCTCGAAAAGCCGGAGAAAACAAACTGCGCACGTGGGTTTCCGCCGGGTCAACTTTCAATCACATTGATTTCCACCGGTTCAACGTTCACGCCGTTTTTCTCCAGCCATTTAATCGCGGCCTTGACTTCATCGCGCTTGCCGTCCAATTCGAGGCAGACGATGCCGATTTCGTCCGTCACGCTGGCTTGGCGGATGTTCGTGACCACCTTGAATTTGCGGCCCACTTCCCACACGAGCGGCTTTTTGATAAGCCGCGGCGGGAACATCAACCACAGGCGTTGTTGTGTCGGTGAGCTGGATTTCGTTGCTGGAATTTGTTTCTTCGTGGCCATAAATTTCAAAAAATTTGGTGGGGCGAGTGTCTTCCCGAGCCGCCTTTGTTGAATGAACGACGGCTTTGGGGACGCTCGCCCCACCGGAACGGTCTAGCCGCCGGCAATCGCGGGAATGATGCTGATTTCGTCTCCATCTTTCAATGGCGTCTGCTGGTTTTTCAGGAAACGGATGTCTTCCTCGTTCACATACACGTTCACGAAGCGGCGCACCTCGCCTTTTTCATCCACCAGCCGTTCCTGGATGCCGGGATAGCGCGATTGCAACTCGGCAATCGCCTCGCCAATCGTGGCAGCGTTGACTTCGACCAGCTCCTCGTTGTTGGTCAACTTGCGGAGCGGGGTCGGGATTCGGACTTTTTTAGACATAAAATTAAACGTTTACTTTTTCTTCGCCGGCCAGCAGCGCTTCAAATTCGCGCAAGCTCGGTTTGATTTCGCGCGGCCGGCCCAAATGGCCGTCCACGGCATCGAGCGTTTTCAAGCCGTTGCCGGTCACACAGAGAACCGCCGAATCATCCCGCGGAATTTTGCCCGAGGCAATCAGTTTCCTCGCCACGCCCACCGTCACCCCGCCGGCGGTTTCGGCAAAAATGCCTTCCGTCTCCGCCAGCAGCTTGATCGCGTCCCGAATCTCATCATCCGTCACATCTTCGGCCGCGGCGCCGGTGTCCCGCATCACGCGCAGGGCGTAGAAACCATCCGCCGGGGTCCCGATGGCGAGCGACTTGGCAATCGTGTTCGGCTTGACCGGCTTGAAAAAATCGAGTCCGGCCTTTTGCGCCACGGAAATCGGCGCACAACCGGTCGCCTGCGCGCCATGCACGGCGTATTTCGTTTCCGATACCAATCCAAGTTTGATGAATTCCTGATAGCCTTTGTGGATTTTGGTCAGCAGCGAGCCGGACGCCATCGGCACGACCGTGTGCGGCGGGATTCGCCAGCCATATTGTTCGGCAATTTCATACGCCATGCTTTTGGAACCTTCAGCGTAATAGGGCCGCATGTTCACGTTGACAAAGGCCCAGCCGAATTTGCCCGCGATTTCAGCGCACAGGCGGTTCACCTCATCGTAATGACCCTTGATGCCAATCACTTTCGCGCCGTAAATCAGCGAGTTCAGGATTTTGCCCTGCTCCAAATCGTGCGGGATGAACACATAGGATTTGAGCCCGGCGCTGGCGGCGTTGGCGGCGACGGAATTCGCCAGGTTGCCGGTCGAGGCGCACGCAACGGTGTCAAAACCGAGTTCCTGCGAGCGACTCAAGGCGACGCTCACAACGCGGTCTTTGAACGACAGGGTGGGGTAGTTGACCGTGTCGTTCTTGATCCAGAGTTCGCGGATGCCGAGCCGCTTCGCCAGCCGATCGGCCTTGACCAGCGGGGTAAACCCGACCTGCAAACCAACCGTTGGGTCGCAGGCCACCGGCAGCAGTTCGCGATAACGCCACATTGTTTGGGGACGCGATTGCACCGCCGTCCGGGTTAGCGACTTCTTGATACGCTCGTAATCGTAAACGACTTCGAGCGGGCCGAAGTCGAATTCGCAGACGTGATTGGCCGTGAGCGGATACTCGCGTCCGCATTCGCGGCACTTCAGCGCCTTCATGTAACCGTGATGTTCACTCATAAATTTCTCATTCTTTCCCGTCCTCGTTCTCGTCCCCGTCCTCGATTTTTCATTTTCGATTACGAAAACGAGAACGACGACGAGGACGATTTCAAAAACAAAAAAGCCCCGACTCATGGCGAGAAGGGGCTGACAAAATTTGCGCACGCTTCTCATTTTTCCCCGACACCCGCCGGGGCTGGAATTGGCACCTGGCCGCCCCGATCGCATTCGGAGCCGGTTGCCGTGGCTTCATCGGGCCAGTCCCTCAGCCACTCTGCATGAGACCGTTATATCAACGGATGCGGATAACTTGATTGATAATCAGAATTCTGTCAACTCCTTTTTTGTCCTGGACCCGTCAAAGAAGGCAGATTGGCGATGGGTTGCCTGCAGGGAAAGGAACACGGCGTGCCGCAGGGTCACACCGGTCTCAATAGACGACAATGGAACGCACCGGCAAGCCCTTCATTTTCCCGCGGCCGTTCAGGAATTTTAATTCGATGAGGAAGGCGACTTCGAGGATTTTCGCGCCGAATTTGTTCACCAAGGCAATGGCGGCGGCGGCAGTGCCCCCGGTGGCCAGCAAATCATCGATGAGCAACACCCGTGCGCCCGGCTTGAGCGCATCGACATGCATGGCAATGGTCGCCGAGCCATACTCCAGCGCATAGTCCTGCTCATGAGTCTGGTAAGGCAGCTTGCCTTTTTTGCGGACGGGCACGAATCCGGCCTGGAGTTTCAGGGCGGCGGCGGCGGCGAAGATAAATCCGCGCGCGTCAATGCCCACGACGGCATCCACGGCGCCCGGTTTGAATTTTTCGATGAGGAGTTCAATGGCCCCGGCAAACAACCGCGGATCAGCCAGAACGGGCGTAATATCCTTGAACTGGATGCCCGGCTTTGGGAAATCGGGGACATTACGGATGGCCGCGGCGATTTGCTGGGGTGTCACCCGTACGAAAGGCATGGCGTCAGTCCTTTTTATCTTTGGAACTTTCGAGCTTTTCAATCATGCGCCGAAGCTTTTTAAGCGCCAGGTTTTGAATCTGCCGGACCCGTTCGCGGGTCACGCCAAATTTTTCGCCGACTTCCTCCAGGGTCTTTTCCGAGCCGCCGTCGAGACCGAAACGGTAGCGCAGAATGGTTGCTTCACGCTCGTCCAGATGCTTGACCATGTCCTGCAACATACCAGTCACGGTCTTGTCTTCCAGATCCTGGTAGGGCGTTATGGCATTTTCGTCCTCGACCAGATCGGAAAAGTTGTTGGAGTCATCGTCGCCAATTGGAGCGTCAAGCGACGCCGGGCGGATGGAAGCGAGTCGCATCTGTCGCACCCGCGCCGCCGTCATGCCCAGTTCGTCGGCCAATTCCTCATCGGTGGGTTCCCGGCCGAATTCCTCCTGCAACTTCATTGCGATGCGGCGCATCTTGGAGATTTTGTCCACCAGATGCACTGGCAGCCGGATGGTCTTGGATTGGTTGGCGAGCGCGCGCTTGATGGATTGCTTGATCCACCAGGAGCCATAGGTCGAAAGTTTGCCGCCTTTTCTCGGGTCAAACCGCTCAACGGCCTTCATCAGGCCGATGTTGCCTTCGCTGATCAAATCCAGCAGCGGCAGGCCGATGCCATCATAATCCCGCGCAATTTTGACAACGAGGCGCAGGTTGGCCTTGATCATCTGTTCGCGCGCCTTCTTGTCGCCCTTCTTGATGCGGGCGGCCAGTTCAATTTCCTCCTGCGGGGTGAGCAATTTCACCTGGCCGATCTCGCGCAGATAGAGTTTGATGGCGGTATCGGCGTCGTAACGCGACGCCTCCCGTTGAATGAACTGCGTGGTGTCACCGGGCGCGGCCGGCGGCGCGCCGGGCGCGGGCATGGCCGGGATGACGGCCTTGCCGGCGGCGCGTCGGAAAATCTTCCGGCGCCGTCTGATTTTGGCCGTTCTGCGTTTTTTCTTTTTTACTGCCATGAAACGCACCACACCTTACGGCCAGAACTTCCATCCGCAAGAAAATTAACCGGAAACTTAGTTCCGGCTGTTGCGCGCCAAGGTGATGTAGTAGAGCAGGTTCAGGATGGACGACACCAGCGCCGCCACATAAGTGAGCGCTGCCGCATTCAGAACCTGGCTGACGCCCGCGCGTTCGTGCTCATGTACGAGGCCGAGCCGGAACAATTGTTCCTTCGCCCGGCGGCTCGCGTCATATTCCACCGGCAACGTGACGAGCTGGAACAGGGTGATTACCGCGAAAGTCACAATAATGATGGGCAGCACCACCTTCAAAAGGCCCATAAAGATGCCGACAAAGAAGATGCCCATGTAAGCCATGCTGGCGAATTGCGTGATCGGAACCAGGGCCATCCGCACGTTGAAAAGGCCATAGGCAGCCTGATGCTGAAGCGCATGGCCGGCTTCATGCGCCGCCACGCCGACCGCCGCGACCGTCTGCCCGTGAAAATTATCCGATGAAAGAAACAATGCGCGCTTCGAGGGATCGTAATGGTCGCTCAAATGGCCGGGGATTTCGGCCACCGGCACATCGTTGAGGCCGGCGTGGTCAAGAACTTCGCGCGCCGCTTCCGCCCCGGTCATCCCGGAATCCACCGGCACCCGGCTGTATTTGCCATAAGCATGGTGCAGTTTCATCTGCGCCCAGATGCCAAGCAGCAAGCCCGGGATCAGGAACAACCAATAGAGTGGGTCAAACAAGTTAAACATAAATCCATTCTTCGACAGCACGCCGCCTGTTCTTATTCAACCCCAAGCCGGCGGCGTGCCAGGGCGATTCGTGAGGAATTTAAGGGGTATTTCGCGGGTTGAAAGCTTTTTCTGAGCCATTGCGGCTCAATTGAGACACCCGTTATGGCGCATCTGGTTTTGGAGCATCCTCCTGGATCACGCTAAACCGCGTGCGCCACTTCCTCCGGCAGGGTCGCCGTGTCGGCGCCTGAATCCCGGGACGGCGGCACGCCATTCCTCCCGGGACAAGATCAAATCTCCAGCACTTTCTCGAACCGCGTCAGGTTCTTCGCGCCGTCGGTCGTGACCAGGGCGACGTCTTCCAGCCGCACCCCGCCGCCCAGTTCGGGATAATAAAGCCCCGGTTCCACTGTGACCACGTGGCCGGGCCTTAGTTTTTCAGTGGAGGTCGCGCTCACGCGCGGCGCTTCATGAATTTCCAGACCAACCCCGTGTCCCGTGCCGTGAAAAAAACCTTCCATGCGGCCATTCCGCCGCCCGGTCTTGTAACCCTGCTGCACAAAAAAACGCTGCACCGCTTTATGAACTTCCGCCGTTTTCGCCTTGTCGCGGATTTTTTCGAACCCGATTTTCTGCCCTTGCAACACGGTGGCGTAGAGTTTTCGCACGCCCTCGCTGGCGTGCCCCCGGACGACCGTGCGGGTGATGTCGCCAAAGTAGCCGGTCTTTTGTGACCGCGGGAAAATATCAATAATAATCGGCTCCTGCGCGCGGAGCGGACCGTGGCCGCGTTCGTGCGGGTCACAGCCTTGTTTGCCGCCGGCGACGATCGTGTTTGCCGCCAATCCGCTCGCCTGCAAAATCGCGCAATCAATCACGGCGCGGAGGCATTCGGAAGTCAGCGGCACACCATGGTGGAACAATTTCCGGTCGCGGGCAATTCTGGCCCGGCGCAACACTTCCATCCCTTCGGCCATGCCGACTTCGGCCATGGCCAGCGCGGCGGAAATTTTTTTGACCTCGTCGGCGGATTTGATCTCGCGTTTTGGGAAAAAGTTGGCTTGTGGCTTCAGCTTGATGCCGAGTTTCTTCAAGTCCTTCGCCAGGCCAAATGGAAAATTATCCGGCACGAGGGCGCGGCGGGTTTTCTTCTCGCGCAAGAGCAGGCGGACGACCTGCGGCAGGCTGGCCTTTTTGATCCCGGCGGCGCGCAGCTTCCTTTGATACGCGCTCAGCGGGAGCACGCGGCAGTGCGGCGCCTGGGCGCGCGCGCGGTCAATTTCCAGATCACTCATGACGATGACCGGCCGGCCGCCGGAATTGAGGTAGATGAACGGGTCGGGCACGAACAGGCCGACGGCATAAAGCATGTTCGCGTCGCGCTCGCTGTCCGCGACGATGAGCAGGGTTTCCTTCAATCAATTGAAATTTGCAAACGTGGGCGCCAGAAAATACATCTCGCCGGCCTGCAACCTGGGCAGTTCCATGCCCAAATCCAATTTGACGTCATGCGACAATTCAGTCTGGCCCAGCAGGCGCAGGAAATTGGAGATGTCGTAACGCTCGCGGTATTCAATCAAATTGGCATCCTGGATGTTGGCAATTTGTTTCGCGCGATTCACGGCATCTTGAAAATCCCCGAGTTGATCCACGAAGCCGAGATCGTAAGCCTGTGCGCCGGACAGTACACGGCCATCGGCATATTGAGTCCAGTCCGGCGCCAAAGGACGCCCCTCGTTCCTGTTTTTTTCGTGCGCGTCGGCGCGGCCGGTCGCGACGACCTTTTTGAACTGGTCGTAAGTCTGGTCAATCAAATTTTGCACCATGGCGTGTTCGCCGGCAGGAATTTCATTCGTCGAGCGCATTCCGCTCAGCATGTCCTTGTACTTGCCGCTTTTGAAAACGTACGGTTCCACGCCAATCTTGTCCATCAGGCCGCGGAAATTGATCGTTTCCATGATGACGCCGATGCTGCCGGTGAGCGTCAATTGATTCGCCACGATCCAGCGGCTCGGCGCGGAAATATAATAGCCGCCGCTGGCTGCCAGGCTCCCCATGGAACAAATCACCGGTTTGCCATTGGCACCCTGCTGAAATTTCACAAGCAAGCGGTTGATTTCATCCGACGCCAGAACTTCGCCGCCTGGAGAATCCACTTTTAGAATGACCGCCTTGACCCGCCGATCCTTTTTGGCCCGCTCCAATTGTGCCCGGATGACGTCCACCAGATTGTATCCGGCCTGGTCCGTCAGGCTGTCGCTGATGATGCCGTCCACCGTAATCACGGCGATCTTTTTCTCCGAGTCATTATCCTTCAAAAGATATTCATCCAGGAACGGGCCCGTTTCGCGCGAAATGCCGTTGCTCAGGCCGCCCTTGAAATTGAGGGCTTGCGAAATCACCCAGGCAAAATTGCCGAACAGACTGATGAGCAGCAGCACCAGCAGAATGATGGCAAAAATCATCCACCCGCGGCCCCGGCGTGGTTTGGGCGGCGGCGGGGCGGTGATGACCGGCGGCGGGGGTGGTGGTGGTGACACCGTGCCCGACGGAAAAGGAGCTGTATCCATAGCGCACGCAACCTAGCGCAAAAGAGGCTGGCAGGCAAGGTGGATTGAATCCGGCGCGGCCAGTTCATTTTTCAGACTTTCCACCTGTGGCCAGAGAAATACGGAGGCCCGGGGATTGCCGCTTGATCGTTCCAGCCAGCGGGGCAGGTGGCGGGCATTAAAGACATCAACATTTTTCAGCTTCAGATTTTTTTCCACGTCAGCACCGGTGAAGACAACCGCGGCGTGAATCCAGGGTTCAAAGCCGACGCGGGCCTTTAGGAAATGCTTCAGCCAGGAAACATGCTCGAGCGTTTGCTGAATAAAGTCCTTCTCCAGGGGTAGTCCATTGCGCCGCAATGCGTCGTCCTGCCGGCTGATCCAGCCGGAATGCGACTTGGTTTCAATCAAAAAGATAGCGCCGTCCCCCCGAAATACCAGATGGTCGATATTGCTCCGGCCAGCAGGAATGTCATGCTGCACTGCATAATTTCCCGGCAGTCCGTCGAGCAAAGCGCCGATTTTTTTTCCGGCCACGGCTCCCTGGCGGGCACGCTTTTCGTGGCGGAAAAGTTTCTCCATTTCCGGTCCGGCGATCCGTTCGGCCGCTCTCATGATTAAGAATGAGACACAAAGCAGGAGCAGACCGCCGGTTTGAAACATCGAGATGCGATTCCCCACGAAGTAGAGGATGGAGAGGGCACTAACGATAAAAATGAGGCCGAGGGCCGATAATCCAATGATTTTTCTGCGGGTGTGCCACCGTTGTCCAAGCTGGCGCGGGCTCTTGCCGGCCAGGTTCGCCGAAACGTCCTGCTGCTGCATGATTTGCCTCAAGCAGGACGTATTCCAGATTCGGCGTTTTACCAGTACTGATGCACAAGCGGCTTGATGTCCGTGTTATAAATCACGTCAATCTTCTTCAGCGCGGCCCTGGACATCGGCTTCAGGTCCGAAGCTGCGATGTTTTCTGCAACCTGCGCCGGCCGTTTGGCGCCGGGAATGGCGCAGGTCACCGCGGGGAATTCCAGGATCCAGCGCAAGGCCAGTTGCGCCGGGGTCGCGTTCTTCGGCGCTAAAAGTTTCAACTTCTCCACCGCGCGCAGGCCGGTTTCGTAATCCACGCCGGCAAAAGTCTCGCCGCGGTCGAACGCCGCGCCGTGGCGGTTGAAGTGACGATGGTCGTCTTTCTCGAATTTGCTGTCGCGGGTGAATTTGCCTGACAACATGCCTGAGGCCAGCGGCACGCGCGCCAGGATGCCGACCTTGCGGCGTTTCGCCTCCGGAAAAAACAGTTCGCGGGGACGCTGGCGGAAAATGTTGAAGATGATCTGCACCGTCTGCACGCCCGGAAATTCGATGGCCTTGAGCGCCTCCTCCACCTTTTCCACACTCACGCCGTAATAGCGGATTTTGCCGGCCTTTGCCAAATCATCGAGTATGCCGAAGACTTCCGGGCGATAATAAACGTCCGGATGCGGGCAATGCAGTTGCAGCAGGTCAATGACATCGGTTTCCAGATTTCGCAGACTGCGTTCAACCCACGCCGTCAGATTCTCGCGGCTGTAACCTCCCGGCGTCTGCTGCGGCAAACGGCGTCCAGCTTTGGTCGTGATGTAAAATGTTTCCTGGCGTTCCTTCTTCAGCTTCGCCAGCAGCCGTTCGCTATGTCCGTCGCCATAGACATCCGCCGTGTCGAAGAAATTCACGCCGCCGTCCAGCGCGGCGTGCAGCGCCGCCAGGGATTCCTGGTCGTCCACATTTCCCCAGGCGCCGCCGATGGCCCACGCGCCAAAGCTGATTTCCGATACTTTCCAGCCCGTCCTTCCGAGTTCGCGATATTTCATGCTCCCAAACTAGACAAAAAATCCGTCCCACGCAAAACTACAAAAGGGTTGCATAAAGGGTGCGAGCTGACGGGAAAGAATGGGCAAACTGGCGCTTCTGGAATTCCTCACAGTGATGTTTCAGCCAACCCCTGCGCAGGCAAACATTACCTTCAATCCCGACCGTGATCATTCAGGCCGCCGGACGGACCACGGAAAGAACGCTATGGTTTGGGCAGAGGGGGAGGGTTGGTTTCACAAAGGTTAAGCTGCTTCCGGGCGGCGTCCGCCAGCGGCCCATTGCCCTGGTCATTGGCCAACTTAAGTGTTTTCTGGAATTGCTCAATGGCTTCCGCATATCGCCCTTGATTGGCGAAGGCAACCCCCAGGCTGTCACACACCTCCGCATAATCGGGTTTGAACCGCAATGCTTGTTGCCAATGATAGATGGCCTCCTCCCCGTTCCCCGCGTGGAACAGAGCCGCTCCCAGATTGTAGTGAGCCTCAGGATAGTCGGGCTTCATCGCGAGTGCCTTCTCATAAGATTTGATGGCCTCGTCCGGTTGATCAACGAGGAGCAGCAGGCGTCCCAAGTCATTGTAGGCTTCGGCCGAATTACCCCGCAGTGCAAGCCCGATTTGGAATTGTGCCATGGCTTCGGGGCCCCGGCCCTCTCTGGCCAATAAAATGCCGAAATTGTTGTGCGCATCCACGTAATCGGGATCGAGTTCAATCGTTTTCTGGTAAAAACGGGTGGCTTGGACGAAGTGGCCTTGGGACGCAAATTGGAGGGCCAGGTTATTATACGCCGTTGCGAGGTCGGGATTGATTTCAATCGCTCGCTGATAGCAGTGGATGGCCTCGAAATTTTTACCCTGCGCGGTGAACAGATTGCCCAGGTTATTATATGCGTCCGCAAAATCGGGCTTGTTTGTGATGGCCCGGTGAAAATATCCGGCCGCTTCATCCAGCCGTCCTTCCTTCAGCCGGATCACACCAAGATTGTTGTTGGCCTCGGGGTAACCGGGAAAAATCTCGAGGGCTTTCTGGTAATGTCGAACCGCTTCGGCAGTCTGGCCCCGGGCGGCCAGCACATAACCCAGATCATTTTCGGCGGTGAAATTCCCGGAAGTGCAGGCCAGGGCATGCCTCCACAACAACTCGCCGTTGCGCCAATACGAAGTTTGTTTCCAGGCGCACACCATCAGGGCGCCGATCATGCCGGCCGCCGCCACGCTCAGCAGCCGCCGGCGCCGGCACCGGGAAGCAGTCAATTCCCTGGCTGCCCAGGCGACCATCAGATACAGCCCGATCATCGGCAAATAGGTATAACGATCGGCCCGGGCGTAGTTGGAAATTTGAACAATTCCACTGACGGGCACCAGCATTCCGCAGTACCAGAACCAGCCAACCGTCAAATAAGGATGGTCCTTCCGCAACGCGAACGCGACGAGGGAAACCGCAACCAGCAAAGATAGCGCTCCAATCACTTCCCAGAGCGGCAGGGCATGAAAAGGATATGCCGGCGCCAGTCCCGCCGGGTAAACCATCTGACCCAGGTAGATGACGTAAGAAACCAGGGCGTTTTCAATTCGAAACCAAAGCGGAAACTGGTCAACCACCGTGATTTTTTCGGGCACGACACTCGTCGCGACGCACGAACCGGCGCTCAGCAAGAGCAATGGCAGTTTTTCCAGCCATAACTGTGGCCAGCGGGAGCGACGAACATCGGGTGGTGACGGAATAGCTCCCGCGACTTGAGCACTTGCAACCCGTTGGAGCGGCCAATAATCCAGCAACAGCAGCACGAATGGCAGGGTCACCAGCATGCTCTTGGCTAAAAGTCCGCACGCAAAAAGTATCACGGTTACCAGATAGCGGCTGAACAAAAAAGGACCTCGGCTATAGCGCACATACGCCCAAAGTGTCAGTATGAAAAATAGTCCGCTCAACACGTCCTTGCGTTCGGACACCCAGGCGACCGATTCCGCCCGCAACGGATGAATGGCAAACACCGTCGCCACGAACGCGCTGGCCCACCGAATCCCGGTCATCCGGCGCAACACCAGGAACAACAGCACCACGTTGGCGGCATGCAGGATGACATTGGTCAAATGCTGCCCCGCCGGACCTGCCCCAAATAATTGAACATCGAGCATGTGCGATATCCAGGTGAGTGGATGCCAGTGACCAATCTTACCGTAGGTAAACGCCCAGCTGATTCCGCGCAGGGTCAGACCGTGAAGGACGTGCGGATTGTCGAATACATACAGGTCGTCATCGTAATCAACAAATCCGAACCAGCAGGTCTGGCCAAAGATCAAAAACACCAGCACCACCAGCAGGACGCACACGCCGAGATCAGCGAATTTGCGATGCGGGTTGCTGGACCGCGACGATGATGGTGAAGTCGAATCACTCATGCACACCGATGGCTCACGCCCCGGAACGGGTTTCGGAAACCTGCCAGCCGATCCATCCCGGTTCGCGGTGGCTCAGCACGCAAGCTAATCAAAAAAGCGCCTCACGCAAGACCGCAAAGGGCTTCATCACTGATGAACACGGATAAATCCAAGGTTCTTGCGCCGGTTTGGAGACCGGATTGGCACGCCGGCGCAAGGTCCAGGGTGGTGAACCTGACGGCGGCACGGATTTGGGCAAAACCCTCGAGATCGCGCCATCCGAGGCAACCAAGTTCAGGGACGATTGCGTCAGCACCGAACATCCGCTGCTCGGCCTTATGGACCGCGGCGGCGCGGCGCTGCTTTCCGATCCGTGCTCGTGTCCTTCAGCGATCCGGCTCCCCAACGCCGGGAGGCCAGGTTTCGATCAGGCGGTTCAAGATAATCATGGTGCAGACCAGCAGGAAAACGAGAATCGGGATGAAATTTCTGGACTCGTAGTTCCAGCCGAAGCAGAGGTTGGTCAGATAGAAGGCGGTCGCGAGGTACAAGGCCGTCCAGAACAAGGGCCGCGACAGCGATTTCCGTTGCCACAGGATCAGTGGCAGCCACATGAAGATAAAGAGTATGGGGTGCAGATGGAAACCATGCCTTGGATCCAGGCCCCGGAAAGGCCAAGATTACTGGCCACCATCAGTCCGTGCGTCCGATTCAAGCTCTGGAGATCGTAATGGAAATGGAAGGGAATCCGGCAGGCCAGAAACGCCCCCGCGCCCGCGACGGCCAGCAGCAGCAGGCGCCAAACGACACGAAAATCCCGCCAGGCGAACGTCTCACTGTTCATCAGATAGTAACAAGGGATCACCAGCAATATGGTTTCTTTGATAAACATGCCCAGCACGAACAACCAGAACAATTCGCCAAACCGCCGGCGCTGGCAACATGTGAACGCGGCCAATATCACCGCGTGCGACATCGGGTCCAGGAGGTTGCCGTTGTAATAGCGCGTGGAGAGCGGATAGAACAAGGCGTAAAACAGCACCACGATTACCGCATCGCGCGGCGCCAGATACAACCGCGCGAACGTGTAAATGACCAGGCACAGCAGGAATGTGAAAAAGAGGCGATAAACGAAATAGGAATAGGCAAAATCGCCGGTACCCAGGATCATCCACCAGAGTGTGCCCTGCGGTAGAAACCGGTATTGGTCGGGAGGCGGGTCGCGATGGAGGAGGATGTTGTTGTACTGCTGCATCTGCCAGTTCATTTTTGGAAACAGAGGCATCCACCGTAAAGTAGTGCGTATCGGTCAACAACGCAGCCAGGAGGGCGAAGCCGCAGTAGCGTATGACCTTGGCCGTTCCTCGCTCCGGGTCCAGCCGGGCAATTGCCAGCACTGCTCCGGCGATGATGACGTTGAGGAAAAAGTAACCGGCAGTCTGCCATCCGGGATTTTCCCGGAAGAATGCGGCTGTCGGCTCTGGACGCCAGGAGAAAATAATCGGACTCGCGCCCAGCACAATCAGACCGATGCAAGCCGCAATCACAACGGGAAATTGTCGTTTTGACATGATGTGCACCATGGAAATCTGATGGCAGACTTGATTCATGGCGCCGAGGGTATTTTTCCGCATGAAGAATGCCAAGTTCACAAGCTCCGCCCCAAACCGATTTCCGGGTCGCTCCCGCAGTTTATCGTCCTTGACGGAATCGTCTTACGGATTATGAGTACCAGCATGCAACCGGAGAAATTCACGCAAAAATCACAGGAAGCCTTGCAATCGGCGCAGCAACTCGCCCGTGAATATTCACATCAGGAAATTGATGGCGAACACCTTGCGCTCGCGCTGATTTCCCAGTCGGACAGTTTGATTCCCGATTTGCTCGAACGCATCGGCGTGCGGGTGGCCCAACTGAAACCGGATCTCGAGGCCGAACTGGCCCGCCGGCACAAAGTTCAGGGCGGCGAACCTTACGCCGGCGCGGATTTACGCAAGGCGCTGGATGCAGCCGGCTCCGAAACCAGCAAGCTCAAGGACGAATACGTCAGCACCGAACATCTGTTGCTCGGACTGCTGGACGGCGGCGTGTCGTTGTTGAAGAAGATCTTTGCCAGGCACGGCCTCAGACGCGACGCCGTGCTCAAGGCGCTCGCCGAATTGCGCGGCAACCAGCGCGTCACTGACGAAAATCCGGAAGCCAAGTTTCAAGCGCTGGAAAAATACGGCCGCGATTTAACCGCGCTCGCGCGGCAGGGAAAAATTGATCCGGTTATTGGTCGCGACGAGGAAATCCGCCGTGTCATGCAGGTGCTCACGCGCCGCACGAAGAATAATCCGGTGCTCATCGGCGAACCCGGCGTGGGCAAGACCGCCATTGCCGAAGGCCTGGCCAGGCGCATTGTGAGCGGTGACGTGCCCGAATCGCTCAAGAACAAGCAACTGGTGGCCATGGACTTGAGCGCGATGATTGCCGGCGCGAAATACCGCGGCGAATTCGAAGACCGGCTCAAAGCGTTTCTCAAAGAAATTGCCGCCAGCGAAGGCAAAATCATTTTGTTCATTGACGAATTGCACACGCTGGTTGGTGCGGGTGCGGCCGAAGGCGCCACCGACGCGGCGAATATCATGAAACCGCAGCTCGCACGCGGCGAATTGCGCTGCGTGGGCGCGACGACGCTCGACGAATACCGCAAGCACATCGAAAAAGACCCGGCGCTCGAACGCCGCTTCCAGCCGGTCATGGTGGAAGAGCCGACGGTTGAGGCGACGATCGCGATTCTGCGCGGGCTCAAGGAACGCTACGAAGTCCATCACGGCGTGCGCATCCAGGATTCGGCGCTCGTCGCGGCGGCCACGCTGTCGCACCGCTACATCACCGACCGGTTTCTGCCGGACAAGGCAATTGACCTCGTGGACGAAGCGGCGTCGCGCATCAAAATGGAATTGGATTCCAAACCGACCGAGCTTGACCAGCTCGACCGGCAGATTTTGCAGCTGGACATCGAGCGCACGTCGCTGGCTAAGGAAAAAGATTCCGCGAGCAAGGAGCGTCTCAAACGGCTCGATAAGGAACTTGCCGATTTGAAGGAAAAATCCAGGGCGCTCGCGGCCCAATGGCAGAATGAAAAAGCCGCGGTCAACGCTGTCAGCGTTGTTCAATCGCAGCTCGAACAGGCGAAGATTGAATTGGAGCAGGCTCAACGCAAAGGGGATTTGACCCGGTCAGCGGAAATTCAATACGGCAAGATTCCGGATCTGGAAAAGAAGCTGGGAAAACTGGAACGCGCTGCCGCTGGAGCGCGGGTGTCCTCGCCCGCAGCAAGTTCGCCCGTACGCAAGACGTCCGTTAAATCCGATACGGACCATGAATCCGACGCGCTACGGCTCGGAGAGCCGCGCTCCTTGCTCCGGCAGGAAGTCACGGACGAAGACATCGCCAAGGTCGTCGCCTCGTGGACGCATATTCCCGTCTCAAGAATGCTCGAAGGCGAACGCCAAAAGCTGGTGAAAATGGAAGAGCGTCTCGCCCGACGCGTCATCGGCCAGCAGGAAGCCATCAAGGCTGTATCCAATGCCGTGCGCCGTGCGCGGAGCGGATTGCAGGACCCGAACCGGCCCATTGGCTCGTTCATTTTCCTCGGCCCGACCGGCGTGGGCAAGACCGAGACGGCGCGGGCCTTGGCGGAATTTTTGTTCGACGACGAAAACGCCATGATCCGCATTGACATGAGCGAGTACATGGAAAAGTTCTCCGTGCAGCGGCTCATCGGGGCGCCCCCGGGTTACGTTGGCTACGAAGAAGGCGGGCAATTGAGCGAAGCGGTGCGTCGCCGGCCGTATTCCGTGGTGCTCTTCGACGAAATCGAAAAGGCGCATCACGACGTGTTTAATGTGCTGTTGCAGGTGCTCGACGACGGCCGGCTGACGGACGGGCAGGGGAGAACGGTGGATTTCAAGAACACCCTTGTCATCATGACCAGCAACCTCGGATCGCCCATCATCCAGGAGTTTTTTGAAGGTGGCGGCGCTCGGCAGAGCGCCGCTGACTCGACGCGCAAGGAAAGCAAAGATGGCGGCGCACCGCCGAGTCGCCGCTACGAGGAAATGGAAAAGGCTGTGCTTGCGGAATTAAAGCGTCATTTCCGGCCGGAATTTTTAAATCGGGTGGACGACGTGATTATTTTCCAGAGCCTCGACGAGGAGGAACTGGCAAAAATCGTGGACATCCAGCTCGAACGTCTGGGCCAACGGCTGGCGCAACAGAACCTGACGCTGGACATTGACGCCGCGGCAAAGAAATTATTGGCAAAGGAAGGCTACGACCCGCAATTCGGCGCCCGCCCATTAAAACGGACGATCCAGGAAGAGCTGTTGAATCCCCTGGCGACCAAACTGCTCGAAGGCGACTTTAAACCTGGAGACAAAATCAAGGTCACAACGAAGGACGATGAACTGGTTTTCCAGCGGAAATAGAAAATACGCCGTTCTTTGGCCATAGAGGCATAAAGACACCGAAATCCACGACTACAAAAATCCAAACGGTCCGGCGAATTGGCCAACCCCGCGACTTTGGAATTTTCCGCAACTTCCCCTGGGGAGGGCTTCCAGCTTTTGCCAAACGAAATTTGATTTACGGTTGGAATTATTCGGGGAAAGCAACTCTGTCCCGGTTATTTCAAGTTTTGGAAAAGCCCGAGCGCATTGCCAATTGGAACAACCACCCTCTCCCGCGCCCGTGGGCAATGGGATTTGAGTTAAACGCGCCACCTCACCCCGGCCCTCTCCCCCGCTGCGCGGCGGAGAGAGCGAATAATTTAGCGGGCACATTACCCTGGGTGGCGCTCGCGGACCCGCTGGTCCGGGCTATTATCTTTCGCTCCGATGGGGTGTTAATTTGGCTTCACAAAAAATTCGAATTCGTGTCCAGACGTGCTGGCAACTCTCTGCGTCCATGCGTCTGTGTGGCTGACCGGAGCTGCCATTCGGCTTGAATTCAATATGGAGCCCACGATACTCATCGGATGAACCGGCGTAAATTTATCCAACTCGGTGTCGTGGGCACCGGCGCGACCCTCGTCGGAATCGAGCCAGCCCCCAGCGAGTCAACGGCCGCTGCCACTTCAACCAAATCCTCCACCGTGGTGGCCCTGCCGATCGGCGTCGCGCCGCTCGCGCAAGGCGATCTCGTCGCTATTTTCGACGACATGCAGACGCGGGCGGGAGTGAATGTGTTGTTTACCTTCATTTACACCCACGAACCGCATCGCGCCGGCATCGTGCGTGAAGGTTCCCGCCCGGACAGTTTTCACGGCGGCAATTACGCGCGTCCCCACATGCAGTTTTATAAAGACACGCCACTAACGGTTCAGGATATGAGCGCGCCTGAATTCGGCGGGGTGGATGTGCTCGAGCGCGTCATTCCGGTGGCGAAAAAGCACGGCATCCGGGTGTTTCCGTTCATTCTCGAAGACAATCAACTTCCTGCCGCCGTGCGGGCGGACTGGGAAAAGCTTTACGAGGTGGACCACCATGGCCGGCGTACGACCGGTCATCCCGGCGGGCCGTGCTTTAACAATCCCGGTTATCGGAATTTCACGCTCGGTCTCGTTGAGGACTACGCGCGTTCGTACGACATCGGCGGCCTCATGTGGGGCTCGGAACGCCAGAGTGGATTACTCAACACCCTGGGCCTTTCCCAAAGCAGCGGCATTGACCCGGGCAGGACAACCTGTTTCTGCGAGTTCTGCCTGAAGAAGGGACGTGACTGCGGCATTGACGTGGAACGCGCGCGGCAGGGTTATGATGCCGTGGAAAATTTCGTCCGCGATCGCCAGAACGGAAAGAATCCACGCGATGGCTATTTCACCGCGTTCTGGCGGATGTTGCTGCGATATCCCGAAGTACTCTCCTGGGAAAATCTATGGGTGACCAGCCGCCACGAATTGCAGGCGGCGATTTATCACAAAGTCAAATCCATCAATCCCGCCCTGCAAATCGGCTGGCACGTCTGGCAGAACGTGACATTCAGTCCGTGCCAGCGCGCCGAGGAAAATTACGCGGACTTGGCCGGATTCTCCGATTTCCTCCGGCCTGCGGTTTACAACAATGTCGCCGGGGGCCGGTTCGTGACCTTCGTCAAGGACGCGCGCCAGTCCGTCTTCGGTGATCTGCCGCCGGAGGTGACGCTGGATGTGCTTTACCGGCAGCTCAACTACAACGAAGCGCCGTTCGACAGGCTCGCCGCAACCGGGTTCTCGCCGGATTACGTGGAACGCGAAACCCGCCGCGCTGTCGAATCGGTGGCCGGTCATCCCGTGCAGGTCTGGCCGGGTGTGGACATTGATGTGCCTACGAATCCCGGTGAAAGCCAGTGCACGCCCGAAAGTGTGGGGCAGGCGGTGAAGGCCGCCTTCAAAGGCGGCGCGCAAGGCATCATCCTGTCACGCAACTACACCGAAATGAAGTCGGAGAATCTGTCCGGCGCCGGGAACGCCTTGCGCGAACTGGGCGTGCTATAAGAACTCGCGATAAGCCATTCCAACCAACATGTCTCCCAAAATCAAAATCAAATGGTTGCGCCAGCCAGAAGGGCACGATTATCCGGCTGCGTTGTTGTTTCTGACCTTGATCTATGATCCAAAGACAGCGGCCAGCATGGTCAGCAGACTGAGAAAAGCGCCAGTGTCGGAATTTAAAGCGAAGGACATATTCCGAGCCGCGGGATTGCCATTGCTCGGCCCGGGCAATTCTCATGTCAAAAAGGACATCGTCAAAATTGAATCCGGCAGCAGTATCTCGCCGCTCCTGCTCGTCCGGGATTCGGCGAACGGCAAGGTGGTCATTGCTGACGGCTACCACCGGCTCTGTGCCGTTTATACCTTCGACGAAGACGCCGTGATCCCCTGCCGGATCGCATCCGCTTGACAGGCGTCCTGGCTTGCAGACGCGTTCGCATTCGGCCCCTCATCACGGCATGACGATTCCGGCGGAATCAATCCGGCAACTCACGGCAGCCAAGCGGGTGACGGTGCTCACGGGAACCGCCGGGTTGATTCTGCCCCGGCCGTTGGAACAATTCCGGGAATGAATGATTTTCAAAAGAGGAATGGAACCAACGCCTTCACCTGTTTCCGGTAGGCCGGGTATTCCCCGGGAAAGTGCCGAAGCAGGAGCCGTTCTTCCTGTTTAAGCTTGATCCAAAAGGCGGCCGCCATCAACGGCAGGGCCAGCCAGCCGTGGAGTTGCCCGATTTCAATGGCCGTGCCCAGACACATCACCAGGAGGCCGGTGTAAATCGGATGCCGCACGAATTGGTATGGCCCCGTCCGAACCAATTCATGCCCATGCTTGAAGGTCACGTCGCTGCTCCAGTTGCCTGCCAGCGTCCAGCGCGCCCAAAGCGTCACGAACAATCCCAGCACGCAGAGAAAGTCGCCCATCGTCAATGCCCAATCCCCGTGCGGCGTGACCGACCGATTCAGCGGCGGCGGCAAATGCCAGGCGATCATCAGATAGTAACTGAATCCCAGGGGAATTCGATGGATCAGCGCGGACCACAGGCTTTGCTTTTCCGCAATCGCCTTCACCCGAAGCGCGCTGACAATCCAATAGGCCAAAAAGATAATCCAGCAACCGAGAATAACGGGACCGCTAATCGTTGCCATGGCAAATCAACCCATTCGTTTCAGGACTTCCCGGCACACTGCCGCTGCTGATTGTGGCCGGCCCGGTGATCGGATGCGCGTTCAAACAATTTTATGTAGTCCACTGCGTAAACCTTTCCGTGCAACGGCGGGAAGCACTGGATCAAGTCAGCCCGCGCGACGGTGTCCCTCGGGCGCAAGGCGCGCCATGCTTCCTCCAACGCGACGGCCGCGGCGGTGGCGGTTGCAACCAGGACGCGCATGGACCGGCCTGAGCTTGCCGGAGCGGGCCGGGGTTGAGAAGCAGAAACGTGATGAGCGGGTGGCGGCCTTCTGCGCGTTGACGGTCTGCGTTTGACTTTCGCCCGGATCTGGCCCTAATTCCCTTAACGTGAGTTTGTCTGAATACATTTTGCTCGCCGCGAGTTCGCTGTTCGTAATTGTGGATCCGCTGGCGACGGCGCCGGCGCTTCTGGCGATGACGCCCAACAACACGCCGGAACAGCGTTTGCGCATGGCCCGGCTTGCCTGTAGCACCGCGGCGGTGGTATTGCTGGTATTCTCCGTTGCCGGAACAATCGTCTTCAAAATCTTCGGCATCACCATGCCGGCGTTCCAAATCGCCGCCAGCATCGTGCTGCTCATCATCGCGCTGGACATGTTGCGCGTCCAGCGGTCGCGGGTGCAGGAAACGCACGAGGAAAAGCAGGCCGGCGCGGAAAAGGATGACATCGCCATCACGCCGCTGGCCATTCCGATGCTGGCCGGGCCGGGCGCCATTTCCACGACGGTGTTGCTCCAGAATGAGGCACGCGATGTCCCGCAACGCATCGCGCTGTACGGCTGTATTGTGGCGGTGGCGGCGGTGAGCTATCTGATTTTCCGGCTGGCGGTGCGCGGCGCACGCTGGCTGAACCCGATTGCCATGAGCATTGCCGTGCGCGTCATGGGCCTGCTGCTGGCGGCGGTGGCTGTTCAATTCCTGCTGAATGGCATCAGGGCCTTTCACGCGGAATTGAGTTCCACTCCGCCGCTGTGACTTCAAGTCAGGATAATAAGGTTAAAGTCAGCGCAACCGGAGCAGAATTGATTTCGTGGAAAGCGGGGTGAGCGCTCATTGCGAAACGACGATTCGTGTCCGGTGCCGGCCACGGGACGGCGGGGAAGCAACCTGTCGCTGAAATGATCGGAGTTGGTATTGATTCGAGCAGCGCGAAAACCGCCGGCTTGCATCGGGAAGATTTTTCGCGTGAACGGTAAAATATTGGCAATCGCTTGCAACAGGTCGCGGGGAGGAAATTTTTTGCGGTGGGCGATTCGGATTGAACTTTCCTGGCGGCGAACTGTCAGAACCTATGGCGTTGGTGGGGCTGGCAGCGTGCCGAGGGAATGGGTTTTATTTTTTTTTGCGGCGGGAAAAATCGGCGGCACAATTTATGCGGTTCCTGCTGACGGGTTCGACAATCGAGCGATGAAGTGCCGAGGTGACAGAGCAAAGGGAGCATAAAGTCATTTTAGGAGATGGCTGCCGGCGTTCCGCGAGTTGTACATTTGACGTTGACGTTATGGGTAAAAAATCGCGCCTGGCGAGGATTATATTGTATCAAAATATCGGTTTCCTGACAGTGATTCTGCTTTGCTACCTCGATGAATTGCTCAAGTTACCGTCGTTGATCTTCTCCGAACACCCTTTTGATTTTGTTTACCGCCGTTCGACGCTGGAGATGTTGCTTTTTCTGGCGGTCTGGTTGTTGGTGAACAAATCAACCCGCCGCCTGCTGAACCGGGTCCGGCAGTTGGAGGATTTCCTGCGCGTGTGCGCCTGGTGCCGGCGCATTGATTACAAGGGCGAATGGATGCCCCTGGAGGATTTCATGGAACAGGGTTTTGACACACCCACGACGCATGGCATCTGTCCGGATTGTTTGCGCGAGAAAAAAGAAGCGCTGGCGCGGGCCAAAATCGCGCAGAATGCCGAACCCGTGACCGGTTGACCCGGCTGTGGACGGCTGGTTTTCAGCGGAGCTGTTCCACTTGAATCCGGTCGGGCTCGTTCACGCCCAGTTGGAGCAGGGCGGCATTGTCATAGAGTTCCGGGTTGGGCTTGAATCCCGGCGCCTGAATGAGGCGGCGTTCGCGTTCGAGTTCGCGGATGGCGAGCGTGTCGAGCGCAACCGGGTCCCGACTGAACCAAAGCTGGTTCAACACCGTTGAATATTGCAATAGCCCCTTGGCGCCGCCCGCGTATTGGCCAATCAGCGCGTCGGTGATGTTGAGCACGACCCGGTCGCCGAGAGCGGGCAGGGCGTAAATTTCCGGGACGGCGACGGCCAGGCGTCCGGCGTCACCCTGAAAACGCAGGGTGTTGTCCACGCTGCCCATCGCGAGACCGTACAGATGGCCGCAGGTGCCGGCCGCATCCTGGTTCAGCAGCGGCGCGAGGCTGATGATTTTGGTGATCCGCCGGCTGACCAGCCTGGAGACGAAGGATTTTTTGCCAACGTCCGGCCCTTTTTTTCCAAATTCAAAATCGCCCCAGACGAGCTGGCCGATGATGGGTGTGTCTGGCAGGTAAAAGTTGGTCGGGTCGTAGCCTGCCTGCGCGCTGCCGGCGGCGTTCACGCCGAACCGGGCGGCAAGTTTGAAAAATCCGGCGGCGCGCAAATCGTCAACGTTCTTGTCCCAGATGATGATCTGTTTCGGGGGCAGACCGGCGGCCAGCAACCCCTGAATCACCGCCCCGACAACGGCGGGGCGCGTGCCGTTAATGGGCCCGGCGGCGGAAAAGACCTTGATGCCAACGACATCCTGCGTCGAAACCAGGCTGCGCCACGCTTCGGGAACAGTCGGTTTGCCGGTGAAATGAGTGATGCCACGATTGACCATGTCGTCAACGGCGGCGGTGTTCGGCTGGTACTGGTAGGTGGCGTCCGGGCTTTCGACGATCAAGACACGGGCGCGCGCGCCGCCGGATTGCCGCAACGGCAAATCGGCGGCTTGAACCTGTGGCCGGGCAAACCCGAGGGCGCCGATCGCCATCACCCGGCAAAGCGCTTGAATGAATTTGGCCAGTGCGTTTCTTGACACGTCAAGGCGTGGATGCTACCACCAGCACCGATGCTGGTCATCAAAAACAAAATTGAAAATGGCAGAGGGCGGATGGCAGAGGGAAGCCGGTTCGCCGCCGCAAAATCCCATCCTCTATTCTCCCTGTTCCAGCCTTGCTTCCTGTTGCTGCTGGCGCTGGCCATTTTTCTGGCCGGTTGCGGGCCGCCGGGTCCGCGCGCGCTGCTGAAAGGCGAAAAACTCCTGAGCAACGGCGATTATCCCGGGGCAGTGACGGCGTTGAAAACGGCGACGTCGCTCATGTCCACCAACGCGCAGGCATGGAATTATCTGGGGGTCGCATATCAACACGCCGGCCAGCCGGCCGACGCGGTGCTGGCGTATCAACGCGCCTTGACCCTGGACCGCGATCTGGTGGAGGCCCATTACAACCTCGGTTGTTTGTGGCTGGAACAAAACAAGCCCGACGTCGCGAAAACTGAGTTTACCGCTTATGTGCTCCGCCGCAGCAAAGACCCGGAAGGCTGGACGCAACTGGGCATGGCCCTGTTGCGCCTGCGGGATCTCACGGCGGCGGAAAAAAGCTTCAATACGGCGCTGGCGATAGACGCCAGCGCCGGCGGAGCCCTGAATGGCCTTGGTCTGGCCCAGATGCAGCGGGGCCGTCCGCGCGACGCGTCACAGTATTTCGCCGCGGCCAAACGGGCCCAACCGGATTATGCGCCGTCGCTGTTGAACTTGGCGACGGTGGCCCGACAGTATTTGCACGACAATGCGCTGGCGTTGCAGAATTACCGCGCGTATCTCGCGTTGACTCCGCGCCGGCCGGATTGGGAGCAGGTGAACGCCATTGCCGACAATCTGGAACAGGCGATGGATGTCGCCGCCAATCCTTCGGGGTCAAATCGCCAGACCGCCTCGGCTCAGCCCCGATCTTCGCCGGTCACGGGAAGCCCGACCCTGGCCCGCTCCAATCCCGGTTCGTCCTATGAACCGGAAACAGTTCCGTCCCAGCCGGCATCCGCTTCCGCAGAGGCGCCGGCTTCGTTTGCCTCCGGGCAAGCCTCCCGGAACCAGACCAATGAGCGGTCCGGTGTTTTGCGCCAGATCAATCCCTTGAATTGGTTCCGCAACGCGGCGCCGGAGCCAAAAGTGACGCAACCGGCTTCATCGAATTCGAATAATAATCAGGTAAAGCCGGCGCCGGCGCCGGCCGCCGGCAACCTGACTGCGTTTGGCACGCCCATGCACCCCCAGACCAAACCGGTTCGCCTCGTTCAGCCCGCGCCGCCCTCGTTCCCGCGTTATTTATATCTTTCGCCGCCCGCACCCCGGCCGGGCAACCGGTCGGCCGCCGGCAACGCCTTCGCGCGGGCGCAGCGATTTGAGCAGGACCGGCAGTATCTGGATGCGCTGGAATCGTATCGCGAAGCAGCGCGGCTGGATCCCGGCTGGTTTGAGGCGCAATACAATTGCGGGGTGATGGCCTATCGCCTGGGCGATTTCAACGAGTCTTTGCCTGCCTATGAAATGGCGCTGGCCATCCAGCCCGATTCAGTGGGCGCGCGCTATAATTTCGCCCTGGCGTTAAAGGCGGCCGGTTATGTGACCGACGCGGTGAATGAATTGAAGACAATCCTCATGTCGAAACCGGATGATGTTCGCGCGCATCTGGCGCTGGGCAACCTTTACGCGCAGCAACTGTATGATATGCCGCAGGCGCGGGCGCAGTATTTGCGAGTGTTGCAATTGGACCCGCGCAATGCGCAGGCCGCGGACATCCAATTCTGGCTTTCCTCAAATCCACCCTGAGCATGGAACGGATTTTGCTGGGAGAGGAGGCTAAAACCTTGATTTTAGCCCTATGTTTGCCATTTCCATGCAATCCCTGGCCGCCAACAGCCTCTCGGTGAGCTGGTTTGACGCCGTGGTTGTGCTGGTGCTGCTGTTTGGCCTCTTTCGCGGTCGCAAAAACGGCATGTCGAAGGAACTTTTGCCGCTGTTTAAATGGCTGGCCATCGTCTTTGTCAGCGGGTTGTTCTATCCCCAAGTGGCCCAGTGGCTCGTCAGTGTGGCGCACTTGGATCTGCTGATCAGCAATCTGCTCGGGTACGCGATCCTGGCGTTGATCGTTTTTTTGATTTTCTCGATGCTCAATCGGCCTTTGGGTTTGAAACTGTTTGGCAGCAATCTCTTTGGCAACGCCGAGTACTACCTCGGCACGCCTTCCGGCATGGTGCGCTACGCCTGTGTTTTGGTGTTCGCACTGTCCTTTCTGAATGCGCGCCATTTCACGCCGGCGCAAATCGAGGCGGACAGCCAATACCAGCAGCGCTGGTATGGCACGGAGTTGTTCCCGGGTTTGTACACCGTGCAGAATCAGGTTTTTGTAAAATCCTATACCGGCCCGTACATAAAAAAATACCTTAACGTTCTGCTGATTGCGCCTGCCCCCATGAAGGGTGGCGTAATCGCGCAAGATGACACGCCGGCCAATTAACCGGCTGCGCCGGGTGTGCGGCGACCGGCGCGGAAACGGCCCGGCCGAGCCGTGGCGAAATGGATTTGCCGTAATCGCGTCCGGATGCTAGACCGGATGGATGGCTGGTTTTTCTTTGGCAACGCTTGAACGCGTTCGCGCTGCCAGTGACATTGTGGATGTCATTGGCTCGTACCTGCCGTTGAAAAAGGCCGGAGCGAACTTTGTCGCGCTCTGCCCGTTTCACAAGGAAAAGACCCCCAGCTTCCATGTCAATCCGCACCGCCAGATTTTCCACTGTTTTGGCTGCCACAAGGGCGGTGACGTGTTCACGTTCGTCAAGGAATACGAAAACATCGGGTTCCCGGACGCCGTGCGCCGGCTGGCCGACCGCGCAAAAATTCCCCTCGAATTCGACCAAAGCCCCGGTGAACAGCAGTCCCGCCATCTCAAGGACCAGTTGCTTCAGATTCATGAGCAAATTGCCCAGCGCTGGCAGAATTGCCTGCTCAATGAAGCCGCCGGCCAAGTCGCCCGCGATTACTTGGCCAAACGCGGGGTCTCGCCGGAGGCCGTGAAACTGTTCCGGCTGGGCGCGGCGCCGCCAAACTGGGATGACACCGTCAATTGGGCCAAAAGCAAGGACTACGAATTGTCGCTGGTTGAGAAGGCCGGGTTGATTATTCAGAAGTCAGATGCCGGAAGCCAGAAAACGGAAAACGAGAGCGAGACCTCTGATCTCCGACCTCCGGCCTCCGGCCCCCGGCATTACTACGATCGCTTTCGCGGACGGCTCATGTTCCCGATTTGCGACGAGCAGGGACGGGTGATCGCTTTCAGCGGCCGCATCCTGTCCGGTGACGAAAAAACCGCCAAATACGTCAACTCGCCCGAGTCCCCGATTTTTACCAAAAGCCGGGTTTTCTTCGGCCTCGACAAATCGAAACGCGCGGTGCTCGACGCCGGTTTCGCGATTATTTGCGAGGGGCAACTCGATTTAATCGCCTGTTTTATGGGCGGCGTGCAAAACGTCGTCGCGCCCCAGGGCACGGCCTTCACCGACCAGCATGCGCGCATTCTCAAACGGTATGTGAACGAGGTGGTGCTCTGTTTCGATTCGGACGAGGCCGGACAAAATGCCGCCGTGCGGTCGCTCGACCATCTGCTCGCGTCCGGTCTGGCCGTGCGCGTCGCCGTCGTGCCCGCGCCGCATGACCCGGACAGTTTCATCAAAGCCAACGGCGGCGAGGCGTTTCGCAAGCTCGTTGAAAACGCCGGAGGATTTTTTGATTATTTATTGAATCGTCTTTGCGCCCGGAACGACGTGAACAGCGACAAGGGCCGGAACGCCGTCTTGCGTGACATGGCCGAGGCGGTTCATAAAACCGGCAACACCGTGCTGATTGACACCTACGCGCAGAAGACCGCGCTGCGCCTCGGGGTTTCACCCGAAGCCATGCGCGCCGGGTTTGCCAAAGTCCGGAGGTCGGAGGTTGGAGGTCAGCGACCGGACGCTGAGGAGCCGGCCGTCGGCGAACCTGAAATGTCCCGGCCGTCGCCGCAGGAATTCTGGCTGCTCAAACTGCTTTTGCGGTACGATGAGTTGGTGGCGTCGGCGGCGTTGCATCTGGACCTGAACTGGATTACCCATCCGCTCGCCCGGCAAATCGTGACACAGCGGCTGGCGGCCCAAACCAATGAAACGTGGAAGAATCTCGCCGCCTTTCTGGATGAATGTGATACGCCGGAGATGCGCGCGCTGGTCACCGGGGCGGTAACCGAAGACCGCCAGCTTCCCAATCCCGAACAGCAACTGGCCGACGTAACGCTGAAACTGCGCAATCAATTTCTGGACCGGCAGATTGCCGCGTTGACGCAAAAAGCGGGCCAGCCGGAGGTTTCCGAGACGCAGAAGGTTGAGTGGCTGCGGGAGCAGCAATCGTTGCGGCAACAAAAACGCGCGCCGTTGTAAGCCGGGCGAGACGGCGTGCCGCGGCCCCAAGCGGGTCGCAAAAAAATAGGGACACCGAAACGGCGTCCCTCCCAGAGTTAAGATGGAAACGCGAGATTATTTCGCGCCCTGATCGATCCAGGCGCGGATCAGGCCGATTTGTTCCGGCGTGAGCGGCCCGATGTGCGCCCGGTTGTTCAGCGGCGGCATCCAGTCGTCGTCGTCCTTGCTCAGGTGCGCGACCGCCTGAACCAGCATGCTCTTGGCGCTGTCCCCGACCCGGATGACCTTGCCGTCCTTGCCGCCCTTGAGCGCGCCTTCGAGGCTGTCCAGCTTGAGATGGCCCTTCGGCTTCTCGCCACTGTGACACTTGACACAGGAGTTGTCGAAAATGGGTTTGATGTCCGTTGCGTAAGCGACGCCCTGTTTGTCAGCGGCAGGCGGCAGCGTGCCCGGCGTGGCGTCATCGGCGGTTGCGGTTAAGGCCAGTCCCAACGGAACGGCCAGGGCGAAGGTCAGTTTGATCCAGGTTTGATTTTTCATTATTTGGCTTATTTCGCAGACAATTGAAACTTAAGATGGTTAAAACGGCAAAAGGTTTCAATCAAAAAAGCATGGAGCGCGGGTGTCTCCCACCCGCAACGCCGGGGGAATCGCGGTTATCCCCGAAGATTTCAGAGGGTTGGCAAGATCAGATGTGCCGCGGTTGGGACAGCCGCGCTCTGGCGCCACAAGGACGTACGTTCGCTTGCGAACGGTCCGGTCCTGCGCTAACCCTTTCGCGTGAAACGCGATGATTTCGCCGATGCCGCGCTGGTGGTTCTCGGCCATGGCACGGATCAAAATGCCGAATCCGCCGCGCCGGTTTATCAGCACGCGGCGGAGTTGCGCCGCCGGAACATCTTCGCCGAAGTTCGTGAAGCCTTCTGGAAGCAGGCGCCACCCATCCAAAGCGTCCTGGCGAACCTTTCCGCACCCCGCGTGTTCATCGTGCCGCTGTTCATCAGCGAGGGCTATTTCGCCAGCGAAGTGATTCCACGGGAATTGGGTTTTGAGGTTCAAGGTTCAAAGTTTAAAGTTCAAAGTTTGCCGGAGGGCGACCGGAGACTTTATTACAGTTCGCCCGTCGGTTCGCATGACAGCATGACCGGCGTGATTCTGTCGCGCGCCCGTGAAATCGTGGAGAAATTTCCATTCCCCCACGCGCCCCGGCCGGCGGAAATCACCCTGTTCATCGCCGGCCACGGCACGGAGAAAAACGAAAATTCGCGTCAGCCGGCTGAGCGGCAGGTGGAATTGATTCGCGCGTTGGCTCTTTACGGCGGCGTTCACGCGATTTTCCTTGAAGAAAGTCCGCGCATTCCCGAATGCTACCGGCTCGCCCGGACGAAAAATCTGGTCGTGGTGCCCTTTTTCATCAGCGACGGCCTGCACGCGCAGGAAGACATTCCGGTGTTGCTGGGCGAGGCGCGGGCGGCGGTTCGACAACGGCTGGCGGCTGGACAGGCGACGTGGCGCAATCCGACGGAAAAGAACGGTCAATTGGTCTGGTACACGCCGGCCATCGGCAGCGAACCGCACCTGGCGGACGTGATTTTGGAGCGGGTGCGGGAGGTGGTAATGTAGCGGCGGTCGGTGACCGCCGCAAATTCTGGCGGCGTTCATAGAGCGCCGTTACAAACTTATGCAACTGAGATTTGGAATCATGAGCACGGCCAGGATTGGCCGTCAGAACTGGAAGGCCATCTTTAATTCCGGCAATGCCGTGGTCACCGCGGTTGCCAGCCGTGACGTGGAGCGCGGCCGCGAGTACATCCGTAAACTGCAGGAGGAGTTTCCGTTTGCCGCTTCGCCGGCCGCATTCGGCAGTTATGAGGAACTGCTCGCCTCACCCCAGGTGGACGCTGTTTACATTCCGCTGCCGACCGGGCTGCGCAAGGAATGGGTTTTGCGCGCGGCGGCGGCGGGCAAGCACGTCGTTTGTGAGAAACCGTGCGGCGTGACGGCGGCCGACGTTCAGGAGATGACGGACGCCTGCCGCCGGCGTCGCGTGCAATTCATGGATGGTGTCATGTTCATGCACAACCCGCGCCTGGCGCGGGTTCGCGAAATTCTGGACGACGGCAAAAGCGTCGGGTTCCTGCGGCGGATTGCGTCGGCCTTCAGTTTTCTGGGCACCGGCGGATTTTCCGACAGCAACATCCGCGTGGACGGACGGCTGGAGCCAACCGGTTGCCTTGGGGATCTGGGCTGGTATTGCATCCGGTTCACGCTTTGGGCGCTGAAATGGCGACTGCCGCGCACCGTCACGGGCCGGATTCTCGCGGAATCCGATCCAAAAGATGGCCGTGTGCCGGCACCCGCCGACTTTTCCGCCGAACTGTTTTTTGACGATGGGATTTCGGCAGGATTTTACTGTTCGTTTCTCGCCGCCCTGCAGCAATGGACTTTTGTCAGCGGCCGGGATGGCTGGCTGCGGCTGCCAGATTTCGTGCATCCGTTTAACGGTTATGAACCGGCATTTGAGGTCAACCGGATGGAGATGCGCGTTCCGACCGGCGCCCCAACGCCGGCGCCGGGTTCCGACCTGGCCGACCTTGGCCACCCGGCGGCGCAGAACACCATCATGTTCCGCAATTTCGCCAACCAGATTTTTTCAGGCAAATTGAACGAAGAATGGCCGATGTGGGCGGTGCAAACGCAACGAGTCATGGACGCGTGTTACGAGGCCGCACGGCAAAACCGGGAGGTCGAATTGCCGGCCGGCTAAACCAGCCACCGGTTTGCCGGTTAAATGAGCCGGGAACCGAATTCCATTTAACTATTTGACTTGTTTAACCCATTACCAGTCACCGTTCCCGCATTTCCATCTTCCATCCACCATCCTCCATCTACTATCCTTCGCCCGTGCGATTTCGCAAAATCACCATCATCGGCGTCGGTCTGCTCGGCGGTTCCATTGGCCTGGCGGCGAGACGTCGAAAGCTCGCTTCGCCCGGCGGAGTGGCCGGTTTTGTGCGTCGCGTTGCCAGCCTGAAGGACTGCGAGCAGGCGGGGGCGGTGGATTTTGCCACCACCGATTTGCCGGCTGCCGTGTGGGACGCCGATCTCGTGATTCTCTGCACGCCGCTGGCGCAAATGCGTTCCCGCGCTCAAGAGCTGCTTCCGGCTCTGAAACGCGGCGCGGTGGTCACCGACGTGGGCAGCGTGAAAACCGGTGTCGTGCGCGAGCTGGAACCGCTCGTGGCGAAAGCCGGCGCGCATTTTGTCGGCAGCCATCCAATGGCCGGGGCGGAAAAAACCGGCGTCAGCGCTGCCAGGGCGGATTTGTTTATGCACGCCGTTTGCGTTGTCACCCCGACCCGGAAATCGAGTCCGGCGGCCGTTCGCAAGGTGGAACAATTCTGGGAGGCGCTGGGCGCGCGAACCCTGCGGCTGGCGCCCGCAGCGCACGATTTGCTGGTCAGCCGGGCCAGCCACCTGCCGCACGTCCTGGCGGCAACACTGGCCCGTTACGTGCTGAAACCGGCGCACCCGCAATCCCAGGCCGCGCTGTGCGCCAACGGTTTCCGGGACACCACGCGCATCGCGTCGGGCTCGCCGGAAATGTGGCGTGACATCGCACTGGCCAATCGCAAAAATCTCGGCCGGGCCTTGGAGAATTTTATTTCCGATTTGAAAAAATTCCGGCGTGACCTGTCCCGGGCCGATGCGCAAGCCGTCACAAAATTTTTTGAAACGGCAAAAGCCCGCCGCGACCATTGGTGCGCACGCGGCGCCTCGCCGTCGCCGGAGTAATTCTCAACCACAGATGAACACCAAAAAACTCAGATTTTTATGTTGTGCCTCTCGCCCTGTCCCTTTCCCCGCTAGGCGGGGAGAGGGTGGCGGCAAGCCGGGTAAGGGGAGTAACTCAAATCCGCGTCCATCCAGGTTCGTGCCCGGTAAAAATGCCTTTGCCTGAGCTCATTGAAATCGTGCCGCTCGGTCAACCAGTGCATGCGGAAGTCACCGTGCCGGGTTCGAAGAGCATCACCAACCGCGCCCTCATCCTGGCCGTGCTGACGGACGGCGAGGTCGCGCTGGAGCGCGCGCTTTGGAGCGAAGACACCCAAATCATGGTCGAGAGCCTGCGCCGGCTCGGTTTCACGGTCACGATCGCCCCCGACCCGGAGGAATTTTGCAACCGCACCATCACCGTGGGCGGTCTGGGCGGGAAAATTCCCAATGCGGGGACCGTGGAAAAGCCGCTGGAATTGTTTGTGGGCAACTCGGGCACGGCGGCGCGGTTTCTGGTGGCGCTCGTTTGTCTGGGAAATGGTGTTTATCGTTTAAGTGGCGTGCCGCGGATGCATGAACGCCCCCAGGCTCCCTTGTTTCAGGCGCTGCGGCAACTGGGCTGCCGTGTGGATTCGCCCAATGACAGGCTGCCCGCAGTGATTCACGGGACCGGCCCGCGTCCCGGTCGGTGCCAGGTGAGCATCGAGGAGAGTTCGCAGTTTGCCAGCGCGCTGCTGATGTGCTCCCTGGTGGCCGGCTGGCAGATCGAGATTGTCGGGGAAAACGTGGAGGAATCGCCTTACGTTTACATGACTCGCGAGATGTGCGCGTATTTTTACTGGAGCCGGAAGCACAGCCGTCATCCGGAGCGCGGCATGAAAGGCGGCGTTTATCCCGTTGATCCGGATTCGTCCAGCGGGAGTTATTTTCTGGCCGCCGGCTGGCTGGCGGCCGGCTCCGCTCAAAATGAGCCGCACCCCGTCTCGGTGGAGCGCTGGCCGATTCTCGGAGCAGGTTATCAGATTGATACCAATTTTTTGAATTACCGGCTGCTGCCCGAAACGGTTTCCCGCAGGTCGGATCTGGGCGACAGCATCATGACGCTGATGATCACGGCGCCGTTTGCGGATCATCCGGTGAAATTTATTGATCTCGACCACCTGCGCGTTCAGGAATGCGACCGGGTGGCGGCCTTGCGCACGGAATTGACCAAGTGCGGCGCGAAAGTCGTCGAGGAGGATGACACGTTGGCCGTTTATCCTTCGCCGCTTCACGGCGCGGAGATTGAAACCTACAACGACCACCGGGTGGCGATGTGTTTTGCGGTTCTGGGATTGAAGGTGCCGGGCATCAAAATCAGGCACCCGGCCTGTGTGAAGAAGACGTTCCCGAATTTCTTCCAAAAATTTGCGCTGCCGCCGCCGCAGGGTTTGGGCGCGGAAATCTGGGAAATCGAAAACAACCAACGGACGCGTAAATTATCGGGTGATGATTTGTTTGCGGACTGATTCGAAGCGGCATCTCGGTGGAGTGCCGCTGGATGTAAATAATGATGTTTGCCGCACTCCAGTGAGGCGCAGCTACGAAAATGAACTTGAAACAGCCATTTGTGATCGCGATTGACGGTACGAGCGCCAGCGGCAAGAGCACGAACGCCAAACGGGTCGCCCGGGCGCTCGATTGTGTTTATGTGGACACAGGCGCCATGTATCGCACGCTGGCGTGGTATTGTCTGAGCCACCGGATTGACGTGCAGGACGCCCGGGTCGTTGCCGCGGCGTGTCGCAAATGGAAAACGGAGCTGCAATGCGTGGCGTCGGACGGTCTCCGTGCCGCGCGTTTGTTTGTGGACGGCTATTTCCCCGAGGCGGAAATCCGCACCGCCGAAGTCAGCACGGCTGTGCCGCACGTCGCCGCGGTTCCGAAAGTGCGCGCGTGGATGGTCAAACGACAGCGTGAATGCCTCCAGTTCGGCAATCTCGTCATGGAAGGCCGCGACATCGGCACGAATGTTTTCCCGGAAACCGATTTTAAATTTTATCTCGATGCGAAACTGGAGGAACGGTCGCGGCGCCGGGCTGCCGACGGGGTCCGGGAAAACCTGGCCGCGCGCGATCAGCGCGACAGCCAGCGGGCAGTGGCGCCATTGATGATCCCGCTGGGGGCCAGGGTCATCAACAATTCGAACCTGACCTCCGAACAGACCAGCGGGCTCATCATTGTGGAGGTGAGGAAACGGCTTGCGGAAAAATGAATTTATCCTACCGCCTCGGCTGGGTTTTCTTTCGCGCGTGGTACGCAACGTATTTTCGCTGGCGGGTCTATAATGCGGAGCGTGTGCCCGAAACCGGCGCGGTCATCCTCGCGTCCAATCACGCGAGCTTTCTTGACCCGCCGCTGGTGGGCGCGGGTTTGAAACGCGGCATCAATTATATGGCGCGCGAAAGCCTCTTCCGGTTTCCGGGCATCGGTGCGCTGCTGCGTTCCTGGAGTGCCGTGCCGGTGGATCGCGACGGCGGCGGCGCGGCGGGTTTGAAGGCCATTCTCGACCGGCTGCTCGCGGGCGGCGGCATCATTTTGTTCCCCGAAGGCACGCGGACGCGCGACGGCAGTTTGCAACCGGCGCGGTCGGGCATCGGACTGGTCGTGATCAAATCCAACGCGCCGGTGGTGCCGGTGCGCGTGTTTGGCACGTATGCAGCCTACGGCCGACACATAAAAGTTCCGCGCCCCAAACGCATCGCCTTGAAATATGGCCAGCCGATGAATTTTGAAAAGCTGCGCGCCGAAGCGAAGGGCTGTTCCAAGGCGCGGCTCAAGGAAATCTATCAGCAAATTGCCGATGAAATCATGGCGGCGATTGCGAAGCTGGAGCCGAAGGAGGATTAGACGATTTATGATTTACGATTGATGATTGATGATTTTCAGGCGCCCCGCGCCGCCAGGGGGAATCGTAAATCGTCAATCGTAAATTCGGTCAAATCCCCAGGTTCGACAGGGTATTGCTGATGCTGTTGACGATCCGGACGAGTTGCGGATGCGATTTCTCAAAACCTTCGACGGAGGAGCGCAATCCCTCCAGGGAATGATGCAGTGATTGCGGATTTTGTTGAGTGCGCGTGGCTTCGTATGCCGAAAGCTGCGCAAAACCGGCAATGCTCTGCGCCTGCTCGTCGTGGGTCCGGGAAAGCTTGCCGACCTCGGATTTCAACGTGCCCAGCAATTGGAGCAATTCGCGCTTGCGCTCTTCGCTGAGGTTGTCCGCGCTGCGAATTTTTTCCTCGATGTCGTTCAGACTGCTTTCATTCATACTGTAAAAGTATTCGTTGCCCGAAATTCGGCAAGCGCGTTCACCAGCGGCCGACCCGCGGCAGAACCGGTTGCACCTGCTCCCAGATTTTTGCGCACACGACTTCAACGGAGCCGGTTCCGTCCACGTCCCGCACCCGGTCGGGTTCGGCGGCAGCGATGATCTCGTAACCTTTGGCCACGCGGGCAAAGAAGTTCCGGTCGCCTTCCTCCATCCGGTCGCGGATGAAAGGCAGGATGGATTGCCGCGAGAGCAGCCGTTCGGCGCTGACTTCCGGTGGCACGTGCAGCAGCACGGTCAGATCCGGTCGCGTGTCGCCGACGGCAAAATCAATCACGCTTTTTACCAGCGATAAATCCAATCCGCGTCCATGGCCCTGATAGGCCGTGGTCGAATCGTAGAAACGGTCGCAGAGGACGACGTCGCCTACCGCCAGCGCCGGACGGATGATTTCGCGGACGAGCTGCGCCCGGCTGGCATTCACGAGGAGTAATTCGGTTTCGGGAGTCATGGCCACGTTCGCCTTGCTGTGCTTGAGCGTGTGGCGGATTTCCTCACCGACCGGCGTGCCGCCCGGTTCGCGAAGCGAGTGGAGACGATAGCCCAGCACGCGCAGCGTTTTGGCGAGCAGTTCAATCTGCGTGGATTTGCCGCAGCCTTCCGTGCCCTCGAACGTGATGAACAGGCCTTTTGCCATTTACGATTTAAGATTTACGATTTGCCGCAAGAATCAAACCATGAAATACGCGAAACACATGTGGACGGCGGTTATATTTTCTTCAGTTTCGGGCCTTTGGGCGTGTCCTCGATGGCCCAGCCTTTTGCTTTCAGCTCGATACGAATCGCGTCTGACTTTTTGAAATCTCTGGCTTGGCGGGCAGCTTGTCGAGCTTCAAGTAGAGCGACGATTTCAGCCGGGGCTTCGGCTGCCGCGGGTGCGCCGATGCCGAGAACAGAGTCCATTTTATCCCATGCCACCAATGCGGCTGCGGCCTCACCGACGCTCAATGAATCGGCGGCCAGACGCTTGTTTGTTTCGGTCACCCATTTGAACACCTCGCCCCAGGCGGCGGAAATGTTCAAATCATCGTCCAACGCAACAGTGAATTTGGACAGCAAATCGTTTGGAGCGACGGTCTCCGAACCGGCGCCGGGGATGGTTGCGGGCGCATTGGCTCGCGCCGGGCCTGAGGTCGGCGCTCCAAGCTCATGTAATTTTCCCAGGCATTCATCAATCCGCGCCAGCGCCGCCCGCGCGCCGTGCAAGCCTTCAAGGGTGAAATTGAAGGTCTCGCGGTAATGCGCGGTCAGGAGCAGGTAACGGATTTCACGGCCGGTGAAACCTTTGGCCAGCAAATCGCGCAGGGTGAAGAAATTGCCGAGCGACTTGCTCATTTTCTTGCCTTCCACCAGCAGGAACGCCCCATGCAGCCAGTATTTCACGAACGGCTTGCCGCTGGCGCCTTCACTCTGCGCAATTTCGTCCTCGTGATGCGGAAATTTCAGGTCCTCGCCGCCCAGGTGCAGGTCGAAGCTTTCCCCCAGCATTTTCATGCTCATGGCGGAACATTCAATGTGCCAGCCGGGACGGCCCTCGCCCCAGGGACTGGGCCAGAAAACCTCGTCGTCCTCCGGCACCCGCGCCTTCCACAACGCAAAATCGGCAAGCGCTTCCTTGTCGTATTCGTCCGCCGCGACCCGTTCGCCGACGCGCAGTTCGTCAAAGTTGAGCTGGAGCAACCGGCCGTAGGTGCAACCGCAGCCACGGTATTTTTCGATGCTGAAATAGACCGGGCCGTCGGCCGCCTGGTAGGCGATGCCGCGCGCGACGAGCTTTTTGATGAGCGCGATGATTTCGGAAATGTATTCCGTGGCGTGCGGCATCTGATGCGGCCGGACGCAATTCAGCGCCTTCAAATCCTCCAGAAACGCGGCCTCATATTTGCCGGTGAATTCGCGCAGCGTGGTTTTCGTCTCGCGGATGCCCTTGATGATTTTGTCCTCCACGTCGGTGATGTTCATCACGTGCGTGACGGCGTAGCCCTTGAATTCGAGGTAGCGGCGGACGAGGTCGGCGAAAACGAACGTGCGCCAGTTGCCGATGTGGGCGAAGTCATAAACCGTCGGCCCGCAGCAGTACATGCCGACCTTTTTTCCGGCGGGATCGAGCGGCGTGAATTCCTGAACCGAGCGTGAGAGGGTGTTGAACAGTTTCAGTCCCATGTGCCGCACGGAAGGTAAACCGCGGTGCGCCAAAGAAAAGTGTAAAGTCGTCCCTCGTCCTGCCAAAATGGGTGGACATCAGTTGGAGCTATGGCTAATATAAATGGTGATTTCCCGACGGCGGCAGACGAAACGCGAAGGAAACCCATATGGAACTCAAGGTCGTTTGCGATTGTGGTCAGAAATACAAATTTGACGTCGAACCGGTCAACGGCCGGATGCCGTTTAACGTCAATTGCCCAGTCTGTAATGCCGATGGAACCGGTGCCGCCAACGCGATCTTGTCCCGGACGTTTTCCGATTCGGCCCCGCCGCCGGTTGCCACCGCTCCTTCTCCTGTTGGCAGCCTTCGTCTCAACCGGCCTGCGCCCGCACCGGCTGCGCCAGCCCCGCCGCCGCTTCCAGTACCATCTGTGCCGGCCGCCATTGCCGCAGTACGGCCGGCCGCAGCCACGGCGCGAAAGCCGAAGGAAGCAGGGGAATACAGCCTGGTAATGGGAATTGCCGGAGCCGTGCTGGGCGCGGCACTGGGTGCGGGATTGATGTATGCGTTCTTTCTTTGGGCCAATTTCCGGTTTCCGCTGATGGGCACCTGTATCGGGGCGCTCACCGGTTTGGGTGCGCGGATGCTCGCAAAGGGAACAGACATGACGCTGGGTGTCATCTCGGGGGCGATTGCGCTCGTTTCGACCGCCGGGACGCTCTACCTCATGTTTGGCGACGTGGCCGGCATGTTCATTATTTCCATGATCGTCAGTGTGAGTCTCGCGTTTAAAATCGCCGGCTGACTTCCCACCGAACGTCATTTTTCCGGCGAGCCGGGAACAACATGAGGATTGGGCTTCAACCGGTTCATGCGTTCGACGAACAGATAAAACACGCCGGGACCGAAACAGAGCAGCATGACGGAAATGCCGGTGGCGATGCCCCAGAAGGTGCCGGCGGGCGCGCAGCAATCGTCGCGGCGGCGGACGATGACGTGGCTGGGCACGGCGATGAGCAGTTCGAGAATGCTGCCGTACAGGAGCCAGCGGGTGACGCGTTTGAGGAGCGTGTCCGTTTCATCTTGTTTGGCGAAGCTGCGAAAGACGACCGCCCAGATAATCCAGAAGCAAGCCAGGGTTAGAAATGCGCCGCTGAGATCGGCCCAACCGGAATTGTCGCCGCTGGTCGGTTGCGTCTGGAAGGTTGTTGAAAGACTTAAGAAACCGAGCCAATTAAAGGCATTATCCTGAAAAGCGGCGCAAAGGATGGAAAAAACTCCCGCAACAAAAAGATTGGCCAGAAAGAACCCGGTAACAATCACCGGAATCTTCAACGGCCGGCGCGCCGGGAGACGACGTTCGACAATCTTTAACGGCAACAACAAGAGCAGGGCCTGGCCGCCAACGAGCACAACGAGCCAGAGCCAGTAACCCCAGGCCGAATAGGTCTGGAGAATGTTCTGCCAACTGATGCTGCTTTTGGCCCAACCGCCGAAGGCGACCAACATGACCGGCGCAGTCAACACCATGAGGGCGAAGGCGTAAAGCAGGACGGTCAGGACAGCCCAGCGTTTCATGTTTGCGCGTATTGAGTCACAAAGTCGAACCTCACGCCAGCGGAATCGGCGCCGGCGCCGACACGGCAACGCGCACATCCGGACGCGACCCGCTGCCGAAACGAGTTGACAAGGGCGCCGCTGGATAATTATTATTTCTTAAAATAATTCATAACTTATTTAAAGGATAAAATTGCTGAAGTAAAGGGCCGCTCCATGAAAAAAAACATTCCATCACCGTGCTGCCAACCGTGGTCAGGCATCATTGTTTTCTCGCTTCTCTCTTTTCTGGTCGGAACGGGTTTTGCCGGCGCCGCCCCGGAAACCGCAAAACCGGCCGCCGTGTCGCTGCACCAAAAAAAGAGCGCCCTCCTCGATGGCATTCAAAGGGGGGTTTGCTATTCCGGATTTCGTCACGGACAACATCCCGACCGTGGCACCGGCGCCGTCAATCCCACCGACCCGCAAACGCTGGAAGATCTTCAACTCCTGTCCCGAAACGGTAATTTCGGCCTGATTCGCCTCTACGATTCCGATGAGAACTCCGAGGCCGTGTTGCGGGTGATTAAAGCAAATCATCTCCCTTTGAAGGTTCTGCTGGGGGCCTGGCTGGATGCCGAAGTCAGCAATCCGGATTGTCCCTGGCACAAGGAGCCGTACCCGCAAACGGAGCTGGATGCCAATAAAATCAAAAACCAAAAACAAATCGAACGGGCCATCCGACTGGCCAACGCCTATCCAAAGATTGTGGCCGCCGTGGCGGTCGGCAATGAAGCGATGGTCAGTTGGACCGACCACAAGGTTCCCGTGCAAGCCGTCCGGGCGTACGTCCGACAGGTCAAGCGCGCCGTCAAGCAGCCGGTGACGGTCTGCGACAATTTTGCGGCTTGGCTGCAAAACGGCCCCGCCCTCGCCCCCGAACTGAATTTTATTTCCGTGCATTCGTATCCTGCCTGGGAAGGCAAGGGAATTGACGAGGCGTTGCCGACTACCATTGCCGAATTGCAGGCGGTTCGCAACGCGCTGCCTCACAGCCGGATGGTGATAACGGAAGCGGGTTGGGCGAGCGTGGCGACCGAATTCGCCAGCCAGGCCAGCGAAACCAATCAAAAACGGTATTTCGATGAGTTATATGCGTGGTCGGCCCGGGAAAACATTACCACGTTTTTCTTTGAAGCCTTCGACGAAGATTGGAAGGGAAACAACAACGATCCCAATCCAAACGGTGCGGAAAAACACTGGGGCCTGTTTACCATTGACCGGAAACCCAAGCTGGTCATGGCGGGGCGGTATCCCGCTCTGACGTCCAAGAAGGATTTGAACTAGGGTAGGTCGGTCGGCCCGGCGAGTTGTTTTTGCCTTTCGTCGGCATTCGGACGGTTCAGCGAACCGTCGCCAGATTTTCCAGAATTTTGCTTTCACGCCTTGCCAATCCTCCCGTTTCACCACAAATTGTCTAAAACAAGAAGAGTATATGAACAAAGAGGCGAAACTGGAACTCGAAGGGAAAGTATGTCCGTTGCCCACGATTGAAGGCAGTGAAGGCGAAAAGGCGGTGGACATCTCGTCGCTGCGCGCGAACACGGGTTATATCACATTGGACGAGGGCTACGGCAATACCGGCTCATGCATCAGCAAAATCACCTTTATTGACGGGGAACAGGGGATTCTGCGCTATCGTGGCATTCCCATCGAGGAGCTGGCGGAGAAATCCACCTTCATCGAGACGGCCTATCTGATCATTTACGGTGATTTGCCGACGCGCGTGCAACTGCGGAAGTTCTCCGACCTGTTTACGGAATATCAATTCCTCCACGAGGACATGAAGTATCACTTCGAGAGTTTTCCGATGGGGGCGCATCCGATGGCGATTCTCTCGGCGATGATCAATGCGACGAGCTGTTTCGACGAGGAGCTTATGAACTGGCGGTGGGGCAAGTCGAACCAGTTTGATGTTTACGCGGCCAAGCTGATTTCCCAGGTGCGCACCATTGCGGCGTACGCGTACCGCAAATCGCGCGGCCTGCCGCTGATTTATCCCAAGAAAGCCTACAAGTACACGGCCAACTTCCTGCACATGCTGTTTTCCACGCCGTACGAGGATTTCGAGTTGAAACCGGAGGTGGTGAAGGCGCTCGATTTGATTTTCCTCCTGCACGCTGATCACGAGCAAAATTGCTCGACTTCGACCGTGCGCATGGTGGCCTCGAGCCAGGCGAATTTGTTTGCCAGCGCGGCGGCGGGCGTCTGCGCGCTGTGGGGGCCGTTGCACGGCGGCGCCAACCAGGCGGTGATTGAAATGCTCGTGGAGATTCACCGCGAAGGCGATGATGGCTCCAAGTTCATTACCGCCGCCAAGGACAAAAACAGCGGCCGGCGTCTCATGGGTTTTGGTCACCGCGTCTATAAGAATTACGATCCGCGCGCCAAGATTATCAAAAAAGCGTGTGACGAAGTCCTGGCCAAGCTGCACGTCTCCGACCCGTTGTTGGACATTGCCAAGCGTCTGGAGGAAGCCGCGCTGCGTGATGCGTATTTTGTGGAACGCAAGTTGTATCCCAACGTGGATTTTTACAGCGGCATTATCATGCGCGCCATCGGCATTCCGGTGGAGATGTTCCCCGTGATTTTTGCGATTGGCCGGATGCCCGGCTGGATTGCGAATTACAAGGAAATCATGGAAGATGCCAAGAACCGCATTGCCCGTCCGCGGCAGATCTACACCGGCCGGACGCTGAATCATTATGTGCCTCTGGAAGAGCGGAAATGAGCCGGCATTTCGTCGGCCACATCAAGAGAGTGCGTCGCGGTTTGGGACAGGTTGGAGGCACGATTCGTGCTGATTCGGGAATGCACTTGCCGTGAAGAAAATCCTGGTAATTGACGACGAAGAATGGTTGCGCGAGATGATACGTCTGGCGCTGAAACAAAAGGGGTTTGATGTCATCGAGGCGGCCAATGGCGCCGATGGCATCGAACGGGCGCGCCGGGATCTGCCCGACCTGATCCTGTGCGACATTAACATGGAAAAGGTGGATGGATATTTGACACTCGCTTCGCTGCGCAATGAGGCGCCCACCGCCGCCATTCCGTTTATTCTGATGACCGGTCTGGCGGACAACGCCGGCATGCGGCACGGCATGGAACTGGGCGCGGATGATTATCTGCCCAAACCTTTCACCACCGACGCGCTGTATGCCGCCGTGGATGCGCGCCTGAAGAAGGCCCAGACCGTGCGCGACGAAGCCGAGCGCAAACTCGCCAGCCTGCGTGACAACATCAGCCTGATGCTGCCGCACGAATTGCGCACGCCGCTCAACGGCATCCTGGCCTATGGCGAAATGCTCGCCACCGACAGCGCCACGCTCAAGGCCGCCGAAATCGCCGAAATGGGCCATGTCATCCATCAGTCCGGCCGGCGGCTGGAACGGTTGATTGAAAACTTCCTGATTTATGCCCAGCTCGAACTGGTGGCGAGTGACCCCAAGAATATAAACGCCCTGCGCATGGGACAAACGGAAACTCCGGCTTCGCTGATCGAAAAGCACGCGCAGGCGCAGGCGATGCAGGCCAACCGCCAGCCGGATTTGGTCCTCGAATTGTCGGATGTCCCCGTGCCGATGGCCGAGGAATATCTCGCCAAAATTGTGGATGAACTGGTGCAAAATGCCTTCAAGTTTTCAAAGCCCGGCACCCCGGTGCGCGTCCAATTGGAAGAGAACTTCAATGTCGCGGTGCTGTCCGTCAGCGATCAAGGCAGCGGATTTTCCACCGAGCAAATCGCCCGCATTGGCGCCTATATGCAGTTTGACCGCCGAATGCATGAGCAGCAGGGACTGGGATTGGGGTTGACGATTGCCAAACGGCTGGTGGCCCTGCATGGCGGCACGCTGTCCATCGAAAGCACCAAGGACAACGGTGCCACCATCATTGCCAAACTGCCCAAAACGAAACCGGTGGATCAAAACGGCAGCTTGGTATAAATGTCTTCCAAACCTGGAATTTTATATTCCCATGGCAGTGGTATGCCGTATTGGGCTATATGGGCGAGAAGGAAAATTAGAGCAATTCCGACAACCGGCGCAAAGTCCGCCTTGCCGGTGCGGAGTGGCGCGGCGTGCAACGGCCGCAACAAGGTTTGCGCTTCAGCGGTGACATAATTCCAGAACGGATACCTGCCAAAATAGATGTAGCTGTTGAGCAAATGCAGGACCAGCAGCGCGCCCGCGGCAAATTTCCAGGCCAGATAACTCCCCAGGCCGATGACCAGCGACTCCTCAATGCGATGCATCGCCGAAACCGGCTGGGGCACGATGGCCAGCCACGCCAGCAGCCAGCTGGCCAGCCACCAGAGCGGAGCCACCAACACGAGCGGCAAAATGAATTTTACCCCGCGCGGCAGACGATCTATCGGTCCCAACTGCATCCGCACCAGACGGTGGAACGGTTCCGGTCCGGCCAAGATGGAAAACAACAGCAGCCAGAGGTAAAACACGCCCAAAGTCAGTCCAAAGCTGCAAAGGGAAAACAACAAAATGTCCCCAAAGTAATCGCTGCGGAACGAGAGTTCGATGACGCCCAGATTCAGTTTACCCGCCGCCCAGCCGACTCCCGAACCGATTTGCCAGTAAAATACCGCCCGCAGAAACAGCAATCCCCCCAGCACCGCCGGCAAATGCCACCGCCGCAAACGCCGCGGCTCGGCGCGCCGCAACGTGCCAATCAACGTCGCCGGCGTGCGCCGGCCAAGCGGGTCAAAGCGAAGCGAGCGCCAATTGAGCCACAATAACAGACCGGCCAGGTTCAGAATGAAATCTATGATGCCCATGCACCGGAAGTGAATCGTGATTCGCGGGTAGTGAATAGTAAAAAAGACGGGGTGTGACAACGTCATTCACCAATCACGATTTACCATTCACATCATTCGGAGCAGCGTGTCCGCCATTTCACTGGGCGTGGCGGCGACGCCGATGCCCGCGTCCCGGAACGCCGCCACCTTGGCCGCCGCCGTGCCTTTGCCGCCGCTGATGATGGCGCCGGCATGTCCCATCCGGCGTCCCGGCGGCGCCGTTGCGCCCGCAATCAACCCCGCAACGGGTTTCCGGCAATTCCGTTTGATCCACTCGGCCGCTTCTTCCTCGGCGCTGCCGCCGATCTCGCCAATCATGATGATGCCCCGTGTGTCCGGATCGTCATTGAACAATTTAATGACGTCCAGATGCGATATGCCGGGGACGGGGTCGCCGCCGATGCCGACGCACGTGCTTTGGCCGGCGCCGCGGCAGGTCAGTTGCCAAACGGCTTCATATGTGAGCGTGCCACTCCGGGAAACCACACCGACGTGGCCTTTTTTGTGGATGTAACCCGGAGCGATGCCAATCCGGCAACCTCCGTAAGAATCTTTGCCTTCACCAGGTGTTACGACGCCGGGACAATTCGGCCCCACGAGGCGCGAGCGCGTATTGCCTTGCATGGCGCGCTTGACGCGGATCATGTCGCGCGCCGGGATGCCTTCGGTGATGCAGACGACCAGTTCAAGTCCTGCGTCCACGCCCTCCAGAACGGCGTCCGCCGCAAAAGCGGCCGGAACAAAAATGGCGGAGGCGGTCGCCCCGGTCTGGTTCACGGCATCGGCGACGGTGTCGAAAATGGGAACTTTTTTGCCGGCGTGTTCAAAGGCCTGCCCGCCTTTGCCGGGCGTGACACCGGCGACAACTTGCGTGCCGTAGTCCATCGAGAGTTGCGCGTGCCGCGCGCCGAAGCCGCCGGTGATGCCCTGGACAAGGACTTTGGCGTCGGGTTTGACGAGAATGGACATGGATGAATTTTCGATTTCGGATTTGCGATTTACGATTTGTTCCGTTTATGGATGCAAACCAGGTTGCCTTCGGGGTCAAAAATGAACGCCATGCGGCAAACCGGCGTTGCCGATGGTTCCATCTGGAACTTTACGCTGTTGGCGCGCAGATGGGCAACCGCTTCATCAAAATTCTCAACTTCCAGGCCGACCGAGCAGCCATCCGGACGCGGCATCCAGTCCGGCGCGCCGCAACCGAGTGCGAGTGTGCCGCCGGCGACATCATATTCCGTCCATTGCATTCCGCCGGGTTCGCCAAAGACCAGGGCGGGCTTCAGGCCAAGCACACTTTCATAAAATTTGCGGGCCCGGGCCATGTCTTTGACTGGATAACAACTGAAGGCGATCTCGATGACTTTGAGCATAATCATTCTCCTTTGGGTTTACGTATTAAATTTGCCGATGCCGGTCCTGGCCGGTTTGGTTGAATTATGCTGCCTGGCGGGAAGGAAAAGGAGCACCGCCCAGTTGCTGGCCCACCACGATCCGGAACGCCCGAGCGCATTGAGGTTTTTTAAACAGCGGGTTTTCAGGCGCAGGCTCCACCGCCACCGACGCGGCCGGGTCATTTCCTCCAGCAACCGTTCGCGCAGGACGGCGCATTCCTGTTTTGTTCTTTCGTGCTGGCGAACCAATTCAATCATTTGTTTCTGCAAATCAATCAACCGCCGGTAGGGTTCCAAATCCTCCGCCACCGGTTTTGCCACCGCCATCTTCGCTTCCTCGTGGAACATCGCTCCCTGGATTGGTTGAGTCATTGGTTGCCGCCCACCGCCTTTACTACTTTCTGAGCCGCGTCGGACATCGAATCGCCGGTGATCAGTTTCAGGCCGGATTCGGCCAGTGTTTTTTTGCCGGCGGCCACGTTGTTGCCTTCAAGGCGGACGACGAGCGGGATATTCAAGTGCGTTTCCTGGACCGCGGCGACGATGCCGGTGGCAATGATGTTGCAATCCATGATACCGCCGAAAATATTCACCAGGATGCCCTTTACGTGTGGATCCTGTAGAATGATCTTAAACGCCGCCGTCACCTGTTCCTGGCTGGCGCCGCCGCCCACATCCAGAAAGTTAGCCGGCATCCCGCCGTAATGCTGAATGATATCCATCGTGGCCATCGCCAGGCCGGCGCCGTTGACGAGGCAGGCGATGTTGCCGTCGAGCTTGATGTAATTGAGGTTGAATTTGCTGGCCTCGATTTCCAACGGGGCCTCCTCGTTCAAATCGCGCATCGCCTGGATGTCGGCATGCCGGTAAAGCGCGTTGTCATCCAGCGAGATCTTGGCATCAAGGGCGACCACTGCTTCCTTGCCCTCCGGCGCTTCCACGACGCACATGGGATTGATTTCCACGAGGAACGCGTCGCATTCCCACCAGGTTCGAAAAACACCGGTCACAAATTTAACGCCGGCGTTGAAGGCATCGCCTTTGAGTTCCAACGCGGCGGCAATTTTGCGCGCCTGAAACGGCATGATACCGACGGCCGGATCAATCCATTCCTTGAAAATTTTCTCCGGTGTTCTGGCGGCGACTTCCTCAATGTCCATGCCGCCTTCGGTGCTGGCCATGACCAGCGGGCGGCCAGCGGCGCGATCCAGCAGCACCGCCAGGTAAAATTCCTTTTTAATTTTCGCGCCGCTGGCGAGCAGCAACGTCTGCACCCGGCGGCCGTCCGGGCCGGTTTGTCTGGTAATCAGGACATTGCCGAGCATTTTCCCGCCCAGCGAAACCGCTTCGTCCACCGTCGCCGCCGTCTTGACCCCACCTTGAAAACCGCTGGTGAACATGCCTTTGCCGCGCCCGCCGGCGTGGATTTGTGACTTGACGACCACGCGCGCGCTGCCGCTGGAAAAAATCTTCTCCGCGGCCGCGCGGGTTTCCTCAAGATTTCTGGCGGGAATTTCCAATGGAACGGCAACGCCGTTTTGGGCGAGCAACTGTTTGGCCTGATACTCGTGAATGTTCATGTCCCAATAAAGACCGGCGCATTGAAAGATGAATGGCGCCGGAAATCAAACTTTTAAACAAATTGTTGCAGGTCGAACTTCAACCAGTCGGGTGGTGAAAGCCGGTGGGAAAATTCAAAGCTCCGGGACGTTATTTTTTGGCAACGAGGGTCTGATGCAGCCAATCCGCCAGCTGTTGCTGCCAGGCCGGGTCAAATTTCTCCCAGTCGGTGATGCGATGGCCCGGGCCTCTCAGGAAATAGAGCTCATACGGCACGTCTTTGCCCTTGAGGGTGGCGGCGAAATTCCGGGTTAACGACGGAAGAACGGTTTTGTCCGAGTCCCCTTGCATGAGCAAAAATGGTGGCAGACCGGATTGGACGTGGTGGATGGGTGACATCTGCCGGAGCAACTTCAGGGTTTCATCGTCCAGCGTGTCGCGGCCCAAAAGGTTTCGCATGGATGGCCATCTCTCCAGGCTGCCGCGATGTCGGGCGTCGGCCACCAGATCCGTCGGCGGCGCCAGGCCCACGACGGCCTGGACGCGTGTGTCGGGCCCGGCCAGCGTGGCGGCCAGGCAGGCCAGATGTCCGCCCGCCGAATAACCCAGAAGGGCAATTTGATCCGGGTTGCCCTTGTAATCGGCCGCGTGCGCCTTCACCCAGCGAATGGCGGCCTGCACATCGTCAAAACAGTCGGGCCACCGATGGGAGGGAGCCAGGCGGTAATCAATGGAAAACCAGGTAAAATGCGCCGCCGTCAAGGCCTGCAGAGCGGGTACAAAGTCTCCTTTTCCACTTTTATCGCCGGTACACCAGCCCCCGCCGTGGATGGCAATGACCACAGGAAAAGGTCCGGCGCTCTCGGGCACGTTGGCATCGAGCAACAAAGCCTGGTTCCCGGCCTTGCCATATTCGATGTTGGTTTCAAGTTCGGCGACGGCGGCGGTCGTGAACACGGTTGCCGCCAGGAAAGTGGCCAGGGCCCGTTTCATGGTTTGGCGGCCGGGACAGCCCCGATGACATCGGAGGTGAAATCAACGGCGGGAAGCCGTGCCAGAATGGATTGGGGATTCCAAGCATCGGAACCGCCCAGGACTTTTCCCACCGTGATAGCCGCGGCCTGACGATCGGTCAGTGGATGCGCCCATTTGACACGCGCCTGCGGATTTGCGCCCGGGCCGGTGCTTTTGAACTCGGCATAGCGCGCCGTCTGTTCCCGCGCCGGGTCCCGCCAATTGTCCCAGCCGGCGGGCCGGACCACGCCGGACATTTCCGTATTCAGGAAGGTGACGCTCGCATACGCCCGCCAGGGCCGGCCCAGATAAGTCTGCACACCCGGATTCTCACCCGTGATCCGGCAGTGCGAAAAAACATAACCGAAGGGATGATCCGCGGGTGTTGAGGCAGCGGTGATGTAGCCATTTCCCAGACAGTGGATGTGGCAATGCTCGTAAAATTCGGTGGCGCCGCCAAATATAAAGTCCACCGCCCCGGCAATATAACAATTCTCGTAATAATGCCGTCCCCGGTTGCACAAAATAGTGTCCTGCCAGCCGAGAAACCGGCAGTTGCGGAAAATGATGCGGTCACCATCCAGTCGTACGGCCAGCGCCTGTCCCCGCGGGCCGGCGGAATTTTGGAACGTAAGATTTTCGGCCACAAAATCATCCGCATCAATCACCGTCGAAGGCGTGCGGAAGGTGCCGATAGGCCTGCCGTCCGGGCCGGGAAGCCCGGCATGCAAATCATAGGTCAACACGGTCTGCTCCGGGTCCTCACCCAACAGCCGGACGAAATGCTTTTCGCGCTGGACATAAATCAGCTCCTGATAAATGCCGGGCTTGATCAGAATCACGCACCAATTGGTCAGGTTGGTGTTTTGCGGCGCGGCATTTATGGCGGCCTGCACATTGGTGAACTGTCCGTTGCCGTCGGCCGCCACCACCAGTTCCGTGTTCGCCTTCGCGCCCGCGACGTTGAAGAGGAGCAACGCCAGCATCAGACTCAGGATTTCCGGGACTGGAAATAAGATCCGTTTCATGTTGATGGGTCAGCCGGGGCGCGAATGTGCCGGGACGGCAAAGCGTTTGTCAAAATCATATTTCGCTTGAGCCGGGAGACGCCGGATTGCAGATTGCGTCGCCGTGAGATTTGTTCTCGCCTTGTTTTTTTTAGGGTGCGGGCTGATGCTGAACCAGGCTGCCCTGCCGCGGTCTGCGGCTTTTCGCTTCAACGGCCAGGATTATGCACCGATCGGGGACTGGGCGCGCGCGAACGGTTTGCATTGCGTCTGGCTCAAACGCGGCGACGAACTGGTCGCCACCAATGACACGACCCGCCTGGTTTTTGACGTGAATTCGCATTACGTGGAAATCAATGGCGTCCAGGTCGCGCTGTCGTTTCCCATTGCCAGTCAAAAGGGCGTGGCGCTGGTGGCGCAGTTCGATCTCGACGCGGCCATCCGCCCATTGATGTTCCCGTCGCGCTATGTCAGGTCAGCCGTTATCCGGACCATTTGCCTCGATCCCGGCCACGGCGGCAGAGACACGGGCAATCGCGTCAACTGGCACTATGAGAAAATCTACACGTTGGCGCTGGCTGGAGAATTGCGCGACCAGCTCAAAAGGGCCGGCTTCAACGTCATCCTGACGCGCACGAAGGACGCGTATGTTGATTTGCCCGACCGTCCTGCCTTGGCGAACCAGCGCGGCGCGGATTTGTTTGTGAGCCTGCATTTTAATGCGACGCCGACCGGGAAAAACGAAGTCGAAGGGCCCCAGACGTATTGCATCACGCCCGTCGGGGCCAGTTCGACCGACGCCCAGGGCGAGGGGAGCAATCACGGTCCGACGCCGGCCAATCGCAATGAAGACGAAAGTTTATTGCTCGCCTATCAAATCCAAAAATCACTCGTGGGAAATTTGGATGCCAATGACCGGGGCGTGCGGCGCGCCCGCTTTGCGGTGTTGCGCGACGCCCGGATGCCGGCAATTTTAATCGAAGGCGGTTACATGACCCATCCTTACGAGAGCAAAAAAATTTACAGCGCCGCCTATCGCCGGCAGATGGCGCAAGCAATCGTCAAAGGCATTCTGGCTTACCAAAAGCTGACTTTGCCGCCACCGCCAATCATTCCCTCAACGGCAGATCATCATCCGCTGAAGTCCCGGAATAAATCTGTTGCGAAACATTCGCCCGGCATTGGAGATTAGTTTGGCGTGAATCCACGCAAAGCGCCGGGGTCGGAGCCGGACTCCGTCCAGGATCGCCTGTGACTGCGGCGGGAGCGGTGAAAATCCATGGCGAGTTGTGCTTGGCAAATGGCCCGTTCACGGCTTAGCTGGTTGCGGTGAGCATTGTCACCAAAACCGGCGACGGCGGCACGACGGCGTTGATGTATGGACGGCGCGTTCCCAAGAATCATCCGCGCGTCGAAGCTTATGGCACGGTGGACGAGTTGAATGCCGCGTTGGGTTTGGCTCGCGCAACCGCCGGCGGGGATTTTGTCCGTGACAACCTGCCGGCCATTCAAAAGGACCTTGTGGGGTTGATGGGTGAGCTGGCGGTGTTGCCCGAGGATCTGCCGCGTTATGTGAAGGACGGTTATTCGGTGGTGGCGCCGGAAATGACTGCAAAACTCGATGCGCTGGTCCGCGAAATCGAGGCGCAAAATGTCAGCTTCAAAGGCTGGGCAACGCCGGGTGCAACCCCGACTTCCGCGGTGTTGGACGTGGCGCGAACGGTTTGTCGCCGGGCGGAGCGACGCGTGTGTACGTTGCAGGAATCGGGCGAATTAAAAAACCCTGAAATCGTCGTTTACCTGAACCGCCTTTCGGACCTGCTCTGGCTGATGGCCCGTTGGACTGAAACAAAGGGAAATCCGGCAAAAAGCTGAGTTTCACCCCCTGAGGAAGACGGTGAACAACTCGCCGTTGTTTTGGTGGATGGATTTGAGTTGAAACCGTTCGGCGTTGGTCAGACGCTTGAATCCGCGGCCGTCGGCAATCGTCGGCGCATGGCGGCCGCCAAATACTTTCGGCGAGAGGGTAAGGTGCAGTTCGTCCACCAGGCCCGCACGGAACAGGGCGGCATTCAATTCGCCGCCCCCTTCGCAGAGCAACCGTTTTACCCGCCATTGTTTCCGCAGCCACCGGAGGACGGCGCTGAAGTTGATCTCTTTCCGGCCACAGATCTTGACCACGTCGGCCAACGCGCGCAATTGCTTGAGCCGGGTTGCGGTGGCGCGACGGGTGGTGAGAATGAGGATGGGCGAGAACCGAAGCTGGAATACTCTCGCGCGGGGATTGACCGAACCCGAACGGCTGACAATGATCCGCAAGTTATACTCCCTCAACCCGCGCTTGAGCCGTTGCCGCCGGAATTTTGCCGGGCCGGGTCCCAGGTTGATGGGCGCGGAATCAACCGTGCGGGCGCCGGCCATCACCGCGTCTGCCGTCGCCCGCAATGCGAGCAGATGTTGATGGTCGCGGGCACCGGTAAACGACGATAGCGCTCGATTGGCCGTCGCGATTTTTCCGTCCGCCGTCATCGCCATGTTTACCAGCACGAAAGGCCGTCTCGTTTTTTTGGATTTCGACTTTGGGTTCACCGGCGCCTTAACTTAGGGTTAAATATCCGAAACGGAAACCTAAAGAATGAGCATGGCGTCACCGTAACTGTAAAAGCGGTAACGTTCACGAATGGCCTCCGCATAGGCGGACAAAATCATCTCCCGTCCCCGCGCTTCATTCGGCGCGGCAAAGGCGCTTACCAGCATTAGCAGGGTTGAGCGCGGCAAATGAAAATTTGTCAGCAGTCCGTCAACGATTTGGAACCGGAACGGTGGATGTATAAAAATGCCGGTTTTTCCGGCGCTTTTTGCCATCTTCCCGCCGTTTGCCGCAGCGACGCTTTCCAGCACGCGCACGGTGGTCGTGCCAACGGCGATGACGCGCCGGCCAGCGGCCTTTGCTTCGTTCACCGCACACGCGGTTTCGGCGTTCAAGGTGAAGCGTTCCTCATGCATCCGATGCGCGGCCAGAACCTCGGTATTGACCGGCAGAAAGGTCCCGGCGCCCACATGCAGCGTGACGAAACAAACCTGCACACCCCGGTCGTGAATTTGTTGCAGCAATTCCGGCGTAAAATGTAGCCCCGCGGTGGGAGCGGCCACCGAGCCGTCGGCCCTGGCAAAGACGGTTTGATAACGTTCCCGGTCTTCGTGCGTCCCGTGTGCGTGCGTCCGCAGAATGTAAGGGGGCAGGGGAACTTCGCCCAGCCGTTCAAGTTCGCGGCGGATATCCGGCGTGCCGGAAAATTGCAACCGTCGATGGCCTTCCTCGCTGATTTCGAGAACGGCGGCGTGGACGCCGGCGGCGCTGCCATTGGCGTTACGCAGAACGATTTGGGTTCCGATGCGGGCGCGCTTGGCGGGGCGCAACATGGCCCACCAGTCATTGCCGGTATTTTCCTCCAGCAACAAAATTTCAAATTGGCCGCCGGAACGCGCGTTCCGGCCGCGCAGCCGCGCCGGAATGACGCGTGAATCATTCAATACCAGCAGGTCCCCGGCGCGAAAGAATTCCAATATGGTGCGAAATCGGTGGTGTTCGATTCGCCCATCCCCACGGTGCAATACCAAGAGTCGCGATTCATCGCGCCGGGGCGCGGGATGTTGCGCGATTCGATCGGACGACAGGGCAAAATCAAAATCAGCGGTTCGCATCGCGATCAAAGCATAACCCGACGCGGCCAAGGAAAACAGGACGACAATTCTTGCCTGAATTTGGTCAAAATCAACTTGTGAATAACTTCTGAATAACCCCGAAAATTTTACACGAATTTTTGTTGACTTGGGTGGGGTATAGTGGTTAAAAATGGGTCGTTGTGGAAGAAAGTGGCTGTTTAGATTTTTATTGCGAATAAATGGGTAACGCAAAAAACGTGGAGCCGTCTTATTACAATTCACGCTTTCGTCATGGCGTCGATGAGAAAAGGCGTGTGCAAATCCCGGCCAAGTGGCGGCCGCAAAAGGCGGCGGCGGAATTGACCCTCATCCTCTGGCCGCGGGAAGGCGTCGGGGCGTGCGTACGTGTCCTGCCGCCGTCGCAGATGGCGAAGTTGATGCAGTCGATTGACGCCATGCCGAACAGCGATCCTAAAAAGGTCGTGCTTAAACGCATCATCGGCAGTGATTCGGCGCAGGCGAGCGTGGACAAGGCCGGGAGGGTTTGCCTCCCCGACGAAATGGCCCGCGGAGCGGGCATTAAAAACGACGCGGTGTTGGTCGGGTTGCTGGACCGCTTTGAGATCTGGAATCCGGAACGTTACGAAAAGGTCCAGGCTGCCGACGCCGCGTTGGCGCCGGATGCCTTCAAATTGATGGAATAATAACTATGAATCTTGGAAAATTACTGGCTGCTGGAAAAAGTATCATCGGTGGACGCGGTGAAGTTTCCTATCGCATCGGCGACCGCGGTTACCTGCCAAAATTCATTTCGCCAAAAAATCCATTTGTCCCCGCTGTCAAGACGGAGCCGGCGCCAAAGGCAGACGGGGTGCCGGTCAAAAAGGGACTGGCGTCTGATGGCGCCAAGACCCAAAAACTGCCTGCGTTTGCGGCGGCCCGGATTCAAAAAAGAACCTGGGCTGGCAAATGGAATCCCATTTCAATCTGGCGCAGCGCACGCACGCCGGCGCCCTTAAAGGCGCAGTGTCCCATGCAGGCCGAGTTGTCCCTGGACCGGGTAAAGGTCGTGCATAATGACCTGACTGATGCCGATGTGGAGATTGTGCCCATCAAATCGCGCACGGCGCCGGAGATGCCGATTTTGCCGCCGGCCCACCCGGGGGATTCGTGGAGCCGGTTGAGCGCAAAAATTTTTGGAGTCAAAGCAGCCTGAATTTTGAATCCAATGCGCAGTGCCCGATTTCGTTCACAGACCGGTGATGGTGGCGGAGGTGCTGGACGCGCTGAAGCCCGGGCCGGGCGGCCGTTACGCCGACGGCACGATCGGTGGGGCTGGGCACGCGGTGAGCGTTTTGAACGCGAGTTCGCCGACTGGATGGCTGTATGGGTGCGATCGCGATGGCGCCGCGGTTGAAGCGGCCCGGGTGCGACTGGCGGAATTTGCCGGACGATTTGAGATCCGCCAGGGCAATTTTGCGGAGCTGGCCGGGTGGATTCCGGCGGCGAGTTGCGATGGTGTGCTGCTGGATTTGGGCGTGAGTTCGCCGCAATTGGATTCGCCCGGACGCGGATTCAGCTTCCAGCACGACGGCCCATTGGACATGCGGATGGATATGCGGCAGTCGTTGACGGCGGCGGATCTGGTAAACGGCTTGAGCGCCGGCGAACTGGCGGAAATTTTTTGGGGGTTCGGCGGCGAGCGCGATGCGCGGCGGTTGGCCAGAGCTGTCGTCCATGACCGCCAGCGGCAAAAGTTTGAGACGACGGGGCAATTGGCGGATTGGCTGGAACGGTTGTTGCCCCGGCGCGGGAAAAAGACGCATCCCGCGACGAAGATTTTTCAGGCGCTGCGGATTGCGGTGAACGGCGAAATTGGCTTTTTGAAACTGGGGCTGGCGGCGGCGGTAAAGATTTTGAAGCCCGGCGGACGGCTGGCCGTCATCACGTTTCATTCATTGGAAGACCGGGCGGTGAAGGATTTTGGGCGCGCCGGGGCGCGGGATTACGCGCCGGCTGGTGAAGTGGATGTTCCGGAGTTGCGCGCGCCACGCGCGCCGGAGTTGAGATGGGTGACGCGCAAGGCCATCAAACCGGGCGAGGTTGAGCTGCGGGAAAATCCGCGCGGCCGCAGCGCACAGTTGCGGGTGCTGGAGAAAATGTAGTGGGGGTCTGTGACCGCCGGAAATGATGCGATGCTCACGGAGCGCCGCTACAAGAAAAACCATGGGAAAGAATCGAAGAAATCAATCGGCGGCGATCCGGTTTGGTCCGGCGCTGAAGGCGTTGTTTTTGTGCCTGGTGATCGCCGGGCTGGCCGTGGGTTATGTCTGGCAGAAAGGCCAGATTTTCCAGCTCGGCCGGCAAATCACCGCCTGTGAGAGCCGGCTGGCGCAATTGCGCGATGAGAATCAAAAGTTGAGCGATCAACTCGCGGTGCTGAATTCGCCGGTGATGCTGGATCAACGCGTGCGCGAATTAAACTTGGGCCTGGTGCCGGCGCAACCTGCCCAGGTTTACCGCTTGACGGAAGCGCCGCCGGGGGATGATGCGAATCGCCGGTTTGCGGCGCGTCAGGAAGGCGGCCTGGCGCCATAACGTGAAAATTTTGGCCGCCGCCCGTGACGCCGTCGGGTGAGGAACCGATCGCCGCGGGCGGTTGGCCATTTGTGATGATCAAACGACTGCAATTAAGACGGATGCTGCTGTTGCTGGGGTTGCTGGGCCTGGCGTTTGCCGGGCTGGGCTACCGGCTGGTGGATTTGCAGTTGTTGCGCCATGACGAATTGGCGGCCTTGGCGCAGCAGAATACGGAACTTGAGTATTTCCGCGAGCCACGCCGGGGCAGCATTCTGGACGCGCACAACAACCTGCTGGCGACCAGCATTTTTGTAAAAACGGTTTGCGCCGACCCGGTTTTGATTGGCAACCAAAGGGCCGTCGTGGCGCGCACGCTCGCCCCGCTGTTACAGATGAGCGAGGCTGATTTGTATCAGCGGTTGCTTCCCCGGATGCGGCAGAATGAGAAAGGGGAAACTGTCACGAACCAGTACGTGGTCTTGCGGCACAAGGTCCGGGATGAAACCTGGCAGGAAATTCAAACGGCGATGAGCCGGCTGTCCTTCGGCCCGGATGAAGCCGGATTTTCCAGGGAGCAACGCGCTTTCTGCCGCAACCTGCGCACGCGCGCGATTTTCACCGGTCCCGTGGATGACCAGTTGCGCGTGTATCCCAACGGTTCGCTCGCCGCGCACGTGCTGGGTTTTATCGGCACGGATGAATTGTCGGTGAACGGCCAGCCGGTTTGGGAGACCTCGGGCCGGGATGGCGTCGAGTTGGCCCTGAATTCCGCACTGAGCGGCGTGCCCGGCTGGCGGGTGACGGAGATGGACCGCCGCCGCCAGGAACTGGTATCGTTGCGTGATCAGGATGTGCAGCCACGGGACGGCTACAATGTGGTGCTTACGATTGACGGCGTCATCCAGCATATTGTCGAAACCGCCCTGACCAACGCGATGGAAAAGCACACGCCCATCAGCATCACCGGCATCGTCATCCGTCCGCAAACGGGCGAAATCCTGGCCCTGGCGACCCTGCCTGATTTTGATCCGAACAATCCCGGAGCCTCCTCCGCCGACGCCCGCCGCGATCGGGTTATCAGCGACATCATGGAGCCCGGCTCGACCTTCAAAATCGTTGTGGTTTCGGGGGCTCTGAACGAAGGCGTGGTGCAGTTGACTGACACGTTTGATTGCGACCATGGCCATTTTGCCTATGCCGGTCGGGTATTGCACGACCATGAGCCGTTCGACATTCTCACGACGGAAAGTATCATCACCAAGTCGTCGAACATCGGCGCAGCCAAAATCGGCATCCGGCTCGGAGAAGAGCGGTTGTACGATTACGCGTGGGATTTTGGTTTCGGCCAGCGCACGGGCATCCCGCTGCCCGGCGAGGTCGCCGGCATCCTGCATCCGGTCAAGGATTGGAGCAAGGTGTCCATCGCCCAGATCCCGATGGGGCAGGGCGTGGCGGTGACGCGATTGCAAATGGCGATGGCCATGTGCGCCATTGCTGACGGCGGCAATTTGATGCAACCGATGCTGGTCAGCCGCTTGATGGATCGCAACGGCAATCTCGTGGCGCAATATGCGCCGCAGGTGATCCGGCAGGTCATCAACCCGGCCACGGACAAATTGATGGTGGAAGCGCTAAAAACCGTGGCTTCGCCGGAAGGCACCGCGCCGGACGCCGCGTTGACGGATTATGTGGTGGCGGGCAAAACGGGCACGGCGCAGAAAGCCGGGCCCGGCGGTTATTTGCCGGGCAAATATTTCGCCTCGTTCATCGGGTTCTTCCCGGCGGACAATCCCCAACTTTGCATTTCCGTGGTGATGGATGATCCCAAAGAGGGTTATTACGGCGGCCAGGTCTGCGGCCCGATTTTCAGGGAAATTGCCGAACGTTGTGCGAGCTATCTGAACATTCCACCGGATCAAAATGTGCCGGATCCCGGTTCGGCGCCGCCCCTGGTGGCGGCGGGTGGTTTAAAATCGCCGGCCGCGCGGAATCCGTGACCAGCGTTGAGAATCGTCAGTGGAAACACGTTCTTTGAAATTTGCGGCCGAAGCCTGCGCTGCTGAATTGAAGCGCGGCTCCGGTGAGACGGCCATTCGGCGTGTCTGCACCGATTCACGGCAGGCGCAGCCCGGTGATTTGTTTTTTGCCCTCCCGGGCGAGCGGTTTGACGGCCATGAGTTCCTGAACGAAGTCGCCGCCCGGGGCGCGGCGGCAACGGTGGTGGAACGGAAAAAAATTCCCGTGTCTTTGCCGGATTGCGGCGTGCTGGTCGTGGACGACACGCGCGCGGCGCTGGGCCGGCTGGCGGCGGCCTATCGGCGGGAATTCGACCTGCCCGTGGTGGCCGTGGGCGGCTCAAACGGCAAGACGTCGGTGAAGGAATTGATTGCGGCGGCGCTCCGGCAAAAATTGGCAACGCTGTGGAGCGAAGCCAGTTTCAACAACGACATTGGCGTGCCGCTGACGTTGCTGCGCCTGGAAAAGTCGCACCAGGCTGCCGTGCTGGAAGCGGGTACGAATCATCCGGGCGAACTTGCGCCGCTCGTGAAAATGATTCAGCCGAAATACGGCGTCATCACCAACATTGGCCGCGAACATTTGGAATTTTTTGGCGACGTCGCCGGCGTCGCACAAGAAGAAGGCCGGCTCGCGGAACTGTTGCCGGCGGACGGCAAGCTCTTTGTCAACGGCGACAGCGAATGGACCGAACCGATGGTCCGGCGCGCCCGGGCGACCGTGGTGCGGGTGGGCCTCGGCGAGAAAAATGACTGGCGGGCGAAGGGAATCCGATTGGACAAAAGCGGCGTCACCTTTCGCGTGGAAGCGCCGAAGGCCGAATTCAACGGCGGGTACCGGGTGAATCTGTTAGGCCGACATCAGGTCGTGAATGCGCTTTTTGCAGTCGCGGTCAGTGAGGAACTGGGCCTGGGCCGTCCCGCCGTGCGGGACGGCCTGGCCGAATGCCAACCGGCAAAAATGCGGATGCAATGCTGGGAGGCCGGCGGAGTGCGCGTGCTCGACGACACGTACAACGCCAACGCGGATTCGATGATTGCGGCGCTGGAGACCCTTTGCGCCCTGCCGTGGCAAGGCCGGCGCGTGGCGGTGCTGGGGGACATGGCTGAACTCGGCGTGCAGAGTGAGGCGGCCCATGCGGAGGTCGGCCGGCGCGCGGCGGAGTTGGGCATCGGCCAGTTGTTTGCCATCGGGCAGATGGCCCCGGTGATGGCAGCCGCGGCGCGTGCAGCCGGGTTAAGCCGGGTGATTGAATTGGCGGACGTTGAGGCGGCGAAGCAGGCCGTGAAAAATTTTTTGAAGTCAGGCGATGTGGTTTTGTTGAAGGCGTCACGAGTGGTGCGCCTGGAACGCATCGCGGAATCATTGAAGCCGGAGCGGTCGTGAATCAAGACGATGCTTTATTATTTGAGCCAGAAGTTGCTCGATTGGTCGGCGGGAACGCATTGGGCGGATCACCTCTCGGCCTTGCGGCTCTTTCGTTACATCACCGTGCGCAGCGCCGGAGCGGCAATCACGGCGCTGATCTTAAGCTGGTGGTTCGGACCGAAAATCATTCACTGGCTGAAACAATTGAAATTCGGCCAGGATTACGCGGACAAGGCCGAAAGCGCGGGCGGTCTGGGAGCGCGCGTGCTCAGCAAAAAAGGCACCCCGACCATGGGGGGCATTTTGATCATCGCCGTGCTGGTGTTTTCCACAATGCTTTGGGCGCAATGGAATGCGCAGGTCGAGTTGACCCTGCTTTCGGTGCTGGTGCTGGCGGGACTGGGGTTTTACGACGATTACGCAAAAATCATTCAGCAGAGTGGCGGTGGCACACCGCCACGGTTGAAGCTGTGGGTGCAGATTGCGCTGGCCGCGTTCATCGGCGTTTATTTGTGGTTGACACCTTCGACCGGCAAGCTGGTGACGGAAATTACCGTCCCGTTTTACAAGTATCCGGTGGCGGTGAACGCGGGCTGGATTGGCCTGCCGATTGTGGTGCTGGCGATTGTCGGGAGTTCGAACGCGGTGAATCTGACCGATGGTCTCGATGGCCTGGCGATTGGCTGCACGCTCATTGTCGGGTTTGTCTTTTTGTTTTTCACTTATCTCGCCGGCAATGTGAAGGCCGCCGGTTATTTACAGATACCCATGGTGCCCGGCGCCGGCGAATTAACCGTCTTTTGTGCGGCATTGCTTGGCGCGGGACTGGGATTTTTGTGGTTCAATTGCCATCCGGCACAGGTGTTCATGGGCGACACCGGCTCGCTCCCGCTCGGCGGCGCGTTCGGCATCATCGCGGTGCTCATCCATCAGCCGTTCATCCTGGTTATCGCGGGCGGCGTATTTGTGATGGAAGCCGTTTCGGTCATCCTGCAAACCGGCTGGTTTCGTTTCACGCGCAAACGCTACGGCGTTGGCCGGCGCATTTTTTTAATGGCGCCATTGCATCACCATTTCGAGAAGAAAGGCTGGTACGAATCGCAGGTCGTAATGCGCTTTTATATTTTGTGCGTGCTCTTCGCGGTCGTCGCTTTGGCCACACTGAAACTGAGATGAGACGGAGATTTGTCTGGATTGAAAAAGTGAATTCGGGGCGCTTTGTTCCTTGCGCCGCCGACGGTCTGTTGTTAAAACCATGGTCGTTGGCGGCGGGGGGGCGTGGTGGCCCAAAAGGTGCTTTTTTCCAGCCGACGGCTTGGAAAGAAGGTGGATTTTTGAGCAACCTCCATCGCAACGGCTTCGAGCGTAACATGAAGAACATAAATGCTTTAAAACGTCAGGAAGTTTTTGAGAGGAAGACTTCATGGCGGGAAACTCAACAACCCATCCTCATCACGAAAGGACGCAATCAGCGCCAAATCCATGAATAGTCCCAACCCATTCGTACCCCAGGGCTCCTTGCTGGAGCTGCAAAGCAAACGCCGTTCACGCCTGAAAGTCGTCGTGTTCTGCGTGCTGGCCGTCAATGTTGTCGGCCTTATGGCCCTGCTGATGCAAGGTTGCAAGCGGGAACAGACCGAGGCGGAAAATCAGCCGACCATTGACACCAACGAGACGGCGATGATGAATACCAATCCGCCGCCGGTGGAAGCGTCCAATCCGCCGGTCCAGCCGCCGCCCGCCGTCACCCCGGCGGTTGCGCCGGAAACTGCCGGGACGGAATACGTCGTGGTCAAGGGCGATTCGCTTTGGAAAATCGCCAAGAAAAACGGCGTCACGGTCAAGGCGATTGAAGCGGCCAATCCCGGCATTGATCCGGGCAAATTGAAGGTGGGCCAGAAACTCTCAATTCCCGGCGCCACCAGCGCGGCCGAGTCGGCGACCGACACGACCGCTGCGTCCGGTTCGGGCGGAGGCGAGGAAATTTACATCGTCAAGTCGGGCGACACGCTGTCCAAGATCGCCAAACGTAATGGCACCACCGTCCGGGCAATTGAATCTGAGAATGGCCTGTCCACGACCCATATCAAAGTTGGCCAGAAACTGAAGATTCCGGCGAAAGCCGATATGGCTCCGGCTGCGGCCCCGGCCCCGGCGCCCTCAACCGCGCCGGTGACCGCTCCGCCGGCCGCAGGCGCAACGCCGGCATCGGATAGCACGACGCCCGGGGCGCAATAGCCGAAAGGGCTTGCGCCCGGCGCGGGTTGAAGCGTTGAAATGAAATTCGCCGTCACGACGTTGGCGTTCTGTGTCGCCGCCCTGCTGGCGCTGGGGCTGGTGATGCTTTACAGCTCGAGCATGAGCCAGGTGGGCACGCACTATCTGATGCTGCAACTCATCTGGTGCGCGTTCGGCTTTGTGCTCTGTGTGGCGGCGACTGCCCTCGACTATCAATGGCTTAAAAAAGCCGCGTGGCCGCTGTTCCTCATTGCCCTGGCCCTGCTCGTGCTGGTGCTGCTGCCATTGCCGCACGGCATCACCAAAAGGATCAACGGCGCCCATCGCTGGTTCATCCTGCCCGGGATGCGCCTGCAGCCGTCCGAGTTCGCCAAGCTCGCCCTCGTGATCATGCTCGCGTGGTATTGCGAGCGCAGCCAGCGACACGTGCATACCTGGGGCCGCGGCGTCGTGCTGCCCGGTTTGATCTGCGCCTCGGTGCTCGGCCTGATCTTCGTTGAGCCTGATCGTGGCACCACCGTCCTGCTGGCGGCCGTCAGCGGCGCCTTGTTGCTGCTGGCCGGCGCACGCTGGAAATATATCGTCCCGCCGGTTGTTTTGGGTGTCGTCGCGCTGGGGATTTCCATCCTGTTCGATCCGATGCGCATGAGGCGCATCTTCAGTTGGTGGGATTTGGAGCAGCACAAGGACGGCGTGGGTTATCAGGCCTATCAAGCCATGATTGCGCTCGGCTCCGGCGGCTGGACCGGCCTCGGGCTCGGTAATGGCCGTCAAAAACTCGGCTTTGTACCCGAAGACCACACCGATTTCATCCTCTCCATCATCGGTGAAGAATTGGGCCTGATTGCAACACTGTTTATCCTGCTATCGTTCGTCATCATCGTGATTTGTGGCATTTACATTGCGCTCAACGCGCGCGACCTGTTCGGCTTTTTGCTCGGGTCCGGCATCACGCTGCTCATCGGTTTGCAGGCGGCGATTAACATCGGCGTGGTCACCAGCGCGCTGCCGAACAAAGGCCTGCCGCTTCCGTTCATCAGTTACGGCGGCTCGAACCTGATGGCCATGCTGGCGGGTGTGGGAATTTTATTCAGTATCGCGCGTCATGCCCAGTCGCGTGAGCAAATCCCCGGCTCGGCCGTCAGAACCGACGAACTTCCCTCCGCCCAACCCACATGACCCTGCCCGGAGCCAAAACGCCCTTCGTCGCCATCGCGTGCGGCGGCACGGGCGGGCATCTCTTTCCGGGTCTGGCCGTCGCCGGTGAATTGCACAAACGCGGTTGTCAAACGGCGTTGCTCGTTTCACCCAAGGACATTGACCAGCAAGCCGTGAAATCCGTGCGCGACTCGGAGATTTTCACGCTCCCGGCGGTCGGCCTGCAAAACCGCAATTATCTTTCTTTCGCCGGCAGTTTTGTGAAATCGTTTTTCGCCGCGCGGAAGATCTTCCGCCGTTGCCGACCCGACGCGGTCCTGGCGATGGGCGGATTTACCAGCGCGCCGCCGGTGCTGGCGGCGGAACGGTTTGGCGCCAAAACCTTTTTGCACGAGTCCAACACCATTCCCGGCCGGGCGAACCGGTTCCTCGCGCGTTTCGTGGATGAAGCGTTCGTGGGTTTTCCGGAAACGGCCTCCCGATTGTGCGCGCGCAAAGTCACCCGCACCGGCACACCGGTGCGCCCGCGGTTTTCGGCGGAACGAGACCCCATCGGGCCCAAACTTCAGCAGTCCCGCATCGCGCTTGGTCTCGAACCCGATTGTCCCACCATTCTGATCATGGGCGGAAGCCAGGGCGCCCGCGGAATTAATAACATCATTTTGGCCGCCTTGCCGCGTTTGCAGGAGCGCGGACAGTCCAGCCGCGAATCCCGGTCTGCTGCCATACCTGCGGACAAGCGGTCCGCGCTCCAGTTCCTTCATCTCACCGGGACGAATGATTATGAAAAGGTTAAAGCTGCCTATGCCGCGAGCGGTGTCAAAGCCGTGGTGAAACCGTTTCTCGCGGAAATGGACCTGGCCCTGGGCGCCGCCACCGTGGCCGTGAGCCGGGCGGGTGCTTCGTCGCTGGCCGAAATCGCGGCCATGCGCCTGCCGTCGCTGCTTGTGCCGTTTCCCGCCGCGGCGGACCATCATCAGTTCCACAACGCGCGCGCCTTCGAGACCACCGGCGCGGCCCGGTTGCTCGAACAGAAAAACGCCGCGCCGGAAAAAGTGGCGGCCATCCTGTGCGAACTGGCCGAAAATGAAGCCGTCCGCACCGCCATGCAGTCCGCCCTCGCGCCCTGGCACGCGCCCCGGGCCGCGGAACAAATCGCTGAAAACATTTTGAGCGCCTGCCGGAGTTCAAGCTTCAGCCTGCCCGGGGAACACCGGCTGAAGCCTGAACTCCAACCGCCACCGCACTCCGGCGAACCGAAGCAGGAACACGTTTGCGCCGCATGAACCCGACCGGAGCCATTTTGGAGACGCCCGCGCACAACAAAGACGATTTGACCGGCGAACTGGCCGCGTCCCTTTCGCGCGCCGCCGTGATCCGGCGCGAGGAGTCGATGGCCCGGCACACCACGCTGCGCGTGGGCGGCCCGGCGGATGTGTACGTGGAACCGGCTTCGGAAGCGGATCTGGCGGGCGTCCTGAAATTTTGCGGCGCGCGCGCCGTGCCGTTCTTGGTGATTGGTCGCGGCTCGAATTTGCTCGTGCGCGACGGCGGGTTCCGCGGCGTGATGATTTGCCTGGCGCACGCGAATTTCGGCCGGATTGAGGTGGACGGCGAACGCCTGCGTTGCGGGGCGGGCGCCAAACTGAAGAATGTCGCCGTGGAAGCGAAGCGAAACGGGTTGAGCGGCGTGGAATTTCTGGAAGGCATTCCGGGCAGCGTCGGCGGCGCGCTGCGGATGAACGCCGGCGCCATGGGCGGGCAGACGTTCGACGTGGTCGAGTCGGTCCGATTGATGGATTTTGAAGGCCATGTTCGCGAACTCGCGCCGAAGGAAATGGCGGTGGCATACCGCGGTTGCGCCACATTGAAAAATCACATCGCTTTGGCGGCGGTGTTCCGGTGCAAACCGGCGCCGCGGGGAGAGATCGAAGCGCGCATGCAGGCGTTCTGCGAAAAGCGTTGGGCGTCTCAGCCTGCCGCGCCCAGCGCCGGTTGTATGTTCAAGAACCCCGCGCAAATTCCGGCGGGACAACTGGTGGACGAACTGGGCTTGAAAGGCGCACGGGCCGGCGGCGCGGTGGTTTCCGCCGAACACGGCAATTTCATTGTCAATGACGGTTCAGCCACGGCACGCAACATTCTGGATTTGATTGACTTGCTCAAGCAGCGGGCGAAAATTGAGCGCGGGATCGAACTGGAAACAGAAGTAGAAATCGTCGGTGAGGAATGAGCATTAAGCTTAAAATTGTGGTGATGCGGGGGGGGCCGAGTGCCGAACGCGAGGTGTCGTTGCGTTCCGGGGCGGCGGTGGCGAAAGCATTGCGCTCGCTCGGCCACGAGGTTTACGAAGTGGATCCGTTCAACGGCGCATTCGATTTGCCGCCGGAAATAGACGTGGTGCTGTTGGCGTTGCACGGCACTTACGGCGAAGATGGCACCGTCCAGCGGCGCCTGGACGAAATCGGCGCGGTTTATACGGGTTGCGACGCCGAGGCGAGCCGCATCGCCTTCGACAAGGTGTTGACCAAGCGGCGCTGTCTCGAGGCGGGAATCCCGACGGCAAAGTTTTTGGTGGTGAACTCGGTCACAACTCCCTGGCCGAAGGATTGGCCACCGCCGCTGGTGGTCAAGCCGGTGCGGCAAGGCTCCAGTGTGGGATTACACTTCGTTGAGCGCGCCGGCGATTGGCCGGCGGCGCTGGCCGAGGCGATGAAGTTTGATTCGGAAGTTCTGGTCGAGGAAAAGATCATTGGCCGTGAATGCACGGTGGGCATTCTGGCGGACGAAGCGCTGCCGGTGGTCGAAGTCCGGCCCAAAACCGGCGGTTACGATTACCACAACAAATACACGGCTGGATGCACGGAATATTTTTGCCCGGCGTCCTTCGATGCCGCGGCCACCCGGCGAATTCAGGATGCCGCGCTCGGCGCATTCAAGGCGGTGGGCGGGCGGGATTATGCGCGGGTGGATGTGATGGTGCGGGCCGATGGCGATCCGGTGGTGCTCGAAGTCAACACCTTGCCGGGCATGACCGAAACGAGCCTGTTGCCGAAGGCGGCGGCGGCGGCGGGATTGAATTATGCGCAGCTTTGCCAGCGCATGGTGGATTTGGCGCTGGAACGGGCGCACATGGCGCATCACGTTTAACCCAATTAACTCATATAACCAGTCTGACTATGTGGTTCAGGCGCGAACAAAAAAACCGGCGATTGAGCCATAAACATGTGCTCGATGTGAAACTGCGTTCACGGCAGGTGCGCGCGACGCGCCTGCGACTGGGGTCCGTCGCGCTCGCCGTCACGTTCGGCACGGTGTTTGGCCTCTATCTGTTCTGGCGGGCGGGCGAGTGGACGCTCAATAAATTGGTCTATGAAAATTCCGAATTTGCCATCCGGCGCGTTGACGTGCAAACGGATGGCGTCATTTCGCCGGACGAATTGCGCCGCTGGTCCGGGGTGAAGCCGGGCGAAAATCTGATGGCGCTTGACCTGGCGTCGGTGAAACGGAACCTGGAACTGGTCTCGACCATTGGTTCCGTCTCGGTGGAGCGCGTGCTGCCGGGCCTGTTGCGCATCCGGGTGACCGAGCGCCAGCCGGTTGCGCAAGTGGACGTGCCGCGGGCCGGCGCCGCCAGCGGCATCGAGGTGACGGTGTATCAACTCGACGCGGAGGGTTATGTCATGCAACCGCTCGATCCCCGGCTGTGCGTGATCCCGCTGGCACAAATCCGGGACCAGTTGCCGGTGATCGTCGGTTTGAACGCCTATCAGTTGCATCCGGGCCAGCGGGTGGAATCCCCGCAAGTGCTGGCGGCGTTGCGGTTGGTCGGCGCCTTCAACCGTTCGGTGATGACGGGGCTGGTGAACCTGCGGCGCATTGACGTGTCGTTGCCGGGCGTGGTGGTGGCGACGACGGAGCAGGGCGGCGAAATTACTTTTGGTCTCGACAATCTGGATCAGCAGCTGCGACGCTGGCGCGAGATTTACGATTTGGGGCAGCGCATGAACAAGGCGATTGCGTCGGTCAATCTGGCGGTTTCCAACAACGTGCCGGTGCGCTGGATGGAAGCCGTGGCCGTGCCGGCCAGTCTACCGGGGTACAACAACCCATCGCCCGTCCGGAGGAAAAATGTTTGATGATTCATCCATCATAGTCGGCTTGGAAATTGGCACGTCGAAAGTCTGCGCCGTGGTCGGCGAGCAGGGCGCCGACGGCGCGCTGAATATCATCGGTCTGGGCCAGGCGCGCTCACGCGGCGTGCGCAAGGGCGAGATTGCTGACACGGCCCAGGCCGAGGAAGACGTGCGCAACGCCATCGTCGAGGCCGAACAGATGGCCGATGTCGAGATCCGCAACGTTTATCTCGGCGTCACCGGCGGCCACATTCGCGGCTTCAACAATCGCGGCGTGCATCCCGTCGTCTCCGCCGACCGCGAAATTTCCGAAGACGATGTGCAGGACGTCATCAAGAACGCGAAGGCGATCAATCTGCCCACGGAAAACAACGTGGTCCATGCCATCCGCCAGCATTTTTTCGTGGACGGTCAGGACGGCGTGACCAATCCGGTCGGCATGCTCGGGTCGCGCCTGGAAGTGGACGTTCACGTGGTCCACGGCAACACCAATCGCCTGCAAAACGCCATCCGGCTTGTAAGAGGCCTGCAACTGGAGGTGGACGAAATCGTCTTCAACGGTCTCGCCTCGTCGCTCGCGCTGCTGACCGGTGAGCAAAAGGAACTGGGTGCGCTGGTCATTGACATCGGCGGCGGCACGACAGATTACGTGGTGTACGCGGGCGGCGTGATTCGCCATACCGGCGTGCTTGCGGTGGGCGGCGACCACGTTTCCAATGATCTGGCTTACGGCTTGAAAGTGCCGTTGAGTCGCGCGGAAAAACTGAAGCTCGAACACGGTTCCGCGCTGCTGGATGAGAAAAACAAGGGCCAGTCCGTCACCATCACCAACGAACTGGGCCTGCCGCTCAAGACCGTCAACGTCGAGCATCTTCAGCGCATCATGTCGCTGCGGCTCGAGGAAATCTTCCAGTTGGTTGCGCAGGATTTGGAGCAGGCCGGGCTGTTCGATTATTTGCGCGCGGGCGTGTTTCTGGGCGGCGGCGGCGCGCGGATTCCACACATTGCCAGACTCGCCGAGCAGGTCCTGCAAATGCCGGTGTCCATCGGCCAGACCAATTCCATCAGCGGCCTTAAATCCGCGCTCAACCAGCCGGAATTTTTCACCGCCATCGGCCTGGTAAAATTCGGCTCGTTCAAGACGCGCAAACGCGAAGGCAAATCGCTGGCGCGGGACATCAAAGTCACCCTGCGCCGTTTCCTGCAACGACCGTGAATCCTCCCGCCATGAAAACCAAACCCCCGACTCCCGCGGTCACGCTCGAACCCGCCCGGATGCGCGCCGCCCGAATCATCGGCGTCGGCAGCGCCGGCGTCGGCCTGCTCGAGGTGATGCGACGGGAGGAATTCGCCGGCGCGGGTTTCGTGGCGGTCAATACGGATGCGACGTCGCTGGCCGGTTCGACGGTCGCCCTGAAAATTCATCTGGAAACGAGGCTGCTGCGCGGTCTGGGCACCGGCGGCGATCCCGAACGCGGCCGCGCGATTGCCGAGGAACAGTTCGCCACGCTCAAAACTGCGTGTGAAGGCGCGGACGTGATTTTTATCGTGGCGGGTCTGGGGGGCGGCGCGGGCAGCGGCATTGCGCCCGTGCTGGCGCGGGCGGCCAAGGAAACCGGCGCGCTGGTGCTGGCGTTTGTGACGCTGCCGTTCGGGTGCGAAGGCAACCGCCGACAGGAGCAGGCCCAGCAAAGCCTGGACCAGCTCCGGGTGGTCGCCGATGGCGTGATTTGCCTGCCGTGCCAGAAAACGTTCAAGTTGATTGACGAAAACACCAGCGTGCTCGACACGTTCCGGATTACCGGCGAATTGCTGGTCGAAGGCGTGCGTGGCGTGTGGCGGTTGCTCACGCGGCCCGGCTTGATTCAGATTCACTTTGACGATTTCTGCGCGCTGGTGCGCAACCGCCACTCCGAAAGCGCGTTTGCCTCGGTGGAAGCCTCCGGCCCGGCCCGTTCGCGCGAAGTGGTGGAAAAACTGCTCAACCATCCGTTGCTGGAAGAAGGCCGCGTGCTGGCGGAATCCGACGCCGTGTTGGTGAGCATGATGGGCGGCAAGGACTTGACCATGGCCGAGGTGGGGCGCGTGATGGAACAAATCAACCGCCACTGCGAACACGCAAAAGTCATTATGGGCGCGGCCGTGGACGAAGGCATGAAAGCGCTTCTCTCCGTGACCGTCATTGCCGCGCGGCAAAATCCGGACGCGAAAATCGCGGCGCCGGGCGCGGCACCGGCCTCCGGGGAGTCCGCGGACACGTCCACGTTTTCAAAGCGGCAACCTGTTGCCGCGGTTCCGGGTGACAATGCGCCGCCACCGGCGTTTACCATGGAACAACGCGAACATGCGCTGGCCCGGCATGGCAGCGGGCGCGCCCGGAAAGCGGTGGCCAAAATGCGCCAGGCCCAGTTGCCGCTGGCGATTATTTCCAAAGGCCGGTTCGACAAAAGCGAGCCGACCATCCACAAAGGCGAAGACCTCGACATCCCGACCTATATCCGGCGCGGCGTGGCGTTGAATTGAACTGCGGATTGGCTGCCCATTAAAGGAGTGGGAGACGACGTGGGGAAGCGCTGAAATGCATCTCCGTTTTGTTCTTGTAGAGCTCCGATGCGGCGGGCAGCTTTGAACTGTTTGGTGTCATGGACGCCATGAAAATTACGTCACTTACTGTCACGGTCGTGCTCGTGCTTGTCGGATGCGCGCGCAGCGACCGGCTTGCCGGGCAGCCCGCGCAGGCGGTGGCGCAGATTCAACATTGGGTCCCGGTTGGCACACCGCTGGCCCAGGCACAGCGCATCATGGAGCGGCATCACTTTGCCTGTTCCGCGAAGACCAACAGCAGCTTTGGAGATTGGAAAGCGGCGGGTTTTCTTTATTGTGAGCGTAGAGATACCGACCGTCAGGTTACTCCAATGGTGACACGACACTGGCAGGTTGCGCTGATTTTGGCTGATGGCAAGGTCTCGGCCGTGCGGGTCACCATGGAATTGATGGGTCCCTGAAGCAGTCGCCTGACGCCGCTTTCCGGAAAGCGCGCGAAATTGAACTCAATAATTCTTCGACCAGGCGGTCAGCACGCCGTTGGTATCGAACGTCAATTGCAAATATTGGTCGTTCAAGCCAACGTTGACGCTTGGACCTCCGCCGAAGCCGTTGTTCATGCCGTTGTTGGGCAGGGCCGCCGGGCCGCCGGGCGGGCGAAACCATTTGAGCTCCGTCGCGCCGTTACTGAGACGGGATTGCCGATTCGGCGGGCCGAGTTCGCCGACCGCCTGCGCGTAGGTGTAATGCCCGATGCGACTGTTCCAATCCACCGGCGGGGCCGAAGCGCAACCGGAAAGAAAAGCAACAACGAGTAACAAGACGCCAAGCAGCGAAGCTTTCCCGGCAAAATTCATCTTCATGACGATAGTTTAATCGAATCCACGCCGCCTGCCAACATGGTATGGAAATCCTTGCCGGACCGGAGCGTCCGTCTCCCCTCCGGCAAAGATGTCGTTTTCCGAACCCGCCGGGTTGGAGAGCGGCGCTCCGCTTTCGGACGGGATGATTGAACGGGCAATTTTCGTGTGGCGTTCTTGTCTCCCGTCAAGGCGCTGGTTTGAACGTTCGAACGTATGCCGCCAGTGCTTCAATCTCCGATGGCGACAATTTCTTTTCAAAAGCCGGCATCACACTCGGCCCGGTTTTGATGGCGTCGCGTATCTGTCCGTCGGTGGCGTCCGCCTGCCACCTCGGGTCGGTGAGGTTCTGTGCCCCGACGAGCCAGCCGTGAAAGGTCCGGGCGCGCCCATTCTTGCCGTGGCAGGTGACACAATTTTCGGCGAACAAGCCGCGGGCATCAATTTTATCCGGCGGATAATTTGCCTGCTGAACCGTCAGAGGACGCGTGGAGGCACAGCCGGAATTCAGGAGGAAAAATCCTGAGAGGACAAAGAGCAGACCCGCAAGGGCGCTTTTGTTTTTCATGCTTAATAATTTTTGGACCACGCGGCGAGCACGTTATTGGCGCCGAAGGTCAGGGTCAGCACCCGGTCGCTATAACCCGTCCCGACGGTCTGGCCGACGCCAAAGCCGGTGTTGCCGCCCGCGAAACCCGTGCCGAGGCTGAAGCTGGCGCCACCTTCGCGGTGCGTAATCCATTGGGCCACGGTTCTGCCGTCGCTGAGTTTGGCCTGCTTGTCGGGCGGGCCCAGCTCGGTCACCGCCTGGTCAAAAGTGTAGCTGCCGACGCGGTTGTTCCAATCAATCGGTTTCGTGGTCGTACAACCGGTGACGACCCAGGCGGCCAGCGCCAGAGTCACCAGCGATGACAAGATAATGGCAGAGGCTGTTTTCATGAGCTCAATTTAACTCCACCCGGTTGAAGCGCAACGGTGTTTGCTGGTGCGTCACATTGCGGCTGGCGGAGTCCGGAGCATCGCTGCCTGGATGTTTATCCGACCCACAGAAGGATCGCCACGCCGATGAGGGTGGTCAGAATCGTGACCGGGATGCCGATTCTTGCGTAATCCCAAAAACCGATTTTGATGTGGTGCCGGGCGGATTCAACGACAATGATGTTGGCGACGGAGCCGAGGATGGTGAGGTTGCCGGCGAAGGTGGTGGCCAGCGCCATCACCTTCCACATGAGTTCGGGGTTGGCAAAACCAGGAATCCATTTTCCCGCGACCAGCACGAACGGCACGTTGGAAAAGACGTTGGAGCCGGCGACCGAAAACCAGGCCAGGTTCCACGCCTGGGTTCCGGCGCTCGAACCGAACATTCCGCGCAGATGGCCATAAATCTGGTCGGGCAGGCCGGTGTTGTTGAGCCCTTCCACGACGACGAAAAGGCCGGCGAAGAAAAAAAGCAGGTTCCAATCCACCAGCTTGAACACGGCGTGGGTGTCACGGCGGGCAATCACCATGACCAGGGCCGCCCCGGCAAGGGCCGTCCAGGAGAGGTTGAATCCGGCCACGAATCCGGCAAACACGAGCGCAAGCACACCGAGGGTCAGCCCGATCAACCGCCGGTCCAGCGGACGTTGAGGAACTTCGCCCGGTTGAATTGAAACGGCGCGGAGGGTTTTGCGGAAGGCAAAACTCAAAATGGCGAATTCAACCACCAGTCCGGCGATGGAAACCGGCGCGAGTGACAGGGAAAAATTGGTGAATGGGATTTTGGACAGGTGACCGATGATCATGTTTTGCGGGTTGCCGACGAGCGTGCCGATGCTGCCGATATTGGCGCTCATCGCCAGGGCGAGCAGATAAGGCAGCAGCGGCAGCCTCCCGCGCACCACGATAGCCACGACCAGCGGTGTCAGCATCAGGCAAATCGTGTCATTCACCAGCAGCGCGGACAGGGTGCTCGCCGTAAGTGTAAGGTACAACAGCAGGCGTTGCGGCGTTTTGGCGATGCGCAACACCCAGTCTGCGGTCCACTCAAAAAAACCGGCGAGATAAAGGTAGGCCGAGATGAGGCTCATGCCGAGCAGCAGCACCAGCGTGTCGTAGTCCACGGCGCGGTAGGCCTGTTCAGGCGTGAGAATGCCGCACGCGACCATCAGCACCGTGCCGAGCAGCGCGGCGGCCGGACGATTCAACGGCAAAATGTGCAGTTGCCGCCCGCTGAGCAGCAGATAAGTCAGGGCAAAAACCGCCAGGGCGCAAATTTCTTTTATATGCATCGCGCACCATTCACCTGTATTGTCGCTCCGCTGCAAGAGGCAATTTGAATCCGCAAGATGTTCCCGACATGCATCATTCCTCAAGATGGATCCGGCGGGGTTTGCTTCTCTTTGAGTTCGTTGATAAACGCACGGCTGGCTTCAGGCGAAATGGTATGCGTGAGTTTCAAATGAAGTTGATCTCTCAGGAATTCCTCCGGCGTGAGCCACTGTTCCCCGACCTTGATCCGCTTTGACCACGCGCAAACGGTCTGCAACCCGCTTTGCAGCTTTCGAATCTCTTCCGTTGACACCGATAATTCCTCCAATGATCTTTTCAATTCCCGATTTATTCGCTCCTTTTCCTTCAATACACGCCTCAAGTGGTGGATAATCAATCCGACAATCACCAAAATGACACAACGGTTAAAACTGTTCCAAATTCGAAAAGATTCATGGGTGTAAGTGTGGCCGGAAAGCTTGTCTTCAAGCCAATGGCCGGCTCCGATCAAGAGAGCGATGCCGACCACAACTGATCGCGAACAATGCCATCCACATAAAAAAATCGGAATCAGATAGAATAGAGAAACGTTGATTTCATAACCAGTGACATAATCAAGATAACCGACCGACACGAGACTGACGCCGATGGCCACGGTAATTTTCCAGGAGGAATGCTTCTCTGGTGGGCTCATGGCTTAGAGGTTGTCTTTGCGCGGGAAAAGCGGGGCCGGTTCGCCGGTTTTGCGGCCGGGCTGCAATCCGCCCCAGGCCGTCTCGGACAACTTGTCCGGCGCGCCGGACAAACCGAGTTGCGCGTAAATCTTCGTCGCCGTGCCTGGCAGGAACGGCCAGAGCAAAACGGCGAGCACGCGGCAGGTCTCGGCGAGATTGTAAAGCACTTGGTCGAGCCGTTTGGCCTGGGCCGGTTCCTTGGCCAGCTTGAAGGGCGCGGTCTGGTCCACGTATTGATTGGCGCGTGTCACGAGCGACCAGATACTGTGCAAAGCCTCCTGCAGCCGGTTCTGTTTCAGCAAGGCACAGGTTTCGGCGGCCGCGTTCCCGGCCGCGGCGGCCAATTCATCGTGGCTGGCCGGCACGACGCCGTTACGATACCGCTTCAGCATCGAGAGTGAGCGGTTCACCAGATTGCCGAGGCCATTGGCGAGCTCGGCCTGGTAACGCGCCTTGAATCCGGCATCGGTCCAGTTGCCGTCCGGGCCGATATCCAGTTCGCGCAGGACGTAGAAGCGAAAAGCATCCAGGCCCCATTCGTCAATCACTGCAAGGGGATCAACGATGTTGCCGCTGCTTTTGCTGATTTTCGCACCGTCCTTCTGCCACCAGCCGTGAACCAGAAGCTGGTTCGGCAAGGGCAGCCCCATCGCCTTGAGCATAATCGGCCAGAACACGGCGTGAAATTTCAGGATGTCCTTGCCGATGACATGGATGTCGGCGGGCCACAACTCGAGTGGCGAGTGACGAGTGGCGAGTGACGAGGGCAAAGCAGACAAAATGGCCGGGTCGCCGTGGGCGGCGGGGATGCTGATGTAATTGACCAGTGCGTCGAACCAGACGTAGGTGACAAAATCCTTGTCGAAGGGCAGGGGAATTCCCCAGTTCAAACGCGCGGCCGGACGCGAGATACAAAGGTCTTCGAGGGTGTGGTTCTTGAGGAAACCGAGCACCTCATTGCGGCGATAATCAGGTTGAACAAATGATGGATGGGCCTCGAGGTGGTCAATCAGCCAGGGCTGGTGATCACGCAGCTTGAACCAGTAGTTGTCCTCCTTCAATTTAATGACTTCGCCGTAGGCCGGATCGAAGGAACCATCGGGCAACCGGTCTTTGTCAGTCAGGAATGTCTCCTCCTTCGTCGAATAGAATCCCTCGTAAGTAGCCCGGTAAAACTGGCCGGCGGCATAAAGTCGGGCCAGGATGGCTTGGACAAATTCCTTATGGCGGGGTTCGGTGGTGCGGACGAAGTCGTTGTTGGTTAATTCCAATTTTTTTGCAAATGATTTCCAGTCCGCCGCCAGTTCATCGCAATATGCTTGTGGCGATTTTTTTCCCACGATGGCTGCCTGTTGGACCTTCTGACCGTGCTCATCCAGACCGGTCAGGAAGAAAACGTCCTGACCGAGACTGCGCCGCGACCGCGCGATCACGTCAGCGACGATCTTCTCGTAAGCATGGCCGAGGTGCGGCTGGCCATTCACGTAGTCAATCGCGGTAGTGATGTAAAACCGTTTGTTCATTAAAAAACCAGTGTGACGAACAAAAGTATCATTGGCAATCTTCCCATTCATCCTCGTCGTCGCCCTCGTTCTCGTAATCGGGAAACTCGGGGGCGAGCGGGAAAGCGAGGAGGATTTGACTTGTGGCAATCCACTTGCCGCAAGAGGCTGTTGCGATATACTGCCTGTCGGCTGTGGCGGAAAACCAGCCGGCTAATAAAACCGCATGAGTCAGGAACTTTCAGATTTAGCCGCGCGCTTGCGCCAGAGCATGCTTTCGCAGGGCCGAGTTCCACGAGGCCCTGACTCGAAAGGTGAAAATGGAGGCTCGTATAACCCGCCCCGCCAAGAGTTCGATTCCTTCGCCCTCGAACTGTTCGCGCTCCAGTTCAAATACAACGGCGCCTACCGAACAATCTGCCAGGCACGCGGTTTGACTCCTGATGTCGTCGAGCACTGGACCCGGATTCCCGCCGTGCCCACCACGGCGTTCAAGGAGCTGGAGCTTTCCTGCATACCGTCGAAAGCGCGCACCGCCGTTTTCCATTCCAGCGGCACGACGGAACGAAAGCCCAGCCGCCATTTTCACAGCGCGGAGTCGCTGCACATTTACGAGACGGCGCTGTGGCAGTGGTTTCAACGAAACGTCCAGTCAGATTTGCGATTTACGATTTGCGATTCACGATGGATCTGCCTCACGCCGCCGCCGGAACAGGCGCCGCATTCATCGCTGGTCCACATGTTTGAAACGGCGCGCAGCCGCGCCTGCGAAAACGCGGATCATCCGTTTTTTGGAGCCGTGGCCGCCGACGGATCGTGGGTATTGGACTCCGATGCCGTCCTTACTGCTCTGTCTCCCGGCTTAAAGACGCCAGACCCCAGGCCCTGCCTCCTGCTCGGTACAGCCTTTTCTTTCGTACATCTGCTGGATTTTCTGGGCCAACGGGATCTCCGGCTTCAACTTCCAACCGGTTCGCGCGTGATGGAAACCGGCGGTTACAAGAACCGTTCCCGCGCGTTGCCGAAGGAAGAATTGCACACGCTCGTTGCCGAATGGCTCGGCATTCCCACGGAAAACATCCTCTGCGAATACGGCATGAGCGAATTGAGTTCGCAGGCTTATGACCACGTGGCGGGTGACGAGTGGCAAGTGACGGGGAACGCCGTTTCGCGCCACCCGTCACCCGTCACCCGTCGCTTCCGCTTTCCGCCGTGGGCACGCGCGCAAATCATCTCGCCGGAAACCGGACGCGAGGTGGCGGAAGGCGAAACCGGGCTGATCCGCGTTTTTGATCTGGCGAACGTTTTTTCCGTGATGGCTGTGCAGACGGAGGATTTGGGTGTTCGCCGGGGAGATGGATTTGAATTGATTGGCCGCGCTCAACTCGCCGAACCCCGCGGCTGTTCGCTTGCGAGCGCGTAAACTGTATATCGCAAATCGTGAATCCGCCGAATCTGCCAAATTATTTCCTCGCCGATCTGCCGCCGGAAGCGACCTTGTCGCCGGGGATGCTGGCGGAGGCTTGCCAGACCTTAAAGCGAAATCGCGCCCAATACCTGGCGCACCGTTCCACAGACAGCATGATACGGGTACTGAGTGCCGTAGCGGAAGGATGGTTGAAGCCGGACAACACTTTTCGGAAACTGGCGCTGGAAATCGGCCCCGCGGAAACCGGCTTTTCGGTTGAGACATTAAAACGCGGCCTGGAAGGGTTCTTCGGGCAAATGACGCGGGAGAATCTGCAGGCGTTGCTGGTTCAGGAACTCGGCGACGCGGATTATGTGGCGGGTGATGGGCGGCGGGAGCCGACCTTTTCCCGTGACCCGTCACCCGTCACCCGTCACTTCTGGAGCGGGCCGGAATTCCTCGTCCACATCGCGGCAGGCAATATTCCGAATCCAACGTGGGCGGGCGTCGCCCTCGGCCTGCTGGCGCGCTCGGCGCAGTTGGTAAAATGCGCCAGCGGCTCGGCTTTCCTGCCACGATTGTTTGCGCATTCGCTGTATGAGGCCGATCCGAAGCTGGGCGCCTGTCTGGAGATCGCCGAATGGCGCGGAGGAAGCGTGGCCTTGGAAGAAGTCCTGTTTGGCGAAGCCGACTGTGTCACAGCCACCGGCAGCGACGAAGCGTTGGCGGCCGTTCGCTCGCGGTTGCCGGTCAAAACCCGTTTTCTCGGTTATGGTCATCGGGTGAGCTTTGGCTTTGTGACGAGAGAGGTTTTGACTCGATCCGGCGCGTCCCGAATCGTGGCGCGCGCGGCCGACGACGTGGTCGCGTGGAACCAGCTCGGCTGCCTTTCGCCGCATGTAATTTATGCGCAACCGGGCGGTGAAGTACCGCCGGACCAATTTGCGGAATTGCTGGCCGAAGAATTGGAGCGGCGCGAACAGACTGAGCCGCGCGGCGAATTGCCGACGCTGCACGCGGCGGCCATCGCGTCGCGCCGGGCCATTTACGAGGTGCGCGCGGCGCATTCACCCGAGACGCAGATGTGGCACAGCCGGGAAACCACCGCCTGGACGGTGGTGTTCGAAGCCGACCCGCGCTTTCAAGTCTCCTGCCTGAACCGATTCATCTATGTAAAGCCGGTGAAGGATTTGACCGAACTGCTGCAACACGTCGAAGTTGTACGCGGCATGGTTTCGACAGTCGGCATCGCCGCGGCGGAACATCAGACGGAGGAACTGGCCGTACAACTGGCGCGCTGGGGCGTGACGCGGGTGTGTCCACTCGGCCGGATGCAAAACCCGCCGTTGACGTGGCGGCACGACGGCCGGCCGACGCTGGGTGATCTGGTGACGTGGGCGGAATGGGAATATTAATCCTCCTCGTCCTCGTCCTCGTGATCGAAACAGAAAATCGAGGACGAGAACGAGGAGGAAGACGATTTTGAAAAAATGAAAATGGAATTGAGAAAGACGTTTCAGTTTGAAGCCGCGCATCTGCTGCCGCGGCTGCCGAAATCGCACAAGTGCCGGCGATTGCACGGACACAGTTTCAAGGTGGACATCGCCGTTGCCGGCGAGTGCGACCCGAAACCCGGCTGGTTGATGGATTACGCCGACATTACGGCCGCCTTCAAGCCGGTTTGGGAAAGGCTGGACCATCGTTACTTGAACGAAATTCAGGGATTGGAAAATCCCACCAGTGAACAGATTGCGGTCTGGATCTGGAAAAGACTGAAACCGAAACTGCCGTTGCTCACGGAGATCGTGGTGGCGGAAACGTGCACGGCCCGCTGCGTCTATCGCGGCGAGGATGACTGGGGATAACGGACAACATTGAGCACCCGATGACCGGAGTTCCAAAGGTCCTCAAGAAATTCCTCCACGTTGATGCCGGCGACGCGGACGACGCAGACTGGCACCTGGTCCTGTTCCAACGTAATCAGGCTGATGATGCGCAATTTCCGCCGCCGGGTCTCGCGGCTGCTCCAGCCAAACACATCTTCGCCGCTGGAAATGTCGAAAGTGATCCGCACGCTGCATTCCGGCGAAGCGAAGAGACTGGCAAACGCGCGAAAAATGTCCGATTCGGTAATCAGTCCAACCAACCGCCCGTCCCGCGTTACCGGCAACGCCCCGACTTTATATTCCGCCATCAGCTCGGCGGCGGCTTCCAACGGAGCCTCGGGGGCGATGGTCTGGAGCTGGGAACTCATGATGTGTTCCACCGTGGTCGGCGCGGTGCCCGCCTTGGGGGCAATAACCGCAAATGGGTTTACACCCGGGGGAAAGGCGTGGAGGATGTCCCTGGCCGAGACGATACCAAGGATATGCGGGCCGTTCTCGTGCATCTCGACCACCGGCAACCGCCGGATGCGCCGATCGGCCATTAATTCCGCCGCCTCGATCACCGGTGTCTTTGGCTGGACCGTTACCACATCCCGCGTCATCCACATGCTGACAATCATTTGGCTTCTTCAGTGGTTTGGAAATTAGAGCGGCAATCGTTGTGCTAAACTTAATTCCAATTCAACTCCCGCCCGGTGACGGGGTCTTTCGGAATGGCTTTGAGATAATTCGGCACCAGATCGTTGAGGTTCGCGGGACGATGGCCCTTTTCCAGCTCATAGGCCCGCGCGGCAAATTCAATGATCAATTGGCGTGTTATACCAACCTGCTTTTGGTAACTCTGCCCGGCGCTTTGAAATATTTTCTCTGTGACGCTGCGCTCCATTAATCTGACCAGTTCGTAACGCGTTCCGCGGAATGTTCGCCGTGACCAGTCGCGTTCCTGTTGCCTGACCTGGTCCCAGGTTTGCCTTTGAGAATCCAAGACGTCCAGCCTGGCAGCGGTTTCGCGGCACGACCTGGCGTCCAGTTGATCCACGAGCTCTTGTAAATGCTCAGCGCCAAGGGATTCCATCGCTATACCGATCATGGCATCAACCAGAACGCCACCGTACGCAGACTCGTTGCCCAGGTGGATTATCTCCAGATACGACTTTGCGGCATCCTCGGGATGATTCTCCAGTGCAGCCAACCTACCTTCAATTCCCCAGGCCTGGGCCAGCCGTTTCAGGGCGGTTACATCAGAGATGTGGCTTTCCATATAATCTTGCGAGAATCGGCTCGGTACGCGGCTGGCCTTTTGCAGTCCGGTGCGAGCCAATTGAAGGGCACCGGAATTTGTTTGAGTCATTGCCAGAAGTTCGGCCTGTCCCATTTCATCATAATTTCCGACGTCGCCCTTGATCATTTCCCCTGCCTTTACCAAATCATCATAACCATTGGGATTGGGCAACGGTGGAACTGGTGGCAGCGGTTCGGCCTCCCAGAAAAACAGCAGGCAAAACAGGAAAATAAACGGACCCGCCAGAATCGAAAAGGTAATCAGCCGGTTGCGGGTGCGGACGGTCATGCCGTCACAGCCTGACAAAAAGCCGGCCGGCGTCAATGTTCAATCACACTACGGCGTGCGCTTTGGTGTGGCGCATTTCCTCGTGGATTTTCCCCAGGGCATCGGCCAGCGCGGCCCAGTCCGCTTCCGTGGTTTCCCAGCCGCTGCTGAAACGCAGGACGCGATGTGCGTCGGCCGCCTTGAAATGCATGGCGGCGAGGACGTGCGATGGTTCCTCCTTGCCGGTCGTGCAGGCCGAACCGGTGGAAACGGCAAAACCCGCCTGGTCGAGCCTGGAAACCCAGCGCAACTGGTTGCCTTCCGGTGCCAGGGCGGACACCGTATTCCACAATCGCGGTGAAGCGGCGCCGACAATCACCGCGCCCGGCAATTTGTGCAGGAACTGGCGCTCAAAATTCTCGCGCCATACACCGCGCAAAAGGTGCTCATTGCGGGCGAGTTGCTTTTCGCGTGCCTCAAGAGCTGCCAGCATGGATACGATGATCGGCACGTTTTCGGTTCCCGCGCGCTGGCCGCGTTCCTGTTTGCCGCCGACAATCAACGGGGTGATGTGGCCGCGCCCGGAAACTTTTAAGAAACCAATGCCGCGCGGCCCTCCGAATTTGTGTGCCGCGCCGCTCAGAAAATCACATTCGCCGAGACCTTTCGCCGGCATTTTGCCGATCCACTGAACAGCGTCGCAGAAAAACGGCACCTCGTACTGCTGGCAGATGGCCAGGATTTCGCGCCAGGGCTGAATCACGCCGGTCTCGTTGTTCGCTGCCATCACGGCCACAAGTCCCGGCCGGACGTCGGCCATTTCGACTGTCAACCAGTCCAGGTCAATGACTCCGGTGTGCGTGACGGGAATGAATTTCGCGCGCTTGCCGAAATAACGTTTCGACGATTCCATCACGCAAGGATGTTCGATGGGGGAAACCCACACCCCGGCCTTCGGGTCGAGCGTCTGCGCAAAATGGTGCAAGGCCATGTTATTGGCCTCGGTCGCGCCGCTGGTCCAGATGATTTCGGCCGGGCGACATCCGAGGAAGGCAGCCAGCTTTTCGCGGGCCTCCGTCATGGCCTGGTTGGCCGCCGCGCCGAACTGGTGCGGGCTGGACGGATTGCCGGCGATATGTTCCGTGGCATTCAGCCAGGCCTCCCGCGCCTCGCGCATGACCGGCGCGGTGGCGTTATGGTCAAAATAAATCATCGGCCGGATAAGATACAATGGGTGGCTGCGCTGGCCAGTTTTTTGTGAGCGGCAGTGAAAGCCAGTTCGTGCATTTGCGCTGGAGTTTTCCAGACTCCAACTTCAGAAGAGCGAGTGACACCAGTCCCCGACATCGCTTGCTTTGAATGGGGACCCGTATAACTCGTCCTTCCGAAATCGGCGCGGTACGCTTCCAGGGTGATGCGATACCGCGTGATGGAGTGTTTTACGGTGCACAGGGGTTGAAGTTCTTTCGGCGCAAAACCCAGCGTATGCCGTGCAGCATCCGCGAGCGGTTCGGAGCGCGGGTCTTCTGACCCGCAGCGCTCTCGGACGGCGACCGCAGTTGGGGATTCGCCTTTGACTTTCTGCGGACGGTCAGGCTTAGGCTCGGAGAGTCGCCGCCCAATTTCCACGTTCGGAAATTCCCAGAGATGCGCGTTTACAACTCCGGCGGGCCGTTGACGGACCAGAAAGCGCCCGTGGCGCGCGACGACAAAGGCCGCAAAGCGACGAGCCGTGGCGGCCGGGCGCTGGCCGAGGTTCGGCAGCTCGTTCACGCGGTTTTCCCGGGAGGCGACGCAAAATTTCCGGGCCGGACAAATCCCGCACTGCGGATTTCGCGGCGTGCAAACCAGCGCGCCCAGTTCCATGAGCGATTGATTCAGAAAGGAGCAATTGGCAGGGCGAGCGTACCCGCGAGCCGGCTTGCCGGTAGTTTTGGGGCAGGGCACGGTGTTTCGACCGCGCCACGGCGGGCCCGGATCTCCAATTAATCGCGAGCTGGCAGCCCGCCCTACCAATTCTTCCGTCAGCTTCCAAAGCCGCGCATTCGTCTCCTTCTCCTTCGGATTTTGAAAAATACCGAAAATGCGCGTCAGCACGCGGATGACGTTGCCATCCAGAATCGGCACGGCCTGGTTGAACGCGATGCTGCAAATCGCGCCGGCGGTATAGCGTCCGATGCCGGGCAAGGCGAGGACATCGTCAAAGTTTTCCGGAAATTTCCCTCCGTGCTTTCCGGTCATTTGCCGTGCCGCTTTTTGCAGATTCCGGGCGCGCGTGTAATAGCCGAGTCCTTCCCAGAGTTTGTGAATCTTGTCCGGGCTGGCTTTGGCCACGGCCTCAATCGTCGGTAATTCGCGCATCCAGCGTTCCCAGTAGGGAATCACGGTTTTCACCTGCGTCTGCTGGAGCATGATCTCCGAAACCCAGATGGCGTAGGGATCCCGCGTACGGCGCCACGGCAGGTCGCGGGCGTTGTCAGAAAACCAACTCAGCAAAAGCCCGGCAAGCCGATTCAATTTCGGATTTCGGATTTCGGATTGCTTCTCGCCATCCACCGGAATTATTGCCGCAAGGAGGCGCAAAAGCCGCAAAATATTATTCATATTAAACCGCAGGTCACGCGGATGGCACGGATTCAATTCCGGCATCTGCAAAAATCCGCAAAATCTGCGGTCAAAACTTTTTGTGTCTTTTGCGCCTTTTTGCGGCTATTTGTTCTTCCGTGCAGCCGCTGGCCTCCTACACCTGCAAGCTGACCGACGACCAGGCGTCGGCGCTGGACGCCGCCTTGCGCGCGCGGAACTGGAAACCGCGCACGGTGCCCTATGCGCGGTTTGCCTTTGAATCCGACAAGGCCAACGTCGTTTTTTACGAGAGCGGCAAGCTGGTGGTGCAGGGGAAGGGCACGCTGGAATTCATCGAGTTCCTGCTGGAACCGGAAATTCTAAAACAGGCGCGGTTGGGTTACGAAACCGTCCTGAATCCCGAGTTGCTCCTGCCGCGCATCGGCGTGGACGAAAGCGGCAAGGGTGATTTCTTCGGGCCATTGTGCATCGCTGGAGTTTATGTCAATGAAAGTGTTGTCAAGGCCTGGAAAGATTCCGGCATCCGCGATTCCAAGAACATTTCCAGCGACAAACGAATCTT
>DATJNM010000068.1:0-36002 GCA_035508155.1 Candidatus Sulfopaludibacter sp. | reverse complement strand
TATTTTGACACTAAAACTTCAACATAGTGGGGCGAGCATCTGTTGTTGGCTGCGGCTTGCCAACGCCAAGAGCGCCAGCCATCGGAGAATTCGCTGATTGGTTTTTATGAGCTTCTGCTCGCTGATCTTCCAACCCTACTGTCCAACTTTCACGCGATAAAAGCGCGGACTACTTCCGGCGGTAAGATCGGAAACGGTCAGTGGGCCACCGGAACCAGTGATGGTCGAAACTGAAGCCCAATTGACCAGATTCGTCGAGACTTGTAACGTGTAAATCGTTGCGGGCGCACTGTTGAACGTGAACTGGAACTGACCGTTCTTAAACTGTGTTGAATTGAGGGCAACGACCGGATTGTTGGTGGAAGCCATGACCGTCAAGGACAGAAGTTGGTTCGCTGTTGCCGTCGTTGAGTCAGTTACCTGCGCTATAAAATAAGAAGTTCCGGCGCTGACGGGCGCCCCTGAAATGACACCGCTGCCGCTCAAAGACAAATAATAGGGCAAACTAGCCGAACCCGGCGCTAATGACCAAGTGTAAGGCGGCTGCCCACCGGTGGCGCTGAGCGACGTGTTGTAAGCGACATTCTGTGTGGCATTGGGCAGAGAGATCGTGCTGATTTGCAACGAAGAGGATTGCGAGTTGATAGTTAGTGAAAGAGGCTGGTTGTAGGCGCCGCCCAAGCTGTCTGTGGCTTGCACGTTGAAGTCGAATGCGCCAGTGGTTGCCACAGTGCCGGAAATTAGGCCGTTGGCGGCCAGATTCAGATTAGCCGGCAGACTACCGGAGACCAGCGACCAACTGTAGGGCAAAGACCCGCCAAAGGGCACGCCGCCATCGGCTTGCAACTGCTGGCTGTAGGCTTGGCCATTGGTGCCATTGGGCAACAATGTTGTGGTGACGGCCACCGCGTTGCTGATAGCCAGGACCAGCGCTTGATTGGTGGAATGACCGCTGCCGTCTGTAACTTGAACGGTGAAGTTATAGGTACCGTCCGTCGTCGGGGTGCCGTAGATTTCGCCGGTTGAAAAATCTGCGTTTAACCAGGATGGCGGAGAACCGGAGAGCAACGACCATGTAAAAGTGTAACTACAGCTCGAAGCCTGAAGGAGTTGATCGTAATAAACGTTGACTTCACCGACAGGCAGATTGGTTGTCAGGATTTGAACGCCGCCGCAGAATTGGACGATGAAGTCGTTCGTGGCATTGTTGTTATTAATGGTCGCGGTCTGATAATTGGGGCACAAGTAATTACCGACGCCAAGAATGTTGTCCAAACTGTCGCTGCCGCCATTGCAATTGATACTAACGCTCCAACTGCCATTGACCACGTTAAACGAGTAATTGCCATTGGTGTCGGTGTCCACATAGTTCGCCTGGTAGTTGGTGCCATTGATGTTCGCCCAAGCGTTCATGCCGACGCCCACGATGTTGGTGCCGTTGCAGGTGACATTTCCGATGATGAGATTGGTTGCGAGGATGCCTGTGAAATTCTGAAGCGCGGCTTGGCCGGTATTGATATAGCCGTTTATAGTTTCTTGTGAAAAAACATAATTGGTGAGTTGGTTGTTACTGTTGGCCTGTATCCACCAGTAATCGCTGGTGCCTAAGCCAAGCACGCCGAGGACGTAGTTTCCGTTCGCATCCGTGTAGCCGTCCGTCTCATACAAGTTACTGCTGCTGTCGTTAGCATAAACGTCCAATGCCGGCAAGGAATTCCCCAGACTGTCCTTCACGCTGCCATAAATCAGCGCCGTGGCTAGAGGTACACCGATAGTCACACCCGTAGCCCCGGCATTGACGTTAGTTCTGTTCTGCAATCCCATGTAACCGTGCACAATCAAGCTGGTATCATCAGCCTTTAAACTCCATTGACCGGACTGGACACCTACAGTGAAATTGCCATTGGTGTCGGTAAAACCAACGCTCATCAGGCCGCCGGTTTTTGATTGTGCGGGTATTAGAATGCCGGGCAGCCCGATGTTGGAATTGTTGGCATCAACCACCCTGCCTGAGATGCTGGATGTGGCGTTGGTCAGGTATAAGTTCGTCGTGATGGTCTGACCGCTAGCCAAAGTGAGAGTTGGCGGCGCCCCGAAGTTGCAGACGTAGTTGCTCTTGAAAGCAATAAGGGAATAAGTTCCCACTGGTGCCCAGATGGTGTAGCTGCCCGAATTATTGGCAACCGTTCCCGCTACCGGCCCTTGGTTCGGGTGGAACAGGAGGACGACAGCATTGGGTACGGCTACGCCATTGCTGACCACATTGCCGGTGAACTTTTGCGCGTAGGGATAATTGGTAACAGTGAAAATATTCGTGATGGGCGAGAAATGGGCGACCGGGCTGGAAAGCTTGAACAGATATTTCCCCACCACGTTCTGCATGAAATCGCCGGCCTGAAAATTCAGCTTGGCAGTGATTTGTCCGGTAGTCGAGTCCATGTCGCCGGGTACGTTGAAATTGGTCACGCTGCCTATCACCATGCCCGCCTGTCCATCCGTCATGTTAAACTGCTGGACCAGCCAGTCGCTGCCATCTATAAGGCCGTTGGTGTTGAGATCGAGAAATTTTTGGACGACAACGGTGTCGCCGGTGGGCACATTGCTGACTGACAACGTTATGGTTCCATCGTAAGTATTGCTGACGATGGGAGGGGTGATGGTGAATGTCACCGCCGCGGTCATAGAAACAGCCGTGACTAAACACAGGTTTGCAGCCAGGAGAAAGGTTTTGATCATTTTCATTGTGCTCAAAGCTCTTATTTGAAGCTGAGGGTTTCAGAGTAGCAACGCTGACAATAAATGTAAAGAATATTAGATACACTTTAGTTGGAGTAAAATTGAAAATTAGAATTTGGAAAATCGAAAGACGCTGGCAGTCAGAATTTTGGCGCAACGCACCGCTGAAAAATCGCAAACCAACGAAGGCAGGGTTTCCTGATGTTTGTCATTCTAACAGCCTTCTGAAAAACCGGGTGATTTTTGCCTGAGCTTTTTTGAATCATGGTTAAATGTATTTCTGATCGCTGCGGCACTCAGGTTTTGCTCGGCGGGTACTCCGTTTGGCTGTATACGCAAGCTGGCGGTTCAAAGACCGACCTCCTCCATTGACGATGACCTCTCATACTTCAGCGCTAACAGGAATTGCTTCATTGCCGAATAAGAATTTTGTCCTTGCTGTAAATAATTGCGCGTGTGGCGCTCTGATGACGCTGCTCCTTACGTTTCATTTTGCTTTCCGGAGGTACACAATATCTCCAAGTCAGACCTGCGAGGCCATCATTTGGCACAGACTGCGTCCGGTTCTTTGCCTCTTTGCTTCTCGTTCATCTCCTGAATCTGCTTTTCCACGATCCGAATGGCCTTGTCGAGCCAGTCAGGGTCGCAACTCATGCGTTCGATTTCCACAGTTGCAAACCATTTCCGCGCGTTCTGTGCTGGTTTCCCAAGCGGCTTTAAATGTCCGGCTTTGACCAGGAAAGGCATGTAATAATTCGGCCAGCCAAATATGTCCGCTGCCTCCTCCATACCCACGCACGCAGGCCGAGGCCATCCGTTTGATGTTGCTTGCCCTTCCATTGAAATAATCCTGTTCATGGGTCGCGTACGCCTTCCGCCGCCGCCAGCGGCCTGTCCTCGCTGGCCTTCACCAGCTTCCAGAGCATTTTCAATTCAGTTGATTTCATCTGTGCTCAATACATCTTCAAGTCCCCCGCCAAGGCAGGACCCCTACCGTCCCTGCCGCAATTGCCACTTGGCCTAGTTCGTCAGTCATAAGTGCCTTAGTGTTGTTCGTGTTTTTGCAAACTTCCCGTTTTACGAGGCAGACGTTCATATTCACCATGTGTTGCATATGTCACATTGCGTTCTACGTGGAACTGGATGTTCCATAGGCAACTTTGGGATCGAGTTGGGGCGGTGTGATTTCACCGCGCTCATTCCAGCCCAACGACCTCAACAACTCTGGCGCCTGGCCGGGAAACCGCTGGAGGAAGAATTTGACGACCTTCCCGCGCGTGTTGCCACCGTGACCGGGCTTGTTGCTGAACACGTCGTTGAGACGTGAGCGGTTAAGGAACATGGCGTCGGCAATTTTGGAAACCGTCCATGGCTGGCCCGGCTCATCCGTGAGCTTGCGCAACAGAAATAGAAAACCGCGATTTTTCATATGCTGTATTTCCTGGCATGTTGCTAATTAATTGTTCGGCATTCATTTTTTGCGGTGAGTTCGCCCCACCGTCATGGCACCCCGCCAAGCAAACAGCGCAAATTATGTCAACACTCTTTTTCAACTTTCGAAATGAGCTCTTCAAGCGGGACCGTTTTGAATGCAGGCAACAATGCTCACCTCCGGTGGGCCAACACCCCATTCGACAATTATGCCGTTTGACAGTTTATTGCGTTGAATTGTGCGGCGAGCGCAGCGCAGACATTCCAGTAATGAGTGACGTAAACAGAGAAATCAGGGTCATTTTTGTTGAAGACATTGAGGTGGACGCCAAGGAGGTGGAGGAGGTATTGCGCAATGACGGGCGGCCGTTCAATTGCGACGGGTGGATACGCGGGAGGCATTCCTATGTGAATTAGACTCACAACTGCCAGATGTGATTCTTTCCGACCTTGGCATGCCCGCGTTCGATGGATTTGCGGCACTGGACGTGGCGTGCAGAAAATGTCCCTAAGTGCCGTTTCTGTTCGTGACGGATTCGTCCAAGATGAATCGGGAGACAGGAGAGCTGTCGCTGGGTGTCATGGAGCACGTGCCCAAGCGCCGATTGGATTTGCTCGCCCCGGCCATCCGGCACGCCTTGTCCCAGGCGGAGAAGATATGGTGGCGGAGCCGGGCGTCCCCAGCGGCGGATGGCAGTTTGATTTAGGCCAAGCCCCAAGGCGCGGTGAGGGCATCTGGCGGCTGCGTTAACGTTCTGATACTAGGGGCTACGATGAATACGACACCACCCGATGAAGCGATCTTGAAAACCGATACGTTGGGGCGTGTGCGGACATCTTGGGAATGGCGGGAGTAGTTGCTGAACGAGCTTGGACGTGGCGGGGTGAGCGGGCAAGAGGGTGGAAGCATCCAAGATCAGAAATTAAAGCCGCCTCGCGCGGCGCGTGGCGGACATGCGCGACAGCGGCACGGCGGCGCGATTTGATTCGCTCTTACAGGTTACCGGATTGCGTGATTCACTTGGGCGCGTGCGTGGGGGTGGCAAACGCGACAGCGGGACAATCACCACCGCTCGCGGCAGGGTGGCGCGCCAGCGCGCGGACATTGGTACGGTGGCATTGAAGGTCGGTCGTTGCAAAAGACTGTTGCCCTGCGCGCAACTTGCGCCCGCATAGGGCTGGCAACGCGCCGCACGCCCCGACACATTCAGCGTGTCGGGGTTTTTTGCGTTCCGACGGCGTGGCACGGGCGCGCTGTTTCGTTTCCTGCCACCTCCAGTTGCGAAACGGAAGGATTCTGTCAGCACGCTTGAATTTTGCGTTCCGATTCGGAGCGCGGCGGCCAGTGGCCGCCTCCATTTGTGTTCCGCACCACGCCTCGGACGCCAGCACGCGAAAGTCGTACAGACGTTTGCACGCCGGCCAGTGGGCTTGAAACGGGACGTTTGAATTTTCTCCAGGCCAATTATTCGTTGAAAAATGGAAGGTGAGTTCAACGAATGCCCCATTCTCAAACGCAGTTGAACGAAGTAAGTGATGGAATCGAACGAGGATGTCAAAAATATCCGACGGTGAACATCAAAAGTCACAAATCATTAAAAAATCTGGTTGGATTTGACCCCACGTGGTTTTTAATGTTTCTTATATGCTCACGTTTGAAAATATTTCGAGTTTTTCCGACAACCTGCTAACTTTTCACTGTGTCTTCTGACAAAAAGATCTTAACGCCAAGGACCTCTGAATTGGTGGTTGCCTCGCAAGGATTGGAACTCTCGAAGTTGCCGACCGAGTTGCAAGAACGGTGCAGTGCGGCTTCATTGCTCGGAGTGGACTACATTCATTTTAAGACCAGTGACGGTGGAGAGTTGTATCTGACGCGTTTTGGACTTCCTTTCTGGCGGAATCTTCTGCCCGAGAATTGGTACGCGCCGGAATGGTTTGAGACCAAACGCGAACGGCTTGAAGGCACCAGCGTGGTTTACAAAGTGCCGACACGCACTGATGGAAGAACTTGTACAGGCAAAAGCTGATAAACTTCTGCGGTGTGGACTTGAAGACCTTAATCTCAAACCCGACCACCTGTTGATCTCCTTTGACTCTCAACAGAAATTGGTGCTCGACAATTCAGGCAAACCTGAAGTCCGCCTCTGCAATTTTGAACTGGTTCGACCCCGGCCCTGACGCTCGACGCGACGCATCCTTTTCATGTGGAGAGATTGCCGCGCGTCTGTACTCGATTTTCGCGATATCAATATAGATTATTTTTCGGAGGTAACCTTACTCCAAAAAAGCAAGCGTTCGGTTAACTAAGGTGAACTTTTGATAATAATCACAGGCAATTTCATTGGCAATTTTCGGCGTTGTTTTCGGCCAATCCCATAAGGCTCCTGAGGAGAATGGTTGCGTACCCGCGATAAAGTTGAAAGATGTACGACAGCAGGGTTTCGACGCACGCCTTCTTGCTCCTTGGGTCATGGCATCTTGCAGCCATACCGGACTGGTCTCTCTGCAAACGCTTTGCTAGACTCGTAGTCGAATGAGTCGGGTCACCGTCATCTGGTCCATGGTCGCATCCGCGTGCCTCACGCTGGCGTCGGTGCATTTGGTTGTGTGGTGGAATAGGCGCACCGCGTGGGCCAATCTGCTCTTTTCCCTGACGGCGGTGGCAACGGCGGCCTTCGCAGGATGTGAGTTGTGGATGATGCGGGCGGAGACACCAGAAGAATTCGCCAGTGCGGTGCGCTGGATCCACGTGCCAACCTGGGCGATCGTCGTGGCGCTGGTCGGCTTCGTCCGGTTTTACCTGCGGGCCGGGCGGCCGTGGCTCGGGTGGACGGTCTGCGGCCTGCGGACAGTCGCACTGCTGCTCAATTTCCTGACGGGGCAGAATCTTAACTACCGCGAGGTCACTGGCCTGCGGCACATCGAGTTCTTTGGTGAATCTATCTCGGTTGCCGCGGGTTTGGTGAATTCTTGGATGCTCATCGGTCAGTTTAGCCTGCTTCTGCTTTTGGTTTTCGTCGCGGACGCCATGCTTACCGTCTGGCGGCGCGGCGACCGGCGACAGGCGCTGGTAACGGGCGGCAGCATTATGCTCTGGGTGCTGGTCGGAATGGTTCAGGCCACTCTGGTGGCCACAGGAATTGTTCATTGGCCAATCACAACGAGTTTGTTCTTCATACCCTTTCTCGTGGCGATGGGCTACGAAATCAGCCGGGATGCACTCCGGGCCGCGCAATTGTCGCAGGAACTCCGCCAGAACGAAGAGCGGATGACCTTGGCGGCGAACGCAGCCAAGCTCCGCTATTGGGAATGGGACATGGTGCGGGATGAATTTTGGACCACCAACTACCCGGGAACACGTTCAGGTCCGAGGCAGTCTGGACGAAGAGGGTTCGACCAATTTCTGCTATTACTGCATCCCGACGACCGCGAACCGGTCAGTCATGCCATAGCAAAATCAATGAATGGTAATGGCGATTATGAGTGTGAATACCGCGTTCTGCTGCCAAACGGAGCGACCCGTTGGACGGTTTCACGTGGCCAAGTCGAATTCAACGTCGTCGGCAAACCCGTTCGGATGCGCGGCGTGTCCACGGACATCACCGCCCGCAAATGGGCGGACGAGAAATTCCGCTTGATGGTGGAAGCTTCGCCCGGCGGGATTGTGCTGGTGAATGGCCAAGGCCGGATCGTGCTGGTCAACTCGACGGCGGAGAAACTTTTCGGCTACGTGCGCGAGGAATTGATCGGACAAGCAGCCGACATGTTGGTGCCGGAACGGTTCCACGGCGGGCATCCGGCCCATCGGGTGGGGTTTTTCGCTGCGCCGCAGGCACGCGACATGGGCGCCGGGCGGGAGTTGTTCGCCCGGCGCAAGGACGGGACGGAATTCCCGGTTGAGATCAGTTTAAGCCCGATACAGAGCGCAGAAGGCCTACTCGTCCTGACCGCCATCGTGGACGTCACCGCCCGCAAACGGGCCGAGGTCGAAGCGCTGCGTCAGCGGGCGGAGCTGACTCATGTGACACGCGTCTCTACAGTCGGCGCGCTGGCCAGTTCGCTCGCCCACGAGTTGAACCAGCCACTCAGCGCCATCCTGAGCAACGCCCAGGCCGCCTCGCGATTCCTGGCCGCCGCAACTCCCGATCTGGCCGAGGTCCGGGGCGCGCTCGAAGACATTGCCCAGGACACCAAACGCGCGGGAGAGGTGATTCGTCAAGTCCGCTCGCTGGTGAGAAGGGGCGAGCCGAATTTGACGCCGCTCGATCTCAATCGCGTTATTTCCGATGTCGTCCGACTGCTTCATAGCGACATGCTGATTCGAAAGGTTCGGGTCGCGCTCGAATTGGATCCGGCGTTGCGCAAGGCAGGCGGCGACAGCATCCAGTTGCAGCAAGTGATACTGAATCTCATGCTGAACGCCTTCGACGCGATGAAGGATCTCCCGGAGAGCAAGCGCTCGGTCATCCTTCGCACCCGTCAATTAGATGCCGACACGATCCGCGTCGAAGTCAGCGATTGCGGAACAGGCATCAGTCCTGAGCGCCTCTTCAACTTGTTTGAACCGTTCCACAGTTCGAAACAGGACGGCTTGGGTCTTGGATTAGCCATCAGTCATTCAATTATAGAGGCTCACAAGGGCCGGTTATGGGCGGAGAACAACCCCTACCATGGCGCCACTTTTTACTTTACGTTGCCGGTTCAGGGAGCCGAGTTGGATTTGCATTGATGGGAGCCGGCACCACTGCCATCAAAGGACTTTGCTTTCGAACTTGAGGGCAATCCATGATCATTTCGCCTTCCAAAAGTTTCCGTCGTTACGATATTGCGCGCTACTGACCGGGCCAAAACCGTAAGCTTGGCCGGTTTTGGTGTCCACCATTACTGCGAAGCTGTTGCCGGTGGAAATCTGGTATCTGCCGATGTCATTGTTACTAGTCGTGGAAAATCCAGCTCCAATTGCAAATATGGCTGTGATACCAACAATGAGTCCAAACAACGCACTTTTTATATCAATTTGAATTTTCATGGTTTTGTTTTTTTATTGGTCTTTTTATGGTAGTTATATGCTTGCCTCACCTAAAGGAGGTGAGGCAAGCATATAATTACCCAAATTAGGGGACTACCGATAATCACGAAGTGTTGATTCCGTCTGAAACCGGGCTTACAGTCCCGAGTACATGGGTTATGGCGGGGGCGAAACTCAATTCAACCGTTTTCGTGGTGGACGACGATGTTTCCGTCCGCAAAGCCTTGGCGCGGCTGATGGGGTCGACCGGTTACGCCGTGGAAACCTTTGCTTCAGCCCGCGAATTTCTTGACCGCAGCCATCATCAAGACACCCTTGGTTGTGTCGTGTTGGACATCCGCATGCCCGGATTGAGCGGCTTGGATTTGCAGCAGGAATTGAAGGCCCTTACGCCTCCGCTGCCCATCATCTTTATCACCGGGCATGGGAATGTATCCACGAGTGTGCTCGCCATGAAGGATGGAGCGGTTGATTTTCTGGCAAAGCCCGTAGATGACCGGGCACTCCTGTCGGCCGTCGCGCAGGCCATTGCGCGAAACGTGGAGGCCCGCGCGCGGCACGCCGAACTCCGGGAGCTCCAACAGCACGCCGCCAGCCTGACGCCGCGCGAGCGTGAAGTGATGGCCTTGGTTGTCCGCGGCTTACTAAACAAACAAGTGGCCGCCGAACTCGGCATTGTCGAGAAAACCATCAAGGTCCATCGCGCCCGCGTCATCGAAAAAATGGGGGTCGAGTCGCTCGCGGAGTTAGTCCGCGCCGCCGAAAAACTGGGGATGTTTTCCACTGTTACCGAACCAATTACAGCACATGCGGCGTCTGCCGCCACGCCGCCACCTCTGCTATAATTGAGACCGTTTGCTCCCCGTTTAACGGCTGAATCGGCAAAAGACGGTCCCGGTGTTTCATATCGCTGGTGGGGCAATTTCCCAACACTGATTGATATTCAACTCTGACGGCGTGTTGGACCAAAGGCCAATATGCGCGCGTTCCCGTATCAGCTAAGGTTCGCTTGCAACTTCGCAAAGCCGTCGACCGGCTCCGAACCTTGCACCGACCCGTGACCAACAATAAACCACTCATTGCCATCGTGGATGACGATGAATCCGTGTGTCGCGCCATGGAACGACTGCTGCGTTCGCTGGGTATGGTGGCGGAAACTTACGTCAGCAGCGAAGACTTCGTAAATCAACTCGAGTCGCTCCCTGCCTTCCGGCTGGATTGCGTGATTGTGGACGTCCAAATGCCCGGCATGAACGGCCTTGAGGTGCAGCAGCGTATCCGCCGCATCCATAAGGATATTCCGGTCATCTTCATCACGGCCTATGACGATGACATCGCCCGAAAACGGGCCCTCGCGGGCGGTGCCGTGGCCTTCCTGCGAAAACCTTGCAATGACGCCCTGATTGTCCGAACCCTGGATACCGCGTTGGGACGCAGCGGGTCTGATGAGAAAACCGGCGGATCGGAGCGTGGCGAATCAAAGTGACCGCCACGCCAGTCGGGACATTGGCCCAAGGTCCAATTGTTTTGAACGGTGGCGATTGAGACAATGACAAGAGCAAAATTACGACGCACAAAATGGTTCACTGGGAACAATGGGGTTGGAGACGTTCCTCCCTCCAGCCCTATTGTTTCCCAAGTGTCCGCGAATCCATGAAAACGGTCAAACAACGTCTTATGTCCTTGGCGATGGCCGCAACCGTCGCGGCGATGACGGCCCCGGCTGTTGCCCAGCCGGCTACGGATGTTACACCCGTGCCGCCGCCTTCCGCTCCCCCGCAACGCAGCGCCGCCGATCTGGAGAAACTCGTCGCACCCATGGCGCTTTACCCGGACCCGCTGGTCGCCGTCATGTTGCCGGCGGCGGCGTATCCCGTGGAAATTGTCCAGGCGGCGCGCTTCGTGGCGAACACCAACAACCTCGCGACGCTTGACGACCAACCGTGGGACGCGAACGTCAAAGCGGTGGCCCGGTTCCCATCGGTGATTGAAAAGATGAACGATGATCTGGGTTGGACCGCGGAGCTTGGCCAGGCTTTTGTTCAACAACCGTCGGAATTGATGGACGCCATCCAGATCCTGCGCGCCAAGGCGCAGTCGGTCGGCACCCTCCAGACCACGCCGGAGCAGGTGGTGATTGTCACCAATGCCGTGGTGGAGAGGACGTATGAGTCCCAGATAGTTTATGTGACCAACACGGTCGTCCAGATTATGCCGGCCAATCCGCAGGTGGTCTATGTGCCGGTCTATAATCCGGTCGTCGTCTATGCGCCGCCGCCAACTTATGTTTCACCATTGATCGTATTTGGGGCCGGCATCGCCTGCGGAGTCATCATCGCGAACCGTCATTGCGACTGGTATTATGGCGGCGTTTATTACGGCAGTCGCACCACGGTGGTCTGGGTTGGAAGCGGTCCAGGGCGCTATCCCTATTATCCACCGCCGCCGTATTACCGGCCACCGCCGTATTATCCGCCACCGGGCTATCACCCGCCGCCGCCGGGTTATCGTCCTCCCGGCATTCCGCCGCCAACCCATTATCCGTCACGCCCGACTCAGTATCCGGCAAACGGATCAGGACCCGGTGTGGCTGGCGCTCTGCCGGCCAATGCCGGCGCTGCGTCAACCATGGAACGCTGGCAGCCGGATCGAAACCGGCTGGCGGTTAACGGCGGAGCCAGTTCACTTCCCAGCGCCAGCACAATGGAAGCGCGCGGGTGGAATTCAGGCACGGGTACCGCAGCAACTCGCCCCTCAACCGGCGCTGCTGGCGGTGTAACACGTCCCGCAACTGGCACCGGGGCTGGTGCCGGAACAAGACCCGTTGCCGTCTCTCCGCAACCGGCACAAAACTTCTCACCGTCCCAATCAAGACCAGCTAATAACAACACGCCGTCACAATCTGCCAACGTGACGCGACCCGCGCCGCCACAAGGCGCCTCACAACCCGCGCCGAATCAGCCGGTCAACCGTCCTTCGCAATCAAACGCCAATCAAGGCGGCACCTTCGGCGGAGTCGGCAATGGCACCACCGACCGCGCGGCCAGCAACCGAGGCGCGGCCAGTCGCGGCGCCAGTGGCGGCAATGCCCGAGGAGGCCGCCGATGAAAATAACGACTGCCAACCTCTGTTTGCGATCAGAGATGAACATATACAAAGCCAACTTCCTCCAAGTTGTCAGGCCACGAGTTTTCCATCGCTTTGCAGCTGGCGGCTCCCGTTTGGCAGCCGGTTTCAGCCTGATACTCGCTTTGGTTTTGAGCGCGCCCGCGACAGGTTGCGCGGCTGACACCGGCAGGACCTTCTCGACGCCAGATGAAGCGGTGGCAGCCCTCGCCGCCGCTGTGAATGCGAACGACACCAACGCGCTCAACGAAATTTTCGGGCCGGCGCTGGCCGGCATCAGAAATCCCGATCGCGTGCAGGCAGCCAACAATCTCCAGAAGTTCGCGGCCGCGCTCGACGCCACCAACCAGTTGGTGCAGGAGTCGGACACGCGCTATGAGTTGGACGTGGGCACGAACGACTGGCCATTCCCGATTCCCCTCGTGAAAGGGCAGGACGGCCAATGGTTCTTTGATACCAAAGCCGGCCAGGAGGAAATTCTGAACCGCCGCATCGGCCGGAACGAGCTTGATACGCTGCAAACGGTGCGCGCCTACGTGGACGCCCAACGCGAATACGCCAGCCGCGACCGGGACGGCAGCGGAGTGCTGAAGTATGCACAGCGACTCTTCAGTTCGCCGGGAACCGAGGATGGCCTCTATTGGCCGCCCGATCTGACTGGCGAAATCAGCCCGCTGGGCCCGCTTGTGGCTAATGCGCGCGTTGAGGGTTACGGGAATAAATCCGAAGACACCAGCGCTGGGCCGGAGCCTTTCCACGGCTACTACTTTAAAATCCTGACACGCCAGGGCAAACACGCGCCCGGCGGCAAATACGATTATGTCATCAACGGAAACATGATTGGCGGTTTTGCGTTGGTGGCCTGGCCGGCCGAATACGGCAATTCCGGCATCATGACCTTCATCGTCAACCAGCAGGGCCGGGTCTATCAAAAGGACCTGGGACCGAAGACCGACAAGCTGGCGCCGGCCATAAAGGAATATGACCCGGACCCGACCTGGCAGTTGAGTCCCGATTGAACAAAACGCGACTATGAATACTGAAAAGGAGAAAACGAATGAAAACACCTGAACGAAAGGCGGTCATCGAATTCACCGACATAGCGGGAAAATGGGCTCCAAAAACGACGCAGTTCATGCTTAAAACCCTTCCGATGACTATGGCCGTCGGCTTGGGTCTGACGGCGACGTTTGAATGGCCGGCGAGCGCGCAAGAAGTGCTGCCGTTCCCGCCAAAACCATCGGGAAGCATTGCGGGACGCACCCTGCAGGAATCAGTTTACAGCCCATTGCCGGAGCCGAAACGGTTGCCGGCGGACGCGCCGAACATCCTGATTGTGCTCATTGACGATGTCGGCCCCGGCCAATGCGACACTTACGGCGGATTGATTCATACTCCGACGCTAACCCGCATCGCCCAGGAAGGCATTTCGTACAATCGCTTTCACACCACGGCGATGTGTTCGCCTACCAGGGCATCGTTATTGACCGGACGTAACGCCCACCGGGTGGGGAGCGGCCAGATCGCGGAACTGGGCAACGACTGGGACGGCTACTCCGGCATCATCCCCAAAAGCAGCGCCACCGTGGCCGAGGTGCTCAAGGACTATGGCTACAGCACCGCCGCCTTTGGGAAATGGCACAATACACCTGCAGAACAGACGACGTCCGCCGGTCCTTTTGATTACTGGCCGACCGGTTATGGCTTTGAGTATTTCTACGGTTTTCTCGGCGGCGAAGCGTCTCAATACGAGCCGAACATGGTGCGCAACACGACCTATGTCGGGCATCCCCACACTTCCGGCGGCCATGCTTATTATCACATGAGCGAAGACCTGGCCGACGACGCCATCCACTGGTTGCGCGAACACAAGGCATACGCCCCAGACAAGCCGTTCTTCATGTATTGGGCCAGCGGCGCCTCCCACGGTCCTCATCAAATCATGAAGGAGTGGGCGGACAAATATAAAGGCCAGTTCGACGACGGCTGGGACAAGTATCGCGAACGCTCCTTCGAGCGGGCCAAGCAGATGGGCTGGATTCCGCAAGACGCCGTGGACAATCCGCGGCCGGCCACATTGGCTTCGTGGGACAGCATTCCCGATGATGAAAAACCGTTTCAAAGGCGGCTCATGGAATTATACGCGGGATTTACCGAACACGTGGACGCCCAGGTCGGCCGCCTGGTGGATGAACTGGACAATCTCGGCTATGGCACCAACACCTTGATCTTCTATATCTGGGGCGACAACGGCGCGTCGGCGGAAGGCCAGAACGGCACCATCAGCGAATTGCTCGCGCAGAATATGATTCCCACCACCACCAAGCAGCAGATTCAGGCGCTCGATTCATTGGGCGGCCTGGACGTGCTTGGTTCAGCCAAGACGGACAACATGTATCACGCGGGCTGGGCCTGGGCCGGCAGCGCGCCGTATCAGGGACTCAAACTGGTGGCTTCTCATTTCGGCGGAACGCGCAATCCCATGGCCGTCCGTTGGCCGGCCAAAATCAAGCCCGACGCCACGCCCCGTTCCCAATTCCTGCACGTGAACGATGTTGTGCCGACCATTTACGATGTGTTGGGCATCACGCCGCCGCGCGTCGTCAACGGCATCCCGCAGGACCCTTTTGACGGCGTCAGTTTCAAGAGCACTTTCAATGATGCCAAAGCGCCTGAAGTCAAGCACACCCAGTATTTCGAAGTGATGGGCAGCCGCGCCATTTATCACGATGGCTGGGTTGCCTGCACATTTGGACCGCGCATTCCGTGGCTGCCGGGATTGCCAGCGGGCATCAAGGATTGGGATCCCGGCAAGGACAAGTGGGAACTCTACAACGTGGATGAAGACTGGTCGGAAGCGCACGATCTCGCCGCCCAGATGCCGGACAAGCTGGCCGATTTGAAGGACCTGTTTCTGATTGAGGCCACCAAAAACAACGTGCTGCCCATCGGCGGCGGCTTGTGGGTCCCCGTGTACCACCCGGAATTGCGGAAGGGCCCTCCTTATACGGCATGGGATTTTGAAGGTGAAATCACCGGCATGCCGGAGTTCTCCGCGCCGAAACTGGGCAACCAGCCCAACGTGGTCACCTTGGACGCGGACATCCCAGACCATGCCAACGGCGTGCTCTACGCACTCGGTGGCTTTTCCGCCGGCCTCTCCTGCTATGTGAAAGACGGCAGGTTGTCCTACGAATACAACCTGTTCGAGATTCAGCGCACACAAATCAAGGCGAAGAACAAGCTGCCGACCGGCCGGGTGAAGATTGAAATTGAGACGTCCTACGTGGTACCCAGGCCGGCTGGCCCCTTGAGAATTGTGATGAAAGTCAACGGCCAGGCAATGGACACGGTGACCACAGTCAATGGCCGGGAAGTGACGGAGGCCGGAACGTTGAACGGCCTCACTGTTGGTCCGGGTGTCGTGCCAATCAGCGCACCGCTGGTGTTCACAGCGAACGAGACATTTGATATCGGCCGCGACCAGAGTTCGCCGGTTTCGCTGGATTACTATGACCTCGCGCCGTTCAAGTTCAACGGCGCCATTTACAAGACTGAAGTGAAATACACCGGCCCGACCGAAGAACCCGTCGCCGCGTTTGAGAACGAGTAAGACGCGACCCGCCGTCGCAAGCCGGTGGCGGGCATGTCCGAACTGAAAAAAACTCGGATTTTCAACAGGAGCAAACGAAGAGAACTCGCGCACATCGAGTACATGAAATAGTTTCCGACTCAAAGTTATGAAAAGCACATTCAGTAGTATTGGATTGTTTGCCGGCATTGCCGCGATGGTGATGGCCTTTGGCTGCCAAAGTTCCACTCAGACTAATGGTACCATGCCGGGGGCCGGCGCCACCGCGTTTGCGCCTGTCCAAACAAAGGAATCACAGGCGGCGATGTCGCCGCAGCAGGCGCTGGCGGAATTGGAGGCGGGCAACGCTCGGTTTGTGGCCGGCCACCCGCTCCACCGCAATTTCCCGGCGGATGTCAAGGCTACCGCTTCCGGCCAATATCCCTTTGCCGTGGTCTTGAGCTGCCTGGATTCGCGTCAGCCCATTGAAATCGTGCTGGACCAGGGCATCGGCGACATTTTCAGCGCGCGTGTGGCCGGCAACGTGCTGAACGACGATATTCTCGGCAGTATGGAATTCGCCTGCAAGGTTTCGGGCGCGAAACTGATTGCGGTGATCGGCCACACCAGTTGCGGCGCGATCAAGGGCGCTGTGGACGACGTGCAACTCGGCAACCTCACCGGCCTGCTCGCCAAAATCAAACCCGCGATGGACGCGGTCCCCGACGATGTCCAGCCGCGCACTTCAAAAAATCCAGAATTTGTTGACCAGGTGGCCGAGGCGAACGTGCGGCTGGTGATGAAAGAGATTCGCGAACGCAGCCCGATTCTGCGCGAAATGATTGACCAGGGGCAAATCGCCCTGGTGGGCGGCATGTATGATGTTTCCACCGGCAAGGTCCGGTTTTTCGACAATTAAAAATAAATGCCTGAGTTGGATTAAAACAAAAACGATTATGAAAATGAACCGGGGGAAAACAACAACCTTCGTTGCGTGTCTGTTCGCGCTGGTCCTGGTTGCCGGTTGCGCCTCCACCAAAGTCACCGACCGGCAGTCATTCGTCACCGGGCCAGTTCCGCGGCCCGGCATCATCTGGGTGTACGACTTCGCTGCCACCGCCGCCGACGTGCCGCCGGACTCCACGCTGGTCAGCCAGTATGCCATTGACGCCACGCCCCAAACGCCCGAACAGATTGCGGAAGGACGGAAGTTGGGCGCTAAAATCGCAGCGGATTTGGTAGGCCGGATCCAAGCCATGGGAATGCCAGCATCGCGCGCTTACGCGGGAATAAAACCGCGGCTCAACGACATTGTGCTCCGGGGCTATCTCATCTCCATCAAGCAGGGCAGCACCGCGAAACGCGTCGTCATCGGATTTGGCGCCGGGGCCTCCGAGCTGAAGACGGCGGTGGAAGGCTACCAGATGACGGCGTGGGGGCTGCGCAAACTCGGGTCCGGTGCCGTCCAGGCGGGTGGCAACAAAACTCCGGGAGCGGCGGTGGGAGCCGCCACTTTCGCCGCCACCGCCAATCCGGCGGGACTTATCATCAGCAGCGCGGTGAAAGTCTATGGGGAAGCCAGCGGCAACAGCAAGGTGGAGGGCCGAGCCGAGGCGACCGTCAAGCAAATCGCCAAAGTGCTCAAGCAGCGATTCCGAGAACAGGGCTGGATCAATTAAAACGACGCGCAACCGGCCCTTAAATTCGTTATCGAACCAAAAGCAAAAAATCGAAAGAAAAGACGAAAATGAAAACGAAACCTAAGCTCTCGACGTGGGAATACTTCGAGGATTTCAGCCGTCCTGCACGGCTGTTGCATACACTGGGCCTTTTGGGGAGTGTCGCACTCGCCACCAGTGCCACACCCGGCTGCGCTCTGGCCCAAACGGCCAATGAAGGAGGCCAAATCAAGGAACCCAACATCATGGTCATCATTAGCGATGACGTAGGCGTCTGGAATGTCGGCGCCTACAACCGAGGCATGATGGGCGGGCGCACGCCGAACATTGACAGCATCGCCAGTCAGGGCGCGCTGTTCACGGACTATTACGCGCAGCAGTCCTGCACCGCCGGACGTTCCGCGTTCATTACTGGCCAATGTCCGTTCCGCACGGGGTTGTTGAAAGTCGGTTTGCCGGGAGCCAATCAGGGTCTTCAGGACAAAGACCCGACGATTGCCCAACTCCTCAAGCCTTACGGTTACGCAACGGCGCAGATCGGCAAGAACCATCTGGGCGACCTCAATAAATTTCTGCCGACTGTTCACGGCTTCGACGAGTTCTTCGGTATTCTCTACCACGCCAACGCCTATGATGAGCCTTACGAGCCGGATTATCCAAAAAATCCCGCGTTCTTCGCGCGTTTCGGCCCGCGCGACGTCTTGTTTTGCAAGGCGAGCGACGTGGACGACCCAACGGTGGAGCCGCGCTGGGGCCGGGTTGGCAAACAGACCATCACGGACGAAGGCCCGCTGCCGCCAGGGCCGGGCATGGACCCGAAAGCCAAATACAACATGGAGAATTTTGATGAAAAACTCGTCAGCCTCTCCAAAGACTTCATGCAGCGTTCGGTGAAAGCGGACAAGCCCTTCTTCCTTTGGTATTGCCCCAACCGGATGCATGTCTGGACACACCTGTCTCCCAAATGGCGGAACCAGAGCGGCTATGGCCTGTTCGCCGATGGGATGATGGAATTGGACTGGGAAGTCGGCCAATTGCTCCAGGAACTGGACAAACTCGGTGTGGCCAGCAACACCATCGTCATCTTCACCGCCGACAATGGAGCGGAGACCTTTTCCTGGCCGGATGGCGGCAACACGCCGTTCAGGGGCGAGAAGGGCACCACCGATGAGGGCGGCTTCCGCGTGCCCATGTTGGTGAAGTGGCCCGGCGTCATCAAGCCCGGCACCATCATCAACGACATGATGGCGAACGAGGATTGGTTACCCACATTTCTCGATGCTGCCGGCGATCCGAACGTAAAACAGGAATTGCTCACGGGCCTGACGGTGGGCGACCAGACCTTCAAGGTCTATCTTGACGGCTACGATTTCCTGCCTTTCTTCAAGGGCGATACCACCAACGGGCCGCGGCACGAATTCTTCTACTTCACCGATAATGGCGACCTCAACGCCATGCGGTACAACGACTGGAAGATTTCCTTCGCCCAGATTGAGGGCAATTTGTTCACTGGCCATCGTGTGTCGCAGAACGTACCAATTGTGGTCAACTTGCGGGAGGACCCGTTCGAGCGATTCCCCTACGAATCGGAAATGTACACGCGCTGGTGGGCCGACAAGCTCTGGACGCTGGTTCCAGCGCAGGCCATCGTCGGACAGTTTCTCCAGACCTTCATAGCGTTTCCGCCCAGCCAGCCGAACGGTTCCACCGACATCAAGCAGTTCCTCGATAAAATTCAGTCGGCGGCAGCGGGCGATGGGCAGATGCCTTAGCGAAGCGCTCGGACGAAAAGCCGGCAGATCACCAAAATATCCACCTATGAAAACCACCTGAGCAAACAAGAGAATCGAGAAAGGGTTCCGGTTTGTTCCGGTTCAACTACTCCAGTCATGAAAATCATGCGCGCCAAAAACCTCTTGGCCGCCGTTCTGGCGGGCTCACTCACCGCGATGAACACCCTGGCGCAGAACAGCGCGAATACGCTGCCATCTGGTCAATCGCATTTCAATTATTCCCTTTCCCTCGCTTCAGCCGACGACGGAACGGCAGGAAGAGGCGGAAACGCGGACAACGAAAGGACGCAGGAAACCGAAGCGGCGAAGGAAGCTGAACTGGTCAAGGAAACGCTCAATCCCGTTGCCAGCCTCATCAGCGTACCCATCCAGAACAACTGGGACTTCGGCATCGGCCCGGCGGACGCCATGAAATACACGGCCAACATCCAGCCGGTCATTCCCATCACCTTGAACAACGATTGGAACCTGATTTCCCGCACGATCATGCCGGTCATCTATCAGGAATCTCGGTTCACGGGCGATGGCGATCATTCCGGCTTGGGCGACATCTCGCAGAATTTCTTCCTGTCACCCAAGAATCCGGTCGGCGGCTGGATCATGGGCGCCGGGCCGGTGTTCCTTTTCCCCAGCGCCTCCGACAGCGTGCTGGGCGCCGGAAAGTGGGGCGCGGGTCCGACGGCCGTTGTGTTACAGCAAAGAGACGGCTGGACTTACGGCATTCTGGCCAATCAAATCTGGTCCTTCGCCGGCTGGGGCAATCAAAACGTCAACGCCTCCTACTTGCAGCCGTTCGTCGCTTACAGCACCAAGACTTACACAACGTTTGGCGTGAACACCGAAGCCACCCGCGACTGGCAGGGCAACCAATGGTCGGTCCCGATGAATTTCTCGATCACCCAGATGCTGAAAATCCGGGGTCAATTTCTCAGCGTGCAATTGGGCTATCGCTACTATGTGGACGGTCCCACTGGCGGGCCGGATTGGGGACTACGTTTCGCCGTCACGTTGCTGTTCCCGAAAAAATAACGGTTGAACCTGCGAACAAATCCACCTTGAAAATCCCACGCACACACAATCTCATGGCCAGCGCGGTCGCTGGCGCGCTGGCGCTGGCTTTGACCGGTTGTCGGTCCATCGGCCCAAATACCGTGGCCACGGACCGCTTCGATTACAGCACGGCCATCGCCGATTCGTGGAAGCAGCAGACGCTGCTAAACATCGTCAAGCTGCGTTACCTCGACCTGCCTGTGTTCGTGGACGTGTCGTCCGTCGTGGCGGGTTATTCCCTGCAAACGGGCATCAGCGCCGGCGGCACCCTCTCTACCGAAAAGGCGATCCAAGGCAATTTCCTGACGGCAGGCGGGCAGACCCTTTACACCGACCGTCCCACCATCACCTACGCGCCGTTGACCGGGGAGAAGTTTCTGCGTGGATTGATCACGCCGATTGATCCCAAGAATATTTTCTTCATGCTCCAGTCCGGTTACGCGGCGGACTTTGTGCTGGCCTTGACCGTGGATTCCTTGAACGGCGTGCGCAATCGTTCGACCGGGGCCGGCGGCGTGCGGGAGGCGGACCCCGAGTTCGTCCGGGTGCTGCAATTGATACGCGAGGTGCAGGCGGCGGGGGCGCTCGGGATGCGCGTGGAAGTGGACCAGGCCAAGAGCGCGAACGCCGTGGTGTTTTTCCGGCGCGAGAATCTACCGCCGGAAATTGTGGACAAGATCGCTGAAATCCGGCGGCTGCTCAAAATACCGGAGGGCCAGCAAAAGTTCAACCTGGTCTATTCGCCCGTGCTGGGAGCGACGAATGAACTGACGGTGGGCAGCCGCTCGATGTTGCAGATCATGAGCGCCTTCGCCTCCTACGTGGACGTGCCGGAGCAGGACTTGAAAGAAGGTCGTGCGCTGCCGTCGTTGTCGTCCACCAAGGCCACCGGCAGAAGCGACCCCGTCAAGATCAAGTGCAGCGGGGAAAAACCAGGGGCGGCGGACGCCTTTGCCGCCGTGCATTACCGCGATCACTGGTTCTGGATTGACGATCGCGACTGGCGCTCGAAGCGGGCGTTCACGGCCATCATGTTTTTGTTCACGATGTCCGACAGCGGCGGCAACGAGCAATTGCCCTTGATCACCATTCCCGCCCAGTAAACCCGATGAAGGCCAACCCGTCCTGCGAACACAAGAACCGCCGGCCGGCGCACGTGATTCGTCGGCTGGCGCTGACCTTGCCTTTGGCCTTGACCGCTCTGCTGTCGCCGCCGGCCCGGGCCGACGTGTTGATTGGCACCAACGGCGAGCGGTTCGTCGGCACTGTGATCGAGGAAACCTCCACCAACGTGGTGTTTCGCTCGGAGCTCGGTGGATCGTTGACATTTCCCCGCGTGAAAATTCACGCACTCCAGCGAACGCCGCCGACTGAAGTCAATAACGGAACGATGTCTCCAGTCATTGCCACCAACGCTGCCGCCGGGCAAACGTCCACCAACAATCTTTTGTGGCAGCCGCCCGGCATCGGCCATGACGGTTCCGATTGGGTTCAGCTCAATTCCGGCGAATGGTTGCGCGGCCAGCTCAAGTATATTCAAAACAAGAAGGTCGAGTTTGACAGCGACGAACTGGATCAGCAGACATTGAGATTGAGGGATGTCCGGAGCGTCTATACGGCGCACGGCGTGTTCACCCAGTTCGAAAAGCGGGAGCCGGCTTACGGTGCCGTTGTGATCAGCAACAAGGTCGTGACGGTCAGCGGACCGGAGCCGTTTAGTCTGCCGCTGGATAAGTTGATCGGCATAACCCCCAGCGGAGGCCGGACCGGCATCCGCAATTGGTCGGGCGAGGCCACCGTTGGCGTCAGCTTGCAGTCTGGTAATACTCACCAGGCTTCATTGACCAGTAGCGCGGAACTGGCCCGGCGAACCCCCGCCACCACACTGCGGTTGGATTATCTGGGCAATTACAGCGAGGTCAACGGTGTCCAGAACGCCAACAACGACCGCGGCAACCTGACCTACGACATCCGGCTCAACCGTGACTGGTTCGTGCGGCCCGCCGGATTGGAGTGCTATCACGATCCGCTGGCCAACATTTCATATCGCCTCACGGGCGTTGTCGGCGCCGGCTACTACATCTTCGATCGCACCGGGCTGGAGTGGTCTTTGTCAGCCGGCCCCGGCTACCAATATACGAAATTTGACACCGTTGAACCGGGCCGGGCTGGCACGGCGAGCACGCCGGCAGGGGTGATAAGCTCGAACTTCAAGATGGACCTCACCGAGCGTCTCACCTTCATCCAGTCCTGGCAGAGCACTTTTACCTCGGAGGAGGCGGGAGAATACACGCACCACTCGGTGACCACCCTGGAGTTCGAGGTCAAACGGCATATCAATCTGGACGTGTCGTTCATTTGGGATTACCTCCAGAATCCTCAACAAAAATCGGACGGCACAATACCTCAAAAGAGCGATACCTATCTGACCGTGGGTCTGGGGGTGAGGTTCTAAATCTATTCCATCATCATATCAGCAGATCACGCCCAAGACGGAACACTATGAAAACAAGACAAAAAGAGCACATCATGAAACTGCTGACTGCGTCGTTCGCGCTCGGCTGGTTGCTGGCAGCCGGCTGCCTGTCCGAAAGGGACAATCTTGTTCTTGATCCCGTTGGTCCGCCTCCGAGTTCCGGTGCTGTCGGCGACCGTGGGAACCTCGTGGTTTACTCGGCTTACGACCCTCACGCCAATTATAGCGGCTTTGAACACCGCACCACTTACACGGACTATAAAATCTTCTCGAAGGACGGGAGTTTGCTGCGAAAGGTCCGCAATGACACCGGTCACAGTTTGGGCGGACCGGTAAACGTGGCGTTGCCGACCGGCGACTATCAGGTCGAAGCCCAGGCCAACGGCTATGGACTTGTCAAGGTGCCTGTGGTTATCAAGGGGAACCAGGTCACCGTGGTGCATCTTGAAGGCGGAGGCTCGTGGCCGAATCGCGCTGAGATGATTCAAACCGGTGCCGTGCGTTTGCCAGACGGACGGGTCGTCGGCTGGCGGGCCGCGCCATAAAACTCCACAAATCCATGATCTTGACAATTCAACTAACACTACGTCTCACCGGCGTTGGCCAACACGGCGGGCGCAGTCAGTGAAACGGCTTGAAACGCCAGTGACCAAAATCAAAAAAAATCCGCGCTTTATCGCCGTCGCTTCAATTTGGAGCGTACTCGGATTGGTGACGCTCTGGGCGGCGGCGCTTTACTTCGACGCGGGAATCCCGTGGTTGCGGCTTATGCTCGCGGCGGTTTACGGACTGGGAATGCTGGCGGTGTGGATAGAGGTTCGTCGTCCGTGGAAGGCGGTTCATAACGCCGGCGGTTTTGTGTTGGTGTTGACCTGGTGGTTTTCGTTGCAACCCTCCAACCACCGCGACTGGCGCTCGAAGCGGGCGTTCACGGCCATCATGTTTTTGTCCACGATATCCGACGGCGACGGCAACGAGCAATTGCCCTTGATCACCATTCCGGCGCAATGAATCGTTGAATTATGATTTTGGATTTTTAGCATGAATAGAATTCTCAAATTGGTGCGGACGACTCTGGCGGGTGGAATCCTTTTTCTCCTGCCAGTCATCGTGGCGGTCGTCATCGTCGGCAAGGCGCTTGCGATTGCGCGCAAGCTCGTCACTCCGCTCGCCGCCCATCTGCCTGTGGGATCAGTCATTGGCCTCCACACGCCGGAGTTGCTGGCCATCATGTTGCTCATCTTGTTTTGCTTTCTGGCCGGCTTCTTGGCCCGGACAGTCATTGCCCAAAAGGCCATCACCTGGCTGGAGACGGCCGTGCTCTCGAATGTGCCCGGTTATGAGTTTATCAAGGGCATTAGTGGGGACCTGCTCGCGGTTGAAAACCAACCGGCGCATCCCATTGTACTCGCGCGCATCGGAGACGCCTGGCAAATGGCCCTTCTTGTGGAGCGCGTCGAAGGCGGCCACCATGCGGTTTTTGTGCCCGATGTGCCCCATCCGCAGTCCGGCTCGCTTTATTACCTGACCGAAGACCGGATCAGGATTGTGGAACTGCCGCCCAAGTCCGTTCTAAAATGTCTGAAGCGCTATGGGCTGGGTTCAAACGCACTACTGGGCGGACGGCTGTCTGTTTCCAGCCAAGCAGGAGCAACACCGGCTGTGACTGAAGAATTCCAAAAAAAACCGCCAACGGAACCATGAAAGTTCAATCTGGAAATTTAACCGACCCATGAAAATCTCAATACTGTCAATTGCGGCGGTGACCGGTCTGAGTTTATGTTTGTCAGCGCACGCTGACATCCTTGAACTCAAGAACGGCACCATTCTCAACGGAAAATACGTCGGAGGCACAGCGGGCACCGTGTGGTGGTCAACGGCGTGAATGTCATGCAAAAATTCCTGCGCTATATCGCAGTTGCTTTAATTTGGAGCGCCCTCTGGCTGGTGACGCTCTGGTCGGTGGCGGCACTTTACTTTGACGTGAGAATCCCGTGGCTGCGCCCTGCGCTCGCGGCGGTTTACGGACTGGGAATACTGGCGGTGTGGATAGGGGTTCGTCGTCCGTGGAAGGCGGTGATCACCGGAGCAGGTTTCGTGGTTGTGCTGACCTGGTGGTTTTCAATGCCACCGTCGAACAACCGCGACTGGCAGCCGGACGTGGCGGTTTTGCCTTATGCCGACATCAATGGCAATCAGGCCACCATCCATAACATCCGCAACTGCGACTATCGCACGGAGACGGACTACGACGTGCATTATTATGACAAGACCTTCGACCTCGACCAACTGCGGACGGTGGATTTGTATCTGGTCACCTGGGGTTCGCCGAACATCGCGCATACGATGGTCAGTTTCGGTTTCACGAATGGGGACTATGTCTGTTTCTCCATCGAGACACGCAAGGAGAAGGGCGAGGAATACTCGGCGTTAAAAGGTTTCTTCCGCCAGTTTGAACTGACCTACGTCATCGCCGATGAACGCGACCTGGTGCGGTTGCGGACAAACTACCGGCGCGGCGAAGAAGTTTATCTCTATCGTTTGCAGGGAACGCCGGAGCAAGGCCGGAAATTTTTTCTGGATTATCTTCGCCGGGCCAATGAACTCCGGAAACACCCGGAGTGGTATAACGCGCTCACCGACAATTGCACGACGGCCATCCGCACCCAGCGCGATGTCGCCGACCGCGCGCCTTGGGACTGGCGGATGCTGCTCAACGGCCATCTCGACGAACTGCTCTACAAACGCGGACTGCTTGTCACCAATTTGCAGTTTGCGGAACTGAAAAAATTATCCAACATCAATGCCCGGGCCAAAGCGGCGGACCAGGCGGCTGATTTCTCGCAGCAGATCCGCATGGGTTTGCCCGGCTTCAGCGAAGAACCGGCGGAGGTTCATTAGGAGAACGACCATGAAAATGTATTTTCTGAACGTGTGTAGCGGCTTTCGGCAGAAGGCCAGACAATCTAATTTCTTAAATCATGCCGCGGTCTCCCGACGCGCTGCTACGATGGTGCGGGAGTTTTTTAAAAGTTTCCTGCTGAATGGTTGTCTGGCGTTGATATTGCTGGCGTTGGCGGGCTGCACGACGCCCATCGGCGCGGACAAGGTGTCGCAGCGCACGGCCTATCAGCATCTCCACCAGAATGCGCTCAACAGCAGCCGTTGCAGCGCGGACACGATGCGTGTGCTGAACCGCTATGGCCTTGAAGCGGCGTTTGGAAAAAATCCCGACGCCACGCTGAGAAAACTTCAAAGCATCGCCTGCAACGATGACCGGCGGGACTTGCTCTACGCCTTGAGTGAATTGAGCTTTCAGAACGCCGACCGCCAGAGCCGGAGCGCCAAACCGGGCGTGTCGCAGTACGCACGCAACGGTTATTTTACCTCGGCCATTTACGCCTATCTTTATCTGTTTGGTGAAGGGCGCGAAGCGCCGCCGGACCCGTTCGACCGCCGCTTCCGAGTGGCGGGCGATCTATACAATCGCGGGCTTGCCTTGGGTTTGATCGCTGGCACCAACGCTCAGGTCGAACTGGACAGCGGCCTGCGCGTGACGCCGCCCGGCGCGGTGGCGGTGCAATTTACGCAGCCGGGATTTCCGTGGAGCTTGGACCTGGTCAGTGAGTTTTATTCCGCTGACGAATTCATTGTGCGCGGTCTGTCCACGCGCAACCGCGATTCAGGCTTGGGTGCGCCGTTGATTGTCGTCACCAAAAATGTCGGGAAGTTTCAGGAACAATTGCACGCGCCCGCCACGGTTTTCCTTCGCGTGTCCGGTGACGTGCGTGATTGGAGCGCCGGAAAGCTGACCGCTACGCTCGAACTCTATGCCGCATTCAATGCCACGCAGGTGGAGGTGAACGGCAAATCCGTGCCGCTCCAAACGGATACTACGGCACCAATCGCCCAGGGGTTGAACGATAGTGCCGTCTGGAAACTGGGGCTGGCCCAGTTCTTTTCAGCGGACCTCCAAAGCAAGACCGGCATCCGCCGCATGGAGCCATACGCGCCGGACCAGATTCCGGTGGTGTTCGTGCATGGCACGGCCAGCAGCCCGGTCTGGTGGGCTGAAATGTGGAACACGCTGAACGCCGATCCGGTCATCCGCGAGCGTTACCAGTTTTGGATGTTCAATTACGCCAGCGGAAATCCCATCACTTATACGGCGGGAATCCTGCGCTACGATTTGATGAATGAGATCAAGACGCTCGACCCGGACGGCAAGGACATGGCATTGCGGCACATGGTCATCATCGGCCACAGCCAGGGCGGTCTGCTGGCGAAGCTCACGGCCACCGATACCGGCGACAAAATCTGGCGGCTCATTTCCAAGACCAACATTGACGATTTGAAAATTGACGACAAAACGCGCGAGGTGCTGCGGGATAATTTTTTCTTCAAACCACTGCCGTGCGTCTCGCGGGTGATTTTCATCGCCACGCCGCACCGGGGCAGTTACCGGGACTCCGAGTTTGTTCAGAAACTGTTGAACCGCTTCATGAAGCTTCCCGGCGACGTGGTGGACGCTTCCACCAGTCTGCTGAAACTAAAAAATACGATCCAACTGCCGGCGTCAGTGCGCAACGGTGTGCCGTCCAGCCTTAATGGCATGGCCACTGACAATCCCTTCCTGCTCACGCTGGCGGACATTCCGGTCGCGCCCGGCATCAAGTGCAATTCCATCATTGCCATCAAGGGCAATGACCAGCCGCCCAATGGCGCCGATGGCGTTGTGAGATATACCAGCGCCCACGTGGACTATGCAGAGTCGGAATTCATCGTGCGCAGCAGCCATTCATGCCAGGGTAATCCGCTGACGATTGAGGAAGTGCGCCGCATCCTCCTGAAAAATCTGGATGACGCCCCACCGGCGAAGTAAGCGCACCGGCTCTATGCCGCGCGGATCATCCCTTTTCTGGCTGTTCTCCAGATGCTGCCGCCCCCGATTCAACGCTAATGATGGTACCCACCGCCTCGGTAATAATAGCCGCCACGATAATAATAGCCCCCGCGGTAATAGTAGCCGCCGTAGTAATAGGGACCCCAACCCCACCAAAACCAGGGCCAGGGAGCAACATACACACTTGGATAGACGTAGGTGCCTTGATTTACCGTGGTCACGGTTTGAACCGGCGGTTTGCTGGCGGTGTTGATCATGGCATTGAGGACCGTGTCGCTGACACCGGCGTTTTTTAGAGCGATAATTTGGCTGGCCGTCAACACATAGCGCGCGCTGGAATTTTGAATCTGGTTCACAATGACCGCATCGCTGACGTGGGCCTGCGCCATGGACTGGATTTCCGCCACCGAGGGTCCTGGCGGTGGCGCGGTGACGGTGTAAGTTTCCGTGGCACACCCGGTCAACAATAACCCAGCCAAAGGCAACAGAAATTTTATGCTCATGTCTGAATGTAGTTTAATTCGGTTTTTGCGGCAAATTGTAAAGGGCGGGTGAAAAGTGAGAGTCCGGATTGCAGGCGTGCTTTGGATTGTTAATGCCGAATTTGCGGTTAATTCACTCCGGAAGCCCTGTTTTTGGCTCAATTGCTTCGTATTGGACCAAAGGGCAATAGCCAGTCTGTCTGATTATGGCATGATGATGTTCACCTGTTGGCTCCAACGAAAAACGGAATCAGCGGAAGACTGACGAAACGCAGGTAAAAATAATTAACCCGAACGATGCCGATTGAACTGCAAATCATCCGCGCCCGGGAATTCATCCGCTTGGGGGCGCACGGCAAGTATGACCTGAAGGCGAGCAAGGCGGCCCTGGCGGACTTGGCCCGCGCGTGCTGCAAGCGGGGAATCAACCAGGCCTTGGTGGATTTACGGGGAGTACAATACGGGCCAAAGCCGGTGTTCTCGCCGAAAGATCTGTCGGTGCTGTTGAACACTTTTCACGAAATGGGGTTCACGCGGAGACAGCGGCTGGCCGTGCTTTATCGTGTTGACCCGCATCAGCGCGCCCGGATGTTCGCTTTTTTCGCGAAAATGCGTGGTTGGAGGGTTCAGGCGTTCGACAATTTCGAAAAGGCCATCCTCTGGCTTTCCGCCGCCGAATCGGAACCATCCGAGATGGAAACAGAATATATCACCAGGGCAAAAAAGGTTCCGATACGCAAGCTCAAGAATTTGCAGGCTGCATCAAAACCTGCATCCCCGCCGACCGTTCCAGTAAAATCAAAATTGGCCGCAAGCTTGACTCAACCCAAGGCCGGCAAGAAACAGGCGATGCCGGGCAGCACCACCATGACAATCATGGCCATCGCGTTGATGGCGGTGACAGGATGGCAAATCATAGAGGCACAGCCGGCGGCATCGGATGCGGTCGCCGTGGCTGGTGCGTCGCCATCCGCCTTCGCGCCGACGGTTTCGAACCGGACGCCGCCGCCCGGCACGGCGCCGGCGGGCATGGTGTGGATTCCCGGCGGTGAATTTTCCATGGGCTGTCAGGTGCCGTCCGAAGGCGTCTGCACCATGGCAACCATGAACGCGGTGAACGACGCGCAACCCATCCACCGCGTCTATGTGGACGGTTTCTGGATGGACACGAACGACGTGACCAACGCGAAGTTTGAGCAATTTGTCAAGGCCACTGGTTACGTGACCATCGCCGAACGCACGCCGACAAAGGAGGAATTTCCCGCCGCGCCGCCGGAAAATCTCGTCGCTGGTTCCATGGTCTTCACGCCCACGACGAACGCCGTGCCGCTGGACGATTACTATCAGTGGTGGCGTTATGTGTATGGCGCAAACTGGCGGCATCCCGCCGGGCCGGACAGCGACATCAAGGGCAAGGAGAATTATCCCGTGGTCCAGATTGCCTACGAAGACGCGGTTGCATACGCGAAATGGGCGGGTAAGCGGCTACCCACTGAAGCGGAATGGGAATTTGCCGCGCGTGGCGGGTTGACCGGCAAAACGTATGCGTGGGGCAATGAATTCAGACCCGGCGGCAAATGGATGGCGAACATTTACACGGGCCGGTTCCCCTACCATGACACGGGCGAGGATGGTTACGCAGGCATCGCGCCGGTCGGACAATTTCCCCCAAACGGCTACGGCCTTTACGACATGGCCGGCAACGTCTGGCAATGGTGCAGCGACTGGTATCGGCCCGACTACTACACGCGGCTCAAGCTGGCGGGCATCGTGGTGGCGCACAATCCGCAAGGCCCGGACTCCAGCTACGATCCCGGCAGCGATGACCAGCTCGAACGGGTGCAGCGCGGCGGCTCATTCCTTTGCACGGACCAGTATTGCACCCGCTACATGATGGGCACGCGCGGCAAAGGGGACGTTAATACCGGCAGCAACCACGTCGGCTTCCGCTGCGTCAAGGATGCCGGAACTGCGACAACGGGAAAAGAGATGTCGTCACGATGAAACCCGTTAGTGCCAATTCCTCCCCGTTTTCGACCGGCTTCAAGCTGGTCGAACCCGGCGGCCTGCCCCGGTCGGTGGATAAATACGACGCGCCCTCGCTGATCACGGATCAAGCGCGGAAGCGATTCCACGTCATGGTCAAGCCTGGCAGTTCGACTTGCAACCTCGATTGCGATTACTGTTTTTACCTGAGCAAGGAAACCCTGCCCAACGGCCCCGGCGCCGGCCGCATGTCCGACGAAGTGTTGGAGCGGTTCATTCAGCAATACATCGCGGGGGTGACGGGAAATGAAGTGGTGTTTTCCTGGCAGGGTGGCGAGCCGACGTTGATGGGGCTGGATTTCTTCCGCAAGGTCGTTGCGCTCGAAAAGAAACATGCCAAGCCCGGCCAGATCATTCAAAATGATTTACAGACGAACGGAACGCTGATCAATGAGCAATGGTGCGAATTTCTGAAGGCCAACCGGTTCCTTGTCGGCTTGAGCATAGACGGCCCGCGGGAGATTCACGACCGTTACCGTGTCACCAAGGGTCGAAAGCCTACGTTCGACAAAGTATTCAATACGGCAAAGCTGCTCAGAAAGTTTGGAGTTCCCTTCAACACATTAACGTGCGTCAACCGGTTCAACGCCCGGCGGCCGCTGGATGTTTACCGTTTTCTCCGGCGCGAACTGGATTCCACCTACATCCAGTTCATCCCCATTGTGGAATACAAGGGCTTCGAGAAAACCGCACCGCACAAGTGGAACAATGACGCGCTGCCCAAGGACGGCGATCCCGAAGCCCGGCCCGGCCATCCGAATTCCATCGTGACCGACTGGTCGGTGGATCCGGACGACTGGGGTTATTTCCTGTGCAAGACCTTCGATGAGTGGCGGAGCAAGGATGTAGGCAAGGTGCTGGTCAACCATTTCGAGACGCTGGTTTCGCAGCACATGGGATTAGGCTCGCAGATTTGCATTTACAGCGAATTCTGCGGCAAGGGCGTGGCCGTGGAACATGATGGCAGCGTCTATTCCTGCGACCACTATGTCTATCCGGAATATCAACTTGGCAACATCAAGGACCAGGCGCTCGACTCCCAGGTGTTCTCCCGGACGCAGGTGAAATTCGGCTACGCCAAGAACGAAACCTTGCCGCAGTATTGCCGGCAATGTCCCTATCTCTCGGACTGCTGGGGGGAATGTCCAAAGAACCGAATCATTCGCACGCCGGACGGCGAGCCGGGACTCAACTATCTTTGCCGCGGTTTCAAGCAATACTTCGCGCACGCCATTCCTGAAGTGGATCGCCTCGTTGCGGATTTGCGGAAACAACCCGTTCAACCCCGGAGCCGGATGTGACTGGTCTTCGATGAACAAACCATGAACCTCGATAACATTAAACATTTTTTCGGCAGCCTCAACGCTCATGATCTGCCGGCAGGCGGAGCGGGACTGGTCGGAATTGTTTTGCTCGTGCTGGTGTTCAGAACGGGAAAGTTCGCCAACCGGCTGCTGCTCTTTCTCATCGCCATCGGGCTGTTCGCAGCCGCTTGGTGGTGGCATCAACACAAATGACCAACCCGATCCAAAAATCTGAGCGCATCGGCCATTTCTGATCTGAGAATTCCGGCTCAAGCGGACAACCGCCAGGACAACCGGAAAATGGATTCGAGCAGACAATAAAGAACCATCACAAACAATCCACAACCATTAGACGATAAAAACCATGAAACGAATCATCCCTCTCACTGTCGCGGCTTGCGCGGTGTTGCTGGTCTTTGACGCTCGTGCGGTGCAATCCGGCTCCGGGCATTACATCTCGGGCCAATACACGGACTTCGGCAGCATGCCGCCCACCCAACCAGGCCTCTATCTTGCCAATTATTTTCTGGATTATGACAACGGCACCTTCAGCGGGACCCAGGAACTGCCCTTCGGTGGCGTTCTTGCCGCGGGTGTGACCGCCAATTTGCAGGCGGAGGTTCCGGTCGGGATATATGCCTACCCCTTCAGCTTTCAAAACATCACCTTCTCATCCGGAATCGCTGTTCCGTTTGTCTGGGTGGATGTCAAAGCCAACGCGACCTATAACCGAAACAATATTCAGATTTCGGGAAATAAGGAACAATCCGTCAGCGGCCTGGGGGACATCCAATTAATGCCCATCATGGCCGACTGGACCAATGGTGATTTCAAAATAGGCGGCATGTTCAACGTCTGGGCGCCCAGCGGTGACTACGCCACCGGCCAATTGGCCAATCAGGGATTGGGTTACTGGACGTTTGAGCCGATGCTGGCCTTCAGTTGGTTAAGCTCGAAGTTCGGCACGGAATTTACCCTGTATAATGCGGTAGATTTCAACACGGAGAACACCGACGCGAGCTATCAATCCGGCGACATTTATCACGTGGACGCCACCCTGGCGCAGCACTTGCCGGCGTTCGGCGGGATTCTGGGCGCGGGCGCCTCGGCCTTTTATCTGAAACAGTTCACGGGTGATAGCGGCTCCGGAGCCAACCTCGGCAGTTTTGAAGCTGAATCCTATGGCGTTGGCCCAACGATCTCTTACGTGCATCCTATCGGCAAATCCACCCTTATCGTGGATGGGTCGTGGTTGCCGCAGTTGCATAGCGATAACACCACCAAAGGCGACTATTTCTGGGTCAAGCTCACACTGGCCTTCTGATCGAAGCAACCAGGCCATGAAATTAAAATCCACGAACAAATTTTCAGTTCGCTGCGGTTGTGCTGCCGCATCAGGCGGGAGAACACAGCCACCGGGAATTTGAAGATGACAAAGTGAATAACCAACAAAATCAAAACGAAAGGAAAACAAGTGAAAACATTAATCACAATCAAACCACCCGGCGGCAGCCGCCTCCTCGTACCCTTGGCCGGGGTCGTGATCGGCGGTCTGCTGCTGGGTTTAACCGGCTGCGCCACCACGCACCAGGTCAGCAGTGGCGTCGAACCGTCGGGATTCCTCGGCGACTATTCCCAGCTCCAAAAGGGAGTCAAGAACCGCGCCGTCTATTCCTACTGGAATCCTTCGGCCAATTGGAGCAAGTACACCAAAGTCATGATTGAACCGGTCCAGCTCTGGAAATCGGATGATCCCAATTCGCCGCTCGGCAAACTCTCGCCTGCAAAACAGCAGATGCTGGTCAGTGGCCTGGAGACCGCCTTGTACGACCGTTTGAGCAAGGATTACACGATGGTGAATGAACCCGGGCCGGATGTCATGGTGGTCCGGGCAGCCATCACCGAGGCCAGAAAATCCAAGCCGGTCATCAATCTGGTCTCCAGCGTTTATCCCGCCGCCCTCGTGTTGAGCTACGGCAAACGGGCGATTTGGGGCACCGGCACCGGCGTCGGCTCCGTCACTGTCGAAGGTGAGATCCTCGACGGACAGACCAACGAACGCCTCGCCGCAGCCGTTGACCGCCGCGCCGGCACCAAGGCCTGGCGCAGCAAATTCAATGGAACTTTCGGCGACGTAATGGCGAGCTTTGACTGGTGGGCGAACCGCATGGCCGAACGCCTCAACGAAGAGAAAGCCAGCAACTCGCCAAGCACCAACATGTAAAACATTGCGGGTCCTGGATTGTGGCATGGCGAGAAAATGAAGGCCCGACGTCCAGTCGGGAAACAGAGGAAAATGTGAATCGGTTTCGCTCCTGGTTTGGTGTGGCCTGCTTGGCGGCGCTGTTGCTGGCCTCGGCGGGTTGCTCATTTTTGCACATTGCCGGTTCACAGCCCAAAGCCCGGGTTGAATCTCTGCAACTGACCAACCGCGCAACGGGTCCGGTCACGTTCATGGTATTGCAGGCGCAGGTCATGCGCTTTGCCGACACCTATGTCGCCACCGTTGCCCAGGCGTGTGACGACGTCACCGCGAACACGACCAATTCAGAAACGCGCCTCGCGATGTTGAGATGGAAACTGGGACAGGCCACGTCAGCTTACACCGACGCCACCGGGCAGAACCCGGCGGTCAACGTGCTGGACATGCTGGTGCTGGTCACCATGGCCAGGATGGTGGTGGAAGAATACGGGGTCGGGACCTACGGCGATGCCATCCAGCCGTTGCTGGAGGCCCAACGCAGTCTGGAGACGAATGCGTGGAACCTGGCGGGCGGCGTACTCAAGCCGTCGCAACAACAGGAACTGCGCGGATTGATTCAAGAGTGGCGCGCCAAACACCCACACCAGCGGTATATTGGACCGATTCGTTTTGGCGAATTTGTTGCGGCCTTGGGCAGAACCCCGACGAAAGCAACGAGCGCGCCCACCAGTATTTTCAGTTTGCTTTATCTCGATCCGCTGGCCGGGCTGGATCCCACCGCAGCGGCCATTGAAGAAACCCGCGAACTGGGCGAGCGCGCCATGTATTACAGCCAGCGGATGCCCACGCTTTTGAGCTGGCAGGTTGAGGTGGTGGCCTACCAACTCGCAGGTCAGCCGGAATCACAACAAATTTTGGCCGATGCCAATCGGCTCGCTTCGTCCGCCGAAACATTTGCTAAAACGTCCGAACAATTGCCGCAACTGGCCAACGACCAGCGCCAAGCCGCCATCCAGCAATTGCTCGACGGCTTGAAATCTCAGAATACGGACGTGCGCCAGACGCTCAACGCGGGTGGTGATGCGGCTATGGCCATCAACAACGCCATCCAATCGCTCACGGAATTTGTCCGCTACGTTTCCCCGACCAACGCAGGCCCGGCGTCCGGTTCCACGAACAGCCACCCGTTCAATGTACTCGATTACGGCACGGCGGCTTCGCAAATTGGAGCCGCGGCAAACAACCTCAACGAATTACTCACGACGATAAACCAAAGCGTGCCCCAACTGGCTCAACTCCAGCAGCAGACCGCCGCTGATGCGAACCGCGTGGTGGACCATGCGTTTCGGCGGGGATTGATACTGATTCTGGTGTTATTGGCCGGCTCGGTGGCGGCGGGCCTGACCTATCGTTTCCTGGCAGATAGATTGCCCCGTGTCGGGCGCAAGTCATCCGGGCCTTAAGCCGCTCGATAATTGAAGCCAGTTTCATGTTGTTTGTCCAAGCGGATAGGACTGATGACCATGCTGCGGGCGCCGGCGGCCACCAATTGATAATGCAAAGTGTAACCGAAACCGCAGCTTTCATAGACCGTCCAGACGGTATAGCCCGGACCTTCTCCTGCACCCATGGGATCAGGCGTGGTACGGTGAAACTCTGGGCGGGTTTGAGGTGCTGGTGGTCGTGTTGGAGGGTAACGGTGATTTGTTGGAGGTCAATGTCCAGACCCAGTTTGAGGACCGAATGGGAGTTGCCTTGGGCGGTGATTTGTGTTGAGGTGGTAATGTCATGCGTGGGTTGAGCGTTTGTTTTCATACACCAGAGCGTGTGCCCGTTTTGCAAGCGCTCGTCAACCCACCATGGCATCTAACGCCGACTGCCCCTTGAGTTTATGGATGGTTTGAGTTATACAACGATTATCGGGTTTGCGGAGTCACTTGCCCGTCGGCGTGGCTCAGCTTTGGATCGTTAGGCGTCACTGCGCTTATGAAAACTAGCAGACGATATGAGATAGCACTTATTTCTTGTGGAGCTTTTGCTCGACCCATTTGAGGAAGTCGGCGGGTTTGAACCGCTGCGGCGGTTTGGGACTGGCTCCGTCTTCCTGCACGGCGATGACGTGCCAGGCCAGATGGACATCCAGCGCGATTTTCAGCAGTGGTTGATTTAC
>DATJNM010000067.1:0-21925 GCA_035508155.1 Candidatus Sulfopaludibacter sp. | reverse complement strand
CACTGATTGTTTGCGGACTGGCGATCAGCGATCAAAGTTATTGGATTGACGAGGCCTCTACGGCAGTGAAAGCGGGCCAGCCGACACTGGCAAAATGGTGGCTGGAAATGATGGCGATCAAAGGGTCCGACCTGCAGATGCCTTGCTATATGGTGTTCGCATGGGCGTGGGAAAAACTGGTGGGCCTGAATGAATACGCTTTGCGCGCCGGCAATGCGCCCTGGTTTCTGCTTGGTCTGATTGCAACGTTCCGCGCCTTGAACGCATCGCGATTGCAGAAATGCCTGGCCCTCGTGGCTTTGAGTAGTCCTTTGATTTGGCAATATCTGAATGAAGCGCGCCCCTATGCGATGCAAATCGGCATGAGTTCCGTTGTTTTCTTTTCTCTCTACCGGCTTGGCTTGGAACAAAAAGCTTCGCCCCGGGAGCGATACTGGATCGTGGCCCTGTGTCTCGGTTCCCTGGTTCTGGCCGCCAGCAGCATGTTGGCCATGTTGTGGCTTGGTGCTTACTGGATGGCTGCCATGCTCAGTACTTCCTTGCATCATCTGCGACGCCTGGTGCAGAAATATTGGGTGGATTGGGCGCTGACCCTCACACTGTTGTTCGGTGTGGGTTTGTATTATCTCTGGACCTTGAAGGCTGGCGGACGCGCGGCTACGCTGGAGCATGCCACGGGATTCAAAAACGTTCTGTTCATTTTCTATGAACTGCTCGGCTTTAGCGGGCTGGGCCCGGGACGCCTGATCATCCGAACTGGCGGACTGCACTCTTTCCTGCCCTGGTTGCCATGGCTGGGGATCTATGCCACGCTGCTCCTGCCGGTATTGGTTTTGGGCTGGAGACGGATCGCGGCGATCATACCGCGGCGGACGCTCATCTGTTGGACGAGTGCATTCGTGTCGGTGACGATGTTCATTCTTGCAATTGGCGTGGCTGTTGGCTTCCGGGTGTTGGGAAGGCATTGCCTGCCCGTGTTGCCCCCGGTGTTGTTCCTGCTGGCAATGGGGCTTGCCGCGTTATGGGATCAACGCAACCGGGCGGCGCGCGGAATCGGTGTGGCCTTCCTGACGTTAAGCCTGCTTTCAAGTCTGAGCCTCCGTTTTAGTGAACGCCATGCCAAGGATGATTATCGCGACGCGGCAGCACTGGGCCGTAAGGCGCTGGCGCGTGGAGAATCAGTCTGGTGGAGCGCAGATTTAGAAGGTGCCGAGGTTTATCATCTGCCAGTGACGCGAACACTGGAAACTACAAACGCGGCGCTGGTGGTGGTTAATCCGAGTGAAAAGCTCCTCAAAAACCTACCCGTGCCTGACCTAGTGCTGGTCTCCAAGCCGGATTTGTATGACGGTTCCGGGGCATTGGCGAATTATCTGGTCCGGTCCGGCTTCCAACAGACAATGACTCTGAGCGCATTTACAGCTTGGCAGCCGCTGCGAAGATTGAACGCGCCGGCAGGCGCGGCGCGGGTTGGCGGTCTCTGAGGCCTTGCCGGTTGTTCGGTAGATGTGGGCGGTTGATTTCCTTCCCGGTTTCCATTTTATGTGACGTCATCCACTACAAACCCGGTTAAAGTCAGGATTTTAAATTAAAGGTTAGTGTTGGTGCCCTCGCTGCTTTCTAATGCATCACTTCCGCACAACCAGATCGGCGTGGCGCAGATCGAGTGACGGCGAATTCGGTTTCTTCTCCAGCACCTGCTTCAGATAACTCCCGGTGTGGCTGCTGGCGCAACCGGTGATTTTCTCCGGCGGACCTTCGGCCACGATTTTTCCACCGGCGGCGCCGCCTTCCGGACCGAGGTCAATAATCCAGTCCGCCGTCTTGATCACGTCCAGGTTGTGCTCAATCACCACCAGCGTGTTGCCCGCGTCGCGGAGCTTGAACAACACCTCCAGCAGCTTGGCCACGTCGTGAAAATGCAAACCCGTGGTCGGTTCATCCAGAATGTACAGCGTGCGGCCGGTCGCCCTGCGGCTGAGTTCGGCCGCCAGTTTTACGCGTTGCGCCTCGCCGCCGCTCAACGTCGTCGCCGCCTGCCCCAGCCCGATGTAGCCCAAGCCGACCTCCGCCAGCGTCAGCAGCGGCTGGTAAATCAACGGCACCGCGCGGAAAAATGTCACCGCCTCGTCCACCGTCATCGCCAGCACGTCGGCAATGTTTTTGCCTTTATACGTGATTTCCAGCGTCTCGCGGTTGTAACGTTTGCCGCCGCACGCCTCGCAGGTCACATAGACCGGCGGCAGGAAATTCATCTCAATCTTCAGTACACCGTCGCCTTCGCACTTCTCGCAGCGCCCGCCCTTGACATTGAAGCTGAACCGGCCCGGCGCGTAGCCACGCACCTTGGCCGCCGGCAGTTTGGCAAATAAATCCCGGATTTGGTTGAACATGCCGGTGTAGGTGGCTGGGTTGGAGCGGGGCGTGCGGCCAATCGGCGTCTGGTCAATCACAATCACCTTGTCCAGGTTCTCAAAACCGCGCAAGGCCCGGTGCGCGCCGGGCGTTTCCTTGGAACCGTAAAATTTGCGGAACAGTGCCCGGCGCAAAATGTCGTCCACCAATGTGCTTTTGCCGGAACCGCTGACGCCGGTGATGGCCGTGAACGTACCCAGCGGAATCCGCGCGTCAATGTTCCGCAGATTGTTTTCCTTCGCGCCGACCACCTCCAGCCAGCCCTTTTCCTCGGACGGTTTCACCCGGTGTTTCGGAACGGGAATCGTCAGTTCGCCGGTGAGATATTTGGCCGTGAGCGAATTTTTGCTCCGCAAAATGTCCGGCAACGGTCCCGCCGCCACCAGTTCGCCGCCATGCACGCCCGCGCCCGGGCCCAGGTCCACGATGTAATCCGCCTGCCGGATCGTGTCGGCATCGTGTTCAACGACGAGCACGGTATTGCCGAGGTCGCGCAGGCCTTTCAAGGTGGCGAGCAGGCGATCATTGTCGCGCTGGTGCAGGCCGATGCTGGGCTCGTCAAGGATGTACAGCACGCCGACCAGACCCGCGCCGATCTGCGTGGCCAGCCGGATGCGTTGCGCCTCGCCGCCGGAAAGCGTGCCGCTTTCACGGTCCAACGTGAGATAGCCAAGGCCGACGTTTTTCAAAAAGCCCAGTCGCGCCCGGATTTCCTTGATGACTTCATGCGCGATTTTTTCCTGAAACTCCGTGAGCTTGAGGTTCGCAAAGAATTCGTCCGCCTGTTCCACCGACAACGAACAAACGTCCATGATGGACAGACCTGGCACCTTCAATTTTGAATTTTCCGGCTCGCCGCCCAGGGTTACGGCCAGGATTTCCGGTTTCAGTCGTTTGCCCTTGCAGACGTCACAAAACTGCGGGCTCATGTAGGGCTTGATGCGATTGCGGACGAACTCGCTTTCGCTCTCGGTAAACAGCCGTTCCAGGTTCGGCAGCACGCCTTCAAAGGGACGATTGATGGTGTGCTGGCTGCCGGCCCGCCAGAAACGGAATTCCACGTCGCTTTCGCCCGAGCCGTGCAGCAACACCTTCTTGAAATCATCCGGCAGGTTTTTCCAGGGCGTTTCCAGGGGAACGTTGAAGTGCGCCGCCACCGAGCGCAACATCATCTTGTAATAGATGTTCATCCGCTTGCCCGCGCGTCGCCAGGGCTGAACGGCGCTTTCCAGCGGTTGTTCCAGGTCGGGCACGACGAGGTTCTCATCAAAAACCATCTTCTGGCCGAGGCCGTGGCAGACCGGGCAGGCCCCGGCAGGGGCGTTGAACGAAAAATGTTTTGGCGTGGGCGGATCGAAGCTCTTGCCCGTGGCCGGCGAACACATCTTGTTGGAATGCAATGTTTCCATCCACTCATCGTTGGTAGGGCGCGCCGTCCCTGCCGTGCCGCCGATATTCGGTGGGGCGAGGCTACTGACGAGCCGCTTTTTTGAAACCGTATCGCTTTGTCCCCGGCTCGCGGGTACGCTCGCCCCACCAACGGCGGGCTGCGGAGAGCACGCCCTGACTTCCGGCGCCTGGTGCAGTGCAAACATCACGCCGTCGCCCCAGCGCAGTGCCGTCTCCACCGAATCGCCCAGCCGCACCCGGATCTTTTCGTCAATCACGAGCCGGTCCACCACCGCTTCGATATTGTGGAATTTCTTCTTGTCCAGCTTGACGCGCGTATCGGCTTCGAGCTCGACGAACTGGCCGTCCACGCGGGCCCGGACGAAACCCTCGCGCGCCAGGCGTTCAATCACGTCGCGAAACTCGCCTTTTTGACGGCGCACCACCGGCGCGAGCAGCATCACGCGCGTTTTGGGCGGCAACGCGAGGATTTTGTCCACGATATCACTGGTGCTCTGGCTGACGATGGGGACGCCGGTGTCCGGGCAATGCGGCTGGCCGATGTGCGCGTACAGCAGCCGCAGATGATCGTAAATCTCGGTGGTGGTGGCGATGATGGAGCGCGGACTGCTGCCGGAGCTGCGCTGCTCGATGGCGATGGCCGGCGACAGGCCCTCGATCAAATCCACGTCCGGTTTCTGCATCTGGTCAAGGAACTGGCGCGCATAGGCGGACAGGCTCTCGACATATTTGCGCTGGCCCTCGGCGTAAATGGTGTCGAACGCCAGGGACGATTTCCCGCTGCCGCTCAGGCCGGTGATGACCACCAGCCGGTCGCGCGGGATTTCCAGCGTGAGGTCCTTCAAGTTATGCTCACGCGCCCCACCGATGCGGATGAATTCCTTGCTCATGGCCGCGAATTTCGTGTTCGAGTCAAACGGCAACATTACTCAAAACGAGTGGAAATGCAAAGCCGATGCGAATCGGGGTGGTGGGCTACTTTGGTGGGGCGGGGCTACGGACGAGCCGGCGCGCGGGTACGCTCGCCCCACCGAAACAGGCAAAGTAACCCACCTCCCCTGCTTTCGAAATTTGGGTGGGGCGGGAAGTCCTCTGCCTGCCGCAAATGTGGAAAACGGCGCGCAAGGGGGGGCGCGCCCTGCCACAACAGGTCGCTACTCGAACGGAGGCAGTGGAATTTTGCCACTTGTCCCGGAGCGAGCTTCCGGGATGCTGGCACTGGTCCTTGCCCTATTTCCGATTAATCCGCCGGCACGCCTGTTTGTAAATCTGCGAATGCAGCACGCCTACGAAGGGCAGGTTGCGGTAACGCTCCGCGAAATCGAGCCCGTAGCCGACGACAAATTCGTCCGGGACGGTGAATCCGGCGTAATCGGCTTCAATGGCTTCCACACGGCGCGCGGGCTTGTCGAGCAACACGCAGATTTTGATGCGGCGCGGCTTGAGCGCGCGGAGTTTGGGGAGCACGCGGTTCAAGGTCCGCCCCGTGTCGAGAATGTCGTCCACGAGCAGCACGTCGCGCCCGCGCACGTCCAACCGCAGTTCCTTGGTGAAAACCAGTTCGCCGGGTTTTACGCCTTCGCCGTAACTGGACACGCCCAGAAAATCGAGTCGTAACGGCAGACTCAAATGGCGCAGTAAATCGGCCAGAAACATGATCGTGCCGTTGAGCAGCGAGATGACGACCATTTCGCGCCCTTGAAAGTCACGCTCAATTTCCCGGGCCAGCGCATGGACGCACTGCGCGAGTTGCGCTTCGGTGATGAGCACACGCGCAACCTCCTTGCGCCATCGCGGCGGAACCTGGTTGGAAGGGGGTTGTGCCATCCCGCTCAATTGTGAAAGGGCCCGCGCCAATGGCGAGTTTTTTTTACGACGAGTTTTTCACCGCCGCCGCCATTTGTTGGACGAGCCAGTCGGCTTCGGGTTTGCTGCCCAGATTTTTTGCCGCCGCGACCTCCCGGCCGTCGCGCATCCGGATCTTCAAGTCGTAATAGGCCGTGTGACCGGCGGAAGCGCCGACGTCGGTCGCGATGCCCGCCACGTCGGCAACCTTGAGCGCGCTTTGCTTTTTGAAACCGAGCCAGGCGGTCTGAATCTGCAGCTGCGCCGGCGTCGCGACCACGCGGCTGCGCCGGAACCAGAGGTCAAACACAAATGCGGCCATCAGCAAATCAATCGCGCCGAACACCAGCGGGAAAATGAACGGCGCGTGTTTCCAAAGGAGAAGGACGACGACAACGGTCCAAATCAGCAAAAAAACGGTCGCGCCAGTGGCGAAACCCGGATTGCGTCCGGCCGGAAAGATAAATTCCTTCCCGCCATCGGCCAAATCGTTCACCTGGATATGCGAATGAAGCTGTTGCCGGATTTCCTCCAGCGACATCTGGTACGGCGCGGTCGGGTCGTCGTTGGGCGCCGGTGTTTCCGGCAGTGTGAACACCGGCACCTCGAAGGTGGCGTGGTAGTTCGGTCCGCGCACCTTGGCCGAGGCTTCCAGCTTCCAGTGAATCCCGTCGCCTCGCGAAGTCGTTGATTCCGGCTGGCTGGCGGGCAATCGGAAATAAACCGGGATCCCCGTGGCGTTCAAATCGGTTTGCGGCAAATCAGGCCGCAGCCATTTTTCGTCCTGCCAGAGAATTTTCTCGGTGATGCTGCGACTTTTGCCGGAGCCGGTGGTAGTGCGGCGACAGCAGCTCAAACGCAGGTGCAGACCGTGTTCCGGTTGAAGCCGCGATTGGATCTGAATCATGCCTTCGAGCGTGCCGCCCAGTGTGCCAGGCATCGCCGCCATTTCAAAAATGGACTGGCCGTAGCGCCGCCAGGCGAGCGTGGTGTTGACCGCAAAGACCAGTACGGCGACGCCGACCAGGGGAAAAATCAACGCCAGCAGGACCGCATGATTGCCACGGTGCCATTCCGGCGGCACGACCACAACGGTGATGACGGTGGAAAAGGCCAGCCAGAAAATCACAAAGATCCAGAGCAGGATGACAGATTTTCGCGCTCCGGAAGCAATCCGGCCGGTCGCCCATTCCTTCCGGCCGAGCCAGGGTTTCTCCGAAATTTCCGGCGTGGACGGTTTCAGGCCGGCGGTTTTCATCGCCATTTTTTTGGCATTGATGCCGAAGATGAGCGCCACGAATCCGATGCAGGCCGCGATGAAGCTCAGAATGGTGATGGCTCTTTGCTTCGGTATTCCGCCGACGAGGTCGTGCACGAGCATCACCAACGCCGCCAGGCCCAACAAGGCAAACGGCAGCGCCAGGAGAATTACCCGCGTCCGCTCGGCCTTGGGATCCGGCGGCAGGGACGGTTCGTCTTTGAAAATCCAGCCCATGCGATTGGCAAATCAGATGTGTCGGTTGTCGCTTTCGTCTTTCACCGTGTAACCGCTTTCCTGTCGTTTGAAATTCACCTCGTTCTTTTTGACGTACGCGGCAAACACGTCGTCGGCGCTCAGGCCGAGCACCTGCGCGAGGCTGATGAGAAAATGAAACAGGTCCACCACCTCGACGCGCGCGTTCTGCGCATCGAACTTCTGGTACCTGGCCCACCATTTCCACGGCACGCTGTCGGTGAGTTCGGCGATTTCCTGCGTCATGGCCCGGCAATAATTTAAAATCCACCGGGTCTGGTCCGCCTCGTTCATGCCGTCGGTCCGGACGCCGATGCGTTCGTTCAGGGCTTTTTGCATGCGGAACAATTCACGGAGTTGGTCGGGTTTTTCCATGGGCGGAGAATACAAATTCAGCGACGGGTGACGAGGTAAAAATTCCTCCTCCTCCTCGTTCTGGCCCTGGAATTTTCGATGAGGAGGGCGGGGAGGAGGACGGGGCGGTCCAAGCGCGCCATTTTGCGCTTTGAACTTGGCCGGCTACGTCCTATAAACGTTGCATGTTGCCAACATTTCTGACCGAGGGCGGCCCGGTGATCTGGCTGATTCTGCTCACTGCGGCCGTGGCGCTGGTGGTGTTTATCGAACGCGTGTTGTATTGCCATCGTTCGCAAATCAATTCCGCGGAATTCCTCAACGGCGTGCGCAACGTGCTCAAGCGCGACAATGTGGTGGAAGCCATTTCCATCTGTGACGCCACGCCCGGGCCGGTGGCACGCATCGTCAAAACCGCCATTCTCAACCGCGACCACGGCCGGGAACGCGTGCGGGAGGCGGTGGAAGAGGCCGGACTGACCGAAGTGCCGCAGCTCGAGGAACGCCTGAATCTGTTGGCCACCATCGCGCAACTGGCGCCGCTGCTCGGCTTGCTCGGCACGGTCATTGGTTTCATCCGGATGTTCATGCAATTGCAGGCGGAGGGCCTTTACGCGCATCTCAACTCGCTTTCCACCGGCATCTGGCAGGCGCTCATCTGTGCGGCGGCGGGCATCGCTGTCGCCATTCCGGTCCACGCCGGCTACAATTATCTGGTGAGCCGCATCAATAAAATCGTCCTCGACATGGAACGCGCCGCCGGGGAAATCGTCAACATCGTCACCGAAAACGGCGGCTCGAAATCCCCATGAAATTCCCGCGCAATGCCCGGTTGTTACGCAGCACGTTGGACGTGGCGCCGTTCGCGGTGGTTTTTTTTCTGCTGATCATTTTCCTGACGCTGGCCGCGCTCCTGCCCACGCCCGGTTTGTCGTTGCGCCTGCCGGTCGCCAGCGATTTGCCCGGTACGGACAAGCCGACCGTGGCGGTTGCGATTGACGCGGACGGGCGCCTGTTTTTCGCGAATCAAATTGTCACGGAAAAGGAGTTGAAATCGCATCTCTACGCCGCCATGAAAGACGCCCGCGAACCCCTCACCCTGATCGTGCAGGCCGACCAGGCCGTCACTTATGGCCAGCTCGTCCACGTGACGATGCTCGCGCGCGATGCCGGCATTCACGATGTTCTGCTGGCCACGCTCCCCCGCGTCGTGAATGGGGCTGACCAGCCATGAAGACCGCGTCCGGCGAGTTGGAGGCGTCCGGGGAACCCAGGCCCCGGCCTCGGGATTCGTGGCCGCTGAGCCGCTGGCTGTTGCTCATCCTGCTCGTCCTTGCCGTCCATATCGCGTTGATTTTTATTTTCGGCACGCGCAAACCGGTCACTCCCATGGCCGTGAAAAACGCGCCGAAGCTGGAGCTGGCTGCCGGTTCCAGCGAATGGCTGCTGCTGAACGACCCGACGCTTTTCGCTTTGCCGAACGTCAAAGGTTTTTCTTCAGCCTGGCTCGAGCCGCCGCCGTTGCATTTTCACCGGCAGGAATGGACGGAAAAGCCCCGCTATCTGTCACTGCCGGCCGGAGAATTAGGCGCCGCCTTCAATCAGTTCATGGAGACCAACCGTTTTGCGACCGTGAAGCTGGAGTTAAAACCGCCGGCCCGATTCACCGTGCCGTTGGTGCCGCTGGAACCGAGACTTGCCGAAACTTCAACGTTGCGCATCGAAGGCGACATTACCCGGCGGCCCTTGCTGACGCCCATGAAACTGCCGTCGTGGCCTTACGCCGATGTCATTGCGCCCAGCAAAGTGCAGGTGCTGGTGAACGCGGCGGGCGACGTTGTCTCCGCGGTTTTGTTGCCTTCCAATAATGCCGGCGAAGTCCGCGATGCGGACGCCGACCAGCGCGCGCTGGCACTGGCCGGAGCCGCGCGTTTCGCGCCGGCTTCCGATTTGACCATCGGCAAATTGATTTTTAACTGGTGCACCGTTCCGCCGCCGGCGACCAACGCTCCGTCCGGCCTGTAACATGTCCGCCGACTGGCTCATTGTAATTTATGTGGCACTGGCGCTCGGCGCCTTGTGCGCGCTGGGGATTTATTCCGAGATGCGCCGCCGCCGGTTCTGGCCGACGCATACCGAGGATCGGATTTTTCGTTGCGCCAACTGCGGCTACGTTTACACGGACGACCCGGATGTGGACCGCTCGCGCTGCGCCCAATGTGGCAAGCTCAACGAGCCGATTGAATTTTAGAAGTTAGTCGGCAGTCAGTGGTCGATGGTCAGTGGTCAGTAGTCAGTAGCTGGCAGTTGGTAGCCATTTGTCTTCGTGGTCGCGACCGATTGACTTCCAATACGAACTTAGTTGTGGAGCGAGGTGGTCAACTAATGGTTTGATTTTCCTAACGTCGGTGGGTGTGAGAAGCTTTCGTTTGAAAGCCCTCCGGAGAAAGTGTTGCGTTTCATTCAACGAGCCTCGCGCAATCTTTACAAAACGCCGGTTGTCCTGAAAATCGTGGCGGCCAGTTCCTTCAGCGATGTTCGCCCCGATACTGTCGGCGCACCGGACGATTTGCTTGCCAACCGTGTCCGGGCGAATCCGTCCCAACGAAGAGCGATGTTCCAGATTTCGTCTGCGAGCTCCTCGGACAATTTACAAACCCGAAGATTTTCAAAATTTGTCCTGCTCATAGTTCTTCGTCTTCCCGCGTATAACAGTTCAAGACTACCAGCTGTTGACTGGCAACCACTAACCACCGACTACCGACCACTGACTGCCGACCACTGACTAATTTCCCGTTTTGAGTTCCACCACGTCGTGCGGGGCGGCTTCGCGCATCCCGGCGGGGCTGACGCGGATGTAACGCGCCTTTTCCCGGAGTTGCAACAGGTTCGCCGCGCCGAGATAACCCATGCCGCTCTGGATGCCGCCGATGAGCTGCGCCAGCACGCGATCCACCGAGCCACAAGCTTCCTTGAGCGCCTCGACGCCTTCGGGCGCCACCTTCTGCGTCGGGTTCGACAGATGACCGTACCGCGCTGCCGACCCGGCTTTCATCGCCGCGAAACTGCCCATGCCGCGGTATTGTTTGTAGAATTTGCCGCTGATCTCAACCACCTCGCCCGGCGCCTCGTTGCACCCGGCAAAAATCCCGCCGCAAATCACCGCGTGTGACAACGTCAGCGCCTTGACGATGTCGCCGGACTTCGTAATGCCGCCGTCGGCGAGAATGGCGACCTTTTTCTTTGCCGCCGCCCGCGAGCAGATGTACAGCGCTGTCATTTGCGGAATGCCAACGCCCGCAACGATGCGCGTGGTGCAAATGGATCCCGGCCCCTGGCCCACCTTGACGGCGTTCGCGCCGCACTCGGCCAGATATTGTGCGCCGGCGGCGCTGGTGACATTGCCGGCAATGATGGGCAGTTGCGGGAACGCATCACGCAGCACCTTCACGGTGTCGCCCACGCCCTTGCTGTGGCCGTGCGCGGTCGAAACCGCCACCACGTCCACCCCGCGTTCCACGAGCGCGCCGACGTGATTGAGGATCCGCTCGCGGTCCAGTTCGCCGAACGCGTTGCGTGTGGCCGAAACCGCCGCGCCGCAGATCAAATGAAAGTGAGCGTCGCGCGCGGGCTTGAACTGCGCGTTGCGTTCCTGCGTGATGCGTTCGACATCGCTCATCGTGATGAGCCCCTGCAAGTGATCGTCGTCGTCCACCACCAGCAGTTTATGGATGCCGATGTGTTCGGTGAAAAATTTGTCGGCGCGGGCGATCGGATCCTTGCCCAACTCCCTCTTTTTGATGGTGTGAACCTGGGCGCGCGGCGTCAGCGCCTCCGAAACCTTCTTTTTGGCATAACGCGGTTTCACGACATGGCCCGAGAGCAATCCGACGAGCCGGCCCTTTTTGTCCACCACCGGGAAGGTGCTGAAACCGAATTTTTTCTGCTCGATCAACTCGAGCACGTCGCCTATGGATTGGTCGGGCGTGACCTTGATGGGTTCCTGAATCAGGCCGTGAACATGGTTTTTGACGCGGCTGACTTCGGAAAGCTGTTGGCGCTCCGGCATGTTGTAATGAATGAGGCCGAGGCCGCCGTTCAAGGCCATGGCGATGGCCATCCGCGCTTCGGTGACCGTGTCCATGTCCGACGAAATGACCGGGATGTTCAGGTGCAGACCTTCCGCGAGCGTTGTGCCCAGTTGCGTGTCGCGCGGGAGGATTTCCGAATAAAGCGTCGCCAGGGTGATGTCATCGAAGGTCAGCGCCAGATGGCTGTTCGCCGGAAAGAATTCCTCCGCCGATGGGTAGAACTGACTGTCGGGGTTGTCGGATTGACGCGCTGCTGCCATGTCGGAAAATGAGGTCTGAGCACGGCCTTTGGCAAGCAAATTATTTTGGAACATCAACCCGCCGGATCGGTATTCACCTCAATCTCATCATAACGGTTCAACCGGTAAATGAGGATCGAAATGACCCAACTCGCGACAAAAACGCCGATAATGACAAAGCCGATCACACCAAAGTTGTTGTTCAGGGAACCAATCGCGCCCCAGATGGCACCCTGGATTTTCAGATGACCGCCAATCAGTCCCAACACTTCGATTCCACCCACCAGCAGTGCCACGGCGACCGAGACGAAGGTGATAGTCAGGTTGTAATAAAGCTTGCGGATGGGTTTGACGAAGGCCCAGCCATAAGCGCCCAGCATCAGGACACTGTCGGTTGAGTCAACCAACGCCATGCCTGCCGCAAAAAGCGTCGGGAAAACAAGGATTGACCAGATGGGAAGCCCCTGGGCGGCTTGGGTTGCCGAAATGCCCAGCAACCCCACTTCGGTGGCCGTATCGAAACCGAGGCCGAAAAGAAAACCGACGAGATACATCTGCCAGCCATGTTCAATCAGTTGAAACAAATTCCGGAAGACACGTCCGAAGAATCCGCGCTTGGCCAGAATCAGGTTGAGATCTTCATCCACAAACTGGCCGCCTCGCCGGACGCGCTGGAAGGTGCGATAAACCGAAAGGAGCACAATCATGTTGGCAAGGGCGATGGCCAGGAGGAAGAAGGCGGAAACGGAAGTTCCGAGGATGCCGCCGATGGATGCAAAGGAGTTAAAATGATTTTTTATGGCGGATGAAGTCAGGGCAATGATTGCAGACAAGCCGAAAACAATGGTCGAATGGCCAAGGGAAAAAAAGAAGCCGACCGCGACCGGCCGTTTGTCCTGCTGCATCAGTTTGCGCGTCACGTTGTCAATCGCCGCAATATGATCGGCATCCACGGCGTGGCGCAGGCCAAACGCGTAGGCCAGGAATGCCGTCCCAATCAGGACGGGATAACGATGAAAGGCAATCAACGCCCAAAGCCACGCCACGGCATTAAAGCCGAGGAGCAGGGCATACAGGGAAACAATCCGGCCCTTCACGCTGTACACAGTGTAATTTTCGGCTCGAGCGGCCCTGCGGCAAGCCAAATCTTCATACGAATTTTGTCATTCGTAACACCGATCTTGCCCGAGGTGGCGGTTGACGCGGCAAATGACTTTGTTACCGTGCTGGCGCGCGCATGAAAAAGGAAACCGTCAGCCGTTTCAGCGTGTCCCTGCCGCCATCGCTCCTGCGGCAACTGGACCAAATGTCGGGCGAAAAAGGTTACGACAACCGGTCGCTGGCCATCGCCGACATGATTCGGAATCATCTGGTCGAGCACCGGCAGAAATTCGGCAACGCGGACATCGCCGGCACCATCACGCTGGTCTATGACCACCACAAGCCGCATCTCCAGGCCACGCTCACGGACATCCAGCACGATCATCACGATGTGATTCTCTCAACCGTCCACGTGCATCTGGACCATCATAACTGTTTGGAAGTGTTGCTGGTCCGCGGCCGGGCGGCGTTGATCCGCAAAATTGCCGATGAACTGATTTCCGCCAAAGGCGTGAAACACGGCAAGCTTACGGTGACAACCACCGGCAAAGATTTGCCGATTTGAAAGTTTTGCAATGCGAATGATGAACACCAGCCATTTTCTGCTTCTTTCCGTCTTCGGCGCGCGGAGCGGCTTCAGGAATAGTAATCCGGCACAAAGGTCTGTTCGTTGAGCGGTGGGCGAACGTACCCATTTTCCTTTGGCCGTGGCGGCAGTTTGACCGGCTCCGGCGTCAGGTCCTGGTACGGAATCTGATCCAGCAGGTGACGGATGCAGTTGAGTCGCGCCCGTTTTTTGTTGTCCGTAATGACCACGTGCCAGGGCGATTGCTTGATGTCGGTGTAGGCCATCATCTGGTCTTTGGCTTGTGAGTAATCCTGCCAGCGCCGGCGGGATTCCAAGTCCATCGGACTGAGTTTCCAGCGTTTGGTCGGGTCGTGCAGGCGGTCCTGAAAGCGCCGCTCCTGTTCCTTGTTGCCGATGGAGAACCAGTATTTGATCAAAACGATGCCCGACCGGATCAACATGCGCTCGAATTCCGGGCAGGAATGGAGAAATTCCTCATAATCGGTTTCAGTGCAAAATCTCATGACGCGTTCGACGCCGGCGCGGTTGTACCAACTGCGGTCGAACAAAACCATTTCGCCCGCCGCCGGCAGATGGGCAACATAACGCTGTAAGTACCACTGTGTTTTCTCCCGCTCGGTCGGCGTACCCAAGGCGACCACGCGACAGATGCGCGGGTTCATTCGCTGGATGACTCGTTTGATGGTGCCGCCTTTGCCCGCGGCGTCGCGGCCCTCGAACAGAACGACGACTTTAAGCCCCTTGTGCCGGATCCATTCCTGTAACTTGACCAGTTCAATTTGCAGCCGTTTCAGCTCCTTGCGGTAGCGTTTGTTCTTGATCTTGCGCGACTTTTGGCGGGGCGCGACCGCAGATCGGCCGTTGCCGGCGTTAAGCGCCGACAGCGCCAACGGGCCGTTTGGTATTCTTGTTGTATGCTGCACCGCTTTGTCATCGGCCGAAAAACGGCGAAGCTTTAGCGAAACAAAAATTGCGAAGCCCCTTCTGGTAACATGGACTGCCGAATTCTAATCAGGATAACCGTGGGGATGTTTTTTGTGCCACGCCCAGGCAGTGGCCACAATGTCTTCCAGCTTCGGGAATTTCGGTTTCCAGCCCAGTTCGCGAATGGCCTTTTCGGCGGAAGCGACAAGCCTGGGCGGGTCGCCGGGCCGTCGCGATTTTTCCACGACGGGGATTTTTTTGCCCGTGACCTTTTCGCCCGTTCGGATGACTTCGCGCACGGAGTAACCGTCGCCGTTGCCAAGGTTGTAGAATCCGGTCCTGCCCGGCTGCAATCCAAGGATGTGCGCCTGCGCGAGGTCTTGGACGTGAATATAATCACGGATGCACGTGCCGTCGGGCGTCGGATAATCCGTGCCGAAAATTTCGGCCTGGGGCAATTGTCCCAGCACCACCTGCAGCACACGCGGAATCAGGTGGGTTTCGATGCGGTGGTGTTCGCCGAATTTTTCGCTTGCGCCGGCGGCGTTGAAGTAACGAAAGGCGATAAACTCCAGGCCATGGATTTGTTGGTACCACCGGAGGATTTTTTCGAACATCAGCTTGGATTCGCCGTAGGGATTAATCGGGCGCTGCGGCAAGTCCTCGGTCATCGGAACTTTGTCGGGCGGGCCGTAGGTGGCGCAGGTCGAGCTGAAGACGAACTTTTTAACGCCGCTCTCAACGGCGGCGTCGGCCAGCTTGAGTGCGTTGACGACGTTGTTATGAAAGTATTTTTCGGGGTTGGTCATGGATTCGCCAACGAGGGCACTGGCGGCAAAGTGCATGATGGCGTCGGGCCCGGTGGATTTGACGGCCTGGCGGATGTCGCCGTCCTGTTCCGGTTTGCCGAAAACAAATTCAGCCCGCGGATCCGTCGCCGAACGGTGGCCTTCGGTGAGGTTGTCATAGACCGTGACCTGATGTCCGGCGTTGAGCAGTTCTTCAACGCAGATGGATCCAATGTAGCCGGCGCCGCCGGTGACGAAAATCTTCATACCCGAACTATGGAAGGCGTCGGCGCCCGTTCAAAGTCGAAAATGGAAAGCGTGCGGATGGTTTCGACGCGTGTGATGAGCCATTGACCGTTGATTTTTCGCAGGGAAAATTTCATTTCCTGCACAATCAGGTCTTGATCGTCGGAGACGCGCGCTTCGACGGTGAAATCGGCGGTGGCGGATTGCCGGCTGGGGGAAATGGTCACGTTCACGTCGAGGAATTTTACACTCAGGCTGCTGGCCGTGGAACGGGCCGCCAGGGCGGTCTGCGTGATTTCGTCACGGCCCATGATGGTATGCTGGAGGCGTCCTGGCACGTCCAGGTCGATTTCGACATTGGTGGAAAAGTAGCTGGCCAGACTTTGCACGCTGGCCAGGCGTGCCAGGGTGCCTTCGTCCGGCGCAAATGAGGCGCGCCGGGCAACGGCTTCCAGGCGCTGGCGAATGATTTTCTGAGGACTGGGAAAGATCAGGGTCCAGAGCCAGACGCCCAATATCGCCAGCGCGGCCAGCACCACAACGCGAAAGACGATTTTCATAGGACGGCTTTGCCCACAATATGATCGCGTTCGACTTTCCCAAACACATGAAATTCCGCGGGCATCGAACGATTGTCACCCACGACAAAGTATTCGGCGGGACCCAGTTTGACGGGAGGAAGATTCCAGTCGCAACTGTATTTTTCATAGGGTTCGTCGAGAACCCGGCCGTTAATCAGGACATTACCATCAACGAACGCCACCGTTTCGCCGGGCAGCCCGATGATGCGTTTTAAATACATGACGCTCGGCCACCGGATGCTCGGATCCGATAACCGGATGCCCACGACGTCACCGCGCCGCGGCTCGTGCCGCAGGTAAGCCAGACGATTTACGAAATTTACCGAACCATTCGAGTAGGTCGGCAGCATGCTGATGCCTTCAACCCGAACCGGCAGCAGGATAAAGGGGAAAACAATGATGCAGGTGACAACCAGAATGACGAGGCGCACCAGGGTGAATTTCCAGTTGCGCCCGATCACGACCACGCGCACCCAACCGGGCGACGGTGCCGGCGATGAAAGGGGTGGGGTTTGATTTTGCGCCGGCATGGCGCCCATGTTCGGCGCGTTTGGTCAATCACGCAACTCAGATTTGACTCATGGCCTGGTCCAGCGCGGCATAAAGCCGATTCATCGTCGCTTCGGTTTCATCGCCCATGTTGGAAATGCGGAAGGTCTTGCCCTTGATTTTTCCGTAGCCGCCATCAATCAAAAATCCCTGGTCTTTCACAAGTTTTTGCAGTTTTGGCACATCCACGATGCGGCCGCCAGGCTTCGCGCCGTTGTTTACACAGGTGAGCGTGACCGACTCAAAGCCTGTTTCCGGGAACAGTGTGAAGTCATGTTTCGCCGCCCACGCACGCGTCATTTCCGAAAGCTTTTTGTGCCGGGCAAAGCGATGCTCCAGACCTTCGGCGAAAATATCTTCCAGCTTTGATTGCAGGGCATAGACGTGGCCGATGCTTGGTGTGCTGGGGGTCATGCCTTGTTCCGCGTTCTTCTGGAACTCGACAAAGTCAAAATAATAACCGCGGTCCTTCAGGGTCGCCGCCCTGGCCAGGGCCGCCTTGGAGCAGGTGAACAGGGCCGTGCCGGGCGGCAGCGCGAAGGCCTTCTGCGTGCCGGCCAGCAGCACGTCAATGCCCAGGGCGTCGAACTCGATTTTCGTGGCGCTCATCGAACTGACGGCATCCACGATGAACATCACCCCGGGATATTTTTTCTTGAGCGCGGCGATCTCGGCGAGCGGACTCATTACCCCGGTTGAGGTTTCGTTGTGGATGACCGTGAGCGCGTCAAACTGCCCCGTCGCCAGTTTTTTGTCCACGGCCTCGCCCCGGATGGGTGAGCCCCAGTCCACCTGCAATGCCTCGGCATCCTTGCCGCAGCGCTTCGATACATCGAACCATTTGTCGGAAAAAGCGCCGCACATGCAGTTGAGGACTTTTTTGGCAACGAGATTACGGATGGCGCCTTCCATCACGCCCCACGCCGACGAGGTCGAGATGTAAACCAGCTGCTGCGTGTAAAGCAGTTGCTGAAGTTGCGGCTGGATGGCGGCGTAAAGGTCTTTAAACCCCTGGCCGCGATGACCGATCATCGGCTTGGAAAATGCCTTGAACGTTTTTTCACTGACCTCGACCGGTCCCGGAATGTGCAATTTGACGTGCGCCATAACTTTGTGAAATTTTTCACGGCTGGCGGCTCAAAGGCAAGAACAGCTTTGCCAATTGCTCCACGTAAATTGGCTATTTTGGGCCAGAATCTATCTTTTCACGTACCCGTTGGCGCGGAACCAGGCGACGGCGTCGGCGAACGCCTGTTGGGGCGGAGTTTGCGGCAGACCCAGTTCCCGGATGGCCTTGGCCGGATTGAACCACATTTTGTCTTTGGCCATGCGCACCCCCGCCAGTGGCGCCTTCGGAGGGATGCCGGTGAGGGCGGCAATCGCGCCATTGATATGAGCTGCGGCCAGGGCCGTCCAATACGGAATCCGGATTCTCGGGGCCGGTAGGCCGGTAATTTCCGCCAGCACCGCCAGCGTTTCCTGCATCGTCCAATTGCCCTGCGCGTGCCCCAGGATGTAGCGTTCGCCCACACGCCCCTTTTCCGCGGCGAGGATATGACCGACGACCACGTCGCGGACGTGGACCCAGTTCAGTCCCGTGTCGAGGTACGCCGGCATTTGACGATTCAAAAAGTCCAGAACGATCCGGCCGGTCGGCGTCGGCTTCACATCGTAGGGGCCAATGGGTGCGGAAGGGTTGACGATGACGACGGGCATACCCTGGCGGGCAAAGTTCGCCGCCACTTCCTCCGCCTGCCACTTCGAGCGTTTGTAATGATTCGTCAATTGCGTTTCAGGCACTTTGTCTGATTCGTCCGCCGCCACCGCACCGCCATTTACCAATTGCGTCAGCCCGATGCATCCGACAGTGCTCGTATAGACAATACGCCGGCAACCGGCCTGGCCGGCGGCTTCAATCACGTTGCGCGTGCCTGCGACGTTCGTCGTGTACATGGATCGGTAATCACGCAGCCATAAATGGTAGCTCGCAGCCGTATGAAAACACCATTCGCAATCGGCGATTTCGTGTGTCAACCATTCCCGGTCGCTGAGGTCGCCGGTCACTCGTTCCAGTTCCAGGCCGGCCAGCGCCCGTTCATCGCTGTTCGGCCGCAACAAGCCTTTCACGCGATGCCCGTGCGCGAGCAGTTCGCGAACCAGATTGGAGCCGATGAAGCCGGAAACCCCGGTGACGAAACAGTTCATGATTGGCGGAACCTTTGCAGATTTTGCGGTGGCACCGCGGAAGATACCACAAAAATTTTTGATTGCGACCACTTGACTTGAAACGACGGCTGCGAAAGACTATTGATGTTGTATGCCGGTCAAGAGCAGTACCAGAAAGAAGCCAAGCCGTGCCAGTCAGCGTGATCTCGACACCAAGATTGAGTTCCTGGAGGGGCTTCTCCGCCGTGATCCCACGTATGTGGATGCGCTGCAGCTTTTAGGCGACCACTACACGCAACGTGGCCGTTACTTGGACGGTTTGAGGGTGGATGAACGCCTGGCCCGGCTCGAACCGCGCAACGCCCTCGTCTTTTACAATCTCGCCTGTAGTTATACCCTGACCAACCAGTTTGACCGCGCCGCCTTCGCCTTGGAACAGGCCCTCAACCTCGGTTACCGTGATTTCAACTGGCTGGCCAAAGACCCCGACCTCCGCAAACTCCGCCAACAACCGGTTTATCGCGATATCCAGGCCAAAATCCGCCGGATGAAAATAAAGGTTTGTTAAATGGGCAATTGGTTGAATGAGTTGATTCGGTAAAGTATTGTCCAGCCACTCATTTAACCAGTTACTGATGAATCAACAATGAATGTCAACGTCGGCGGCCGTACCGGGCATTATCGCACCGTTGCTTTCGATCCCGCGCGGAATGAGGTTTTACTCATCGAGCAGCGCCTGCTCCCGCACGAATTCAAAATCATCGCCACGAAAAATTTCCGCGCAACCGCTGGCGCCATTCACGACATGATTGTGCGCGGCGCCGGCGCCATCGGCGCGACCGCCGCTTATGGATTGGCCCAGGGGGCGCTGGCGTTTCAAGGACGCGACTTGAGGAAATTCCACCGCCAGGTTGACGCCGTTTGTCAAACGCTCCAGGCTGCGCGGCCCACGGCCGTTGATCCCGCCAACGCAATGAACAACGTGTGCACGGCGATGCGCGCCGGCCAGAGCGTTGAGGAACAGCAACAACTCGCGCTCGCCGCCGCCGAGGAATTCGCCAATGAGGACGTGGCGCATTGCGAAGCCATCGGCCGCCACGGCGCCGGGCTGATCCGCCACGGCATGAAAATCCTTACGCATTGTAATGCCGGCTGGCTCGCGTTCGTGGATGTGGGCACGGCTACCGCGCCACTGTATGCCGCCCAGGCACAGGGCAGAAAATTTCACGTCTTTTGCGACGAAACCCGGCCGCGTTCCCAAGGCGCAACCCTGACGGCTTGGGAGCTGGCGCAGCAAAAGATTTCGCACCAGATTATCGCCGACAACGCCGCCGGTCATTTGATGCAACGCGGCGAGATCGATCTGGTCATCGTGGGCAGTGACCGTACGCTCGGGCGCACCGGCGAAGTGGCGAACAAGATCGGGACCTACACCAAGGCCGTTTTGGCGAAACGGCATGGAATACCGTTTTACGTGGCCATTCCGCATTCGACGATTGACTGGAAATTGAAATGTGGCTCCGGCATCCCGATTGAAGAGCGCAGTGAAGGAGAGGTTCTCGGGGCTTGGGGAATCCCCGGGGGTCCCCCTCCTGCATTTTCTTCACGTCACCCGTCACGCGTCACCCGTCACACATATGTGCGTGTGGCCAATCCGACGAGCGGCGCGCGCAATCCGGGGTTTGACGTGACACCGCCGGAGTTGGTTACGGGCATCATCACGCCGGCGGGGATTTTTGAACCGAAGGAGCTTTGGAAGCGGCGACGGGAGCTGGGTTGTTCCGATTGAACTTGCGCCGGCAACAAATCGAAACTAGCTTCCTGATTTTGTGCGGCGGGGTAGCCAAGTGGTAAGGCAGGGCTCTGCAAAAGCCTCATTCGTCGGTTCGATTCCGACCCTCGCCTCCAACTCAAAACAAGTTTGTTATCAACGAGTTGTAGAAACCAGAGGAGGCAAGTGCCAGTGAAAGTGCCAGTGAAATTATTACCGGCTTACCACCGATTAACTACCGGTTCAATACTGGTCAAACACTGGAAATGACGGGATTCGCAGCCCGTCTGGTGTAGCTGATACACCAATGGCCGCGTGCGGCCTCATAATCTCGGACCAAAGAAGTCTGAGTTATGAAACGCCGTTTCATCCTTTATCGCCGCAAGCTCGGGGGCACGTTCTACGTCGAGGACACCGAGACTCGTAAACAGGAAAGTCTGGGCACCAAAGACCGCGCCGAAGCCACGGCCCTACTCAACGCCCGCAATGAATCCGTCCGCCAGCCGCAACTCAATCTCCACATCGCCAAGGCGTATCTGGCGGGAACAGATTCGGGCGTGTCAACGCGGACATGGCAGAACGCATTGGACGCCATCATCGAAACCAAGAGCGGCCCGACGCAGGATCGCTGGCAGCGCGCCGCACGGGAGAAGGCGCTGGATTCGATTCGTCATCGCGTGATTATCGAGACGCAGGCCGAGCATCTGTTCGCCTGCCTCAAGGCGGGCACGGTCAGCACCAACGTCCATCTACGCAAACTCCACAACTTCTGCCTCGCGATGAACTGGCTGCCCTGGCCGCTCATTCCCAGGCGGCTCTGGCCGGAAGTGAAATTTCAACCCAAGCGGGCCATCACGCTGGCGGAGCATCAGCTCATCATTGAACGAGAGAAAAACCCGGAGCGTCGCAGCTTTTACCAACTGTGCTGGCATCTGGGCGGTTCACAGAGCGACATTGCCCACCTCAAGGCCGAGGACATTGACTGGCCCAACCAAACCATTGCCTACACGCGCCAGAAGACCGGCAGCTTGGCCATGATTCACTTCGGCCCCGACATCGAAGCCATCCTGCACGATTTGCCGGGCGAAGGCCCCTTGTTCCCCCAACTCCAGACCGTCCGCAGCGGCGACCGCGCCACGGAGTTCAAACAACGCTGTTTGGGACTGGGCATCAAGGGCGTCTCGCTTCATTCCTACCGCTATGCCTGGGCGGAGCGGGCGTTGAAATACGGCTAATGACTTCTGAAAGCCTTTTGATTGATTAGTGGCTGCTTAGTGAGGCCACCGAACCATTCATTGACAGTTTTAAGGACAGTTGACTTTCGTGGCTTTCCAACGCTCTCT
>DATJNM010000066.1:0-16621 GCA_035508155.1 Candidatus Sulfopaludibacter sp. | reverse complement strand
GGTGCAATAATCCCGTTCGTTGAGTGTTCGTTCCAGGTAGGGACGGCTGGCCCGGCCGTCCGTTCCGCTTTGGCAGGGACGCCCTGCCAGGGCGTCCATCGGACTTCTCGGCGAGATGTTCCTGTCTTCGACTTGTATGCGCCGCGAATTTTCCACAAACTCGCATTATGGATTTATCCCAGCGCAGAAGGCTTCCTCATCAAATACCATTGTGGATCGATCCACAAAAGGAGGTCTATTTCTTGACGGTCAATTGCCAGCCAAAGGGAATCAATCATCTTGCCAAATCCGGAATTGCCATGCCGTTGCTGGATAGTGTGTTTCTGCGCAATGAGCAATCCATCTGGTTCGCTCATTTGTTTCTGATCATGCCTGACCACATTCATGCGTTGATTTCCTTTCCACCTTCGGACCACGGATTGCAGGAAACGATGACGCTGTGGAAACGTTGGACCGCCAGGCAATTGGGGATCAAGTGGCAGCGGGATTTCTTCGAGCATCGGTTGCGCTCGGAGGAAAGTTGGCGGGACAAGGCAGATTACATCCTGGCCAACTCGGTGCGAAAAGGTCTTGCCAAAGAACTCAAGGAATGGCCGTACGTATTTGTGCCGACGCCGATCTGGTAGCGACCCGCGGCTGCGCGGCCACGGAAACGGCCGCCTCCGCGGGGCGACCCTACCACGAAAAGTCAGGTAGGGACGGCTCGCCGAGCCGTCCGCTTCGTTTTGGTATGGACATGTGGCTGCGCATTTCCGTGGAAACGGTCGCCTCGGCGAGGCGACCCTACCACGAAAAGTCGGGTAGGGACGGGCTCGCCGAGCCGTCCGCTTCGTTTTGGTATGGACGTGCGGCTGCGCATTTCCGTAGAAACGGCCGCCTCGGCGGGGCGACCCTACCACGAAAAGTCAGGTAGGGACGGCTGGCCCAGCCGTCCGCTTCGTTTTGGTATGGACGTGTGGCTACGCATTTCCGTGGAAACGGCCGCCTCAGCGAGGCAACCCTACCGCGAAAAGTCAGGTAGGGACGGCTGGCCCAGCCGTCCGCGGGCACTTTTTCAAATTTATTTTGCCGACGTCTTCGCCGCTTCAATCAATTCCCAGAATTTGGGATTTTCCTGGAGCGCTTCGTCCTCGGCGGTCTTGAGGCCGGACCGGAAATAGAAATCCTTGAGCGTGTGGCGGCTGAGAATCCGGTGCACGAGCACGCCCAGTTCGTGGCGCTCGAAATAGACCCGGTAATCGCCCACGCGAAACCGGTGCAGGATGCGTCCGCCCCGTTCCAGCTTGCCGAATTCGTCCAGCTCCGTGCCGCGCACCTGTTGCGGCAGACCGCGAAAATCGCCGAGGATTTGCAATTGCAGTTCCTTGGGCATCCGCGCCAGCTCGGCGGCGCTCGTCGGTGTGAAGATGATTTGGAAGGTGTTCATGGACAGTTGAGGGTTGAGGGTTGAGGGTTGAGAGTCAATCGCAAAAGTTGACGGTTGAATGTGCTTTGTTGAGGGATTACAAATCATCCGACGTTCAATTGTTAACCTTCAATCCTGCAACACAATTATGTTCAACTTTGAAAAACTGGAAACCTGGCAAACAGCCATCAACCTGGCAGATTATATCTATAAGATCATCGGGACGTTCCCGGAAACGGAGCGTTTCGGGCTGACGAATCAGATGCGCCGGGCGGCAGTTTCCATTTCGTCCAATCTCGCGGAAGGCAGTTCCCGATCAGCCCGACCGGATTTTGCGCGTTTTGTCGGGATTGCGACAGGGTCGTTGTTCGAGGTTATTTCGCAAGCAACTCTCGCAAAACGACAGGGTCTTTTGGCAAATATTGATTTCGATCAACTTTATGTCGTCTGTGAAAAGCAAAGCAAAATGTTGAGCGGTTTAAGAAAACCGCTTCTCGGGCATTCGTCCTGATCCCTCAACTCTCAACCCTCAACTTTCAACCGGTGAATGGTAGCGCGTACGGGAATCGAACCCGTCTTTCAGCCTTGAGAGGGCCGTGTCCTGGCCGATAGACGAACGCGCCGGCTGTCCGAAGACAGAGATCTGAAGTCTGAAGCCGGAACGGTTAGTTGTCACGCGAGAATTTCTCCGGCATGGTCAACATCCTACCCAGCTTTTTACCGATTTCTGCAATTTGAGATTGAAACTTTACGAGTTCACTGGCCGTGATGTATTCACAGGCTGCCGCCGTGGAAAGCCAATGCGAGGTTTCCTGTAATTCCCCGTCTGCGTCGGTCAATTTGCTGATAAAATGGGCCGGGTAATTCCGCTTCGCCCAGGACTCGGCCAGATTGGCCCCAATCGAACGAGCCGATCGTCGTACCTGGTCCGTCAGGGAAAATTTCTCATCATGCGGCCAGGCTTTGGATGTTTGGAAAACCGTCTGTTGCAGATCAAATGCCTGCTGGTAAACGCGCAAATCACGGAAGGATAAAATCTGTTCCGGCATAGGTTCCCTCAACTTTCTGACTTCAAATTTCCGCCCTCTGCCTACTGCCTTCTGGTCTCCGGCCTCCGGTCTCCGTCCTCTGTCTTCTGCCCTCCGTCCTCCGTCCTCCGGCTTACTCGACGTCTTCACCCAGCTCGACGTTCCAGTAGGCGAGGTCAATGAAATGTTTCCAACTGTCGTGCCGGTGCAGGCTGAAGTTGATCTGCACGAACGGCCGCCACTTCGGCCGCTTGGGTTTGCGGATGAGATGCAGCCCGGCTTCCTGCGGTGTGCGATTGGCCTTCTGGGTGTTGCACTCGATGCAGGAGCAAACAATGTTTTCCCACGTCGTCGGCCCGCCGCGATCGCGCGGGATGACATGGTCCAGGTTCAGGTCTTTCCGGTCAAACACCCGGCCGCAGTACTGGCAGGTGTTTTTGTCCCGCTCGAAAATATTGTGACGTGTGAACTTGACCTCTTTTTTCGGCAACCGGTCGTAAATGAGCAGCAGGATAATGCGCGGCACGCGGATGCGGAAGGAAATGGCGCGGACCGATTCCTCCTGGGACGCGTTTTCCGAGAGGTCGCGCCATTCGTCGAAATCAAATGTGCGGAACGAACCGTCGTTGCCGTCGAGAACGACCTGGGCGTGGCCCTGAAACAACAGCGTGAGCGCGCGCCGGGCGGTGCAGACGTTGACCGCCTGCCACAACCGGTTCAACACGAGCACATGCTGGTTCAGCGCGGTGTTCATGGCGCGATTTCCAAGTGGCAGAAGGTTAGCAGAAGCGGCCGGACAGGTCAATTGCCAGTCGTGTCAGCCCGGGGCAGACGTTGGCAGAGCGGCGCTGCGGCTCGCGAGTACGCTCGCCCCGCCAAACTGCACCAATATCCCGCCACCGGCGGCGTTGCCAAATCACCTCCGCTTGGAGTATTTTGCCAATATGAAATGTCTTGCGGTGTTTGCGGTTTTGTTCGCCGCGCTGTCACTGCCGCCGATGGCGCGCGCGCAGGAGAATCCCGATGATCAGTACCTCGTCATCTACGCCATGATCCAGCAGGGAGACGCGTTCGGCAATTCCGGCGAGCCCCGCCGGGCGTTGGAGGATTATGCCGAGGCGCAGAACGATCTGCAGAGGTTCCAAAAAGTCTTTCCGGACTGGAATCCCCGGATCGTCAACTTCCGGTTGAATTATCTGGCGGAAAAAATGGCCGAGATGACCGCCCAACTTCCGTCAACCAATGCGCCTCCGCCGACGGCGGCTGTGGCCGCGAAACCGGGCACGCCGGTGGCCACCGCCACCACCGCCGCCGCCACGGCTGAATTGCAATCGCAACTTGACGCCTTGCACGAGCAGGTCCGGCGCTTGCAGGGCGACAACGAAACGTTGCAGTCCAAACTCAAGGAAGCGCTGGCGGTGCAGCCGGCAACCGTGTCGCCGGACCAATTGGCCCAGGTTCAGCAACAACTGCGGCTGTTGATGAAGGAAAATGATTTGTTGAAGGTGAGCCTGACGCACGGAAACGGCAATGCGGCGGCGGGTGGGGACGCCAAAGCCTTCGATTTGTTGAAGCAGGCGCTGGCGGAGGCCAATCAGAAACTGGTCGTCCAGACGGAGCGCGCCGACAGGCTGTCCCGGGAAAATCAAACGCTGCAAACGCGCCTCCAGTCGCTGCTGGCCAGCGCGGATGCCGCCGAGGCCTTGCGCCAGGAGAACGAACTGCTCAAGAAACAGGTGGCCAGTCTCCAGGCCGCCCCCGCCGCGGTCGTGGGCGCCGGCAACGCCGCCACCGAGCTGGCCAGGGCCCAAACGCAGATTGCCGCCTTGCAATCGGCGGCGGAGGTGAATCTGTTGGAGAAAATGGCGCTGGAAAACCGCGTGAAACAGTTGGAAGGCATGGCGCCCCAACCGCCGCCGGCCGCGGCGGGACCGGGCCAGGCCGAAAACGAGGCGCGCATCCGCGAGTTGGAACAGGAACGCGACGATTTGCTGGCCCGGCTGGGCGACGCGAACAAGAAGCTTTACGGCCGCAAAGGCCAGGACGCCGCGGCGCAGATTGACGCGCTGGCGCAGCAGGTGGACATCTTGCGCGCACGGATCGCGGTGGATGAGGCGCAGGCGGTTCCCTACACCCCCGACGAACTGGCGTTGTTCAAGCAATCAACGCCTTCACTGACCGCCAATCCCAACGCGGAGAAGAAGTCGGTTCATGAGCTGCCCGGCGGCTCGGCCGCCCTGGTGGCCGAGGCGCAGAATTATTTTTCCGCCCGGCAATTCGGCAAGGCCGAGGCCGATTACCAGGAAATTTTGAAGCAGGACGAAAACAACGGACTGGCCCTGGCCAATCTGGCCGCGATTGAGCTGGAGGAAAACAAACTGGACGACGCGGACAAACACATCCAGGCGGCGCTGGCCCAGAGTCCGAATGACGCCTATAACCTCACCGTCCTGGGCCGCATTGAGTTCGCCCAGGCCAAATACGACGAGGCGCTCGACGCCTTGAGCCGCGCGGCGAAACTCGACCCGCAGAATCCGGACATTGAAAATTATCTGGGGGTGACGCTGGCGCAAAAGGGATTGCGCGCGCAGGCGGAAACGGCGTTGCGCCGGGCGGTCCAACTGGATCCCAACTACGGCGCGGCCCACAACAATCTGGCGGTGATTTATCTCACCCAGCAGCCGCCGATGGTGGAACTGGCGCGCTGGCATTATGAGAAGGCGCTCGCCGCCGGCCAGCCGCACAATCCGGCCCTGGAGAAAATGCTGGCCGAAAAAGGCGCGCCCACCTCCCAATAAAAAATGGGTTGATGGATGTGTGGATAGTTGGATGATTGAACGAGTCCCACTGTCATCCATTAATCCGGCAATCCAATAATCCAGCACGATGTTCCGCCAATTATCCCACGAACTGACCGTCACCACCCGCGGGCGCGGCCTGTATGAATTCACCCGGGAGGTTGAATCCTGGGTGGACCAAAACAAATTCAAGGAAGGTTTGCTGACAATTCATTTGCAGCATACCTCGGCTTCGCTGCTGATCCAGGAAAACGCCAGCCCCGACGTGCGGCGCGATCTGGACGCTTTCTTCAAACGACTGGTGCCCGATGGCGATCCGTTGTTCGAACATGCGCTGGAAGGCGACGACGACATGCCGGCGCACATCCGCACGGCGCTCACGACGGTCAATCTGAGCCTTCCCGTGCGCCAGGGCAGGCCGGCTTTGGGCACCTGGCAGGGAATTTACCTCTGGGAACACCGATTCCATGGGCACGCCCGCGTTGTGGTGTTGCATTTCATCGGTGAGTAAGCCCCGTCTTAATCCCCTGTTTAATCCGTTGGTGGATTACGATTCAGAGCAGGATTAAGATTGGGAAACATCCGAATAAACTGGCCAAGCGCGCCGGCAAATGGCAGGTTGCGCGGCATGAAATGTTCGTGGTGCGCCGTCCTGACGGCGTTATTTTTCAATTTTGTCTTAAACGGTTACGGCAAAGCCACCGCGCCGGCGTTGGCCTTTACCGGGCCGGAAATCTTTCCGATTGACCAGCAGATCAGCCTGTTGCACGCGGCGGATTTGAATGGCGATGGCTTGAACGATCTCATTGTGGCCAACAATCTGCGTTCGAAGATCATGTTGCTCTACAATCAGACCGGCAAAACCAATCTCAAAGCCACGGTGGATTCCTCGCAGCCCCTCGAAATCAATCAGTTGCCGCCCGGCTCGCGTTTTCGCATCGATTCCATCCCCGTGGATGAGCACATCAGCGCCATGGTGGTGGCCGACCTCAACGGTGACGGCAAACCGGACATTGCCTTCTATGGCGATGGCAAGGACCTGGAAGTCATCTATAATCAGGGAACCAACGGCTGGAGCGATCCCAAACATTGGCACATCGAGAACGGGCGGACCGACGGCAATGCGCTGGCGGAGGGCGATTTGAACGGCGACGGGCGCACGGACCTCGTTTTGCTGGGCGACAACGGGTCGTTCTATTTTCTGCCCCAATTGGCCGATCACACACTGGGTGAGCCGCAGAAAATCGCGTATTCGGGCACGCCGGAAGCGGTGCAAATCGTGGACGTGAACGGCGATGGTCGGCAGGATTTGTTGCTGGTGGATTGGGACAGCCCGACGCCGTTCCGGTTCCGGCTGCAAAGCGCCTCCGGCCAGCTCGGCCCGGAGATTTATTTCAAATCACCGCCCATCCGCTCCTATATCGCGGACAATCTGGAAGGGGACGATAAAAATTACGTGGTCACCATCGCGCAAAATTCCGGCCGGGCGGAGGTTTCACGATTCATCCGCAAACCGGCCGAGCCTTTGTCCGGCGCTTTCCGCCAGGGACAATTCCAGATCCTGCCGCTGACCAAGACCGATTCCGCGCAGCGCGGGGTACTTTGGGCGGACGTCAACGGTGATGGACGGCCGGATTTGCTCGTGGCCCAGCCGGATAGCGGGCAAATCTCAGTGTATTTGCAGCAACCGGACGGTTCATTGGCTGAACCGCAAACGTTTCCCACCCTGGCCGGCGTGAGCCAGTTGGCGGCGGCGGATTGGAACAACGACGGCAAAGCGGAAATTTTTCTCCTGAGCCAGAGCGAAAATGCGGTGGGGGTGACGCAATTTGATAAAAACGGCCGGCTGCCGTTTCCCGCGCTCCTGCCGATTGACGGCAAGCCGCTGGTGATGGCGGTGGGCGCATTGCGTCCCGGCGCCAAACCCGTCCTGGCGATGATTGTGGACCAGAATGGACAGCGTTTCCTGGTGATCCGCAATGCGGACGGCAAGATCCGGACCCAAAAACTGAGTGAAACGTTCACCTCCAACCCCGTGGCGATGGCCATTCAGGATGTGAACCAGGACGGCCTGCCGGATCTGGTGATTTTGATTCCCTACGAGAAGATCAAAATCCTGCTGCAAAAACCGGAAGGCGATTTCGATGAGGAAAACGTGGATCCGCCCGGCGGCGCCATGGAACGGCCCTGGCTGACCGCGGTGGATATTGACGGTGACGGCAAGCCGGAGTTGCTGTTGCCGCAAAAGAACTTTGTGCGCGCGGTCGTGCTGGAAAAGGAAACCGAAATCGCAGGCACCACCAACCGGTCGGAGTGGGTCTTCCGCGTGAAGGACCAGATCAACGGTTCATGGAGCGATTCGCGCATCGTCGGCGCCACAGCGTTGCGCAACAGCGCCAACGCCGCCCCTTCCATCTTCCTGCTCGACGCGGAACACGGCTGTTTGACATTGTGCGAGCGCAACGCGGCCGGCGTCTGGCAGGTCAAACGCAACGTGGAACTGCCGGTTTCCGATTTCAACAGTCTGCAATCCGTGTCGCTGGGCGGCCCCGACACGCACAGCATCGCTTTCCTGGGCCAGAACGCCGTGGCCTGGATGCCGTTGGGCGGCGAAGTGTGGGATCTCGAAGCGCTCGATGGCTACGACACCCCCATCAAGGACGGCTATCTCAACGACGTGTCGGCGGGTGATTTGAACGGTGACGGCCGCAAGGAGTTGATATTCCTGGAGACGGCCAAGAACTATCTCGACATCGTCAATTTCAACCGGCAGCACAAGCTGGTGCCGGCCATTCGCTGGCAGGTCTTCGAAGAACACACCTTCCGCGGCCGCACGGATGCGTTACCCGAACCGCGGGAGGCCCTGGTGGCGAATGTGACCGGCGGCAAAAAAAATGACCTCATCGTGGTGGTGCACGACCGGATTCTGGTTTACCCACAGGAATAAGCGGAAGGCTGCCAAGCCAATTTTATTTCAGCATTCAGCATTCGTCCTTTGGCATTTCCTTCATGGCGCCCGCGCGGCCGGGCCACGCGGTCATTTCGTTTCCAAAGGGGACAGATGCGGCACGGGGTTCGTTGGCGGCGGGCCCCAGGGCGGCACTCGCGGATTCTGTGGCGGGCTCCAGCGCGGCACGATTGGGGTCTGAGGCTGCTGCTGCTGAAGTTTTTGCACCTGCTTCTGCAATTCTGCGTTTGCAACCTCCAAATCGCGAACTTGCTGCTCCAAAGCACTGGTCCGCCGCATCAACTGGTCAAGCTGCCCGGAATCAGGCTTCGACGTGGCGCATCCCGTCACAAAGACAAATGAGGCCAACGACATCCCCAAGGCGAATCGGGTAATGCTCATGACACGAATCCGGCCTAACGATCCAAAGTAACGAAACACCACGACTGTCAAGAATCCGCAGGCAATGAGCATGGTGTCCAATGGCTCTGGAACGGCCACGAAATTAGCCTGCCATCCAATGCTCTCGGTGAGAATCGGGTCCCCACCACCAATGACCATCTGAGGTTGCATCGTAAATGTCAATGTGGTTGTGTAAGTATAAGCAGGTAAAGGGCTATAGACCATGTTTGTGGTCCCGAAAACGGTCCCCGCATTTGTGATAATAGAAATTGAAGTGAAGACGTTAACCGGCTGCCAACTGCTGAAAACATAACCGGAAGCCGGATTGGCGGTCATTTCATAATCCTGCCCCACTTCAAGCAATTGCCCGTTTTGGAGCGGGGTGATGGTGCCGTCGCCGTTAGTGGACAAATAGAGTGGCGCCAAAGTGCCTTGAGAGAAACCCTGGTGCGCGATACATAGTATCACCAGCGCGGCCGATGTGATAAGTGTGAACTTCATAAGCACGTAGTGTTGCCTGACAGACTAAAACCGAGCCGCGGCCGGAAGCGGCCCGCCCGCGATTCATCGGGGCTGACTTGCGATTGCAATCCAAACCCCAGATTTCTCCGCGCGATTTTACTCAGCGTTCGGCATTCAGCCCTCAGCATTTCCTTCGTGGCTCATCGCCGTGTCAGGCCAAAAACCTCTCGGGTTTGCCATGCTCATTTATCGCCTGGCAACGAATTTGCCCGCCGGCGCACGATGGCAAAAAGCACCACAATGATTTCCAAAAAAAGGAAGCGCATCACAAAATTCCACAACAACTCGGCCAGCCCGAACGGCTCAATGTGAAAGCGAATTTTCGCTGCCAACACCATCACACAGTAAAGCATGGCTGCCATCGTTCCCCACCAGGCGTTTACCACCAGCGACAGAAGCGCACAACCAAAGACAGCGAACGGCGGTTCTGAAATATAAGGAGGCAGGACGACGTGGAGCACCACGGCGACTACAAGAGCGCCAAAACTGGTCACAAATGTGCTGCGGTTCGCGGAAAATTCCTCCCACAGGGAAATGCGTTTTGCCTTTGACTGAACAGGTTGGCCCGAAACACATTGCCTTAGCCACCGATAAACCCTAAGCCCTGCCTTAAGCGAATTCTCTCCCCGTGGCCTTTCCCCCAGACCTGATTTGTTCGTCAGTGCTTCATGGTTTGTGTTAAACCCACTGTCATCGGCAATCTTTCCACACTTGCGATTTGGCGTCTCAAGTCTCATGTCGCTAGTGTGACTCCTAAAGTAGGCGCTTTCAAGACTGGGCGCACGGCCTTTTAACGGACACGATCAAGCGCCGGTTGCGCAAACGATAAAAATGATCTGACCACCCAAATCCCGCCCCTGCGGGACGCGGCCAGCTTAAGTCCCTGCAATCTAAATTCTCGAATCTCACCGCACCATCATATTTCAGCATTCGGCATCCTTATTTCAGCATTTCCTTCGTGGCTCATCGCCGTGTCAGGCCATGACTTACTGATTCGGCTCATACGTGATGGACGCTCGATAAAACGCCGCAACATTTGTGCTATAAACAGTGTTTGTAATCCACGGTGGAATCAAGCCTCTATTGGTGACGACGTCCGTCCATGTGACAAAATCAGTCGTGGATTGGAGCACATAAACTGTCTGGTGTGAAAGCTCATTCGGTATGCCCGTAGCCACAATCTGCCGATTGCCACTACCCAATGGTGAGACGGAAAGTGAAGTCACGCCACCCGTTTCGCGTACGGGCGATGCACGGCCTTGCTATTATGGCCAAGTGCTTCCTGCGCGAAGCGTTCAGGATAACCGGCAGTCTTGGCGCGCCCGGTCCACGCATAACGGTAGCTGTGCAGTGACACGCCTTCGAGCCCGGGCAGCCGGCAACGGCGGCGGAACTCGGCAGCGCGGTCCTTCGCTTCGGTCTTTCCGATTTTGGGAAACAACAACCCGGTGGTCGGAAGCTGGTTCAGGATGGCCTTGAGTTTCTTGCTGATGGCCATCTGCGCGTGTTCGCCGGTTTTCATCCGGAAATAGGAAAGCGTCCTGCTCGGCCAATCAATATTCTCGGCGGTGAGCGAGGCGGCATCACTCTGCGATGCGCCCACTTCCCACAGTAATTGGTAATACAGGTTTTGTTCGGCGTTTTTCTCGGCGGCGAGAATGCGTTGATGTTCCTCCAGCGTGAGGCCGCGCTTTTCCTTGCAGTGCGGCTTGGGCCAAAGTTTCGGAGCCAACACCGGGACAGGAAGCCAGCCCAAGTTCAAGGCGAGGTTGTGAAGGCGCCGCAGATAATGGCCGACGGACATTTGTTCGTTTTCGAGCACGGCAAAGAAATCCTCGGGGGTTGTCTCCAACAATGTTTTGCGACGGATGCCGTCGCAGGCGCTGGATTTCATGCCGCGAACGTAACGGGTCCGGGTGGAATCCCTGTCGTGCGTCTGAATCTGATCCATGACCGTCTGCCAGGTGCGTTGCAAGAATTCGGGGTCGCTTGCCGACAGATGGGCGCGGGCGATTTGCAGATTCAATACTCGAGACGAAGGCAGGTGCCTGTCTCTATTTCAAGAAAGCTTCGCAGACTATAATTGTCGAAGCGTATGATCAACTAATGGCGCAGAAAATCGGAGGGTGGGCGCCATCATTCGCTATTGTCACGAACGCAGCGGACGAAATTGTAGATGCGAATCACGTCGCCTTGCGGCCCGCGCCCGTGGGGAAACAGGGCCGGATCGCCTGCTTTCGGGTCGCTTCGCTGCGCACCCGCGCCATGCACATCCATCAGACGAAAGTCGCCCCAACCCGGCGGAAATTGCATCCAGCCCAACGCGCGCCCGAAGCAAATATACACCGCCGCGTCGCCCGCGCGGCCCGGCGGCCCGTCCAGATGCGTCGTGCTCGACCAGTAAAACGGATATTCGCCATCTGACAGTCGGCTGATTTGAAAGACCGGCGCGATGGCTGGAACGCGCGAGTAATCCACGATGCTTTGCAATTCCTTTGCGTTCGGCAGCCGCCAGTCGTTGTGGCCAAGATAATTCGTCGCATCCAACTGCCTCACCCAGGCCAGCGCCTGCTGCCAGTTCATGCCCGTCCCGCCATCAGCCTTGGACCACATCAAACCCGTTGCGCGGTCGCTCACCGTGCCGTTGGCATTGTCGTGAAAATCATTTTTGCCATAGGCCGGGTTGCCGCGAACGTAACGGACGAACAGCCTATGCGGACTGCGCGTGCGCGGATCGGTCTTGGGATAGCCCTTGATGCGCCCGTCCGCGAAATTCACCCCGAATACCGTGGCGTTGCCGTTCATCGTTGTGCCCACATATTCCGTCGCGCTCCAATCCTGGCAATCAATCATCCGCTCGCCGCGGGCCGGGTCGCCATAGACGAAGCCAAAATAATTCGTGTTGAGAAACGGCTTTGAGCCAGTCGTGGCCATGCACTCGCCGGTGAATTGGATGAGCGAATACAGTTCCTTGATGGTGGGCACGCGCCAATCATCGTGGCCGCCGGCGCGGCAGGCCTTCGCGCCGGCCATCGCATCTGCCCACGACATTTTCTCGCCACGCGCCCGCACCCACATCAAGCCGGTTACCAAGTCAGAAACAGTGCCGTCGCCATTATCGCGATAGGTGGGCGCATTGGCCGGATGCTGGGCATCCTGGCCGTAAAATCGCTGACCCGGTTGTGGCACGGCGATGGCGTGGAAATTGTCGTAACATTGCTGCTGCCCCGTGCCAACGACGGGATAAGTCAGTTCAGCGGCGAAAGTGTTCGCGACGAGACCGGCGACCAGCGACGCGATGAGGGCAGTGAACGTTTTCATAACATTGCTCTTTTTCATTTTCTGCTCCAGCCTACGCTAATGCACCTTAAGAAACGATGAAAGGTGGGGCGAAACTTGCTGTCACCACGTTTGGTTATTTGGCTGTAATGGTGTAACTATCGGCAACCGGCATCCCGGGGAAAGGCTTCACATAATTCAGGGTAATTTTATCAGTCGCCACAGTAACACGCACAAATCCTGAATTCTCAAGAAATGCCCCTTGCTTGTATTTTGCACTCTCACCAAAACTTCTTGTCAGATTTCCGGTGCGGGAGTATTTCCACATCAAACCCGTCTGATTCACAGATGCACCAAGATCGCCGCCGGATTATTTATGAAAACCCTGACACCGGTTGTATTGGTTTCACTCGCCGCCGCCTTGTTTGCGCCGGTAAAAGCGACAGCGGATGGTATGTTCGTCGTGCCCAGGTTCGTTTGGGACAAGCACAAGGACATCAACGAGCCAACGCAAAAGGCCATCCTCGTCCATGATGCCGGACGCGAAGATTTGATTTTGCAGGTCAAATACGAAGGGCCGGTGGACGAATTCGGCTGGATTATCCCCGTGCCGGGCCTGCCGACGGTTCAAGAAGGCTCGATGAAATGTTTCTACGAATTGAGCCGATTCACCCAGCAACGATTTGAACCGGAATTGCGGGTGTTGGGTGCGGGCCTGGTTAGAGGTTCTTCGGAGGGAATAGCGGAACCGCCGGTCAAAGTCATCGAAATCAAAACCGTTGGCGCTTACGAGGTCGCGGTGTTGTCGGCCAAGGATTCAGGCGCGCTGGCAAAATGGCTGGACGCAAATCAATTTTATTTTCCCGCCAACAAAGCCGACGTATTGGATGCCTATGTCAAACAGCAGTGGTATTTCGTTGCAGCCAGAATTAACCTCTCGAAAAATGGTGGCCTCAGACTGCTGTCCGCGCCACGGCAGGCGCTGACCGAATCCGCCGCGAATTATGCAATCCATTTGAAGCTGGCAAGCGGCGAATTGAACCCATTGCAAATCAGCTTCACAAGCGACCGCTGCGTCTTCCCGCTGAAAATTTCCTCGGTCAACGGCAAACCGTCGGAGGTACAGATCTATGTGCTTTCGCCGGAGCCGCTGCTGGAAAGAAGGATGCTCGAAAAGCGATTGCCCTTGATGTACAGCAACGACGTGGAGCGCGCGAAGACGTCGGCAGCCCAAATGGAACAAATCGAGATGAATAACATGAACATGCGAATGCGTTTCATGGGCGGCTCGGTCTCCGCCAATACCCCCCTTCCTGTGCCTTTGCAAAGAGCAATTGAGCAACGGAGCAAAGTACTCGTGGCCAATCCCGACGATGTGCTGCCCTACGCCAAAGTCACGGAGGCGGATTTGCCCGATTGCAGCCATTGGATTCCCCAGCTCGCAGGCAAATCGTGGTGGCTCACCAAACAGACTTGGACTTTCCAGCCTCAAGATATGCGCGACTTGGTCTTTGAACCCGCTCTGGCCTATTTCACCGATGAGTTAGGCACCAAATACGGTTATTATGCTGTCGAGAGTCTCGCGCATTTCGATGCGGACGCTGTGCCTGCCTTTTTGGCCGCTTTTCAAAACACAAATCCCGTCACGCGTGTCAATGCCGCCTCTATTTTCAATCGCCATTATGGCTATCCCCACGATCCTAGAATTACCGCCGCGGCGCCCGCCTGGCTGAAAGATTCGGAACCGCAGGTCAGAATGGCCGGGGTTGAAGTCATGACCGATTATGGCAATTGGAACACGAACTTTGCCGGGCCCGTCATCGCCATGCTTCGCGACCCGGACCCCGGCGTTCGCGGCGCCGCTTTTTTTGCCCTGCCGCGATTCCGCAACGACTTGCAACAATATCTGCCCGAGTTCGAGCAATTGCTAAATGACCCGAATCCCGACATCCGATTTTCGGGCGTTCAAGTTCTCCAGCGCCTGGGCTATGAGATTCCACTTGGCGATTTGCTTGCCTCTTTGAAATCGACAAATCTCGAAGAAGCCGCCGTCGCATATTCTCAGATAAGGCGGCAGGGCGAAAGGCTCACTGACGACCAAGCCTTGGCCCTTCTGCAAAATCCTGAACCAACTGTGCGCACCTTTGGCCTCGACGCCCTGGGCCAAAACGCGGAAAAACGATCCGTTGAATTAGCACTGCCGTGTCTGAAAGATCCGGATGAAATGGTGCGCTTGAAGGCGTGCGAAACCCTGCAGGTTCTAACCAGTCAGCATCTTACCGCAGACCAAACCGATGAATGGATAAAATGGTGGGACCAAAACAAAGCTAATTTTGTCCCGCATGCGCTTCCCCCCAAATGGGGCCTTCCGGATGGCCGGGCGTACCATGAACGCGGCTGCGAATATTACGACACACAAAATTTCGTCGCGGCTTTGGCCGACTTTCGAAAATCATGCGAACTTGGCTCGGAAGTTCAGGACTACTCCTATTATCGGATCTGGCTCATCCGGGCGCGGTCTGGCGAAAAGGAAGCCGCGACGCAGGATCTGATGTCCTATCTAAAAAATCGCAAGGCGCAAAATCCGCCCGATTGGTCGTTGCAAGTCGGCCGTTTTCTGGCTGGTCAAATCACCGAAGACGATTTCCTCAAATCCGCCGCAGATGCGGACTTTAAGACCGACCGCGAGCAGCATTGCGAAGCGTATTTTTACGCCGGTTCCAAACGGCTCATCGAAAACGACGAAGCTGGCGCGGTTGACTTTTTCAAAAAATGTCTCGGCACCGGCGTCACCACATTTGAAGAATATCACAGTGCCGAAGCCGAATTAAAAGTTTTGCATTAGTCAAACAGAGTTGCCTCTGCCAAAGACATGAAAGTCTCCAGAGTCATCGCAGCACTGTTGGTCCAGCTGGCCATGGCGCTCTGCGTCTCCTCAGTAATTGCCAATGCACCGGAGGTCACGCCGGAGGCCGGATCTGATTTCGCGTGGTTCAGGAAATCCTCCGCCGTGGTTTCAATCAGCTTCTTGTTTCTGATGGGGGCAAATGCCTTGCTTCTGACAGCTCGCCGGCGGCGCAAGCGCGTGCTTTCCTTGCCGACCGAACAAAATTCCTCCATTACAAAAGTCCAAGTGCGCTCCATCAATTTGGGATCAGCGCCACCTTCCTGATTTCATTTGGTCTCGAGTAGTCTTTTCGCGATAGCAGCCACATGCGCCGGTTCGAAGCCGAATTTTTTCTGAAGTTCCTTGAGCGGCGCTGACGCGCCAAATGTCTCCATGCCGATGATCCGACCGGTGGGTCCGACATAACGTTCCCAGCCGAAGGTTGAGGCCTGCTCTACCGCGACCCGCGCCGTCACATCGGGCGGCAAAACGCTGTCCCGGTATTCCTGAGTTTGGTGCTCGAAAATGTCCCAAGCTGGCATCGAAACCACGCGGGAACGAATGCCTTCTGCGACCAACTGTTCGTGCGCATCGGCGGCCAGGCAGACTTCGCTGCCCGTAGCAATCAGAATGATTTCCGGATTTCCGTTCGGAGCGTCAGCCAATACATAAGCGCCTTGTGAAACACCCGAGGCGGAAGCGTATTTGCTCCGGTCCAGCGTCGGTAATGGCTGGCGCGACAAGACAATGACCGCCGGTTTGTGGCGCAGTTGCAAAGCATATCGGTAGGCTTCGAGGACTTCGTTTGCGTCGCCGGGCCGCAGCACGACCAGCCCGGGAATGGCCCGCAGTGAGGCAAGGTGTTCGATAGGTTGGTGTGTCGGGCCGTCCTCGCCGTCGCCCATGGCGTCGTGAGTGAAAATGAAAAGCGTTGGCAATTCCATCAAGGCCGACAGGCGGATCGCGGGCCGGGCGTAGTCGCTGAAAATGAAAAAGGTCGCGCCGAATGGCCGCAGCTTGGAGAGCGACATGCCGTTGACAATCGCCGCCATCGAATGTTCTCGGATGCCAAAATGCAAATTCTTTCCGCCATGATTATCCGGCTGGAATTCTCCAACACCATTGTATTTCAACGTCGTTTTGTTTGAGGGTCCCAGATCGGCAGAACCACCGAGGAGCCACGGAACATTTTGCGCCAACACGTTCAGCACCTTGCCGGATGCCTCCCGGCCGGCGACGCCTTTTGGGTCGGCGGGAAACACAGGCAGATTGCGATCCCAACCGGCGGGAAGTTCGCGTCGCTGCATTCGGTCAATCTCGGTCGCGAGTTCGGGAAACTTTGCGCCATAGGCG
>DATJNM010000065.1:0-13639 GCA_035508155.1 Candidatus Sulfopaludibacter sp. | reverse complement strand
TTTTGCTATTTCTGCTGTGGTAAAAGCCATTTGATTGACTTGTCTGTTGCGGCTCACTATAAAGACGCGCGTATCCAGTTCAACCCCAACTTTTATGGCGAGAACTTTTCGCGTCGGGCTGATCGGCTACCGCTTCATGGGCAAGGCGCATTCGAATGCCTGGCGGCAGGCGCCCCGGTTCTTCAATCTCAAGGCCAATGTGGAACTGCATACCCTCTGCGGACGCCATGCCGCCAACGTGCAGGCGGCCCGGGCGCAGCTCGGCTGGCAAAACGCCGCGACCGACTGGCAGGAGGTGGTTGAGTCGCCGTTGATTGACATTGTGGACATCGGCGTGCCGAACGATTTGCACGCGGAGATTGCCATCGCCGCCGCGCGGAATGGAAAGCACATCTTGTGCGAAAAGCCGCTGGCGCTGAATGTGAAGCAGGCCGAGGCCATGCTCGCCGCCGCGCAAAAGGCCAAAGTCGTCCACATGGTCTGCCACAATTACCGGCGCATCCCGGCCATCGCGCTGGCCAGAAAAATGATTACCGAAGGCGCGCTGGGGCGGATTTTCCATTTTCGCGCGCGTTACGCCCAGGACTGGCTGATGGACCCGGAATTTCCCATCAACTGGCGTTTGCAAAAGGAAACCAGTGGCAGCGGCGCCAACGGCGACATTAACGCGCACATCATTGATTTGGGGCGTTACCTGGTCGGCGAGTTTAAGGAAGTTTGCGGTCTGCTTAATACCTTTGTACCGGAGCGGCCGCTGGCCGAGGCGCTGGTCCCGTCATCCCGCAGTGCGGGACGGAAAATGGGCAAGGTGACCGTGGACGACGCCGCGATGTTTATCGGCCGGATGGAAAACGATGTGCTGGCGAACCTCGAGGCCACGCGCTTTGCGGCCGGGCGCAAGAACCACATTGAAATCGAAATCAACGGCAGCAAAGGCTCGCTCTATTTTGATTTCGAGGACATGAACCGGTTGAAATTTTTCAACGCGGAGGATCCGAAGGACCGGCAGGGTTTCCGGGACATCCTGGTGACCGAACGCGGCGGGGTGCAGCCGTATGTGGGCAACTGGTGGGCGCCGGGCCACATCATCGGTTACGAACACACCTTCGTGCACACGGTTGCCGATTTCGTCAATGCGTGCGTTGACGGCAAGCCGGTCCAGCCGACGTTTGAAGACGGATTGAAAAACCAGCGTGTGCTGGCCGCCGTCGAGGAGTCCGCTCAAAAAGGCCGCTGGGTGAAATTGTAGAATCGGTGCCGGTCGTTTTCAATCCGACAGCACCTGGTGGACAACCTTGAGCAGGACTTCGTTCGTGAACGGCTTGGGGATGAACGCGTCGGTGCGCACGTCTTTTCGCAGCTCCTCGACTTCCCTTTCCGACCCACTGGCCACGATGATTTTCACGTCGGACCGGATTTTGCGCAGCGCCTGAATGACGGCGCGGCCGTCCATGAACGGCATGGCGAGGTCGGTGATGATGAGGTGCACGGCATCGGAATTCCGGGTGAACCGGGCGATGGCTTCCAGGCCGCTGCCGGCGGTCAAAACCTGGTAGCCGTAATTTTCGAGCGTCGAACGCACGATGGCCAGGATGGCCTCCTCGTCGTCCACGATGAGAACGCATTCGCCATTGCCGGGCGGCAGTGAGATGGACCCGGCGGCGGTCTCCTCCGGCGTTTCGGTGGCGGCAGGGAAGTAGCATTTGAATTCCGTGCCGCGGCCCTCCTCACTGTGAACGGTGATGAAACCATCGTGGGTCTTGATGATATTGAGCGACGTGGACAATCCGAGGCCCGTTCCTTTGCCCGGCGCCTTGGTGGTGAAGAACGGTTCAAAAATCTTTTTCAAGTGTTCCGCCGGAATTCCCGTCCCCGTATCCGCCACGCTCACGCAAAGATAATCTCCGGGTCGGGCGTCGGGATGAAGCCCGACATCCACCGGTCCCAGATTCACGTTGTTCACGGACAACGTGAGGGTGCCGCCGTCGGGCATGGCGTCGCGGGCGTTGACACAGAGGTTGAGCAAGACCTGGTGCAATGGAGTGGGCAGCCCGCGAATGGGCCAGCACGATTTATCCACCCGTACCCGGCATTGGATGGATTTGGGAAACGTATCATTGATGATGCGGCCCATTTCCCTGACCAATTGGGCGGCGTGGATGAGGTGTTTTTTGGCCTCACCGCCCCGGACAAAGGTGAGCATTTGTTTGACCATGTCGGCGCTGCGCCGCGCGCTGGTTCGCATGGTGTCCAGGATGCTTTCCGTTTCCGGCGTAGTAATCTCTTCGCGCACAACTTCAACGCCCATGAGAATCGGCGACAGGGAATTATTCAAGTCATGGGCAATGCCGCTCACGAGCACGCCCAGGCTTTCCAGCCGTTGGGCGCGAAGGAACTGTTCCTCCAGCATTTTGCGTTCGGTGATATCGGTGTTGATGATCAGCAGTGATTTTGGCTGGTCATGCTCATCGCGAATGACAGTTGAGCGACCCTGAACAATAATCGGCCGGCCATCTTTGCTGAGTTCGTGTAGTTCGCCATTCCATTCACTGCGTTCCTTTACGCTCTTGATGGTTCCCTCCAATTCCGGCGGCGGTTCCCCGTGAAAGAGCACTTCCGGCAACGTCTTGCCCATGACTTCGGCAGCGCTCCAACCATAAATTCGCTCGGCGCTTTGATTCCAGTATACAATCCGTTCCTTCAGATCGGCCACGATGATGGCATCCCGGGCCTTGTCCAGGAGCGCCGCCTGTTCACGAATTTTCTCCTCAGCCTGTTTGCGCTCGCTCATGTCAATGGTAACGCCGACCATCCGCTGCGGCTTGCCGGTTTCGTCGTATATGACCGACGCACGCTCCAGAACCTGCGCGTAAGAACCGTTGGCGCGGCGGACGCGGTGCTCATCCCACCACACCCGGCCGCCACTGGCGAGCAACGTTGACATGCCGGTGGTGACTCGGGCTTTCTCATCGGGATGAATCAAATCCAGCCACCATTCCAGCGTGGCGTCAACGTCTTCCCGGGAATGGCCGAATACAGCCTGAAAATTCCCGCCGAACCACATTTTGTTGGTTTTGATATCCCATTCCCAGACGACGTCATTGGTGGCGCGGGCAACAATGCGGAAACGTTCCTCACTCTGATGCAGGGCACTTTCCGCCTGCTTCCGCAACGCCCGCTCCTGCCGGTTGCGCAAGGCACGGCGAACGGCCGGCCCCAAGCGGCTCGGCTGTTGTTTGAGCACGTAATCCACCGCGCCGTTTCTGAGGCTTTCCACGGCAGCTTCCTCGCCAATCGTGCCGGAAAAGAAAATAAACGGAGTTTCCGGGCAGACTTCACGCGCCAGTGACAGCGCGTGGAGACCGTCGAACGACGGCAAAGTGTAATCAGAAATGATCAAATCGAATTTATTCTGCCGGACGGCCGAGTTAAAATCTTCACGTGTTTTGACCGGCACGAATTCACAGTTCAACCCCTCGACGTGCAGCATCTCACGGACGAGAATCTGGTCGTTCTCGCTGTCTTCCAAGTGCAGGATATGCACCAGGCGCTGGACTAAATCAGTACCCATTCATTTTAGCGCTCATCCATTGGCGCGTTTGACCGTACCGGGCGGCGGTTCGTTGATGATGGCCCAGAAAAATCCGATTTGCTTGACCGATTCGACGAATTTCTGGAAATCAACCGGCTTGACGACATAGGCATTGACGCCCAGTTGATAGCTGTTCACCAGATCCTGCTCCTCTCGCGACGAAGTGATCATCACCACCGGCACGTGCCGGAGCGCGGTATCGCCGCGCATCTGGCGCAGCACTTCGAGCCCATCCACCTTGGGCATTTTCAAATCCAACAGCACGACGACCGGCAGACCGTTGGCGTGGTCAGCAAACCTGCCTCGCCGGTAAAGATAATCCAGCGCTTCGGCGCCGTCGCGGGCGGTCACCACTTCGTTCGCCAGATTGTGCTCCTCCAGCGCGGCCAGTGTCAGTTCCACGTCGCGTTCATTGTCCTCCACCAGCAGAATGCGTTTTAACGGTGCCATGTTTATCCTTTCGTTTCCGGGGAGTTCGGCAGGGAAAAGAAGAAGGTTGCGCCGCGGTCAATTTGTCCTTCCGCCCACGTGCGGCCGCCATGGCGGTGAACGATGCGACGGACATTGGCCAGGCCTATCCCGGTGCCTTCAAATTCCTCCGCGCGGTGCAGCCGCTGGAAGACACCGAACAATTTGTGCGCGTATTGCATGTCAAAGCCCACGCCGTTGTCCCGCACAAAAAAAACGAGTTCACCATTGTCCGAATTGCAACCGATCTCGATTTCCGCCGGGTTCCGCGGGCGTGAATATTTGATGGCGTTGGCAATCAGGTTCACCCACACCTGGCGCAACATCGCGGGGTCGGCCTCGACCTCGGGCAGGGGGGCGATTTTCCAGCGAATCGGCCGGTTGTTCGTCTCACTTTGCAGACCGTGAATGGCTTCGTGCACCAACGCGTCCAACGACACCCGGGAGTGCTGCAACTCGGTGCGGCTCATGCGCGAGAAGATCAGGAGATCGTCAATCAGCGCCCCCATTTGCCGGGCGGAATCACCGATGATGTCCAAATAGCGGCACCCGCGCTCGTCCAGCTTTTCACCCGCCTGCTTGTTGAGTAATTTCACGAAACCGTCAATGTGGCGCAACGGCGCACGCAGGTCGTGCGACACGGAATACGAGAACGCTTCCAATTCCTTGTTGGCCACCTCCAACTGCGTGGCACGGTTTTGCAGGTCGGCATGGAGTCGGGTGATTTGCGCCTGTGCCCTTTTTTGTTCCGTGATATCGCGACCGGCAGCGTAAATCAACAACTGGGGTACGGCGGCGCGCGCATTCCACGCGAACCAGCGCCAGGAACCGTCCCGACAGCGGAAACGGTTTTCAAAATTGACGGTTTCCATGCCTCCGGCCAGCTTTTCGACCTCGGCCTGCGACGCGCGCACATCGTCAGGATGGACAAACTCAAGAAACGGTTTGGCCATCAATTCTTCGCGACTGAAACCCAGCGTGCGTTCCCAGGCGGGATTCAGGGTCTTGAAGTAGCCGTCGAACGCGGCGATACAGATCACGTCGCGCGATAAATCGAAAAAACGGTCACGTTCTTCTTCCACTTGTTTGCGCAGTCTCAAATCGCGGCGAATCAATAAGATCGCCGCCAGACCGACAGCGCACGCGAGCGCACTGCCGGCAAGAATGATCATCAGACTGGTTTGGGCACTGGCCCGGGCCATTTCCCGACGTTCTGAGAGCAAGCGGTTTTCCGAGTCTCGCATTTGCGCGATGTCCTGCCAAACCTGATCCATCAATTCCTCGCCTTGGCGCAGCGTGGCGACGTCACCGGAAACGGCCTGAACTCCGCCCTCCTGCCGCAATTTGATCCGGCTTCTCAGAACGGCCATTCTTTGCGCGATGACCGATGCCAGCCCGACCAGGCGCCGCTGCTGTTCGGGATTGTCGGCGGTCAGTGTCCGAATCTTGCCTATCCACTCACTGATCTGTGCCTGGGCGGCTTGGGAATCCTTCAGAAATTGGTCGTCGCCGGTCAGCAAGAAGGCACGCTGCCTGGCTTCCGTATCGGCGAGCATCGCCCGCCCCGATTCCAGTGTCGCAATGACTTCATGGGAGTGCGCCACCATTCTATCGGTCGTTATAAACCGGTTCGTCGTGCGATAGGCCAGCCAGCCGATCAGCCCCAGCGCCACCACCGACGCCACAAACCCGACCAGGATTTTATTTTCAACCGAGCCCTTCATGCAAAACCCACTGTGAAGCAAACAATTAACCTGCCCCAAACAACTCTTTAACGAATATATTTTCAATCGTGAAAAAGGCAAGCTGGCTTGTGACAATTAGTTGTAACAATTCGGCTTACCCTCCCCCTTTGGCTTCTTTCGGCACCAGCGCGCCTCCGCCGTTCAAACAGCCACACATTCGGCCATAGAACGTATGGCGCGGCAGAATCTTGCTAAATGGTTTGCCAATAAACGGCGAGACTCGATTTTCCGACTCCAATATACTTTGGCCATGACTCCAGGCGTCCACCAAAATGACGCGCCTTCAACCCCGGAAGAGGCAAGCCCCGGCAGGTTAGCCAGGATTTTGATTTGGTGCTGGAGAATGCTCGTGGACATACCGCCGGAAGGATACGAAGATGAAAACGGATTCCATTTTGGAACCAATGCCGGACCAAACTGAAGTTCACAGGTACTCGATTTCGCTATCCGACATCATGAGACCTGGGGTTTTTGCTGTGGCACGACCGACTGAGCAAAATGGGCCTTGAAGCGGGAAGGTTGCACGCCCTGTACCAGAACAGGCAGGCTGAGCTTATCGTAGAGCGTGTTTGCTGCCTTGCTGTCGTCGTTGGTATTGCCACTTTGAAGATACAAAATCATTCTGACATAAGCACCCAAATCATAGCTGGTGCCTGCCCAAGAACTTCCAACCCACCCCATCGCTGGCCGAAGCGTGGCTATGCGCCGTGCTTGTTCCCTTTGAAACTGCTCAACAAGGCCAAAATCGATAGGACAACAATAAACGTAGCTGCGCTGGGAGCAACCCAATCGTCAGAGGCCAGAACCGGCACGAATAGTAATAAGTGCATGATGTTCCTTTCATTTTGATGGCAATTAAATTGCCGACTGTGAGACACTATTATAATTGCCTCAAACCTTCAAGATAAGCAAGGCGAATAACCACTTGAATTCAAAGGGTTAATTCCCGGAATTTGCGTTGGTCCCTGCCACTGGCCCGAAATTGAGCCGCTTTGCCCGGCGTTGCGCGTGCTCATTGGAGAGAGGACCAGCTTGCGGCCTGTGAATTGGTCTTCAACGGTGATGTGGGCGTAGAAACGGCCATTGCGCTCCCGCGGTCCGCGAATCGGGCGCTTGCGTTTATCCAGCACTTTCCTGTATGATGCTGGGTGATGTTGACTTTGACTACCAACTGTGGATTGTGTGCTGGTGCTTGCCGTGTCAGCGAATTGCACGTGGTAATTCAAGCGCAAATACCAGCACAAGGTTAATATCGGAAAGGCAGACAAGCACGAAAAGTTTGTAAACATTGGTTGCCCGCGTGGCGGAATTGGCAGACGCGCTAGATTCAGGTTCTAGTGAGTAACATCGTACAGGTTCAAGTCCTGTCGCGGGCACCAAGTACCGGGGCATGCGCTTGGTTTCCCAGCCACCCTCAATTCATCCGGAAATCAGTTCGACACTGACAACCACTCAGACTAATCTCCCCTCAAACCATGAAAGTCCTCTTTTTAAATGGGCCGAACTTGAATCTGTTGGGGCAGCGGGAACCGGACGTGTACGGCCGGGAGACCTTGGCCGGTATAGAGGCCAAAGTCCGCAAACGCGCCACCGCCCTGAAGATCGCGGTGGACTTCCGCCAATCCAATCTGGAAGGCGAATTGGTAAATTGGATTCAACAGGCAAGCGGTCAATTCGATGTGATCGTGCTTAACGCCGCCGCCTACACTCATACGAGCATTGCGCTGCGGGACGCCATTGCGGCGGTGGGCGTACCGACCATCGAAATTCATCTTTCGAATATTCACGCACGCGAAAAGTTCAGGCAAAAATCACTGATTGCGCCTGTTTGTTGTGGGCAAATCAGCGGATTTGGTCCAAAATCCTATTTATTGGCTCTGGAAGCGTCCGTTGACGTTAACGTTTCAAAAAAGAAGCGTTAATCGGCCGATTTTTTGCTAAAATCATTTTCTATTTTGCTTCTTGACGCTGAAGCAGCCGAGGAATAGAATGTTTCATATTGGTAACGGACACAAGGCAGAGTCGTAACACGGCTGCTGCTTTTTTGCTTGTAGCTGAAAACCGGATTCTTGACAACTTTAACGAAATCGAACCGTGGATCTTAAAGATATTAAGGCCATAATTGACCTGATGAAGAAGAACTCCATTACGGAGTTTGAACTGGAAAGACAGGATTCCAAGATCAGGTTGAAACGTGGATTTAACGGTTCGATACCTCCGGCGGCAACCTATGAGGATCCGGTGGCGCTCCCTCCCGCTCAGCCGGTTAGTTCCGCTCCAGCCACCGTTCCGTCTGGAGCCATGCCGGCGGCTGTCATCGGCGAAATTGAGATTAAGTCCCCGATGATTGGCACTTTTTATCGGGCGCCGTCGCCTGAAGCTGCCAGTTATACTGAAGTGGGCTCTGAAGTTAATCCCGACACGGTGGTTTGCATCATAGAAGCGATGAAAGTGATGAATGAAATCAAGGCGGAGACCAAGGGCGTGATTACCCAGGTTTTGGTCGAAAACGCCAAGCCGGTGGAATTTGGACAGCCCTTGTTCAAGGTGCGTCCGGCCTGAACCACACCCCGCCAAAGTATTTTCATATTCACTGAAAATCCATGTTTGAGAAGATCCTGGTCGCCAATCGCGGTGAAATCGCCGTCCGGATTATTCGCGCCTGTAAGGAGCTGAATATCCGGACCGTGGCGGTTTATTCCGAGGCGGATGCCAACTCGATGCACGTGCAGATGGCGGATGAAGCCATCTGCATCGGCGGGCCGCCGGCGGCTGAAAGTTATCTGCGTATTGACCGCATTATCAGCGCGGCCGAAATCACGGATGTGGATGCGATTCATCCGGGTTACGGTTTTCTGGCTGAGAACGCGCACTTTGCCGAGGTCTGTGACAGTTGCAACATCCGTTTCATTGGGCCCAGTCCCCGCGCCATGCAATCATTGGGGGACAAGGCGGTCAGTCGGATGCTCGCCAGGAAGCTCGGCGTGCCCACTCCGCCGGGATCGGATGGCGCGGTGGAAAAGGAGCAGGACGCCCTGGCCATCGCCAAACGCATTGGTTATCCGGTCATGATCAAAGCCGTGGCCGGCGGCGGCGGGAGAGGCCTGCGCGTGGCGCACAATGATATTTCACTGGTCAAGGGTTATCATACGGCGCGTTCCGAAGCCGAAAAGGCGTTTGGCAATTCGGGTGTCTATGTTGAAAAGTTCATCGAAAATCCGCACCATATCGAGATTCAGGTTCTCGGCGATCACAAGGGACACATCATTCATTTGGGTGAACGGGATTGTTCCATTCAGCGCCGGAATCAAAAGGTGGTTGAGGAAGCGCCCTCGCCGTTGCTGGAGCACCGGTTTCGCAAGCTGCGGGATAAAATTGGCAAGGCGGCCGTCAAGATTGCCGAAGCGTCGCACTACACCAGCGCCGGCACGGTGGAATTTGTCGTGGATAACCTCGGTAACTTTTACTTTCTGGAGTTCAACAAACGAATCCAGGTCGAGCACCCGGTCACCGAAGAAGTCACCGGCATTGACCTGGTGCGCTATCAGATCCTGTTGGCGATGGGCGAAACGTTGCGTCATTCACAGAGCGACATTCAAATCAAGGGTCACGCCATCGAGTGCCGTATCAACGCCGAAGATCCCTTTGACGATTTCCGTCCCAGCCCCGGCCGCATCGAGATGTATTTTCAGCCGGGCGGCCGCGGGGTGCGGGTGGATACCCATGCTTATGCCGGATACACCATTCCGCCGACGTATGATTCCATGATCGGCAAGCTGATTACCACCGGCAATGACCGGCGGGAGGCCATGGACCGCATGAATCGCGCGCTGTCGGAATATATGATTACGGGCATCAAATCCAATGTTTCCTTCCAGCAGGCCATCATGCAGGACCCGAATTTCCGGCGCGGCGTTTATTCCACCGGTTTCATCGAGCAACTGCTCGGCGGCGCCCGGCGGGAACTGCTCGATGAAAAGGCCTAGGCCCGACAGGTCGTGGGTTACTTTGCCTGTTTCGGTGGGGTGAGCGTCCCCGCGAGCCGGCTCGTCAGTAGTCTCGCCCCACCAAAGTAGAGCCCAGTAACGGGCCCGATACTTTTTGTTGACTTTACAGGTGTTTATGCTATAAAAACGGTGCTCGTTCAAAGAATGAACGGTGTTGGTGTCAACAAGACAGATTGTCCGTAACCGATTGGAAAGCGACATTCAGTGAACCTGCCGGTGCAGTCCTCCCACATGTTTCCATGAGCGGGCGCAGTGTATTATGAACCCAACCAGATTGTTTGTAGGCAACCTCTCCTACCAAACGGGGGAAAACGACTTGCAGGACTATTTTGCCCAGGCCGGTGCGGTGTCCTCGGTCAATCTCATGCTCGACAAAACCACGGGCAAATCCCGCGGCTTTGCGTTTGTCGAATTCGCCGACGCCGAGGCTGCGCAGCGTGCCATTGAACAACTCCATAACAAGGAATTCCAGGGCCGACAGCTCACCATCAACATTGCCCGGCCGCGGGAGGAACATCCGCCACGCTGGGAAAATGACCGCGGTGAACGCCGCGAACGCCAGTAGTTTTCGCTGGCGACGCCGGTGGCCGGGTGGCGGGGTTGCCCGACCGGTTTTTTGAATAAGGGTTTGACACTCGCGGGACGCTGTTTATCTTTTAGCAAACAAAGATTATGGCTGAGACACCTCCGAACATTCCTCCGGGCGCTGTGCTGCCGCCGAAAAAAGAAACCGGCAAAGTCCAGCCCAAGAAAGAAACCGTCCGCATCAATTTGCCGCCCAAGCCATCCGCCGCCCCGACCATCAAATTGCCGACGTTGCCGCCCGGAGGTCCGACGGGCGCGCCCAGCGCCATTCCGGCTCCCGCTCCGACGCCTGCCGCCGCGGCTCCGCGCGCCGCGGCTGCCGCACCCGTCAGTCAGGCACGCCCCGCCCCCGCCGCACCACGGCCCGTGGCGGCGGTGCCGGCCATGAGCGGTTTGGACCAAATGCTGGTCGTGTTCGCCGCCATCGCGGGCTTTTTTGCCCTGCTCACCGTGATCTGGATGCTGCTCATCCCGACCGCTTGAGATTTTCAGAAGTTGTTCGAACCCTGAATGTGTTTTGACGTATGGCCTCTCCTCTCATTCTTAAGCTCACCCAGGAAAACTTCACCCAGCAAGTTCTGCAATCGCCCGCGCCTGTGCTCGTGGATTTCTGGGCCGAATGGTGCGGTCCGTGCAAAATGATCGCACCGCTGCTTGATGAACTCGCCGACGAATACGATGGCAAGGTGAAAATCGGCAAGGTCAATGTGGACGAGCAGCAATCGCTGGCCGCCGAGTACGGCGTCCGGGCCATCCCCACCCTGCTCGTTTTCCAGAACGGCCAGGTGGCCGACCAGATTGTCGGCGCCCGCAGCAAACGGGACTTCAAGGCCAGCCTCGACCGCGTTGCGGCGTGACGGGCGCCGGATTGATGAATCTGTAGATAAATGGATTGATGCGTTGCCCGTCAATCCGAGCTCCTGAAAAACCGTAGCAGCGGAGGTGAGTCCGCTCCGACTGTGTTTCAAATCAAAGAAATAATGGAGCCGACTTACGTCGGCTGCTACGAAAATCAGTCTCCGGTGTAAAAAGATTTGTAATTCCCCGGCGCTGTGTTTTTGTAAGGACGTGATTGTCACGCCCCGGCAATTGGATCAGCGGGCCGAGTTGTTTCGTCAACTCGCCCAATTGACGTCGGCCGGCATTGGCGTCGTTCCTGCGCTCGAACAAATCAAACGCAGTCCGCCCTCGCGTGCCTATCGCGAACCGCTCCAGCGCCTGCTGGATGAACTGGCCCGCGGCGCGACCGTTGCCGAAGCCTTGCATCGGCTCGGCTGGCTCCCGGCCTTCGACCAGGCGCTGATCGAAGCCGGCGAACGGAGCGGACGGATGGACGCCTGTTTCCGACTTCTCGCGGATTATTATAATGAGCGCGCCCGCCTGATCCGCCAGATGCTCGGCGATCTGGCGTATCCGGTGTTTGTTTTCCATTTTGCGGTCGTTCTCATCGCGTTTCTCGAATTTCTCTGGACCGGCCCGTGGCTCCTGGTTTTGCTGGTTGGATTCGTTCCGATTTATGCCGTCGCCATTTTCCTGATTTACGCCAGCCAGGACAAACGCAATGAAGCCTGGCGGGCAAAAGTGGAGGTGATTTTGGGATTCATTCCCGTTTTGGGAACTGCCCGGCATTATCTGGCGTTGGCGCGGCTCGCGGCGGCGCTGGAAGCCCTCGTCAGCGCCGGCGTCAACATTTTTGAAGCGTGGGAACTGTCAGCCGCGGCGAGCGGTTCGCCCGCTTTGCGCCGCGCTGTCGCCGCGTGGAAATCGAAAATGACCGCCGACCAGACGCCGGCCGACGCCTTGCGCGCCTGCCGGTTGTTTCCGGAAATGTTCGCTAACTTTTATTACAGCGGCGAGGTCAGCGGCAAGCTGGACGATTCGCTCCGCCATCTGAACCGGCTCTACAACGAGGAAGGCTCGCGCAAACTCCATCTGGTCGCGACATGGGTGCCGCGCTTTGTCTATTTTACGGTGGCGCTGCTCGTCGGTTATATTGTCATCCGGTTTTGGATGGGTTACTTCAATCAGATTTCCAACATCACCAACGGATTTTAATTCCGCTTTGCGCCACGGACAGCCAGACATTAACTTCGCCGGATGACGTTGACCGAATTGCTCGCGAATGAAGAGCTGCGCCGGCAGGAATTTCCCGTGACGCGCGAAAAGATTTTCCTGGCGCACGCCGGCGTCTGCCCGTTGCCGCAGCGTGTGGCCCGGGCGATTTCCGAGTGTGCGCAGCGCGGCACGACCAACGACCAGGAAACGCTGATTTTTCCCAGGCGAGTCAACGAAGGGCGCAAGCTCGCGGCGCAACTGCTCAATTGCCGACCGGAGGAAATTGCTTTCGTCGGGCCGACGTCGCTCGCGCTAAGTTTTGTCGCCGCCGGATTGGATTTCCGCCGGGGCGACAACGTTCTCATTTATCACGACGATTACCCGTCGAACGTTTATCCGTGGATGGCGCTGGCCGACCGCGGCATCGAGGTGCGCCTGTTGAACACACGCGGCCTCGGCGTGATCCGGCCCGGGAACGTTGCCGGGCAGGTGGATGAAAATACGCGGCTGGTCGCGCTCGCCTCCTGCCATTTCATCAGCGGTTTCCGGATTGAATTGGAGGCCATCGGAAAATTTCTGCGTGAACGCGGAATTCTGTTTTGCCTCGACGCCATTCAAACCCTTGGCTCGTTTCCGACGACGGTCGAGCACGTGGATTTTCTGGCCGCCGACGCGCACAAATGGCTGCTCGGCCCATGCGGCGCGGGCGTGCTATATGTCCGGCAGGAAGTTCAGGACCGGCTGACGCCGCCGATTTACGGTTGGCACAACGTCCAGAACCCGAATTTTGTCGCGCAGGAAAAAATCGTTTTCCGCGCCGGCGCGACGAAATACGAGGCCGGGACGCACAATCTGGTGGGTCTGGCCGGTTTGATTGCCGCCATGGAACTGGCTTTGGAAATCGGCGTTGAAAATATTGCCGCCGAGTTGCTGCGCAAACGCGCCTGGCTCGTGCCCGCTTTGCAGTCCCGGGGTTTCACGGTTTTGAATGCGGACACAAAACCGGAAAATGCCAGCAGCATCGTTTCCTTTCACCACGCCGGCAAGGATCTCACCGCGCTGCACAAAAAACTGGCGGAGGCAGGTATTGTCGCGTCGTTGCGGACGGACCGCGCAGGGAAAAATTATCTCCGTCTCTCGCCGCATTATTACAACACCGACGCGGAATTGCAGCGCGTGTTGGAATT
>DATJNM010000064.1:0-10187 GCA_035508155.1 Candidatus Sulfopaludibacter sp. | reverse complement strand
CGTATTCGATGAATTCCTTGCCGCGCAGCGCGTGAACGATGGGCGATTTAAGCGCCTTGGCCACGGCGATCAATTCGTCATGCGCACCCGCACAGCCGGCGCCGCCCAAAATGGTCACACGTTCCGCCTCGTTCAAAATGCCGGCCAGCCGGACGATTTCGTCGTCCGACGGACGAACGGTGGGTTTCGGTTCGTCAAAATGAATTCGCGGTCGCCGGTCCGACGATGCCGTGCGAAACGCGACGTTGCCGGGCAGCACGACGACGGCGACCCCGTGCTTGCTGATGGCGGTTTGGATGGCGATTTCCAAAACCCGCGGCATCTGCTCCGGCTGCGAAATCAGTTCGCAATAATGACTGCATTCGCGGAACAGGCTTTCCGGCCGCGTCTCCTGAAAATAGTTGCTGCCGATTTCCTGGCTGGGAATGTGCGCCGCAATCGCCAGCACCGGCACGCGGCTGCGATGGCAGTCGTAAAGACCATTGATCAAATGCAAATTGCCCGGTCCGCAGCTCCCGGCGCAAACGGCGAGTTTCCCCGTCAAGTGGGCCTCCGCCCCGGCGGCAAATGCGGCGCTTTCCTCGTGCCGCACGCCAGCCCATCGGATGTTGTCGCGCGGGCGGATTGAATCGGTGATGCCGTTGAGCGAATCGCCGGCGAGGCCATAGACATTTTTCACGCCCGCCGCCACCAAAGTGTCAACGAGCACATCGGCTACCGTTTTCTCGTTCATAATTTGAAATCTCCCGGTTGGTTAGAATTTATTTTTTTTAGTTGGTTGGTTTCCGATAAGGATGATAGCACGGCTCCCAGATGCACGCGCGAATGTGATTGCGTAAAGTGGATTCGTCGCAATGGTCAGCCACGCCGTCGGCTTGCGCTTGCCGGGCAACCGCAGTCGAGATTGTCTCCGACACCGAGCGAAGCTGGCCGACTGACGGCAACAGTCGTGCGGTTTTGTCCGTCAACGTCGGCGACAAACCGGCGAGCGCTTTTGCCGCAGCCATGAACATCCCGTCGGTGACGCGCCGCGCGTTGGACGCGATAATGCCCAGGCCGACGCCGGGAAAAATGTAGGAGTTGTTCGTCTGATCAATTTTTACTTTCCTGGCTTTCCATTGAACGGGCGGGAACGGGCTGCCCGTGCCGATCAGTGCGCGGCCATCTGTCCAAGCCATGATTTGTTCCGGCGTCGCCTCGCTGCGCGAAGTGGGGTTCGAGAGCGGAAAAATGACCGGGCGCTCGACATTGCGCGCCATTTCGCGAACAACTTGCTCGGTGAATGCCCCCGCCTGTCCCGACACGCCAATCAGCACGGTGGGCTTCGCGTTCACCACGACATCGAGCAAGGAAATTTTTCCCGGCGACTGAAGTTTCCAAGTTGTGACCGTCGCGCGCGTCTGCACGAACGGTCGTTGCGCTGGAGTGATGGCTGTCATGCCTTCGACAAGCATTCCGTTGCGATCAACCGCGAAGAAACGACGGCGCGCCTCAGTTACGTTCGCGCCGGCGTCAATCATCGCCTGAAGCAAGAGCGATGCGATGCCGCAGCCGGCGGAACCCGCGCCGACAAAAGCGATGCGCTGCTCGGTCAATTTTATGCCGGTCACATTGATGGCGGACAGCAACGTGCCGGTGGCGACGGCGGCGGTGCCCTGAATGTCATCGTTGAACGTGCATAACTGATCACGGTAACGCGCCAGCAGACGACCGGCGTTGGCGCCCGCGAAATCTTCCCATTGTAGCAAAACATGCGGCCAGCGCTCCGTGACGGCGGAGACGAATGCTTGAATGAAATCATCGTATTCAGCGCCGGTCACGCGTTCGTGACGCCAACCGACGTAAAGTGGATCGGCCAAGCGCTCCTTGTTGTTCGTGCCGACGTCGAGCAGGATCGGAAGTGTTTGATCGGGATGAATTCCCGCGCACGCCGTATAAAGCGAGAGCTTGCCGATGGGAATGCCCATGCCGCCCGCGCCCTGGTCGCCCAGGCCGAGGATGCGTTCGCCGTCGCTGACGACGATGACGCGCACCTTGTCAAAACGCGGGTAATTGAGAATTTCCCGGATGCGGTTTTTGTTGGGATAGCTGAGAAATAATCCGCGCGGCTTGTGCCAGATTTCGCTGAAGCGCTGGCAGCCTTCGCCCACGGTCGGCGTGTAAACGAGGGGCAACATTTCCTCCAGATTGCGCGCGAGCAGGGCGTAGAGCAGCGTTTCGTTCGTGTCCTGCAATTCACGGAGAACAGCGTAGCGCTCGAAGTCCGTTTCAAGCGCGCGCAGGACTTTCAACCGTCGTTCCATCTGTTCCTCCAGCGTGCCGATGTGCGGCGGCAGCAGTCCGTGCAAGTGAAATAGGTTGCGTTCGTCATCGGTGAACGCCGTTCCTTTGTTGAGGGTCGGCCGGTTGAGCAGGTCAACGCCGGCCAAATCGGTTTCTACGAATGATTCGCTACTGGGAGTGCGTGTATTCATATCTGTTTTAGGTATGCCGCTCCACACTCGCCATGATTTGTGCAACTGCCGGAATATTCGTCGGTCATCTCGGTCAGGTCATCTGCACAAAACCAAGGCGCACGGCTTCCCTGACCGCGGACGTTCGGCCCGTGACTCCGAGTTTTTCCAGCAGGCTTGCCACATGGGTTTTGACCGTGCCTTCCCCGATGAAAAGTTGAACTCCGATTTCCTTGTTGCTTTTTCCCGAAGCGACGCATTTCAGAACTTCCAATTCCCTTGGGCTGATTTGGGGCTTTTGTATTCGATCCACGAGTTTTTGCGCAATTTGTGGCAGGAGAAAAACCTCGCCGAGATAAACGCGTCGAATGGCTTCGAGCAATGTCTGTTGGGTGCAGTCCTTGAGAAGATAAGCCCGCGCCCCTGCCCGAACGGCACGCTGAATATCCTCCTGGCTCTCGAAAGTTGTCATCACGATCACCTTGGTGTGGAGATGCAAAGCGGTGACCTCTGCGATCACATCCAGGCCGTCCATGCGCGGCATCCGGAGATCCAGCAGAACGACATCAGGCATGTGCCGCTTGATGAGTGCCAAAGCCTCATCCCCGTCGCTACCTTCGGCCACAACCTTCATGTCCCGCTGCTCTTTCACGTTCGCAACAATACCCTGCCGCACGATGGGGTGGTCATCCGCAACCACGATCCGAATCGGCGCCCTCCTTGCCGGCTGTCGTTTGTTCAAAGGCAGATTCGGTTCTGCATTACTACTCATAGTTTTCATAACGCGATCACTCTACATGACCGGCTCAGAAATCCACAATCCCTCTTTAGGAAGAGTTCCAACTCTCCCTATAATGCAATTTTGTGCAAACGCCACGATTGCTAAACTTCAGATGGTGTGGATTGCGAGATCCCAAATGAACATGATTAACACCGAGGCGAACACCCAAGTCTATCTGAGCGAACCATGAGAATAGCCGGACCATGAAAAATAATCTTATTCGCCGCTGCCCGAGCTATGGGGTCGCGTTGGTGCCGTGGCTGCTGTCCGGCTGCTCCCGGTCGCCGACCTTTGATATTGTCGGGTCGTTTTTCCCGGCGTGGCTCGTTTGCCTGTTTCTCGGCATTTTGCTTGCAGCCGTCACACACTGGCTTCTGTTGCGCCTAAAAATCGCCGTCGTGTTTCCCGTCCTGGTTTATCCGAGTTTGGCGGCCTTGTTCACGTTCTTGTTATGGCTGTTGTTCTTTAGCTGAGAAAGGAACCAGATGTTATGACTGTTGAAACGGATACGAATTCTCGAAAGCTGATTGGGCGCTGGATCAGCATAGGCATTGTGGTGGTCGCCGCAGTGCTGGGTTTGGTTGTGCTCCGTCAGGCGAGCAACCATCCCCGGACCGACGACGCGACCATTTTGGCGAACTACATCGGAATCGCGCCGCAGGTCGAGGGTCCGTTGGTCCGACTGGCTGTTCACGACAACCAGTTCGTAAAAAAAGGCGAACTGCTCTTCGAAATTGACGACCGGCCTTATCGCTACGCACTGGAAACGGCCTTGTCGGAGCAGGCCTCCTTGGAAGGGCAAATTGCCGACGAACAGCGAAGGATTGCATCGCTCCAAAGCGCGGTTTCGGTCGCCGAGGCCAACATCCACAGCGCCGAAGCGGACGTGACGTCGGGCGAACAAGGCGTGGATCGCGCGCAGGCGGAATGGGCTTATGCCAGCAACAATTTGCAGCGCTTGGAGCCGCTTCTGAAGAATCACTTCGTCACGGTGGACGACATTGACAAGGCGAAAACCTCGGAGATCGCGCACCAGGAAGCCCTTCGTGAAGCGCAATCGCATTTGGTGCTTGCGCGCTCAGAGTTAAGATCAACCCAAGCGCAACACGAGCAGGCGGCCCATGCCGTGACCACGCTGGATCCGCTGACCAGCCAGCGCGGGGCCAAAGAGGCCGCCGTCAAGCGTGCGCGCTACGATCTGGACAACTGCCGCGTTTACGCGCCCTTCGACGCACGCGTCACCAACCTCACGATTTCTGAAGGTGCCTACGCCCATGTGGGTCAACAGATGTTTATTTTAATAGACGCACGCCGATGGTGGGCCGTCGCCAACTTCCGCGAAGGGCAGCTCGGTCACATCCGGCCGGGAATGAAGGCAGACGTGCATGTGATGTCCAAGCCGGACCAGCGTTTCACCGGCTATGTGGACAGCATCGGTTTCGGCGTCACGCCGGATGCCGATGTGATTGGAACTTTCGCGAGCGGCCTGCCGGACGTGCAGCGAACTCTCAATTGGGTTCACCTGGCATCGAGATATCCGGTACGCGTGCGCGTCGAGGATCCCGACCCGGAACTGTTCCGTATCAGCGAATCCGCCGTGGTCATTATCCGCGGCAATTGAGTATGGATTCTCTCGCCGAACGCGCGGAGGAATGGCCCCGGCCTTTGGCTTGGTTGCGGGGATTACTCAAGGAGGAACTCGCACCATATCCAGGAAGAGGCACGTTGGTTGCGCGGATGGTCATCGCGGCGACGCTGGTCATGCTTATCACCATGACGTTTCGCCTTCCGTTTGGCGTCCAGGCGATCTACGCGCTGGTCATCTCGCGCGACACCCATTGGGCGACGGTCAAGGCCGTGAGGATGGCCATTCTCACCCTTGCGGTGGGGGCTGGCTACGTCGTCATCGGAACGATGTTCTCTCTGGATGATGCCATGCTGCGCACGCTCTGGGTGATCGTATCATTGTTCATCGCATTTTTTGCCATCCGCATCATTGCGGATTACGGAACGGCGGTTGGCTTTGGGATTGTGGTCGTCCTCTCCATTCCAATTCTGGACCGGCATATTTCGACGGAGCTGAAGGTAACGGAGACGCTCTGGGCGGCCGGCCAGACAATGCTGGCAGCCATCATTGCCGCGCTGGTCGCACTTTTTTTTGCCGGGCTGAAACCGAGGGACTTTCTGGTCGGTTTCATCGCCGCGCGTCTGGCCGGCGTCGAAGATTTGCTTGGTTGCTACTCCGCCGGTCGTCCCGTGGAGCAGAAAACGGCGAAACAAATTACGCGCATGGCCATGCTGGGGACATCCGCAATGCGGCGCAATATCCAGCGATCCGGTTACTCGCCATCCTACGCGGAGCAAATGGGCGTCGTCGTCGCGCTCGTCGGAAGCCTGGTGGATGTCGCAGCCAGCTTGGTGTCCCTTGATGTCCATGTTTCCGATGAGGACCGGGGTCGAATCCAAGCCTTGGCGCAAAACATCGCCGGTCTTCGCGCCGATTTGCAGGACGGACGAATTCCGCGACTGAGTCAACTCCCCGTTGATGGTGATACTTCTCAATCAATACCCCTCCTGCCGCAGATGGAGAAAACGGTTTCACTGATCGCCGAGGTTTTTGAGGGTTCCAAATCACTCAGCGCACACGCCCCCGCGCTACCGAATGAGGGCGAACCGCCACAGAGCTTTTTTGTCCGGGATGAACTCACCAATCCTGAACACATCAAATTCGCGCTCAAAGGCTGCCTGGCCGCCAGCCTTTGCTACATCATCTACACGGCCCTGAATTGGAATGGAATCAGCACCGCGGTCATGACCTGCGTTTTAACGGCCTTGACCACGATCGGCTCATCGCGTCAAAAACAGGTTTTGCGTTTTGCCGGCGCTGTCACGGGTGGGGCGGTCAGTCTCGCCGCGCAGATTTTCGTTCTTCCCGCACTTGATTCCATCGCCGGGTTCACGCTCCTTTTCATCGTGGTTAGTGTTGTGGCCGCCTGGATCGCGACTTCCAGTCCACGCCTGTCCTACTTTGGAATTCAATTCGCCCTGGCATTTTATATCATCAATCTTCAGGATTTCGCAATTCAGACATCCTTGGTGCCCGGGAGAGACCGTGTCGTCGGCATCATGCTGGGCCTGCTCATGATGTGGCTTGTGTTTGATCAGTTGTGGAGCGCTCCAACGGCGGTCGAAATGAGAAAGACCTTCGTCTCCGTGTTTCGATTGTTGGCGCAATACGCCAGCCAATCGCTTGCAAACAACCGGAGCGCCGCCATTGAGCGAGGCTATGCTTTTCGCGAAGCGATCAACAACCGTTTTAGCCAGGTCAGGGCTCTCGCGGACGCCGTGTGGTTCGAATTCGGCTCCTCCCGGCAGCGGGATTTGGCGTTGCGAAGTCGAATTCTCGGCTGGCAACTGCAACTGCGGATGATGTTTATCAGTTGCGTGGCTATGGTAAAATATCGCCTGCAGCTTCCCGGTTTCGAATTACCCGAGCCGGTCCGCCTCGCCCAACAACAATTCGAGGAATGTTTGGCGCGCACGCTGCGCGGCATGGCCGACCACCTGGAGGGCAAGGCGTGTGAGGGAACGGAGAGCTTGGAAGCTGCATTTGCACAGCTGAAGACATCCGTCCAGATTTCAGATTCGATTGAAGCCCAACAAGTGCCCACTGCCAATATGACGACTTTTCTTTCCCTGTCCGAGAGAATCACTGGACTGGCAGTTTCCCTGAGGAAGGAGATCTGAAGCAAGCCACAAGGATAATGGCACGACCACAACGCTCTTCCCTTTGATTTGATGGAACTGAATGACTTGGATTGTTTGCCTCCGGTAGGCAACGTGGTCGGCTGGGCCATGCACGGTGAGTGGATAAACAAGATACGCAGTCGACGTTGCTAGAGCATTAAGCGATTGAAAAGCAAAGGCGTAGTGGGTCGCAGGGCGACCGTTGCCTGCGGACAAAAGGCCAGCATTTTCGCGGGGGAAATTTAATGGCATCCCCACCTTGCCAGCGGAGTTGCCAGCAGCGTTGCTGGGATTTGAAATTATTTTAAGAAATTCCCGGCACGATGTCCGGCAAATGGTATTGAAGCTGGCACCGGACGCAGGGCTGGAGATTGCTCCTGCGTCTAAACTATCAAAAGACGACGGATTGTTAGACGATTTGGCTTATTAAGCAACTTTTGTCGGTTTGTAGAAACCGTTAACTACCTTAAGTTCAGGTGTTTAGTATCCGTGTTACTAACCCCGGCTAGGCAAGCGGGGTAATGGATGGCAGAGTCGGGACATGGAAAATGAAACAAGGATTCGCCGACATCGGACTCCCGCGGAACGGGCGCAGGTGCTTGCGGAGTATCACCAAAGCGGTCTGACCCAAGGAGCCTTCGCCGCCCAAGCGGGCATCAGTTGCTCGGCATTGAGCTCATGGTTGCGCCGAGCCGCCAGCAACGCCGATGGCAATCAGCCCCAGTTTGTCAGCGTACCCAATTTGCTCGCCAGCGGGCGGGGCAGCGCCGCCTACCGGTTGCAATGGTCGGACGGTTTCGCCGTGGAAGTGTCCACGGGGTTTGCGGCCCAGGAGCTGAGCGCCCTGTTAAAGACCATCCAGCGGTTATGATGCCCATTGGTCCGGCCACGCGCATTTACCTGGCCGCCGGGGCCACCGATCTGCGCAAAAGTTTCGAGGGCTTGAGCGATTTGGTCACCCACCATTTTCAGGCCGACCCGATGAGTGGACACCTCTATGTCTTTACCAACCGCCACCACAACCGGATCAAGTTGCTTTACGCCGATGGCACCGGGATGTGGGTGTGCGCCAAACGGCTGTGCGGCCGGGGCACCTTTGCCTGGCCCAAGACCACCGAGCCGGGCGCGCTGCAGATCCTGGCCGCCGAACTGACCCTCTTGCTCAGCGGCATTGATCTGGAAAAGACCAGCACCCGGGCCTGGTGGCGCCCGGCGGGGGCGACCAAGACCTAAAAAATGCATTTTATTTAAAATAAGTCTTTACAATTGTAGTTATAGTATGTATAAGTGATGCGCATTAAATGATTGCGCTCGAAACCCTGCCCGACGCCGCCCGCGAAGCCTTTATCAGCTTGGAGTCGGAAGTGGCGCGGCTGCGCGATGAGAGCCTGCGGCAGCAGCGAATCATCGAACTTCAGGCCGAGCAAATCCGGCTCTTTAACTTCAAGCTGTTTGGCCCCAAGAGCGAACAGCTTTCCCCCGATCAAATGCAGTTGCTGCAGGCCGAGATCAGCCTCTCCCAGGGGGAAGTCGAGCAGGAGGCCCAACGGCCAGCCGCTGAAAAGGCCGCGCCCCGGCCCAAAGTCAAAATCCCCCGCCCGCAGCATCCGGGCCGGGAACCCTTGCCGCCTCACTTGGAGCGGCGCGAGGTGGTGGTGCCCTGCCATCCGGAGGATTGCCAATGCGAAGTGTGTGGCGCCGAGCGTCCGATCATCGGCTATGACATCCGCGAGGAATTGGTCTGCGAACCGGCGAGGTTTCATGTCAAGGTGATCAAGCGGGAAAAGCGCGGCTCGCATTGCCTGCCCGAGCAAGGCGTGGCCACCGCCCCGGTGCCGGCCCAAATCGTCCCCAAGAGCAAACTGGCCAACGAGTTCATTATCGAACTGGTGGTCCAAAAATATCAACAACACCAGCCGATCTACCGCCAGCAAGCCGACTTGGCTGACAATCATGGGATTGAATTGAGCCGCAAGACGCTGACCGACGCCGTTCTGGCCGCCGGCAGCCTGTTGCAGGCGGTGGTGGACGCGCAGAAGCGCGAGTTGTTGGCGGGCGGTTATTTGCAAGCCGACGAGACGCCGCTGCCTTGCCAGACGCGGGAAAAGACCGGCCGCAACCACAAGGCGTTCATGTGGGAATACAGTGTGCCGGGGGGCCTGGTGGTCTTCGACTTTCAGATGGGCCGGGGCCGGGCCGGGCCTAAAAAGTTCCTGGCGGGGTTTCGGGGCACGGTCCAGTGCGATGGCTATGACGCGTACGACGGCTTGGGTCCAGACATTATTTTTGCCGGCTGCCTGGCGCACGCCCGGAGGAAATTTGTGGAGGCGGCCAAGGTGGCGCCGCTGGATCCCTTGCCGGCGGAAGTGCTGGCGCTCTTCGGGCAAATCTATGGCGTCGAACAGGAGGCGCGCCAGGCCGGCCTGGCGGCGGCGGGGCGCCTGGCGTTGCGCCAGCAAAAGAGCGTGCCGCTGATGGCCGCCCTCAAGGAACGCGTGGTCGCCATCCGGCAACAGATCATCCCCGGCCGCACGCTGGCCAAGGCCTGCGACTACACGATCAATCAATGGAGCCGGCTGGAAGTTTTTCTGCAGGACGGCCGGCTGGAAGCGGATAACAATTGGTGCGAAGGTGGGCTCCGGCCGCTGGTCTTGGGACGCAAAAACTGGCTGCACATTGGCAGTGAGCAAGCCGGACCAAAAGTCGCCGCCATCGCCTCGATCGTTGAGACCTGCCGTCGCCTGGACATTAATTTGCGCCAATACCTCAATGATGTCCTGCCCAAGCTGGGCGATTGGCCGATCAACCGGGTTGCCGAGTTGACGCCCACCGCCTGGAAGACGGCGCAACAGAAAAAGTCCTGACATTCCCCGCAGTTTACCCCCGCCGCGTCGTCCCTACCATCCGGGGTTAGTAACACGGATACTTTCATCCGGCGAGTGAATGAGCGGCGGCCAGCGGGAGTAGTCTTCAGAGGGCACCGCGTCGGCCCCCGAATGAAAGGTATCCGTGTTACTAACCCCGGATGGTAGGGACAACGCGCCGGGGGTAAACTGAGGAGAATGTCAGGATTTTTTCTGCTGTGCCGACTGCCAGGCCGTGGGCGTCAATTCGGCGACCCGGTTGATGGGCCAATCGCCCAGCTTGGGCAGGACATCATTGAGGTATTGGCGCAAATTAATGTCCAGGCGACGGCAGGTCTCAAC
>DATJNM010000063.1:0-4808 GCA_035508155.1 Candidatus Sulfopaludibacter sp. | reverse complement strand
GCCAGCGGCACCGAACCGTTGATTCGTTGCTACATTGAGGCCAAATCCAGGGCCAATTTGAAAAAGCTTCAGACCGCCTGCCGGGAAGTGTTAGCGGTGTGAAGAAGTCCGTAGGGCTGGCATTTTTGTAGTTCGGTAATTCAAAAATAATTTAAGCTGCGTTAGGAGCGAAATAATTTTCGGTGGGGCGAGCGTAATCGCGAGCCGAATATATCGCGCCTACGGCGCTAAATTTGTTTTCGGGCTTTGGTTCTACAAAGATGTCGCGCCGCCGGCGCTTTGGAGCGCAGGATGCAGCGGTGCTGGTGTTGGTTTATTGAATGGGGAAGGCAGGAAGCAATGAACTGGTTTCTTCCCGATTTCCTGTTTTCCTTATTAAATTCAAGAAGGTTTCCTGCTCAAGATTTCCGCGGTTGGCGCAGTTTCATCACGTCGGCGTGCGCAAAAACCACGTCCGGGTCGCGTTGCATGGCCTCGAAATAATGACCGGCGAATCCGTCGTTGTTCTCCGAAGCCACCAGCAAGAGTTTGGATTGATGCGACAGGGCTTCCACTTTGGCCATCGTCAACGGTTCTTCGGCGTCGAGGGCCTCATCCATGGCCACGATGAGCTGGGAAAGCGGATGCAACCAGGCAAACCACGGGTCATTGGTGACGAGCTGAAGAAAATGACCTGGCGACTGAATTTTGCCCATGGTCTTTTCGTAACCCATCCGTTCCGAGTCCACCAACGCCTTGTGCAACTTGAGCAACGCCAGACGCAGTTCCGTGAGGCGCTGCCGCAGGCCCTCCGGTTCCGATGCCGTTGTGGTTTTCTTTTTCATCGTCTGTTTCCGGTCACGGCGTTGGTTTCCGGGCTTTTTGGGCGGCGATGGCTTCGGTGAACCAGATGACTTCATCCAGAAATACCGCCGCCCGTTTTTCGTAGGCAGGATCATTAGGTGTCCCGTCTTCCTGAAAGCTGTCATGAATACGGGAGACAGACAGATTTTCCGGGATGGGGAATGCGCCCATGCCAATGGTCACCAGCCGCAGTTGCGCCAGGCAATTGATACCGCCAAAACCGCCCGCGGAAACCGTTACAATGCCAACCGGCTTGCGTTCGTATTCCGGCAACAGGTAATCCAGCGCGTTTTTGAGCACGCCGGGATAGCCGTTGTTATATTCCGGCGAGACGATGATGAACGAATCCGCGCGGCTGATTTTGTCGCCGAACTCCGGCAGACGCGGCGGCGGGTCATCGCGGCGATGCAGTCGTTCCTCCATGATGGGGAAATTATATTCCAGCAGGTCGAGCAATTCCGTCTCAACCCCTTCCCGTTGTTGCAATCGTGCCAGAACGAAGCGCGCCACCTTGATGCTCTGGCGGTCCCGGCGCGTGCTTCCGGCAATGATGGGAATAAAATACATGGCATTACAGTAACGGAGTTTCGCAACTTCGCAAATATCCCGGGCTGATTCGGAGTATGCCCGACGCCTCGGTTCAAGTAGGAGTCGAGGTAACGAGACTCAAACGTTTCTGCCAAGCCGATGGATGGTTGAACAATGTGAGCCTCCTCACGTCGGCTCCTACAATTTTTGGATTTGGCGCTTACGAATTCCCGATCAAAATGCCGGCGAGAAAAACGAGCGCGCCGCCCAGGCCCACCTGCAACAAGGCAGAGACCAGCGGGGTGTCCATGAATTTGTGGCGCACCCAGGAAATCACGCTGAGTTCCACACACACGACTGCCACGGCGACAGCGGTGGCGGTCTTATAATTCGGAATCAGGTAGGGCAGGGTGTGGCCGATGCCGCCAACCGTGGTCATGGCGCCGCAGACGAAGCCGCGCGCCCAGGGATGCCCGCGCCCGGTCAGGCTGCCATCGTCGGACAACGCCTCGGCGAAGCCCATGCTGATGCCTGCGCCGACGCTCGCGGCCAGACCGACGAGAAAGGTTTCAAAACTCTGGTGCGTGGCAAACGCGGCGGCAAACAACGGCGCGAGTGTGGAAACCGAACCGTCCATGAGACCGGCGAGGCCCGGTTGAATGACCTGCAAGACAAACAGCCGCTGGGCACGGGACTTTTCGTCCTCGCTCAATTTCGTTTTTGCAATTTGTTCGGCGGTGACGGCATGATTGCGCTCTTCTTCGGCCAGGTCGCCGAGCAACTGGCGAATGCCGGTGTCCGTGGCGCGTCGGGCGGCGGCCTCGTAAAAGCGCCGGGTTTCCACTTCCATGCTCTCCGCGGTCTTTTGAACGGTTTTCAAACCCAGCGGCCGCACCAGCCAGACCGGTTTCCGGTCCACAAACCCGCGCACGTCCTGTCGCCGGATGTGAGGGACGTGATCGCCGAAACGGCTCTTGTAAAGTTCCAGGAGGCGATGGCGGTGGCCGTCTTCTTCGCGGCGCATCGCGCGAAATTTCGTGGCTTGTTCGGGATAATTAGTTTGCAGGCCGTCGGCGAAATCCTCATAGATGCGGGCGTCTTCCTCTTCGAGCGAGATGGCCAGCGCGAGGATTTCCTGTTCGGTGAGGCTATCGAATGTTTTCATAAAATCATTGTATTGGTGGGGCGAGGCTACCGACGAGCCGGCTCGTGAGGACGCTCGCCCCACCCGTTGGAGCAGCACTTTTCATAAATAGGGCGAAAACAACCTGGCAACGGCATCGCGCAATCGAGGCAGCAGGGGCCGTCCATCCACTTCGGTCAGGTTTACTTCGCGGGCGCGGCGGAGTTTCTGTTCAAACACCGATGCCATGCGCCGTGCAAAATCGCGTCCGTAACACTCGACGTTCAACTCGAAATTCAGCCGCAGACTGCGCGCGTCCCAGTTGGCCGAGCCAAACAGAACCCAATGGCCGTCCACAATCATCAGCTTAGAATGGTCAAACGGTGGTGAAGTGAGCCAGACGTGGCAGCCATGTTCGAGCACCTGCCACCACAGCGCGCGTGACGCCCAGTGGACAAACGGCAGATTGTTTTTGCCGGGTAGAACGATGTCCACCCGCACGCCGCGCAGGGCTGCCAGATTAAGGGCCGTGATCAGCGCCGGGTCCGGCAGAAAATACGGCGTGACAATGTGGATGGACGTTTGTGCCTCCGTCAAGGCGGCCAATAACGTCAAGCGGGCCTTTTCAAAATCCGCGTCCGGCCCGTCCGCGATCACCCGGGCGATGATGCCGTCGGCGTCGGCCAATTCGGGCAGCCACTCGCTGCCTTTCAGAATTTCCTTGGTGCAAAACGCCCAATCATTGACGAACGCCTCCTGCAACTGGGTGACCACCGGGCCTTCGACGCGGAACTGCAAATCCTGCACGGGACTTTTGGGATTTTCGGCGAGGACATTTCCCTGCCGGATGTTCATACCGCCGGTGAAGGCGATTTTCCCGTCCACGATCAGGATTTTGCGGTGGTTGCGGAGATTGATGGTGGCCACCCGCCACGGGGTCAGCAATGACGCCGGCAGGAATCGGGCGAATGGAATTTTCGCATGACGCAACCGGCGCGTTACCGGCGGCCACGAGTAGCGCGTGCCGGCGGCATCAATCAACACGCGCACTTCGACGCGGCGTTTGACGGCACGCGCCAGCGCTTCCACGAATTTTTTTCCTGCGGGGTCATTGTCAAAGATGTAAGTCGAGAGCGAGATGGTTTTTTGGGCGGATTCGATGGCGGCAAGCATGGCGGGGAAGGCCTCATCGCCGTTGACCAATGGCTGGATTTGGTTGCCCGGCAGCAACGGCCGGGTGACGACGCTGTTCACCACCCGGGCGAGCATTTTCAGATGTTCGGCGCCTGCCTGTTCGGCTTCGCCAAGATTTTCCGGGACGGGCCGCGTGATGGTTCTGTGCACGCCGAGTTGGAGGGCGCGGCGGCGGATACGGTTGACGCCGAGCGCGAGGTAAGCCAGCGGGCCGAACACCGGCATCAGCCAGATGACCCCAATCCACAAGGTGGCGGCGCGGGAATCGCGTTTATGAAGCAGGGCGTGAATGGAAGCGAGCAGGGAAGCCAGAAAATCAAAGCCCGCAGCCAGATGCGGCCAGAACCGGGATATTTGCTCGAGCCAATCCATCGTCCGCCTTCTTTATGCCCGAAGTGAGGTGTGATGCAAGCAGTTGTAGCGGCGGTCTGTGACCACCACCGGCTGAACAAAAGGAAAAACGGCGTCCGAAGAACGCCGTTTGTTTACCAGAAATGAAGATCGCGGCGGTCGCAGACCGCCGCGTTATGTGATGAATCAAGTGCGGCAGTAATCGACTGCCGCTACAACGTCAGGCAACGGTGATGTCTTTGTCCAGATAAACGTCCTGAATCAGGTTCAGCAACTTCACGCCTTCCTTGAGAGGACGTTGGAACGCTTTGCGGCCGGAAATCAAACCCATGCCGCCGGCGCGTTTGTTAATGACGGCGGTTTTCACCGCGGCCGCGAGATCGCCGGCGCCCTTGGATTCGCCGCCGGAATTGATGAGGCCGGCGCGGCCCGCGTAGCAGTTGAGGACCTGATACCGGCAGAGGTCAATCGGATGCTCGCTGGTCAATTCAGTATAGACGCGCTCGTCGGTCTTGCCGTAGCTGCCGGCGGCGGCGGCCATCGCCTTGTAACCGCCGTTGTTCTCCGGCAGTTTCTGCTTGATGATGTCGGCCTCGATGGTGACGCCAAGGTGGTTCGCCTGGCCGGTGAGATCGGCGCTCACGTGATAATCCTTTTCCTTCGTCTTGAACGCGCTGCTGCGCAGGTAGCACCAGAGCACGGTGGCCAGGCCGAGCTCATGCGCGCGCTTGAAGGCGAGGCTCGTTTCCACGATTTGCCGCGTGGATTC
>DATJNM010000062.1:0-5951 GCA_035508155.1 Candidatus Sulfopaludibacter sp. | reverse complement strand
AAACCCGTCAAGGCGTTTCAACGCCGACGCTTCCAGTTCGAGTGCTTTAATTTGCCAAGGTTGCATGATGGCCTCCTATGCGGCTACGGCGGGTGCCGCTGGTTCGGTGTTCCGGTTTTCAATGATGGCCTTCTGTTGCCGTTCGTATTCACTGAGGGACGGCATTTCCACCGGGGCTTTGCGGGAATACGCCCGCGTCATCGCCCGGCTGTTGTGGCCAAGATTGACCTGGGCGAACCGTTCGGGATAACCCGCCGTCTTCGCCCGTTCCGCCCAAGCGTAACGATAGCTGTGCAACGAGACGCCTTTGATGCCCAGTCCGGTGCAGCGTTGTTTGAACTCGGTGGCGCGGTCGCCCGAACGGACGGTTCGCAGATACGGGAACAACGGGCCGCTGCCCGGCAAGTCCCGCAAGATTTCCTCCATGTCCGCATCCATGCGCATGATGGCGATGCTGCCGGTCTTCTTGCGGGCATAGCTAATGACGTGGTTGTCCAAATCAACATTCTCGGCTTCGAGAAATGCCAGGTCGGATTGCGATGCGCCCAAGTGCCATGCCAGTTGATAGAACGCCTTGCGTTCGGGATTCTTTTCGCGGGCCACAATTTTGCAGTGCTCCTCCCAAGTGATGGCGCGTTTTTCCTTGAACCGCACGGCAGGCCATTGGCGTTTGGGGATGAGCGGCCACGGCAGCCAGTTCATGTCCACGCAGAAGTTGTGCAACCGCCGCAGATAAACGTTGGTGGAGACTGTGCCCGATTCCAGCACCTTCAACAGCAATTCGCTGGGCGTCTCGATGATGACGCGCGGCAGCAAGGGAACAAATGCCCTGTCCCTGGCCGCCGTGCGCCAGCGGTGTTGGTTGGCTTCCTGTTTGGTGTTGATCAGGCTCTCAATAGCCTGCTGCCATGTCCGCGTGGTGATGCCGTTGTCGCTGCCCGCCAGATAGGCTTTGGCAATCTGGAGATTCAGCACTGGCTGGCGTTCGGAGTTGTTCTTGGCTTCGATGATCTGTTTGGCATCGTCGGCGTTGGTGGTGCCCAGACTGGTGCGTTTGCCGGTCGTGGTATCCACGCAGTAGTAGGCTCCGCCACGAATTCCACGGCAGATGAGACGGTAACGTGTTTTCATATTTTTCACGCAACCGCGAGAATAACTGAGGCCGAATCCGAACAGGTAGCAGATAGGCGGCGGATAATGCCGGACTATTCTGGTTTCCTACGGATTGGAAAAATGGTGTCCGTTTTGGTGTCCGTTGCGGATCACTCTGCTCCAAAATCATTGCTGCACACGCAGTTAGAACTGGAGGCGAGGTTCGGAATCGGTCTTTGAAGAGGCCGAATTCGGGTTAAAAATACCAATATTTGCAGGCAAGTCGAGCACTAGGACGCCACTAGGCATTCACTAGCATTTATACACAGTTTTATACACAGCTTGGAGTCGAAAAAAGGGATCGCTGCCCGCCGATTTCCTCGGCCAATAGGCGACAGCTACTCGTTCACTTTTTTCGGCGCTTTTATCGGCAGAAAAAGAGTGGGAATTCAGGTTAGACGGCCATTATTATTTTAAGAGGTCCTTCGCAACCGCGATCACGTGATCGGGCTCAAAACCGAATTTTTTTTGGAGTTCCTTGAGCGGAGCCGACGCGCCAAATGTTTGCATCCCGATGACCCGGCCCGACGTGCCGACGTAACGTTCCCATCCAAAGGTCGAAGCCTGCTCGATCGCGACCCGGGCCGTCACTTTGGGCGGCAGCACCGCGTCGCGGTATTCTGGAGACTCGTGTTCGAAAATGTCCCAGGACGGCATGGAGACGACGCGCGAACGGATACCCTCGGCAACGAGTCGTTCATGCGCCTGCACGGCGAGGCTGACTTCGCTGCCGGAGGCGATGAGAATCAATTCGGGGTCGTTGCCGGGGGCGTCGGCCAGGACATAAGCGCCGCGGGCGACTCCGGCGGCCGATGCGTATTGGCTCCGGTCCAAGGTCGGCAGCGGTTGCCGCGAGAGAACAAACACCGCCGGTTTGTGGCGCAGTTGCAGAACATACCTATAGGCCTCGACGACTTCGTTCGCATCAGCCGGTCGCAACGTCACCAAACCGGGAATGGCACGCAAGGAGGCCAGATGTTCGACGGGTTGGTGTGTCGGGCCGTCTTCACCGTCGCCCATGGCATCGTGAGTGAACACCAAGAACGTGGGCAACTCCATCAGCGCCGAGAGGCGGATTGCAGGGCGGGCATAATCGCTGAAGATGAAAAAGGTTGCTCCAAACGGTCGGAGCTTGGAGAGCGACATCCCGTTGACAATCGCCGCCATCGCATGTTCGCGGATGCCGTAATGCAAATTCTTTCCACCGAAATTATCGGGCTGGAAGTCTCCAGCTCCCTTAAAGGTCAAAGTGGTTTTGTTTGACGGTCCCAGATCGGCAGAACCACCGAGGAGCCACGGAACATTTTGCGCCAGCACGTTCAGCACCTTGCCAGATGCCTCCCGGCCGGCGATGCCTTTTGGGTCGGCGGGAAACACGGGCAGATTGCGATCCCAGCCGGCGGGAAGCTCGCGCTTTTGCATCTGGTCAATCTCGGTCGCGAGTTCGGGAAACTTTGCGCGATAGGCGGTGAAAAGATCCGTCCATGTTTTGCGCGCCTCGGCGCCGCGGTTGCCGATGCCGGCTTTGAAATGGTCGTAAACACCGTCCGGGACAAGGAACTTTGCATCTTCGGGCCAGCCATAAAAACGTTTAACCAGCCGGATTTCATCATCACCCAGCGGTTCGCCATGCGCTTCCGCCTTGTCTTGCTTGTGGGGCGAGCCATAGCCGATGTGACTGTCCAAAATGATGAATGTGGGCCGGCCCTTCGTCTGCCGGAAAATGGCCAGTGCTTGCTCAATTCGTTCGATGTCATTGGCATCTCCAACACGAAGAACATTCCAACCGTAACCAAGAAACCGGGCGGCAATATCTTCGGTGAAGGTGATGTTCGTGTTTCCCTCGATGGTGATGTGGTTGTTGTCGTAAATCCAACAGAGGTTGTCGAGGCCGAGATGGCCGGCGAGCGAAGCCGCTTCGGAGGCGATGCCTTCCATCATGCAACCGTCGCCGCAGATGGAATAGATATTGTAGTCAAAGATTTCAAAGTCGGGCTTGTTGTAACGATTGGCCAGCCACTTTTGGGCGATGGCCATGCCGACGCTCGTGGCGACGCCCTGTCCGAGCGGACCGGTGGTAGTTTCAACGCCCGACACCCAGTGGTATTCCGGATGACCGGGTGCCTTGCTGCCCAATTGGCGAAACCGGCGGATGTCGTCCAGCGTCACCGACGGTTGCCCAACCATTTCATAATCGGCATTCACCGCTTGGACACCGGTAAGGTGGAGAATGGACCAGAGCAACATCGAGGCGTGACCGTTTGACAAGACGAACCGGTCGCGATTGGGCCAAATCGGGTCCTGCGGATCAAAATTCATTACACGGTTCCAAATCGTGTAAATCAACGGCGCCAGCGCCATCGGTGTGCCGGGATGGCCGGACTTGGCCTGTTGAACCGCGTCAATTGAGAGGGTGCGAATCGTGTTGATCGCCAGTTGAACCATTTTGTCGTCCTGCATGGTGTCTCCTACTGCTTGAGTCAATTTTGTCCTTCTTCCAGTGCGGCGACCTTGCGCAATCGGCGCACATGCCGCGGCGCTTGACTGAACTTCGCGGCGAGAAAGGTCTGGATCAAATCCCAGGCCAATTCTGGTCCCTCAATGCGGCCACCCAAACAAATCAGGTTGAGATCGTCATCCTCGACCCCCTGCCTCGCCGAAAAGTGGTCTTCGATCAAACAAGCGCGGACGCCTTTGATCTTGTTGGCGCAGACGGAAGCGCCGACACCGCTGCCGCAAACCGCCACGCCGCGCTCCACCTTTCCGGCGGCTACCGCCCGGCCGAGCGGAATGACGAAATCGGGATAATCATCGTCCGGTGTCAACTTATGCGCGCCAAAATCCTCGACCTCGTGGCCCGCCGCGCGAAGTTTCACGACCAGTTTCTCCTTCAACTCAAGGCCGCCATGATCGGTTGCAATTCCTATACGCATGGGATTCCGCTCAAAGTTTCAACCGCTGACAATCGGATTTCGCCAGCCGCCTGGCGGCGTCAGTTGCCTCACTTCGGGCGGCCCCCAGGTCGTCGGTTCATATTCACATACCGGCGTGTCACTCTTCAATACCGGGTCAACGATGCGCCATGCCTCTTCGACATAATCCTCGCGGGCGAACAGCGTGGCGTCCCCCGACATGGCATCGCTTAACACCCGTTCATAGGCGTCCATCTCGCCGGCCGCCGGCCGGCGGCTGGCCAGCAATTCCGCCAGCCGGCTCACCGATTCGTCCTCCGGCGCGACGACATTGAAGCCAAACGCCGACACGACCTCCGGGCTGATCCGAAACCGGATGAAATTCGGCTTCAGATCATAGCGGTTATACATCGTGGGCGGCTGGCGCAGGTGGATTTGGATTTCTGTGCAAGTGACCGGAAGGCATTTCCCGGCGCGGATGTAAAAGGGGACACCGCGCCAGCGCCACGAATCAATCTCCAGTTTGAGTGCCGCGAACGTCTCGACTTTGGAATCGGGCGCCACGCCCGGTTCCCGCCGATAACCTTTGAACTGGCCGCGCACGAGGTCACTCACTTTGAGCGGCGGTATGGCTTTGAGCACTTTTACTTTTTCGTCACGGATGGATTCGCTGTCGGTGCGGATGGGCGGTTCCATGGCCAGATTGGCCAGAATTTGGAACAGGTGATTCTGGACCACGTCCCGTACGGTGCCCACTTGTTCGTAAAAGGCGCCCCGGCCTTGGACGCCGAAGTCCTCCGCCATCGTGATCTGCACGCTCTCGATGTGATTGCGATTCCAGAACGGCTCGAGCATGGCGTTCGCGAAACGGAAAAAAAGCATGTTGTGCACCGGGGCCTTGCCGAGGTAATGGTCAATCCGGAAAATTTGGCTCTCGTCAAACATTTTGAGCAGGATGGCATTCAGGTCCCGGGCGGAGGCGCAGTCGCGGCCAAAGGGTTTTTCGACGATGACCCGAGACTGTTGCCGGGTGCAGCCGGACTTGGAGAGTTGTTCCACGACGGTGCCGAAGGCGGCGGGCGGGATGGCCAGATAATAGGCTGGCCGGTCCGCGTCGCCCAATGCACGACAGAGTTCCTTAAAAACGGCTGCGTCGTTGTAGTCGCCATCAACGTAGCGGAGTAATCCGGACAGCTTTTCAAACGCAACAGGGTCAAGCCCGCCGTGTTTCTCCACGCTGTCTTTGGCCCGCGCCTTGAGTTGGTCCAGATTCCAGCCAGCTTTCGCCACGCCGATGATGGGGACGTTCAACGTGCCGCGCCTCACCATCGCTTGAAGGGCCGGGAAAATCTTCTTGTATGCCAGATCGCCTGTGGCCCCAAAAAAAACCAACGTATCGGAATGGGAATTGTTCATTCTATCTTGCCTCCTTTTTTCTCCAAGTGGCCGCCGAAGCCAAAGCGCATCGCCGATAGGATTTTGTCCTGGTAATCCGCTTCGCCGCGGGACGCAAATCGCTCGTAAAGGGCCGTCGTGAGCACCGGCACGGGCACGCCTTCGTCAATCGCGGCCTTGATCGTCCAGCGGCCTTCACCCGAATCGGAAACCCGGCCGGCGAATTGCGAAAGTTGCGGGTCGGCCGCCAGCGCGCTCGCGGTCAAGTCCAACAGCCACGAGGCAATGACACTGCCGCGCCGCCAGACTTCGGCGACGTCGGCGAGATTCAGATCAAATTGATAGTTTTCCGGGTGACGCAACGGCGTCGTTTCCGCGTCCGCTTTGCTTTGCCTTTTCCCCACGTTCGCGGATTTCAAAACGCCCAAGCCTTCGGCATAGGCGGCCATGATGCCGTATTCGATGCCGTTGTGGACCATCTTGACGAAATGG
>DATJNM010000061.1:0-4509 GCA_035508155.1 Candidatus Sulfopaludibacter sp. | reverse complement strand
AACAGTCACCCCGCCGGCCGCGAGCTGATATGTCGCCACAGCTCGCCTATGTCATTGTCACCCCCTATTCGCTCTACAAATCGCGCACAGGTGGAATTCTAAGCCGGTTAATCTCGCGTACGGGCCTTGATTTGGCGGCCATGCGGATGTTTGCCCCCAGTCCCGAACTGGTGAAGGAATATGCCGAGACGATTGTATCGGCGCAGGACCCGCAAGACCGGAAAATCCAGGAGCTGCTTCGGGAATACGTCCTCAAGAACCTCGCCCCCGATCCGAAAACCGGTCGGCGTCGGCGCGTCCTGATGATGGTTTTCCAGGGAGACGAAGCCGTGCGCAAAGTCCGTTCCGTGGTCGGCAACTTAAGCCCCGACCGGCGCGGCGGCGAAACCATCCGGGACACGTACAGCGATTTGATCATGGATGACAACGGAGGCGGGGTTCGCTATTTCGAACCCGCCGTGCTGGCTTCGCCGACTGAGCAGGAAGCCGAAACGAAGTTGAAATTGTGGGCGCGTTATTCCGACGTGGACGGCGGGGTGCTGGAGAATGTCATTGCCTATTCGCCGGGGCAGGTGGGCGAGCGCACCCTCGTGCTTATCAAGCCGGATAATTTCAAGTTCCCCACCGGCCGGCCCGGTAATGTGATTGATTTCTTTTCGCGAACGGGGCTTTACATCGTTGGCGTCAAGGTGCTGCACATGAGCCTGGCGCAGGCGATGGAGTTTTACGGCCCGGTCCACGACGTCTTGCGGACAAAACTCAAAGACGGCATTGCGGAACGCGCCAAAACCATTCTCGAAAAGGAACTGGGCTTCAGAATCCCGCCCGCCCAACAGCAGGCGCTCGGCGACGTGCTGGGTCCGCTCCACGGCGACAATCAGTTTGAAACCATCATGCGGTTCATGACCGGCTTTACGCCATCCGAGCGCAAGACGGAGGCCGAACACCGGTTGCCCGGCACGCAAAAGTGCATCGCCCTGATTTATGAGGGTGTGAATGCCATCAGAAAAATCCGTGATGTGCTCGGCCCGACGGATCCCTCCAAGGCGCCGCCCGGTTCCATTCGCCGTGAATTCGGCTCGAATATCACGGTCAATGCCGCGCACGCCAGTGATTCCGTTGAAAACGCTCAGCGGGAAATGAAGATCGTCAATCCCGGCGAAAATAATTTCCGGCAGGTCATTGAGGAAATCTACGGAAAATTGTAGGCGCGCAATTTCCTCAGCAGACGCGCGTCGGCGGCGGGGAATTCAAAATCGTCCAGCTCGGTTTTGCCAATCCAGCGGAGAGCCGCGCAACCCAGCGGTCGCGGCTCGCCCTCGGGCAGGCGGCAGACAAAAAATTTCAGGCGCACGGCCCGTTCCGGGTAACGATGGGAGACCGTTTGGAACAGTTCAACAACCGAGATTTTCACGCCCAGCTCCTCCTGCAGTTCACGCGCCAGGCATTGTTCGAACGTTTCCTCCGGCTTCCGTTTGCCGCCGGGGAATTCCCAAAGCCCGCCGAGGTGGGTGGCCGCGGGGCGTTGGGTGATGAGAAGCTTGCCCTGGCGGAAGATCAATGCCGCGGAAACTTCAACCCAATTTTCGGTTTGTAATTTTGAATTTTTAGTCGAGCTACCCATTTCAACTCAAAATCAACAACTCAAAACCCTGAATTCGTGTCAGCGCCCCACGCTTTTATAGACCCAACCCAGCCGCTCCATTTCGCGGCGGTCGAAGAGGTTGCGACCGTCAAACATGATGGGATGAGAAAGCGATTTGCGGGCGCGCTCGAGATCGAGCTTTTTAAACTCCTCCCATTCAGTGGCCACGACCAGCGCGTCGCAGCCTTCGGCCACGGCATTCATGTCATCCACGTAAGTCACGGCTTTTAAAACCGTCCGGGCTTTATCCATGGCCTTGGGATCGTGGACGCGCAGCACAGCGCCTTCCTTTTGCAGGCGCTGGCAGAGATCAATCGCCGGCGAGGTGCGGACATCATCGGTGTTTTGTTTGAAGGCCAGTCCGAGAACGCCGATTTTCTTGTCCTTCAGCACCCAAAGCGTGTCGGTGATCTTCCTGACGAAGCGGTCCATCTGCCCGCTGTTAATGAGCTGCACCTCCTTGAGCAAACGAAAGTCATACCCGATCTCGTCGGCAATTTTAATGAAGGCGCTCAGGTCCTTGGGAAAGCAACTGCCGCCGAAACCAATGCCCGCGTTCAGAAACCGCCGGCCGATCCGTTCGTCCATCCCCATGCCCGCGGCGACTTCCTGCACGTTCGCTCCGGCGATCTCGCAAATGGCCGCGATGGCGTTGATATAGGAAATCTTCAAAGCCAGAAATGAGTTGGAAGCGTGCTTGATCAACTCCGCGGAATGGATGTCCGTCACTACCATCGGGGCGTTAAAAGGCGCGTAAACGCCCTTCATCGCCTCAACCGGCCGCGGCGAGCTGGTGCCAATGACAATACGGTCGGGCTTCATCAAATCACCAACCGCGAAGCCTTCGCGAAGAAATTCCGGATTGCTGACCACGTCAAAGTCCGCCTTGGCCGGGCAATAACGCTTGATGGTTTCGGCCACCTTCTCACCGGTTTTGACCGGCACGGTGCTTTTGTCCACGATAATTCGGTAATCGGTCAGGGCGGCGGCGATATCGCGCGCCACCCGCTCAATGAAGCTCGAATCCACCGAACCATCCGGCTGCGGTGGCGTGGGGACGGCGATAAATATGACGTCAGACTTTTGAACGCCCTCGGCGATGCTGGTGGTGAAAGAGAGGCGGCTGGCGGCGACGTTCTTGCGGACAAGCTCTTCCAGGCCCGGTTCATAAATGGGAATGCCACCCGAGACAAGCAGCTTGACTTTGGCCGCGTCGTTATCCACGCACACAACGTGATGGCCCACCTCGGCGAAGCAGGTACCGGTAACCAATCCGACGTAGCCGGTCCCGATAATCGTCAGTTTCATGGTTTGGTGCTCAGATTGAACGAGGCCGGTGAAATGCCCGATGGCGCGGACACCGGCGACTTTGCTCTCAATTGCATGGCGTGAAACGCGGCTTCCGAACCGAGGAGGTTGTTCGGATTATCACGGGCGACATCCTGATATAGATTTTCCGCGTCGCTTGTTTTGCCGCGCTGTTCGTCTATTATTGCCAGCGCGAATTTGGCGGCATCCGAGGCGCTGGTATCGGAAGGAAATGCGTTGATGACGCGCTGATAAGCGTCGGCCGCCGGATCCGCTTTTCCCCGGGCATCGAGGCTGGCGGCCACGCCGAGCGCGGCCTGCGCGGCAAAAGCGCCTCCCGGCCGGGTGTCGAGATACTTCTGGAACTGTGCCTGTGCCTGCGGGTACTGGCCACTCGTGAACAGCGCCGCCGCGCCCAGCATCAACGCCCGTTCCCCGGCCAGGCTGCCGGGATAATCTTCGGCAATTTTCAAATAAGCAGACGCCTCCTGACTGGCCGTCGAATTGGGCGGAGTGGAAATAATCAACCGCGTCAGGGCCTCGCCCGCCGTGATTTCGGTCTGATTTTGCCGCCAGAAATAATAACAAATCAGAACGATGACCACGCCGGCAACGACGGCGCCCGCGGCGATGCGCTTGGCGTTGTTTTCCGCCCAGGACCAGGCTTTGAAAAAATAGAGTGATACGGCGTCTTGCGATTCCATAATGAACCTGCAATCTTTCGTGAGCCTTTTAAAAACGCAAGCTTGAAATCGCGCCGAATTAGCTTGAGTGCCGGGCGCGGGCGGGTTTCATTGGTGGCGCGGGAGAGATGGCCGAGTGGCTGAAGGCGGCGGTTTGCTAAACCGTTGTACGGTCAAAAGCCGTACCGGGGGTTCGAATCCCCCTCTCTCCGCCAGTCTGACTTTTCGTGACTCATGGTGAGAAGGTGTGAGTCACGCTGACTTTCGCCAATGTTTTCAAGGCTATTTTTAGTTTTCATCTCCCTGATTTTTGTGACAGCCGGTGACACTGTTTGACCGCTCGCGCCTAAACTTCGGGAGTCTATTCGGGAGTCAGTCCGCCCGCCAAAACCTGGTAACGTGTCCATCACTTCACGCAACGGCAATTGCCCGGCGTCCGTGTAGGTCTTCATCGTCAGGCGCAAATCACTGTGCCGCGCCAGTTCCATCGCCAGGCGCGGATGCACTTTCATGGTCGAAAGCCGTGTGATGAATGTCGTCCGCAACGCATGATAATCCATGCGGCGTCCGCGCTCGTCCAAAAACGGAATGCCCGCCTTTTTCAAATCCTGCCGGACTTCCTTCATTTTCGGAACGCCATGGGGCAACACCAAATCCTCTGCCTTGCTGTCTGCCGGTTTATGTTGTTGCAACGCCTTGACCAATTCATGATGCAATGGCAATGCCTGCTCCTTGCGGTTCTTGTTCACGTCGGCATGAATCCGCAACAATCCGCCAGACTCGCCCAGCACCAAATTCGACCAGCGCAGCGTTTTGACTTCGTTACGACGCAAACCCGCATACAGGGGCAGCATGTAGGCCAGTTGGTTTTCG
>DATJNM010000060.1:0-114113 GCA_035508155.1 Candidatus Sulfopaludibacter sp. | reverse complement strand
TACGACACGTCCACGACGGTCTCGCTGCTCAATGAACTCGGTACACGCGTCCTTCGGCTGCCGGGCGGTTCGCTATCTGACTTTTACCATTGGGCCATCGGGAAGAGAAGTGATGGTTACCAATACGATCCAAACCGGATTGGCAATTTCATCCACGTTATCACCAACGGCAGCGTCAACGCCCAGGCCATCGTCACCGTCAATTACGGCACCGGCACGCCGCAGGAAGCCGCCGCGTGGGTGGCGTATTGCAACGCCGCCACCACCAGCACCGTCCCTATCGGCGTGGATGCCAATGGCACGAACTGGCAGACGGCGGGCTATTGGGCTTCGCTGCGCGCGGCTTCGCCGCTGGGTACCGATGATGGCAGGAATTTTCTCCGCATTTCGCGGACCGCGCCAGTAGGCTTCAAGTATTGGGAAATCGGCAACGAAGTCTATGGTTCCTGGGAAAACGACAGCAATTCATTGCCTCACGATCCTTACACTTACGCGCTGCGGGCCACCAATTACATCGCTTTCATGAAAGCGGTGGATCCGACGATTGAAATCGGCGCGGTTTCCACGCCGGGTGAAGACAGTTATGCGAATTACACCACCCATCCCGCGTATAATGCGCGCGAGGGTGTCTATCACAACGGCTGGACGCCGGTCATGCTCGCCACATTTGCGTCCACCGGGGTTTTGCCGGATTTTCTCGTGGATCATTTTTATCCCGAATCCGGCACGGACAACGACGCATCGTTGTTGCAAGCCGCTGCCAACTGGGCGTCCGACGCGGCGAGCTTGCGTCAGCAACTCACTGATTACATCGGCAGCAGCGGAACCAACATCGAATTGCTGGCGACGGAAAACAATGCTGATTCCGGCCCGGAAGGCAAACAGTCCACCAGCCTGGTCAACGGCCTTTATCTGGCGGACAGCCTGGCGCAACTGATGAAGACCGAGTTCAATTCCTTCGTCTGGTGGGATTTGCGGAACGGGCAGGACACCAACGGCGATTTTTCACCTTCGCTGTATGGCTGGCGCACCTACGGCGACCTCGGCATCGTCGGCAATCTGAACACGCTTTACCCGACGTTTTACACCGACAAGCTCATGCATAATTTCTTCCAGCCCGGTGACACCGTGCTGACGGCAAGCAGCGATTATTCTTTGCTTCCGGCTTATGCCGTGCAGCACCAGGACGGCAGCCTTTCGGTGCTGGCCATCAACAAGGACCCGATTAACACCTACACCGGCCAGGTGACCGTGCTCAGTTACACGCCGGGTTCCAGCGGCACGGCTTACTCCTACGGAATTCCGCAGGACACCGCCACGGAGAACAATGGCAGCGCCGCGTCGCAAGACATCGCGACAAATACCTTCCCGGGAGCGGGAACAAATTTCAGCTACGTCTTTGCGCCGTATTCGGCTACCGTCCTGGCCGTTTCGCCGGCTCAAGCGACGTTGCTGACTCTGCCGACTGCGCCGGCCTCAAACCAGTTTGTCGTCCAACTCCAGGGCCAGCCCGGCACGCCTTATATTCTGGAAAGCTCGCCGGATTTGATGAACTGGACCATTGCTTCCACCAACAGGCTCGTCGGAAACACGCTGAACATCACCAACCTGATTTCGTCCGGTCCCTCGCAACAATTCTGGCGGGCCGTCTGGCTGCCTTGAGCTCTCAGCGCGTCGGTTGTGGTACAATTTGCTGTTTTCGGTGGGGCGAGCGTCCCCGCGAGCCGGCTCGTCAGTAGCCTCGCCCCGCCAAACTGCACCAATATCAGCGCGACAGGTTTTTCCTGATCAACCGGCAGCGCTGCTCCACGCAAATTCTCGAACGCAGCCCGTCCTCCGGCGTGTTCAGCACGTAATCCAGCAACTTGTCCACCGTGCTGGTCGCCACGTGCGTGCGCGTGTCGGAGGAACCGTAATAAATGAACACATCGCCGTTGCGGCGCGCCACCCAGCCGTTGGCAAAAACCACATTGGACACGTCACCGACCCGTTCCTCACCCTCCGGCGCCAGGAAATAACCGCCGGGCGACTTGATGACCCGGGCCGGGTTCTTCAAGTCGCACAGGAACAGGTAAAGCACGTAACGCATCCCGGCAGCAGTATTGCGCACGCCATGCGCCAGGTGCAGCCAGCCCCTTTCGGTTTTGATGGGCGCCGGCCCCAGACCGTTCTTGCCTTCCTTGATGGTGTGGTAGAAGCGCGGGTCTATAATCTGCTCCCGTTCAATGACGGCCTGCTCGATGTCGTCGCACAAACCCCAGCCGATGCCGTCACCGGTGCCGGTGGCGGCGAAATCCGCCATCGGCCGTGTATAGAAGGCGTACCGGCCGTTCACGAATTCCGGGTGCAACACACAGTTGCGCTGGTGCAGCGACCCCGCCGTCTTCAAATCCGCCAGCCGTTCCCATTTTACCAGGTCCCGGGTACGCGCGATACCACAACGCGCGACTGCGGCGGAAAGGTCGCCCGGTCTGGCGTCATCGTGCCGTTCGGCGCAGAACAGGCCGTAAATCCAGCCGTCCTCATGCCGCACCAGGCGCATGTCATACAGGTTGGTCTCCTGCGGCTCGTAATCGGGCATTTGCACCGGATAATCCCAAAACTTGAAGTTATCGACGCCATTTTTGCTTTCGGCCACGGCGAAGAACGATTTGCGGTCCCAGCCTTCCGTGCGCGTCAGCAGCACGATATTGCCGTTCCATTCCATGGCGCCCACGTTGAAGACGCAGTTGATGCCCAACCGGGTCATCAGATGCGGATTGTCGGCGTAACTGAAATCATAACGCCAGAACAACGGCGTGTGCTCGGCGGTCAGGACGGGGAATTCGTACCGGTCAAAAATGCGGTTGCCTTGCGTCTGTTTGCGGTTCGGCCGCTTCAGGAGTTTCTGATGTTGCTGTTGCAGTCGTTTCAGTTCTTGTTGGAAGGACTTTCTAGTCATCGGTGGTGGTGGTATTTCCCGCGCGTCAGCTTACGATGCCGGTGCCGGCCGGTCTTGTCACTTAAAATGGCGACAGCGCTGCGGCGGCACATCTGCTAACCTCTTCCGCGCCCCGGCAAATCAAGCAAAGCGCAGGAATCCGCGCGACGATCAACCCGGAGACTGAATACTTATGAGCCATTCCATTTCACGCCGAAACTTCATCAAAACCGCGGCCCTGGCGTTGCCCCTGGTCATGGCCGGTTGTGCCGGCACCGCGACCACCGGACGCCGCCCGACCGGCGGCGATTTTGTCACCATCCGCCGTGGACGCTTTGAATTGCGCGGCCGCCCTTATTTCTACGTGGGCACGAATTTCTGGTGCGGCTGCTATCTCAGCGACGCCGGGTTGCCGGGCGGCCGCGCGCGCATGGTCCGTGAGCTGGACCGCTTGCAGAGCATCGGGGTGAAGAACATCCGCCTCCTGGCCGGTTCGGAAACCTCGCCGCTGGCCGGTTCCATTCCGCACGGCATCACCCGGGCGCCGCACGATTATGACGAAGCCCTCCTCGCCGGGCTGGACTTTTGCCTGGCGGAAATGGCCAAACGCGACATGCGCGGCATCCTTTTCCTCTCCAACTACTGGCAATGGTCCGGCGGCTTCGCCCAATACGTCCGCTGGATCACCGGCGAAACCATTCCCGACCCGGACCGCCCGGCGATCGCGCGCGGCGATTGGGGCGGTTTCATGAAATTCTCCGCGCGCTTGTACACGACTCCGGCGGCAAACGAACTGTATCGCGGTTATGTCACAAAAATGATCCGGCGCCGCAACACGGTCAATGGCCGGCTGTATCGCGACGACCCCGCCGTCATGACCTGGGAGCTGGCCAACGAACCGCGTCCGGGTGTCAATGAAGACAGCAACTCCGTTCACATCTTTGCCCGATGGGTGGATGAAACCGCTCGGTTCATCCATGACCAGGACCCGAACCATCTGGTCTGCACCGGTTCCGAAGGCATTCACGGTTGCCTGGACAAGACGGATGACTTTGTCGCCTCACATAAAAGCCCGGCAATTGATTATGTGACGGTGCACATGTGGCTGAAAAACTGGGGTTGGTTGAAAGATCCCGTCCCCGGTCCCGATTACGAAAAGGCCGCGGCCAAGGCCAAAGCGCACGTGGAAGAGCATACGATCCTGGCCACCGACACGTTGCACAAACCGCTGGTTCTGGAGGAATTCGGCATTCCGCGCGACCACGAAAAGTATTCCCCCGACAGTCCCACGACGGCGCGCGATGACTATTACCGGCGCATGTTTGATCAGGTGGCGGATTCCTGCCAGGCGGGCCGGGCCCTGCAAGGCGCGAATTTCTGGGCCTGGGCCGGCGAAGCCCGCGCCAGCGCGGATAAAATGGATTCCGCCGCCGCGCTCATGGGTGATCCGTTCAGCGAACCGCAGGGATTGAACACGGTGTTTGACACGGACAAAGGCACGCTCGCGGTCATCGCCCGGGCCAATGAAAAACTGGCGGCTTTGGCAATGTAACCGATTTGCCTGTTCCCAGGCAGCCTCAGAACGGATGTGACATGGGAGCCGACCGTGCCGGGCCGTGAAACATTTTACAGTATTAGAGTACCTACCGGAAAACTGTAGCCGCCGACGTGAGTCGGCAGCCCTTCTGGCGTAAGTTCCGCCTCCTTACCTCGGCGGCTACTGAAATTATTGAACCGTCCTGGATTGGGCGGGCATGCTCGTACCGGAATGCGGGATCGGCGGCCTCGCCTCGCCGAACTGTGCCGGTACCGGCGGACTGCGAAATCTTGCCGTGCCCCAGCCGCGCGTTTAATCTTGATTCCCACGTTTCATGCCGACGACCAGCATTCTGGGCATTTCAGCTTTTTATCATGACAGCGCCGCTGCGCTCATCGTGGAGGGACGGATTGTCGCCGCGGCGCAGGAAGAACGATTCACCCGCAAAAAGCACGATCCCGGTTTTCCCACCAATGCCATCGCGTACTGTTTGCAAGCCGGCGGCTTGCGGCAGGCAGATCTTGATTACGTCGCGTTTTACGACAAACCGTTGCTGAAATTTGACCGATTGCTGGAAACCTACCTCGCCTTTGCCCCGGCCGGGTTCCGCAGTTTTCGTCTCGCCCTGCCGGTCTGGCTCAAGGACAAGCTGCATTTGCGGCGGTTGCTGCGCCGGGAGTTGCCCGCCGCCCGCCGGGCCCGCTTCGTTTTCACCGAACATCACGAGAGTCACGCCGCCAGCGCGTTCTATCCCAGTCCGTTTGACGAGGCGGCCATCCTGACGCTGGACGGCGTCGGGGAATGGTGTACCGCCGCCATCGGCATCGGAGAGGGAAATCGGATCGGTTTGCTGCGCGAGTTGAAGTTTCCCCACTCGCTGGGATTGCTTTACTCGGCGTTCACGTATTATTGCGGGTTCAAGGTCAACAGCGGCGAATACAAGCTCATGGGGCTCGCCCCCTACGGCCGGCCGCAATTTGTCGAAGTGATTCGCCAGCGCCTGGTCGAGGTCAAAGCGGACGGCAGTATCTGGATGAACATGGACTATTTCAATTATTGCCAGGGATTGACCATGACCAACGAGCGTTTCCACGCGCTGTTTGGCGGGCCGCCCCGCCGGCCGGAAGCACAACTGGAACAGCGGCACATGGACCTGGCCGCCAGCATCCAGGTCGTGACCGGGGAAATTGTTTTGAACATGGCTCGGGAAACCCATCGCCTGACCGGCAAAAAGAATCTGGTCCTCGCCGGGGGCGTGGCGCTGAATTGCGTCGCCAACGGACAGGTCCTGCAGGAAGGGCCGTTCTCCAATATGTGGATTCAACCGGCCGCCGGCGATGCCGGCGGGGCGCTGGGCGCGGCGTTGTTCGTCTGGCATCAACTGCTCGAAAATCCGCGCCGACCCGCCGGACGCGATACCCAGCAAGGCAGCCTCCTGGGCCCCGCATTCTCAAACGAAGACATCGAACGCACACTGGTCGCGGAAAGCATCCCGGCTCGGAAATTCACCGACGAAGCAGAATTACTGGCCGAGGTCGCCCGACTGCTTGCAGCCGGCATGGTCGTGGGTTGGTTTCACGGACGAATGGAGTTCGGCCCGCGCGCGCTGGGGTCCAGAAGCATTCTGGGCGATCCGCGAAATCCGGTCATGCAATCGGTGCTGAATCTCCGGATCAAACAGCGCGAAAGTTTCCGCCCCTTCGCACCCTCCGTATTGCAGGAGCGCACTGCGGATTACTTCGCGCTGCCGGCCGGAGCGGAGAGCCCTTACATGTTGCTGGTCGCGCCCCTCCGGGAACAGCATCGGACGGCGATTCCCGATGCCGACCGGGAAACCATGACGACGGACCCGGACCTGCGTCGCCGGGTAAACATTGTCCGTTCGACGCTGCCGGCCATTACTCATGTGGATTACAGCGCGCGCCTCCAGACCGTGGATGCGGAGCGGCACGGGCGCTATTACCGGCTGCTCAAGACCTTTGAAGGGGTGACGGGTTGCCCGGTGCTCGTAAACACCAGTTTCAATGTTCGGGGCGAACCCATTGTCCGTTCCCCGGCCGAGGCGTTGCGATGCTTTCTGGCCACGGACATGGACGTGTTGGTGCTGGAAGATTTTATCCTCCGCAAGGAACAAATGAACGGCGTCCTTTCCGTTGCCGAACGCACGAAACATCTGGCCGCCTTTGAAGCCGATTGACAACCTTATGAAGTGGTTCAACCTCCCGCTCCGACCAACGCCCCGCGTGCTGCGGCAATTCGCCGCCGCGTGGCTGGTATTTCTTCTCGCCGCGGCGGCGCAACAAATGTTCCTGCGCCACCGCGTGAACGACGCCGCGGTGCTGGCAGTCCTGGCCCTGATCGGCCTGGCGGGCCTGGGGAAGCCTTCCGCTGTGCGCTGGTTGTTTGTTACCGCCACAGTCGTCGCGTTTCCCATCGGCTGGGTGATGACCCAGGTGGTCCTCGCGGTAATGTTTTACGCCGTACTGACACCGTTGGCCCTGGTATTCCGCTGGCGCGGGCGGGATGAACTCCAATTGCGGCACAAACCGAAACAACCCAGTTTTTGGATGACGCGAGACCCGGAACGGGACGTCAAAAGATACTTGAAGCAATTTTAGCGGCGGCGTAGGCTTTTGGCATCTCGATGGGCAAACAACCTTCCAGTGAATTTGAGAAAGCGGCGGCGGCTCCGTCCCGTAGCGGTTTCCTGCGGGACCTCTGGGATTTCCTCAAAACGAACAAGAAATGGTGGCTGATCCCCATCCTGGCCATCCTTCTGATTTTCGGTTTGCTGATCCTGTTGTCGAGCACCGGGGTGGCGCCGTTCATCTACACCCTGTTCTAGCGAAATCCGGGGATGAGCCCGCTCGCCGGCTTAAGGCGACCCGTTCGGCGAACTCAATGAAGAGCGACTTTCTTGTGGGCTTGGCAGCCGTTGGCTACGTTCTTTTCTTCTTACTTGCGATGCCCGGCACGTCGGGTCTGAACATGTACTATCCCACGGGGCTATGGTTTTGGACGGCCGGCTGGGCGCTGCTCGCGATGATCTTTGGTACAGGCGGACAGCGGCGGGCTGCAATACTTGGTTTGATCGTCGCGCTCAGTATTGGCATTTGTTGTTGGCATCATAATTTCACAGTAAATGGTGATTGAACTTCAAATGCAGATTTTTTGCCGCGACTGACAATAACAAAATTCCGCCGCCCATAAAAAGAAACCAAGCTGCCGAAGGCTCAGGGACCGCATACATGGCAATGTTGTCAGTCACATAAGAAACCCCCGCTCCATTCAATTCTGAAGACAGACTTAAAACCGCGCTCGTCGAATTGGCGGTGTATTGAAAACTGAAACTATACCAAGCTAGATCTATCGGGACCGTCGTAGCAGCTTCAAAAAAGAAAACACCGTCCATGGCCACTCCAAAACTATAGTCGGGCGAATTCCCTTTCCCTTGTCGGTAGTTCCCTGAAACAGTGTAGATCGTTCCTGGCGTCAAACTTGTGATCGTTTGGCTTGCGGTAGGGAAAGCAAAAAGTGAACTCGGCCCATCCAACGCAACGCAGCCGCCCGGATCTCCACCTAGGGATTGGTAACCAGCCCCGAGAGAAATGTTTGTTAGAGCCCAGGAAGAGGCATTGCCATTGAAACCGCCATTGACTACCAGATTTCCTTGCCCAGCAACCCGATCTTGAGCCAATAGTAACATCGAGGCTATCAGCACGCTGCTTTTGGTGACTTGCATTACAAGTGTTTTCATGTCTTTCCTTCAGTCTCCACGCAAGCTCTTCACAACGCGCCTGCCAGACGACCCACACGTCAAATCACGTTAATGCTAATCAGAGTATAAATCAGAATTATTTATTATTGCAAGCCTTAAAGGGGTTAGTCCTGCAATCTGCCTTCAAGATTCTTCACGTTTTTCTCGTCCAGACTTTTGCCGTAAATCGAGTCCTTGGGTTTGCCCCAAACCACTTCGGTGTGGCTCAATCCCAGTCCATTGATGTCGCGGGCGTAAATCCCGGCCAGTTTGCGCTCGAAAACGCCGTTGGTGAACACGCCCGCGGGCCGCTCATCATAAAAACCGCCCGGCACATCGCTGGTCTTCGCAATTTCCACGCGCACATTGTCCAATACGATGTTTTCCAGCGGAGAATTGGTCCAGCCCATCAGAAAAACTCCGTTTTCACCGTGGCAAAGGATGTTGCTGAACCGGATGTTGCGGACGCAACCCAGTTTGGTTTGGGGATTGCGTGGAAAATGGCTGATGTGAATCGGCTCTGCCGCGCCCCACCATTTGTGCGGCTGAAAACCGGTTTCGACCGTGATGTTGGCAAACAGCACGTTCTCGATATTGCCCGCGTCCAGGCTCTGAATGGAAAGCCCGCGGTTGCTGTGCGACACCACACAGTCGGCAAACACAATGTCGCGCGCACCCGGCAGCGTGTATGTCTCGTCAATTTTCAGCGCGCTGCTCCGCGACTCGATCACGCAGCCCATCACCGTGATGCGGGCCGAACCGCCATAGGACGCAAAGTTCGGCGTGTCCTTGATCACGATCCCGTCGTCGGCCGCGCTGATGTGGCAGTTCGCCACGCGCACATCGCGGGAATGGTCAATGTCAATGCCGTCGCAGTTGGCCACGTCCCAGGCGTTATGGATGCTGATGTCATCAATCGCCACGTCGTCGCACCCGACCAGATGCACGGTCCAGCTCGGCGCGTGGCGCAGGGTAAAATCATGCAGCCGGACCTGTTGGCAACCAATCAGAATCATCATCATGGGCCGGCCGCCGTGCGTTTGGGGCTGGTTCGGCAGCTTGTCGAACGGCCACCAGTCGCCGGTGAAGGATTCCGGCCACCAGCCGGGTTTGTTCACGTCGCCACCGGCTTCTTCATCGGCCAATTGCTGCCAGACCGCGCGGTCGTTGCCGTCCATGACGCCGTTGCCGGAGACGGTGATATTGGTGGCGTCTTTGGCGAACAACAACGCGCCGGGATGCCCGTAGTTGCGCCAGTTGGCGTTGCCCTTGAGCACGGCGCCGTTGGCCAGGTGAAAATCAATTCCGCTCCGCAGCGTTAACGCGCCGGTGAGAAAAGTCCCGGCCGGCAACAGCACCTGTCCGCCGCCCTGCGCGCCGCAGGCATCAATCGCCCTCTGAACGGCGGCCGTGTCGTCGTTGGTTCCGTCACCCCTCGCGCCGTAATCCCGCACATTGAAAACGCCGATGGTTTCGGCGGCGGAACCGGCAAACGCGGTGCAAAGCAAAAACCCGGTTGCCAAAATAAGCTTCGGACCGGCAGAACTTCGCCTTTGCAGAAAAGACAGGACTTGGGTTTGCATGGGGCCATGTTGCTCCCGCCGATATCGGCGTTCGAGAAAAAAACGGTTAAACTCCGAGAGTGCGCAAACGATGGAGCGTTTCCAGGCACATCCGGGACGCGTGATAGGGGCCTTTCCATTCGCTGACCTTCGGCAGGGTGGCATCCACCTTCCCTTCCGGCGTGATGCGCCAGAACCAGTCGCCATGGACGCGGTCCACCAGATGGTTTTCAATGAAATCCCAGACGCTCAACGCAGCGTTGAGATACTTTTCGTCGCGGGAGATTTGATACGCGTTCAGAAAACCGATGACGGCCTCGGCTTGCGGCCAGCATTCCTTGCCGCCGTCAATGACTTTCCCTCCCCGGCCCTCGTAACGCAGCGCGCCGTCGGCATCAATTCCTTCCTTCAGGACAACCTCCGCCATCGGCAGCGAAACTTGCTCCACCTGCTTCCGCAAACCGGTGTCGCCCAGAACTTCGGCGGCTTCGCCAAGCAGCCAGGTGGCTTCAATGTCATGGCCGAACGTGTAGGAATCCGAGCGCACACGCCATTCCTCGTCGAAAAAGTGGTTCAAATGCTTTGTGCGGGCATCGAGGATGCGCTCTTCAAACAACCGGATGAGCTCGCGCAACCGTTGGGCCACGCGCGGTTCCTTCCAGACCCGGTAAAGATTGGTGTACGCCTCCAGAACGTGAAGGTGATTGTTCATGGACTTCTTCTCGTTCATGTCCTTGTCGCTGAGCCGGGCCTCGGCGTCAGCCTCCGACCAATCGCGACGGCGCACTTCCAGATAACCGCCGAATTTGCCGTCGTGCGTGTGCCGTTCCATCAGTTCAAAATGCTCCCGGGCGCGGGTCAACGCGGGCAACCCGCCAAAGGCCCGGTGATATTCCGAAAGGGCGTAAATATAAAACGCCTGGCCGTACGTCTTCTTGGAATCATCCAGGACGACGCGCCCGGTGTCGTCCAACCGCCAGAAGGCGCCACCGTGTCGGCTGTCCCAGAACCGGTTCATCACGTAATCAAACGCCCGGTCGGCCATTTGCCGGAAAAGTTTGTCCGGTCGCGCCTGGTGAACCGCCGAGAAAGCCCAAAGGAGGCGGCTGTTGACAATCAGCCCCTTGGGCTGGGTCCGGTCCGGCCTCAGGTCGTTGGACAGCCAGCCCATCCAGCCACCCTGCTCGTGGTCCACCGCCGGCCCGCACCAGAATGGCATGAGATGATCGAACAAAAGATCGCGGATGCGCTGCGAAAAGTTTTTAAGCCTGGTCGAATCCATTAAAATCAACGGTTAATTTTTCTCCGGCGCGTGGATGATTTCCACGCGGCCGATTTGAGTTTCGCCGGTCATCTCAATTTTCAGGAATTTTCCCGCCCCGGTCACGTTCTCAGCATCGTACCGCACGGGTTTCCAGTAATTATAATCGCCGGCGCCGCTGAAATATTCATGCTTGCCGGCAGCAACCTCCCGGTAAGTCCGGCCATCGTCGGAGAGGGAAAACTTCAAGTCCGCGACCTCGCCGGGAAAGAACGCGAACACATGGAAACCTGCAATCGGAGTTGGCAGCTTATAGATGAGCGCATCCCCGGCGGCGCCGGTGGCGCGGGCCGCATCTTCCTTTGCCTCGCGGCAATCGCGTGTTTTTATCTCCAGATTGCCCTGTCGGATGTAAACCCTCGAAAAGTCATTCAGGTTGTCCACCAGCGTATCGTGGGTGACCGTGACCGGGCCTACGACATCGGACGGTTTTGAGACTCCCGATTCGTTCTTCGCCACCACGCGGTAAAACCATTCCCCTCGCGGCACCGACTCATCGGCAAACGGCGGATAATACTGCACCGCGCATTCGTCAATTTCATCTCCGACCACTTTCCACGGACCGTTTCGTTTCGGCGCACGTTCAACACGGTAGCTGGCGGCGCCTACGGAACCCTGCCACGAAATTGCGCCCGCGTCGGTGATCGGCAACAATTGGGGCGGCGCCGGAGCCGGAAGGGGCGGCGGAGAGAGCCCCCGAATTTTAAAGGCATTGCTGCGAACCAAAGCCATGAGTTGAATTTCGTCATAGCCGGCGCCCATGGGCGAACCGGGCCAGTGAAATGCCTTGTAGAGGTTGCCGCCCGAAGGCTCACTGTGCCAATAGAAGCCGCCATCACGGTCATGAAAGCGCAGGCTCCAGAGCAATCCACCCGCGGTGCCGGTGTCCATGATGGTTTTCATGGCGTCCGCCATCTCAGCCGTGCTGACAAAACCGAACTCGCCGACAACGTATGGCTTCTTGCCCCTCGCCATCTCCCAATTTTCGCGGATGAGTCGGGTAAAGCTCTTCGTTGTCCATAAACCGGGATAATGATGAGTCGTAACAACATCCACGTATGGATCGGTAAGCGAGTCCGGGTGTAAATAGCCGCCGTTCACGCCGTCCATGACCAGATGATGATCGTCGAGGCTCTTGAGGTAACGGGCGATTTCATGGGTCCAGGAAACCGGGCTCGAAAGTTCATTGCCGGTTTCCCAGCAGAGGATGGCCTTGTCGTCACAATAACGCACGCCCGTCAGCGTATTGGTCCGCGTCAGGATGAACCGGAGGGTTCTTTCAAAATCGGCGACGAGTTGCGGATCGGTCCAGAAATCGTCGGCGGTTTTACTGCGAAATCCGGCGTATTCACCTCGCCCGCCCTGCCATTTCCAATTGTTTACGAGCGGGATGATGAGCCGGACGCCGTTTTCGTTGGCCAGTTTAAGCGCGAGGTCGCAGGTACGAAAGGCGGTTTCGTTGTAACGGTCAATCCCCAGCACATATGAAGATTCCGCCGGTGGATCGTCACCCCGCCAAACCGGGATGGAATAGGTGCGCACCACCGTTCCACCCATCTGACGCACCGTTGCCAGTGCGTCCTGGAGTTCAAATTCGTCGGGCAGGCGCCAGGCATTGGTCTCGGTGAAGGGCACGTTGTCCTCAACGATCAGCAGGTTGGGAATATTAAACGAAATAAAGCGAAAGGGCTGGTTGCCGTCCATCAGCCGGTCGCCTCGGACGGTGATAAAGTTGCGGAACGCGAGTTCCGCGTGCAGGGGAATCAGGGGGGAAACCATCAAAAGCACGGCCAGACACGGAATGGAAAGTTTCATATTTTTCTTTAACTGACGGCCCTGGTGCCAGACGAATGCCAATCCATGCCGCCACCCGGATACGATCAGATCAACAAGGTCAGTTGAATTCATTTTCATGAGGAACAGTTGATTCACTGCCAGCACAAGCCGGGACTCATAGGATTCGGCAGCCATTAAACGCCATCTTAAAAGACGTCGCAACCCGGAAGGATCAACCGCCCTGTCACGTAATTCCGGTTCATACCAGGCCCCGAAATATGTTTGACACCGGCCGCAGTCTCGGGATGATGGATGAATTCTATGCCGAGCATCAGCGTAACCACTTCGCAAACAGCAACTTCGTCCCCATCAGAAAACGGAAAATCCTATCGCGGCCCGTTTGCGATCATGACCATCCTTTTTTTCATGTGGGGATTCATGACGGTTTTCAATGACATTCTCATCCCGCGATTCAAAGAGGCGTTCACACTGAATTACTTTGAAGCCATGCTGGTCCAGTTCGCTTTCTTCGGAGCTTATTGCATTGGCTCGATTGCGTATTTTGTTGTTTCAGCCGTCTGGGGTGATCCCATTGCCCGAATCGGCTACAAAAACGGCGTGGTCATCGGACTTTTGCTTTCCGCGGCGGGCAGCGCCCTCTTTTGGCCCGCGGCCACGGTTCATTCCTATCCGACTTTTCTGGCCGGACTGTTTATCGTCGGAATTGGATTCGCCATGTTGCAAATCGCTGCCAATCCTTATGTCACCATCCTTGGCCCGGAGCGGACTGCCTCCAGTCGTCTGAATTTTGCCCAGGCGTTCAATTCGCTCGGTACGACGACCGGACCCCTGATCGGGGGTTATTTGATTTTCAAGTATTTCGCCGAAAGCGGCGCGAATGGGGCGGAATCCGTCAAAGTGCCGTATCTCATTTTCTGCATCGTCTTCGTGATTCTGGCGGTGTTTTTCTTTTCCATCCATCTGCCGCACGTCGGCGAAGGCAAGGTGGAACCCGGCATCGGTTCGCTGAGATATCCGCACGTCATCCTCGGCATGGTGGCTATTTTTATGTATGTCGGCGGCGAAGTGTCCGTCGGCAGCGCGATCATCAATTTTCTCGGCCAACCGAGCGTCGCCGCCATGCCGGCGTTGGAAGCCAGCAAATACGTTTCACTTTTTTGGGGCGGCATGTTGATTGGCCGCTTCATGGGCGCGGTCGAAATGGGCGAAATGAAACCGGGCCATAAGCGGCTTCTGCTCGCCGGCATTCCCCTCCTGGCCTTTCTGCTGTTTTGGACGCTGCGCAGTTGGAATGGAGACCAGCACCAGTTCGATTTTACGGCCGGCTGGGCCATCGTGAAAAATTATCTGCCCCTGCTTGCGCTCTGCTGGCTGTTCTTTCAATTTGGCAAAGGGCTCGCCGACCGGACGCTGTTTGTCTTTTCCGGAATCATCGTCGTGCTGCTGGCCATTGCCATCCTGTTCGGCGGCAAGCTCGCCATGTGGTGCATCGTCGGCATCGGGCTGTTCACCTCCATCGGCTGGCCGAACATCTTCTCACTCGCGCTGGACCGGATGGGAGTTTACAAAAGTCAGGTGTCATCCCTGCTGGTGATGGCCGTGGTGGGCGGTGCCATCCTGCCCGCAATCCTGGGGCGGATAGCGGATGTCTGGAATCTACAAGTGGCGTTTATCGTCCCGCTCATCGCCTACGCCTACGTCGCCTTTTATGGCATCAAAGGCCACAAGGTCGGCCGCGCCAACAATTGACAGAATCCAACCGCGGATTCCGTAAATGCTCTGCCGCCCCTTCGGCCTTCATCGGATTTCGGCCCGACAAGCCGGCGCGTGAATCCTTTTTTGATGATTCGACTCCCGATCAAAACCGCGGGCCGCTCCCGGTTACCCTGCCGGAGCCTTCATGCGTGTGAATCCCTGAAATCCGTGTCAAAAATCTTCGTGTTTGCTGTGCCTTTTTTGGGGCGGATGGCCTGCGCCCCCCGTGCAAAAGGATCGTGCGTTGTAACTATTTGAACGCCAATGCGTCTTATCTTTCAAAGGTATTAGGAAAAGATGAGAACGATTATTTTGACATATCCGGGATTCCAATCCCTGCCCCGGGGCATTAAACAATTGCTGTTGGCCTCGGAAAATTTTTACTTTGACGAATCTAGGGCAACCGCGACCAATCGCTGGCCGAAAGATGCAAAAATTGCGCAGTTCCCTGCCACCACGAGTTTCGGCAATCCTTTGGCAATATACGCCGGGCGATGACTCAATCGCGCCACCCGTCACCCGTCACTCGTCACGCGAAGTCATTCCTCGAAGCACGAACGCGGTGACCGGCACGCGTCCTTGTGGACCGGCTGGTCGTCCACGCCCACGACGGTCTGCGTGCGGTTGCACCAGAAATGGCAGGGCGTGACGTGCTCGCCTTCCTTTTCCGCAAAGGCTTCCTCCGGTGTCGCGCCGACATACAGGCTTTTTGTCCGCAGATGCTTGCAAAATATCGGGTTCATGGCGTCAACTTTTCAGTTTCAGCAGCGTGCGCCGGATGAGCGCGTGCGCCATTGGCACCTTGTAAGCATTATGCTCCAGCGGCCGGGCCTCTTTTAAAATCAGGTCTGCGGCCTGCGACGCGATGTCATCGTCCAAGGCCTTGCCATCCAGGAAAGCGTTGGCCGCCTCGACCTGATGCGGCACCGGCGAGATGCTGCCCAGCGCCACGCGCGACTGATTTAATTTTCCGCCGCTGACATCCGCCGCCGCGGCGCAACTCACCAGGGCCCAGTCGAACGTGTGCTTGTCGCTGACCTGCAGATAAGCGCTGGCGGTACGCGCGGTCGGAATTTCCACGCGCAGAATCAAATCGCCGGGATTGAGTGAATGGTGCGCCGTCGGCTCCGTCCACGCCTTCTGGTAAAGCTCGGCCATGCTCAGGCGTGTTTCCTTGCCGTCGCGCAGCACGACGGCGGTGGCGTCGAGCGCAGCGAAGGTGGTGCCCAGGCTGGAAACCACCGGGCTGATGCAATCGTTGCCGCTGAACAGACTGTGATAGCGACTGTCGCCTTCCCGCGCGTAACAAAGGTCACCGCCCTTTTTCAGACACGGCACGTCGCGCTGGCGGTAATACCAACAGCGCGAATGTTGGGCAAGATTGCCGCCCACGGTGGCGACGTTGCGGATCTGCGGCGAGGCAATTTCCGACGCGGCATCGTGCAAACCGGGAAAAACTTTCGATAGGTCCGTGTCACCTTCAAGTTGCGCAATGGTAACCAGCGCGCCGAGGGTCCAGCTATTTGCGCCCCGCTCGATCCGGTTCAAACCGGGCAACGACTTGACGTTGACGAGGATGTTCGGACCGGGAATGAGATAATCCTTGAGCAGGCCAAGCAAATCATTGCCGCCGGCGAGATAAACGCCCTTGTCGGCAACCAGTTCGCGGGCGCTGTCAGTGGAAAGCGCGGTGGTATATTCAAAAGCTTTCATGTAGTGGCAACGTGAGGAACTTTACCAAGCGCCGCCAGGACTTTTGCCGGCGTAATGGGCAGGCTGCCGACGCGCACGCCGATGGCGTTGGCGACGGCATTGCCGATCGCCGCTGCCGTGGGCACGGTGGCCGGTTCGCCGATGCCGATGACGCCGCGCTCCGGCATGTTCAACAGGACGATTTCAATTTCCGGCACGTCGGCGATGCCGGGTAGTTTGTACGTTTCAAAATTCGGATTCAGCACCACGCCGGACAGATCGTCCATCACGCGCTCCTCGTAAAGCGCGTAGCCCATGCCCATGATAACACCGCCGTTGATCTGGCTTTCGAGCGTCAGCGTGTCAATAATAAGGCCGCAGTCGTGAACCGCGACGATTTTCTTGACTGCAACCAGACCGGTTTCCGTGTCCACGGCCACCTCGGCAAACTGCACGCCGTAGGCCGGGCGATTGGAGAGCCCTTCAATCCAATTTCCGTGGACGACCAGCGGGTTGACCCCAAGTTTTTTGCAGGCGGCAAACCAGTTCTTCCCGCGCGCGTCGGCGACGCCGGTTTGCTTCAGCAACTGCTGCAGACCGCGCTGGCAGATGTCATAAACCGTCGGCGAAACCGAAGCACAGGTGGTGCTGCCGCCGCTGCCGGGGCCGGGCGGGAAATTCGTGTCGCCGACTTTCACGGTGATTTGTTCCGGCTTCAATCCAAGCATTTCCGCCGCCACCACGGCGATGACCGTTTTGGTGCCGGTGCCGATGTCCTGCACGCCGAGGCGGAATTCAACGCTGCCGTCGGGATTGATTTGCGCCTCGCCCTGAGTTGAGCGGCTGGGGCCGCCGGCGGGCCACGCGGCGCCGGCGCAACCGATGCCGGTTTTCACCACGCCGGGCGAGCTGCCGGGCTTTTGGTATTTTTCCTTCCAGCCGATTTTTTCCGCGCCGATGGCGTATTCACGCTGGCGGATTTCGTTGGAATCATTCTTGAGCCGGAATGCCAGCGGGTCCATGCCCAGCTTCACCGCGAGGTCGTCCATGGCGGATTCCATGCCAAAGGACGCGGGCGGATTTCCCGGCGCGCGAAAGGCGCGGGCGGAACCGGCGTTGACCGCCACATGCGATTGTTTCACGCGGCTGTTGGGAACCCGGTAAAGATAGGGCATGGTAAGGTCCGCACCTCCACCGCCACCGCCGGAGTCCGCACCCGCGCCGATGCCGGCCGTTCCGTAATTTTCCGCCTCAAAGGCGTGCAGGGTTCCGTCCGCCTTCGCGCCCATTTTGATTTTTTGAAAACTGGAAGGCCGGTTGCCGACGGCGAGCGCCTGATCAAACCGCGTGAGCATGAGCCGAACCGGCGCTTTCGCCTCGCGCGACAATTGCGCGGCCAGCATACCTTCCACGCCCGCGCCAAATTTCGAACCAAAGCCGCCACCCATGAAGTCGGTGATGACCCGTATCTTGCTTTGGTCCAGTTGCAGCGCGCCCGCCAGACCGTCGCGCACGCTGGAAATGCCCTGGGTGGAAGCCCAAGCCGTCACTCCGTCGTCCGTCCAGGAGACCGTATTGCCATGCGTCTCCATCGGATTGTGAATTTGCACCGGCGTCGTGTAAAAACCTTCGATGACGGCGGCGCACTCGCCGAAGGCCTGATCCACGTTGCCATGTTCGCGCGGCGGGCCCGCCGCCACATTGGACCTGCCCTCCCAGACCTGGGGTGCGTCATCCTTCCGCGCTTCGTTTTCGTTGACGGCAAATTCATTGCGCGGCTCGGCTTTGACTTCAATGGCGCGCAACGCGTCAAGGCAGGCCTGCCTGGTGGTGCCGGCGACCGCGGCGATTTCCTCGCCGTAATAACGCACCGTAAACTCGCCGTCGCGCGCGACCACCGCGGCCTTGATGCCGGGAACTTGCCGCGCCTTGTCCAGGTTCACCGATAAAATTTTTGCCGCCGGCCATTTTGACCGGAGAATCATGCCATAAAGCCAGCCGTCCGCCTGGATGTCGGATGAATAGCGCGCGCGACCGGTCACCTTCGGCACGGCATCCACGCGCAACGTGGGGTGGCTGATGTATTTGGTTTCGGTCGGCCAGCTAGGCATGGATGACCTCCGTTTTGCTGGTGACCTTTACGCCCGCCGCCTGGAACACAGCCTGCAAAATGTGCGGATGGGTGCCGCAGCGGCACAGGTTCCCGGCACAGGCGTGTTTTACCTCGTCGGCGGTCGGATGGGGATTTTGTTTCAGCAATGCCGTCACGCTCATGATAAAACCCGGCGTGCAATAACCGCATTGCAACGCGTCTTTGGCTATAAACGCCTGTTGCACCTTCGACAATTTGCCGTCCTTGGCCAGGCCTTCCACGGTTGTAATTTCGTGTCCTTGGGCCTCGATGGCGAGTTTCTGGCAGGAATAAATCGGCGTCCCATCCCACAACACCGTGCAGGCGCCGCACGCCGCGCGGTCACAGCCCTCTTTGGCGCCGGTCAGACTGGAGTAATTCCTCAACGCATCGAGCAAAGTCACCCGCGGCTCCAGCTGAAGCTTCAGTTTCCGGCCATTAACCTCGAGTGTCACCAGCACCTCCCCGGGACCGAGGATCTTTTCGGCGTTGACCTTTTCAAGCTCCGCCGCCACCGCGGTGGTTTGCGCGGCCACCGCCGCCACCGCCGAGGTGCCCAGTCCTTTCAGAAATGTCCGGCGGGAAAAGGAGCCTCCGCCGGCTGCGTCCGGATCATTCATAAATCTCCTGTATGGGACTTAACTGCCTTCTCATAGTCCTCCCACCGGTCCAAGTCAAGCAACAGTCCGGCATCCGCCACCGGACATTGGACGCTCCGGCCGGCTAATGGTTTCAAAAAATCCTTCAACGTTTCCGCGCCGGACCGCTGTAGTTCAACAAACACGTCGCGTGGCAAAATCACCGGATGCCGCGCCTGACCACGGAACGCCGGCTGGCAGATCGCGCCCGGATTTTGTGCGACTTGTTCCAGCAATACCCGTAAGGTTTCCGCCTGCAAATGAGGTTGGTCCCCCAGAACCACCGCCCAGCTGGAAATTGCCTTTCGCCAGCCGGACCAGCGAGCGGCGCAAAGAATTGAACTGAACATGCCGTGTTCGGGGTACGGAGTCTTAATCCGATCCCGAAGCGGCAAATTCAGGCGATCCAGTTCGGCGGCCAGCTCCTGGTCGTCCGGGCGGCAAACGATGACGATTTGTGCCGCCCCGAGTCTCCGCCATTGTTCGATGAGATGGCCGACGATGGATGTTTTGCCCCACGGCAGCAGCAGTTTGGGCCGGCCCATGCGCGACGATGCGCCGGCTCCCAGGATGATGACGCCGAGCGCCGGGCGATTTTTTGTCGGTGACATGTGACGGGTGACGGGATTTCGCGTTACCGGCCACCCGTCACGCGTCACGCAACGCGGCCCGTTTCTCGATATACTGCGCCAGAACGCTCACAGCAATTTCCGGCGTGCTCCGCGCGTCAATGTCCAAACCAACGGGACAGGCAATTCGATCCAATTGCTCCGCGGTGGCGATGTTTTGTTTCAGGAATTGTTCGCGAATGATCCGCGCCTTGCGGCGGCTGCCGATCATGCCCAGAAAAACAAACGGGCGCTGAATCCACTCGGTCAGCACCAGCGCGTCATGCTGGTGCCCGCGGGTGACAATCAAGCCAAAGGCCGGCTGTTTGGGCATAGGTTCCTTCAACAGCTCATGCCAGCCGCCCACGCGCAGGCGTACGGCTTCGGGGAAAAAACGGCGATTCGCCAGTCCGGGTCGGTCGTCAAAGACCGTCACGTCGAACTCCAATTGCCGGGCCAGGGGCGCGACCGCCTGGGCCACGTGGCCGGAACCGGCAATCCAGAACGCGGGCGACGGCGAAACGATCTCCTGGTAAAGCCAGTCGGAGGCGGTGGCGGGTGGCACGTGTCGCGTGTCGCGGGAAAAGGGGGCTGCGTCACCCGTCACACGATACTCGTCACTTGTTTTCGGGCAAAGTGAGATGGAAAAATCCCTTTTGACACCCCAGCGAACCGGTTCGGTTACGGCGGCGAGTTGGCGCCAGAGGTCCGCCGCTTCCGCCGCACGCGGCAAAATCAATCCCGACACACTGCCGCCGCAAATCAGGCCGTCGTCCCAGCCGAAATCATGATCCAGCAGCATTTCAAAGGTCGAAGCCGCGCCGGTTTTCAAGGCGCGTTTGGCGCGGGCGTGAACTTCGGCCTCCAGACAGCCGCCACCGAGGGTGCCCACGATGCGGCCGTCGGAGAAGAACAGCGCCTTGGCCCCGATGCGTTGCGGGCTGGAACCTTTGACGCCGGAAATCAGCGCCAGCGCAAACGGCTGGTTCTCCGCCAGAGCGGCGGCGAGTTGTTCATAAAAGCAGGACATGGGAACCCAATTTTGTTCCGGTCAATTGCCAATGCCGACATCCAGCTTAGCCCAATCATTACCGGCTTGACAATCCACGGGCGGCAAACTTTCTTTATGGCATGAATAACCCATCCTTCCTCCGCGGCTCGACTCTGCTCGCCATCATTCTCCTGGCCTTTGGCCTGGTGACCCGTGCCCAGGCTCAACCGAATTCCACTATACTGCTGAACGATGCCTACGCGACGCTCGCCCAGGCCAAGCACGATTACAAGGGACATCGGGTCAGAGCGATGAAACAAATCGAAGCCGCCCTCGGTGAGATGGGTGCAAAAATCAGCAGCACGGGCAGGAACCATGAACCCCAGGGAACTTCCGATGCCCAGCTTCGCGCCGCCCAGGGACTTCTCGAACAAGCCAGCGCCGGGCTGTCCGGCAAGGCGCTCAAACATGTGCAGGCGGCCATCAGTCAAATTTCCATTGCCCTCTCGATTCGCTAGACCGCTTCCCCCAAAAGTGCGCAGCCCCCGGCGTGAGTCGGGGCCAATCGGATAACCGGCCATGATAGGGCGCGAACCAATCCCTCAAGGCGGGGCGGTTGCGGGATGAATTGAATCGCTTCAGGCATCCCGGCCTCGAGGAAATCGGCAGGCAAGCCTGGGAAAACTTTCGTCATCCCGCCTTCAGGACGGTTTCGGCCGTGGTATGAAGTTCCGACAGGGTGAAGGGCTTGGTGAGACAGGGACGTTTTTCCGTTTCCAGGAACTGTCGCATCTCGTCGTTGATGACATCACCGGTGATGAAAATGATGCGCTGACAGAATTGGGGATGGGTGCGGCGCAGTTGCTCGTAAACTTCCTGGCCGTTCAAGCCGGGCATTTTCCAGTCGCAAAATGCCAGGTCGAAATGATTTTGTTCGAGTTTACTCAGGGCCGTTTTACCGTTCTCAGCCACTTCCACCTGGTAGCCCCGAAGCTCAAAGTCGTCGTGGATCAGGTTCAGAATGGGTTTCTCGTCATCAATGACCAGCACGCGTTTGCCGTCGCCCTCGTGCAGATCCGGTTTTTCCGCCGGCGGTATGTCCGGCAAGGACGCCAGTTCTATGGTGGCTTCCGCCTTCTCGGCAACGGGCAACTCGATGTTGAAGGTCGCCCCCTTGCCCACCTGGCTGGAGGCTGTGATCGTGCCGCCGTTTTCCTTGATGTAGCCGTAGCACAAACTCAAGCCCAGGCCGGTGCCTTTGCCAACCTCCTTGGTAGTAAAGAAGGGATCGAAAATGCGCCGCAGATGTTCCCGCGGAATGCCCGGCCCGTTGTCCTGAATGGTGATGCGGACGTTCGGCAACCGGATTTCGGTCACGATCTGGATTCGCCCCGCCTGCCCACCGGCCAGAATGGCCTCCTGAGCATTATTGACGATGTTAAGTAACACTTGCTGGATTTGGCCGGTGTCCACCAGCACCATCGGCAGTTTGGGTTCCAGTTGGGTGACCACCTCGATATTGCTGGTGCGCAGCGAGTAACCAACGATTTCGAGAACCATCTCAATCAGGCTGTTCAGGGAGATCAGCTTGTGCTCGGGCTGTTCCCGCCGCGCGAAACTCAACAGAGATTGAACGATTCGTTTGCAGCGCAACGCGGCCTTGAGGATGGTTTCCGAGTACTGGCGGCTTTTCCCATCCGCCGTCGCCTGCTTCAGGATCTCCGAAAAACCGACCACCGCCGTCAGCGGATTGTTCAATTCATGCGCCACGCCGGCAACAAATTTGCCGATGGCCGAAAGCTTTTCGCTCTGGACCAGCTGTTCCTGAGTAGTCTTGAGCGTCACCACGGTCTTCTCCAATTGCGACCGTGATTGCTGGATGTTTTCGGTCATCCCGTTGAACACCATCGCCAGTTGTCCGCACTCATCGCGACTGCGCACCGCCACGCGCCGGTTGAAATCGCCGCGCCCGACCGCCTCGGCGCCCTGGCGCAGCTCGCGCAAGGGTTCGGTGACCCGGTTGATGTAAAACCGCACCGCCACCGCGCAGAACAAAATGGCGAGGAACCCCATGCCCGCCAGCACATGTTGCGTCGCCCGCAACGCCGCCAGCGACTGCTCACGCGAGCTCAGCAAGACATAACCGAGATTACTGCCAGCGTTCAGCGAATCAAACCGCCCGGCGATACAATAATAATGCACATCGTTGAGCACGATGGGCTTCACATTCGCCGTCGGGTCTTCATTGTCATTGACGGGCATCGCGCCCTCGAAGGCACTGGCAAACCTCACGTTGGTATCCAGTCCGGGCAGTGTGGAGGTGATGACCCGTCCATTGGCCATCAGGGCAATCTGACTTTGCGTGAGTTTGCTGAACTCGTGCGCCGTGGCGCCGCCGAGTTCCAGCCCGAGGGTCAACACGCCAATCTGCTCGTTATCCAGATTGTAGGCGGGAATGGTGATCACGTCGTAGAGCTTTCCGCCCACAAAGACCGTGTCCGCCTTTTCATCCCCGCGCAAGGCCAGTTGCAACACCGGCGCCGCCGCGGCCTCAAATTCCGGGGTCGGAATCCCCGGATCATTTTTCTCCACGTCGAGGATTTTACCCCGGTTGGAGGCGTAAAACAGGATGTCCACCTTCTGCATTTCCATGAGGTCGCTCAGCGTGCTATGCAGATCCTTGGCCTGACCGAATTGAAAGATCTGCCGCCAGAGCGACTGATTCGGCAGGTTGTGAAAACGCAGGAGCAAATTGTTCCGTCGGAAGTCCTGCGAGGAGCGGATGACCGTGTTGGCGGTGGCCAGCGTACTGCGCGCCTCCTGTTCTGATTGCCGCGCGATCCGGTGGCCCACGACAAAAAACGCAATGGCCATTGCTCCGGCCATACAGCCCACCACCGGCAACAACACTTTGGCGCGGAAATTGGAATCAAACAGCTCATACGCGCGGTTTGCCAGCGGCCCAACGATGCGGCGGATTTTCATCGGCGCTGCCGCTTCCATCAGGCGCCTGAAAAGTCTGTCGAATTTCGACCCGGGATTGGAAGCGGGCGCACCTTTTGCTCCGCCCCTATCCGTGGCCGGGTCTGCTTTAAGGCGCGCGTGCCCATTTTTCCAATCGGACAAACGACGAAGTGCTTCCCTGAGTTTCATCTGTATGCGCAACACAGCAAAGTATATGCCGGGAAAGACATTCCCGGACAGGTAAACACCCACCTTTACAGACAGCGTCAACGAGAATGGCGTCGCCGGAACCACTTTATTATAAGCAACTTTGCCAGCCTGCCCCGGCCCGGCCGATAAGGTTGAGGTCAGTGCGAGTACGCCGCCGACATATCGTCCGCTCGATTTTAGATGTTCAACCCGTTCGTGCGCACAACGCCGTGCGCCTGACGGCTCCCACGCGATGGCAAACTTCATTGACCCGGATTTATTCACTCATTACGATTGTTTCGCTGACGTTGATGATCCCCAATCAGTTACCCCTTGATATTTTGGCAAACAGACGGAGGGCGAACCTTCATCGGACAGTCGGGCCATGCTTGCTCCACTATCTTTGTCTGATCTCTTCGTTCATCGCCGGCGCGGGAACCGCCGTCTCCTCCGATTTGTCGCGCGAGCGAATTTGCATCAATGACAACTGGCGGTTTACGAAAGGAGACCCGGCCGACTGCCCGGTGCGCCTGGTGGTTGAAAGAACAACCAATGAGCCGGCCACAAAGCCGCTATTGGCGATCGAACCATGGATGCTGCCGACCGGCAATGATTTCATCAAAGACGCCGCTCGCAGATTTGTCCGGCCGGAGGGAAATCCCGGTGATGCCATTGCGTATGCGCAACCCTCTTTCGATGACAGTTCGTGGCAAAAAATAAACCTGCCGCACGACTGGGCCATTACCGGCCCGTTCACCCACTCGGGCGGCGGCGGCATGGGCCGTTTGCCGACTGCCGGCGTGGGATGGTATCGAAAGGAACTGAACATTCCGGCCACCGATTCCGGCAAATCCATTTTCCTCGATGTGGACGGCGCGATGTCCTGCGCCGCGGTTTGGTTGAACGGTCAATGGGTGGGCGGCTGGCCTTATGGTTATGCTTCGTGGCGCGTGGACTTGACCTCTTGTGTTAAGCCCGGCGGCACGAACGAATTGGCCATCCGGCTCGACAATCCGCCGAATTCGTCGCGTTGGTACCCCGGGGCCGGAATTTATCGCAACGTGTGGCTGGTCAAAACGCTGCCCGTGCATGTGGGACATTGGGGAACCTGCCTTACGACTCCCGGCGTTTCTTCGTCTTCCGCCACCATTGAATTAAAAGTGGAGGTAGACAACGATTCAAAACAAGACGCGCAGGTCACCGTCTCCACGCAAATTTTCCCGCTGGACGCCAGCGACCAAAAGGTTGGCGCCGCCGTGGCCGACCTTGCGCCCGTGAATTTGAGGGTCCCGGCAGGCTCCCGCGCGGTGGCGGAAAGCGCCGGAACGGTCGCCAATCCAAAGTTGTGGGGGCCGCCGCCGCAACAACGTCCCCATCGCTACGTGGCGGTCACGACGTTATTACAGGGAGACAAAGTCGTGGACGTTAATGAAACGCCTTTTGGGATTCGAACGATCCGGTTCGATCCGAATGAAGGATTCATCATCAACGGCGAGCGTATTCCATTGAACGGCGTGTGCGATCATCATGATCTGGGCGCGCTCGGCGCGGCGGTCAATGACCGCGCTTTGCAGCGGCAGTTGTCAATGCTGGCGGACATGGGCTGCAATGCCATCCGCACCAGCCACAACCCGCCGGCGCCCGAACTGTTGGAATGGGCGGACAAAATGGGCTTCCTCGTGATGGATGAAATGTTCGATTGCTGGCGGCGCAGCAAGACGCCAAATGATTATCATCTGTGGTTTGATGACTGGCACGAACAGGACATGCGGGCGCAGTTGCGGCGGGACCGCAATTCCCCATCGGTCATCATGTGGAGCATCGGCAACGAAGTCGGCGAGCAATTTACCGGCACGAATGGAGCCGCGCTGGCGAGGCAGCTCTGTGACATTGTGCATGAAGAAGATCCCACGCGCCCGACCACCAGCGCGATGAATTGGTCGCATCCCAACGACCCGCTTCCCGGCGTTTTGGATCTCATCGGCCTGAATTATCAGGGCGCCGGAATCCGCGGCGCGCCGGGGAAATATCCGGCGTTCCACCGGCAGTTCCCGGATAAATTCATTTTTGGCAGCGAAACGGCTTCCGCATTGAGCAGTCGGGGCGTCTATGTCTTTCCAGTCACGACCAACAACAGCGCCCTCGTCGGACCAAACTCCGGCGAAGATCGAAAACGCCGGCAGGTCAGCGCCTATGAGTTGTACGCCGCGGCGTTTGGATCCTCAGCGGACAAGGTGTTTGCCGCGCAGGAAAAAAATCCCTGGGTCGGCGGAGAATTTGTCTGGACCGGCTGGGATTACCTGGGCGAGCCGACGCCATTCGATTCGTCCCGGAGTTCTTATTCCGGCATCATTGATTTGGCCGGTTTCAAGAAAGACCGGTTTTACCTTTATCAAGCGCATTGGCGCCCCGATTATCCGATGGCTCATATTTTGCCGCACTGGACCTGGCCGGAACGCGTCGGGCAGGTCACACCCGTTCACGTCTTTACTTCCGGCGATGAAGGCGAATTGTTCCTCAACGGCAAGTCATTGGGCCGACAAAAGAAAGGACCCGATGAATATCGTCTCCGCTGGAACGATGTGGTCTATGAACCGGGCACCCTCAAAGTGGTCACGTACAAGAACGGAAAAAAGTGGGCGACCGACGAAGTCAAAACCGCGGGAGCGCCCGCCCGGATCAAACTGGAACCGGACCGCGATACGATTTGCGCGGACGGAAAAGATTTGTCCTTTGTAACCGTGACCCTGACGGACAAACGCGGCGTCATGGCGCCGCGTGCGGACAATCGCATCTATTTTGAAATTCAGGGACCGGGTGAAATCGCAGCAACCGACAACGGCGATCCGACAGACTTTGAACCGTTTCCATCGCCTGATCGCAACGCCTTCAACGGGCTTTGCCTGGTCATCATCCGGGGGGAACCCGGGCAGCCGGGAAAAATCAGGCTCACGGCAAACGCCAGCGGCTTGAAGCCCGAGACGGCGGTCATCAAAACGGTAGGGAACGGAAATTAAGCGCTATTCCGACCTTCTTTGCCCTGTTCAAATCGAAACCGCTGGAAAATCCACGAAGGAGCGAGCCGTCCCACGCACCCGGGTCATGGGCCTTATTGCCGCAGTCTGAAAAAGTGCGGCAGTCCGCCGGCAGTAATCGGGTTCGTGTATGGGTTGAACGCTCCGGTCACATCGGCATATGGACCCGTCACATTGGTGGCCGTCTGCAAAGTAAAGGCGTTCGGCCATTGGAGCACCACATTCGCGCCGCTTGAGAAAATATTCAACGGCGGACCGACAGCGGTTAAATTTGAAACGTCATTGGTGGCGAGCCACGGCCGGGCGTCCGGGGAAGCGGCGCTGGTGAAACAATTCGTAAAGGTCACATTCGTCGCGTGTCGGATGTAATATCCGTAAGCCGGCAGATTCCCCCACATGGTGTTTTCAGGATACTGGCCCGCATATTCCGGGGGCGCCGAAGGAATCGAACCCAACCCTCCAGCGAAGGACACGTTCACATTGTCGAACAGGAGGTTCTGTAACGGGTAGGTCGCGCCATTCGTAATACAGCCGGAGATGGGGCAACCGCGCGTGTCGGTCATGCTGGAGCCGGTGATGTTTCTAAAGGTGATGCCATTGACACTGCCCGGCGTCACTCCCGCGTCGCGGGTTCCCAAGATGATGAAAATGGCATTCTGGCAGCCGGAGAAATTGATTCCCTGGAATGTGACATCGCTGATCGCGGCGCCGTCCACTGATTCCACCGCCATCGCCGAATGCGCCGTGTTCAGCACCGTGCAATTCTGAAACGCGATGTTCGTGAACGGCCCCGTGCTGGCGGTCCCGAATTTCAAGCCGTTGGACTGTGACCGGGTGATCACGCAGTTCGTGACCAAAAGATCGTTCACGCCGCGCGGATTGCCGCTTTTGAGACAGATGGAATCGTCGCCGGAGTCGATCGTGCAATTGGCAACGAGGACGTGCCAGCAATCCACCACGTCGCAGCCGTCCCGATTCCCATTCAAGCCATCGTCATTGATGTTGAGGTTGCTGATGGTCAGGTAATCGGACTGCATATTGACCACGGTCCACATGGCCGCGTCCACGACGTTGAGGTTGCGGAGGTTCACCTGATTGCACAGCGCCGTCCAAATGGAGATGGGCCGGGTTGCCTCAACCCCGGAGGTAAAATAATTGCGGCCGTTGCCGTTGATGGTTCCGCCGCCGTCAACCGTGACGTTGGCGCAGCTTTGGGCATAAACCAGGGCCATGTCGCAGTTGTGCTGCTGGCTGTTGTTGGCCGGAGGGTTGAGGATGGGATAATCATTGGTTGACCCGCTGCCCAGCAAGGTCGCAGTCGGGTCAATGTAAAGCGTCATGTCGCTCTTCAGGAAAATCGTTCCCGACAGGAACGTGCCGTTGTGGAGCCATACATATCCGCCGGGCGGGCAGGCGTTGATAGCCGCCTGAATCGAGGCGGTGTCCCGGGTCGTGCCATTTCCGGTGGCGCCGTAGTTTTTTGCGTCTTGCCACAGTGAATTGGTCTGAATCGTGTTGAAACTGAACGTGTTTGTTGCGCTGTTGCCATAGACATCCATGGCGATAATGGTGCCGCTCTCGGAAACGTTGGTCGCCAGCAGCGTGGTGTTGGTCGCCAGTAGTTGCTGCGTCGCGCCGTTGGTATTGAAGGCGAGCGTCTGCGGGATGCCATCGAGAAGCAGCGTGACATCTGCGCCGGACACACCTGAAGCCGAATCCACTTCAAAGGAAATATTGGCGGCCGGGTTGACGAAAACCGATCCGTTGGTCGGTTGAACATTGATGATAATGGGCGGGCTGAGCAACGGGGAGACGATTTGCATCCGGTTGTAATTCTGGTCCCCGCCGCTGGAGCCGCTGCCGGTGGTTTCGTTGGCGAAGAGTGCCACGCTGTCAATGGTCGAGCCGGGATTGCCAGCGAGCGGCTGGTGGTCCAGAAAAGCGAGCACTTCGTTGTTCGTCGCGCTCCGGACCACGAAGCGATAGGTGTCGTTTGGCTCCAGGGTGAATTCGCAGTTCAGCCCGGTGGCGTTGAGGTGGCCGGCGGCGGAATTGCCGTAACCTGCCGCGAAGGGAAGCCCAATAGCCGTGACACCGTTGCCATCTTTGACAAGAAAGGAATCGGTGCCGCCGCCCGTGTAATAAAATTCAAAGCGGTAGCCGGTTTCGTATGCAGTCACGTCGCCGGTGGAATTTCCATTGCGCAGGACAAACCCGGCGTAATTCGTCGTGCCGGGACCGATGCCCTCCGTCATCCACTGGAGTTTGAAAACCAGGTTGGTCGTCAAAGAACTGGCAAAGCCACGACAGGCGACCGTGCGGTTGCCGCCGGCTGGAGCGGCGCCGTTGGCGTAAATGCCCCAGGAACAGTTTGTGTAGGCCGTGCCGCTGACATTGGTGACCGAGGCGATGGCATAGCCGTTGTTGAGATACCAGCCGCGGTAACCTCCGCCGCCAAAGGCATTGGTAGCCAACACCCAGGGAGTAAAACCGAAACCCTGGTTCGCGCCATTGGTCCAGTTGGAGGTTTTGAAGTAGGCGGCCGCGTCGTCGTCAGCTACAATTTGGGCCGGCGCCGCATTGACGGACGCAACCATCACACTGGCGGCCGCAACACAAAGTCTCACCGTTGTGAACCCGGGTGATTTCATTTCATACAACGCAAATCCCCGGGCAGGCGGTGTGACTTGCGCGGTTGAAAACTATGCGACGCCCCGACCGGGTTAGCGCAGTGCCGAAGACAAACCGGCTTTCCTCCGCTGACGACGGAGCAGCGTCAGAGACAACCCGCTTAAACCCGCCAGGGCCAGGGTGGCCGGCTCGGGCACCGCTGCGACTGTGTATTGATCAAGCGTGGTTTCGTTGAATTGGTATGTGGCGCTATAGGTCCCCGCACCGCTCATCGAAGTTCCATTAACATAATAAGTTCCGCCCTGAACCGGCCCAGGAAGCACCAGGTCGCCATAAGCGGTCTGACCGGCGCCGGTGCCCGTGCTGTCAAAATCGAAATCGAAAGTTGAGCCGGGAGTGAGAGTCAGATTTGGGAAATCACTCAACGGGGCGGTGAAGGTGAGTTCAGTCGGGTTGCCTCCCGAGCCATTGACTAACGTCACGCCGGTGGGATAGGTATTCTCCTGTATCCAGCTCCCGCCACTGAAAATCCAATCGTTAAATCCGAAGCTGTAGGGACTGCTGGAGTTAGGTGTGTATATTCCTATCATATCCGTCATTCCGCCGAATCCACTGTCAATGGATATGGCACGGTCGTACGCATTCCCGTGGGTCGTGGCGTCGGCGGAGGTGTCGCCGCCGGCGGAAGGATTGCCGGAGGTGATGACCATGAGATAATCAAAACCGCCCTGGGTCATTGCGTTGCCCGCTGGATTAAGAGCGAGTGTGATGTAGAGATTGTTCGCGTCATTGGCAATGGTTGCGGAGTAGATTTCGCGTCCCTTGTTGGCGCTCCCTTGGCCCGTGTTATTGCCGGGATAAGTCGTGCCAGATGTACCCGTCACATTAATAGTGTCTTGACCTGGCACCGAATAAACCGCCACAACCAGCACACCCAATCCGATAGCGAATCCGTTGAGACGTTTTCTAATTTTCATAAATTTCAAGTTGTTTCGAGTTTCAGGTTTTCTCTTCGGTCGGGGAAAATCACATGTTGAATGTACGTGAGGTTGCGGAATCTGCCTAGCCCCCAAAAACTGGGGGTTAGGACGGCTAATGCGCGGGTGTGTGCTGTGCCAGCCAGGCCATGTCCTCGTTTTGGGTGTAATGCACCCCGCCGGTTCCCGGATACTTCGCATATTTAACCGGAACGAGGAACGCGCTGGTTGTCCATTTATGAACCTCCGCATGCCCGTCGGCAAAAGAAACGCCGCAGCCGCCGCCCAGATAGCTCGACGGCACTTCGATGAGCGTGCCGGTTCCATCTGTTGCCCGAGGATCGTCATAGAAAATCCCATCGTCAATGCTGTCCGGGTGCTCGTTCAGAAACACCCAGCACTTGCTCGGGCCGGGATTGACCATTTGGCTTAACTTGGTCGCGAAGAAAAAGGGATTGAGGCTTGAAGCAAGAGAGGCGGGGGGTTTATACCCGGACTTGCCATTGTCGGCGGGATGATTCCATCCGTCGCCGCCAATCGCCGCATCCATGGCGACGCTCCTGGCCCGATGATTAAAAAGCTTGCCCATATTCAGCACCTGCTGAATGGGAGACAGGAAAACATCCCCCGGCGAAGTAAAAATTTTAAATTGACCGCCACAATAGGGGCCTAGTTGACAGCTTACCAGGAGCGTCACGCTTGTATTGGCCGAGGAACTGCCCCAATCCAATTTGCTGCCCGGTGGAATCCACGGATCGACGCCGTTGACGTTGACTGACTGATTGGTATTGAGCACCAACAGGTCGTTGTGGTCCCCGGGATACATATACCAGGCCAGCATCAACTGCCTCTTATTGCTCAGGCCAGCAATGATCTGCGCCCGCACCTTGGCCGCGGACAAAGCCGGCAACAACATCGCGGCCAGAATCGCTATGATGGCAATCACCAACAACAACTCAATCAAGGTGAAACCATCATTGCCGTCTTGGACTTTGTTTTTGTCGGCAATTCCATGTCAATTAAGCTCCGCGCCGGAACCGGAACGCGCGCTCCGGCATTGGGCGGTCGGTTTGACAGTGGTACCCGGCTGAAATCAAAACGGATTGGTTAACCGGAAGTAGCTGGCGCCCGCGCCTGCAGGATAGTTCGTTGCGCTTTGGGCATCGGTGCCGAGCAGATCGGTCCAGGCACCGACGGTCAGGTTCGTTTTGACTTGCAAATGGACGCCCGGACGGCCCAGCCAGGTGATCGGCACGTTGCCGCCTGACTTTGCCCCGACGGCCAGGTTACCGAACGACTGTTCCTGAACCATGTTGCCGAAGACATCCAGCGGCAGAACGTAGTTTCCGGTGGACCGGATGTAACGGGTATGATTGATGCCATTGGCCTCATCCTGGTTACCGTTGATGGAATATTGGTACGAAAGCATCACCGGGTATCCCGCCGGAATCGGGACCGTGATGGTGTAAATCTCGCTGCCCACCGGATTGTTGATCATCAGGAAATTTCCCAGCGGGTTGCCGGTCGGATTGTTGGTCCATGGGTCAAAGCGGTAGGTTCCCAACGTCATGGTCACATCCACACCGTTCAGATAAACACTGTCGGTGTTGGGATTGAACACGTGCGAATCCGTGCCCACCGCATTGGTCATGCTGACACTGAAGGTCACGAAATTGGTGGGGGGCGGAGCCGGCAGCACGGAGTAAGTGGATGTGTCATTGAAATAAACAGTCGGCAAAGTCAGATTGGTGCCACTGACATCAGGCATGATGAATTCCCGGTTGGGGGTGATGATGGCAACGGATGGATCGCCCGGGTAGGTATGAGTGGGATTGTTTTCGTAATTCCCATTGACATAGCCGAACTTGAATTGAGTTGCAGCTCCGACTCCATTGGTGATAGTTGCCGTTGCAGAGTAAATGTTGGTGTTGCTGGCGTTGGGATTATTTGTGCAGAGATTGCCCAGCGTGCCGCTCGTATCCCAATTGTTAAAATCTCCGCTCAAGCGAACTTGTTGATTGCTCATCTGGCCGCTCCAGATTTGAGCGCTCATGTCCACCGAGAAGGTGATCCGGTTTGTTCCAATTGGCGCGTAGGGCTGATCGCTGAAAAAGACAATCGGGTTTGTGGTGGTCGCGGTGAGGAAAAAGAAGCGGTTATGGCTGTTTTGCGCGTCTCCGTTTAGATTGTTGGGGCTTTCGTATATGGCAGATGGCTGGATTCGATATTTAAATTGGGCATTCTGCCCGGGTGAGCCGGCAATGAGCTGGGAGAGAAATCCGGTATATACATTGGAAGTCACCAAACCAAACTGATTGGTTCTCAGGAGGGTGGGATCATTGGTCAAGGTGTTGCCGCTGGGGGTGGTCCCCTGGCCGAAACCGAAATTATTGCCGCTGCCCAAGCTGCCGTCAACTTCCACCGTTTGTGTCGAGGGATTGAAAGTCCCAAGGGCAATTTGCTGTGACATGTCCACTTGGAACCAGATGTTGCTGGTTACGACAAATTGGGGGGAGGCTAGGTTTATGCCCTGGTCGCTGAAAAACTGAACGGGCAAGACCAGACTCTGCTGGCCGCTGCCCGCAGGAAGCAATGTCACCCGGTTATCGTTGTAAGTCGCCGTCGTTTCATAGGGGCCACCGGGAATCGAACTTCCGACGGCATAAAATTTATATTGGATTTGAGCGCCGTTGGTATCAACCATATCGTCCCACGTTCCCGTATAGAGATTGGTATTGACCAATGATGCGGGATTGTTGGTCAACACCAAGTTGGTTACGGCGGCCGGAGTGGCGTTATATGTATACACTTTAAGCGTATTGACCCCATTGGTGAATTGTGAGTTTTGAACCTGATACGTCATGTCGCACTGAAAGGCGATCAGGGTGTCCGCGCAAACCGGCCAGGTGGTGCCCAGCAAAAGCCCCGCACAAAACATGGACGAAAGAACGGCGGTTTTGGTCTTCATAGTTTAATCGGTTAAGGTGTTCTGGATTGAATATGCGCGAGCTTAATATCCGCAGACTTTGGAATCCTGCCTAGCCCCCAAAAACTGGGGATTTGCGCGTGTCAATTTGGCGGCGAGACCCTGCCCGCCCCGCCGCACCGGAAACGTGATTCAAACCCGGCGTAAAATGTCCTGCCGGAATCGGCGGAACGCGCCGCGTCGCCGATGCGCACGGTGATCATCGTTTGCGGTTGGAATCCGGGATTTGCCGGCTGGAAAGTCATTTCGTCGCCTGCGGCCGTCCAGGAAAACGCGCCCGGCACCGCCGGCACCGTCGAAAAAGCACGCTCCACGCTCGTGGTTTCCATCGGCTGACTGAAGCGAACGATAATCGGCGCGGTCGGCGAAATTTCCCGCGAGTCGTGTTTCGGCAATATGCCGGTCACCACCGGATCAAGCGGACGGATTTCGGATTTGGCGACGAAGATTTTTGCCGATGTGCCCGGCACGGCGAGGGATGGAGTCTTTCCGCCCGCGAGCACGGTTAAATTTTCCTTTTCATCGAGCAAATTTTGCAGCCTTTTTCCCGCCGGATAAATCGTCGGGCAGGGTGGCAGAATCCGGTTCGTTTCCGCTGTGTTGAAAACCACGAACACTTGTTGTGTACCGAGCCGCCGTATGTAGGCGAACAGGCCGGGGCCGCCGGCGCCGGCCCACAGATTGGATTGGATGCCGGTTTGCAACACCGGATAGAGCCGCCGGAAATTGTTAAGCCTGGCGACGAGTTGAAACAACGGATGCGTCATGTCGAAGTTATCGCCCAGCGACGGCCCCCACTCGAATCGTCCGGCGAACATGTCCTCCCGGTCAAATGGGTCCTTCCCGCCGTTGAAGGCCTGTTCCGTGCCGTAATACAGGCAGGGAATGCCCTGCGCGGTATAGAGAAAAATCAGCGCCACCTTGAGCCGGGCGACGGTTGCCCCGGGGACACTCAAAAAACGCGGCTGATCGTGGTTGTCGAGGAACGTCACCAATTGATTTTGCGCCGACGGGTCGTAATTCGCGCTGACGGCGCGGTAGTGCTCAACGATTTGTTTCGTGCCGCCGGTGGCCTCGGCGAAGACGGACTTGATTTTGAAATACAGCGGGTAATCCAGAACTGAGTCGAGTTTGAACGGCCCACCCCCCATCATGCCGGTGTAGGAACCACACTTGGCGTCGGAATGATCCAGCACTTCGCCGAACATGAAAAAGTCCGGCTTGCCGCGCGCCGCCGCGAACGCGCGGATGGCCGGACACCAATCCCGCCAGAATCCGACCTCGACGTGCTTGACGGTGTCAATGCGGAAGGCGTCGAAGCCCGCTTGCTGGATCCAAAACTCGTAAATCTTCTCCATCTGTGCCCGAACGTACGGCGTTTCGGTCCGAAAATCATCAAGCCCGCCCAACTCGCCCAGTTCAACCTGGACCGGGTCGTGATAGTCCTGGATGAAGCCGTTGTCGTGAAACAGGTTCGTGAGCGACGGGTGGGTGGCATTCAGATCAAACGGTGGCGGATATTGCCGTGCGGGATCGCGGAAGCGCAAATGGTATCCCGCGGGCGGATATTTGAAATCGGGATACCCCGGATCGGCGCTGTCCACGAGGTTGCCGCCGTGATTCACCACGATGTCGTCAATGACCAGAATGCCGCGCGCGTGCGCCGCCTGAACCAGATGTCGCAGGTCCGCCATCGTGCCCCAATGCGGGTCCACCTTGTAAAAATCCAGCCCCGCGTAACCGTGAAATTCGCCGCGGGCATTCAACACCACCGGCGAAATCCAGATGGCCGTCGCGCCGAGCGACTTGAGGTAATCCAGTTTTTCCTCGATGCCCTTGAAATCACCGCCGTGAACGGACGTGCCGCGGTGACCCGTCGGATCGTAATTGCCGTCGGCATTGTCGTTTGACGGATCGCCGTCGTAAAAACGGTCGGTGATGATTTGGTAAATGCTCTGGCGCTGCCAGAAAGGATTTTCGCCGGTGGCGGCGAACGATGGGATGAGAAACAACGACACCAAAGCCACAGCGCCGAGTTGACGGGCAACACGTGACAAGTGACTAGCAGTGGCCGGCGCCGGAGTTTTCCCGTCACTTGTCACTCGTCACTCGCCACTTTCTTGTTTCCAGCACCACCGTCATTTGCCGGGTGCGAGCGTCGGCGGTTTCGGCACCCGTCGCATCTCCGTCGGGCTTTACTTCGACCGTGAAGTAGTGGCTGGCGGGATCGTATTGGACCGTGTCGTCCGAGCCGGAAATGACCGTCACTTTCGGTTCCGCGGCGGCATAGCCGTGAAGGACGACCGATTTTTCGTTCTGCGCCAATACGACTCCGATGGTCAGCCTGCCGGGCTCATCGTCCAGCGACACAATCCGCTGCCGGCCGGTGCCGACAAATTTATTCTTGTCGCCGAGGAAGGCGATGCCGCTTTGGCCGACGGGCGCGACCATGTAGAATACGCTGGCGTCCCCGCCCAGCGGCGCGGTGAAGTCAGCACCGTCATGGAGCAATTTGCCTGTGCCGGAAAAATAATCATAAACATACACCGGGCCGCGCAAGCCCAACTCGCCTGGACTGAAACGAACCGTGTCCGCCGGTGTGTCGGGCCGGTTGTAGGCGAAGATATATCCGGTTTTGACGCCGCCGCGGTCGGTGTAGGTGCCCGCCGTCAGGGGCGCCGGTTTTTTCTTCGCGTCGGCGATGTAGCTCTGGTCCAGCGGTACGATGGGCGCATCAGGTTTGACAATCACCCCGTCGGTGCGGACGGCATGGAGAAGATTGGCCTTGTTGACCGCGCCGATGGCGTCGCCGATGCCAACCGGCCCGGCGGAAAGCGTGGAGAGCAGGACGTTGTTGGTTTCGCCGCTCATATAAACATCCGCCCACGGCCAGATTCCCAGCGAGGCAGCCAGGCGCGACGTGTAGAGAAAATTGTCCCAGTGGTCCATATTGAACCGGTCGCCGCTGGTGCGGATGGTCGTCAGATTATCGTAGCGGCTGCCTTGAAGAAAATAACACGGATAAGGCATGCAATACTGCATGGTGATGCCCTGTTCCTGGCAGGCACGCGCCATGTTGTTGAGAAAAGCCTCCCCCGTTTCGACATTGCTGCTGAACGCCGGGGAATAGGTGTAAATGCGGTCCAGCCAGTCCTGTTCGTAGGTAATGATGCCGGAAACCTTCAGGTAATCGGCGATATGGTCCCACCATTTCGGATCCACGGCCGCAATGCCGGAAATTTTGTATTGTTGATGGTAAGGGCTGGCCGGATCAATCCAGCGATTGTGCGTGACCAGCGGCAGGCCGATGGATTCCTGAAAAGCGTCCAGGCCGTTCGGGAACAGATTGGTGTCGGCCTTGTATTTCAACAGGCCGCCGTAACAGTTCCACTCGCCGCCGGGCAACTTATCGGATTTCTTTTCCCTTCCCGGCTGGCCGTCGGGACCGGTGGTGCTCTTTTCATACCACCACGAATCCAGTTGCAAATAGTGAATGGGAATCTGCTCCTGGCGGTAACGCTCGACCAGCGATTGGAGCGTGCCGACGTAGCCAAGATTGGTGTCGTAGTTATAATAATAAGTCGCGCCGTTGTCGGTCCAGTAACCAAGGTACTTCAGCACCGTGTCGGCGTCGTCGGAGGGGCGTTGAGCGTGGTGCAAAGCCAGCAGCGCGCCGCCCCATAAATCCCAAGTCCGATTGATGCCCTGGCCGAACGCGACCAGCGTTTGTTGAGTGAAACCCGCCGGCAGGTTCCGCAAGGCCGGATTAAATCCGCTGCCTGCCTCCGTCCGCCCATCGCCCACCATGCTGGCCACCATGAAATGCGACGCCGGAGAAATGACCAAAGCGTTGGCGGAATCATCAAAGAACAGCCAGGGTGTGGAGATTTCGGTCGCCGCGAAACGTGGCGGCGCAAATTCATGATGACCGTAGCTGAAAACGTGCAATTTGCCCGGCAACACCTGGAAATCCGGGAACGCGCGCGGCGGCAGTTCGGTCGCCGCGCCGCAGGTTTGCGAAAACAACGCCAGCGGCTTCTCCTCATAAATCCGGATTTGGCCCCTCATCGGCGTCTGCCCGTCCTCCCATTCGAATGACAACTGCCGATAATGGCCAATGGCATCCCGCCCTTGACCGGTGGCGACGTCCTGAAAGGGCTGGTTGATGCTGCCGCCCAGTTCCCACGCCGGCTGTCGGGCAGAGAGTTGATAGCTGCCATCGCTTGCGTTCAGACGCAGCGACAAGCCGCTGGCCGAAGCGACAACCGCCGCTTCGCAGCGGCCCAACCCCAGCGTCAGCGCTAACCCGACGATGAAAAAGTGAAACACAAATTGGAAACGCAGACTCATCAACCTTAATTATGCGCAGTGGATTCAATCTGGCCAGCCCCAAAAAACTGGGGTAATCCAGCCGCCGAACGTTCCCGTGACTCGCAAACTCTTCCGTCGTCCCGCTTCAATGGTTACTGTTGACTGCTGGTCCGTTGTTGCAGCCAGGCCATATCGTCGGGCGAATTCTTCCCGAAGTCGGGACAAGGATGTACCCTGCGGACGGGCGCTTTGGAGTTGGCGTCGAGCCATTGCTTCGTCTCCGCGTGGCCATCGGCAAACGACAAGCCGGCTGCCCCGGCATGAGTCGAAGCCGGCAGCTCGACCCAGTTGGCGGCGGAACCTCCCTGCATGGGCATCTTGAAATAATCATCGTCAATGCTATCCGGGCATTCGCAAATCAACACCCACGTTTTCGACGGGCCGGGGCTGATGCAGTCGCCGGTTTTTAAATATCTGCGCCAGCCGGGATTATCCTTGCCGTTGAAATCCGACGTGTCGCCCACGAAACCGTTCATGGCGTAGCTCCGCACCCGCGGCCCCCAACGACCGCGATAAATGTCCGCCGGGCACTTGAAAATTTTGACGTTCTTGGCCACATACCGACCGATCTCGCCGGCGGTCAGATAGGTCGTGTTGGTGTTTTCCGTGCTTGGAAAATTCGGCGGCAAATCCCAACTCATATTGCCGGTGACCCAGGCTTGGTAGCTGATGGTGGCTCCGGCGTTGTCGGGAAATTTCTGCTTGTTGTCATCGGCGTACATTTCAATCGCCAACTGCAACTGCTCAAGATTGTTCCGGCAGTAGGTTGACTGCGCCCTTTCCCTGGCTGCGCTCAAAGCGGGCAGCAGCATTGCCGCCAGAACGGCGATGATGGCGATGACGACCAGCAGCTCGATGAGCGTGAACGCTGACCCCGTGGTTTCGCGGCTTCGCAAGGAAACGTGGCGGGAAAATGCCCCGGGGAATGCACCCCCGCGGTTCTTCTGATGCGGGTTCATCCATTCTAATTTACGCGAGAAGTTCTCGAACTGGCCAGCCCCCAAAAACTGGGGCCTGGAGGCGGCTGTCGGCGCGGAAGCTTACGAGCCTTTCCGTTGGCCGAGAAATTTCAAGGCCGCCTGCGTGCGCGAGCGGACGTGCAGCTTGGCGTAAATATGCCGCAGATGCCAGGTTACCGTTTCGATGCTGATGGAAAGTTTGTCCGCAATTTCCTTGTTCGCGCAGCCCTGGGACAGCAGTTCCAGCACCTCCTGTTCCCGCCGGGAAAGATTCTGATCCTCCGCCGGCGCAGGCGCCGGCTCGCGGAATACGCCCAGGACCTTGCGCGCAATCTCGCTCGACATCGGCACCCCACCGGCGTGGACCTCCCGGATCGCCTGGGAGATCCGCTCCGGCGTTGCTCGTTTGAGGATGTAGCCGCTCGCCCCGGCGCGCAGCGAGTTAAACACTTTTTCGGCGTCGTCATAAACCGTGATCATCACCACCTGCGCCGAAGGCAGCAGCTCCTTGATGCGCGCGGTGCATTCGATGCCCGAGCGGTCGGGCAGATTGATGTCCATGAGAATGACATCCGGCGCGGTCTTCGGCAGGAGGCGAAGCGCCTCCTCGGTGTTCCTGCAGGCCGCGACGCACGAAAATTCCGCCGACGATTTCAGCAGCCATTCCAGACTGCGGCGTATGCCCGCGTCATCCTCGACTATCGCCACGGTGATCATTTTCTTTTATTACCAAAACGATTTTAACCGGACAACCGATGGCTGAATAAATCCGCGAAACGGTTGTGCCTCCCTAACCACTCCGCCGGGGCCGCCGCGCGGCCAGCGGCAGGCCAAAGCTGACGGAAACGCCACCCGCCGCCCGGTTGACAATCTCGCACCGGCCGCCGATCCGGGCCATTCGTTGCTGCAAGTTGATCAAGCCGTCGGCGTCTCCCCTGACGGTCGGCGACAGGCCGCGTCCGTTGTCTTCGATGCTGATGAACAGACAGCTTTCCTTCTCGACGGAGATTTTAACGCGGACTTCGGTCGCTCCGGAATGTTTGACGACGTTGGTCAAGGCCTCCTCGAAAGCCAGGAAAAGATTGTGTCTTTGCTCCGAATTCAGCGGCTGATCCGGTTCTGTTTCCTGCATTTCCAAACGGCAGCGGATGGCCGTCGGCTCCAGAAAGCCCTGCGCGTAGCGGCAGAGATAGCCACCGAGCGAATTCACCGAGTCGTTCCGCGGGTTGACCGCCCACACAATTTCGTCCAGCGCCATGACCAACTCGTGGCTGCGGCCGACGATCCGGTTCAGCGCCTCCTCCTTGTGCGCCGGGAGCCGCGCCGGGTCCCGGAGCATTCCGCCCAGCAAACCAATTTCAGTCAGGCCCGCGCCGAGATCGTCGTGCAAATCCCGGGCGATGCGCGACCGCTCCCGTTCCAACGCGTGCTGGCTTTTCAAACGTTCCAGCCGCAGGCGCATCCGCCGGCGCACGGCGACCGCCACGGCGAAGGATAAACCCGCCACCACCAGCAGCCCCGCGCCACCTTTGAACCAGGCTGTCTGGTAGAAAAATGGAACCACCCTCACCGCCAGCAAGGCCGTGTCGTCGCTCCACACCGAATCACTGTTGCACGCCATGACTTGAAAAACATACCGGCCCGGCGGGACGTGGCGGTAGATGGCTTTTCGTTCCCGCCCGGCCTCGTTCCAGTCGCTTTCCAGTCCAGCCAGACGGTATTTGAAGCGGACACGCGCCGATGAACCAAGGCTCAATCCGGTGTACTGAAATTCCAGGTCCCCGCGACCGGGCCCGACCTTGATGGCGGGCGTGGCGGAGGAGTGGCCTTCAGCGGTTTCGGGAGCCGTCACGACCGCGCCGACGTTTTCCGGCCAAACCCGTTTGTCATCGGACCATATTTCTTCCAGCACCACCGTTGGCGGCAAAAGATTGAGGTGAACTTCCTCCGGATTGACCATCGCCACGCTGTTGGCCATGGCGAAAAATAGGGTGCCGTTCTGCCCGCGCCAGCAGTTTGGCTGGTAGATGATCGCGCTGGCAATCGTCGGCAACCCGTCCGACAGCCCGTAAACGCTCACCGGCAGCACGTTCAATTGGCCACGCTCGAATTGCGCCAGCGCGTCAACCGGGATGCGCGCAATGCCCGCGCGCGTTCCGAGCCACAAGTTGCCCTGGGCGTCGCTCAGAATCTGAACGACGCTGTCCGAGGGCATTCCATTTTTTGTGGTGTAGCGGAAGAATTTGCCATCGCTCAAGTGCAACAAACCGCCTTCCTCGGTTCCCGCCCACAGGCTGTTGTCGGGCGCCGCCCACAACGCCCAGATTCGTCCCAGTGAATTCCGGTCCGGCGGCGCCAGCGGGACAAATTGTTTGCCGTCCCAGCGCAAAAGAAGACCATCCAGGGTTCCCGCCCAAATCGTGCCGTCCGCCGCTTCCGCCAGTGCCGTCGGATGACCACCCGCTGATTGCGTGGTGTAATCAAAGGCGAGATTTCCGTTGGTGACGCAGATGATGGACCAAATGGTTCCAACCCAAAGCCGGTCATCCCGGCCCGGCAACAGCAGACGCGGATAACCACCCAGTTGCGTCTCCGTGGCGATTGGCCGCAACTGTTCGTTCTCCCACCTCAACAGCCCGATCCCCTGTCCGCCAATCCACACCCTGCCGCGCGCGTCAGCCGCAATGCAACTGTCCTGCGTGCGCGCCGGTTCCGGCAATACGATGTTCGTGCAGACGCCATTCTCGTAATGGCCCACCATGCCGCTGTGCGTGCCGATCCAAACGCCGCCGTGAATGTCTTCACACACGCTGTTGATCAGGCTGTCGCCCAGGCCTTGGCTCTTTCCGATGACCCGAAAGAGCCGCCGCCGCACTTCCACCAGGCCGCCCCGGTCGTAACCCGTCCAGATGTTTCCATCGCGGTCCTCATAGGCAAAGCGGATCACATTGCTGGGCAATCCGTCCCGCGTGGTCAGTCGCTGGAACGCGCCATCCGCGGCAACATGGATTAATCCCAAATTGCCGGCGCCGGCCCACAAACCACCTTCCCGATCACCGTGCACAAATTGCAACGAAGTCCTCCCGGCAAGCTCGCGGTTCCAGCCGTCCGACTCCGCCAGCCATCGCCGACCGGCGCAGCGGCGCATTCGGTTGTTGGCCTCCACCCAAAGGTTGCCGCCGCCGGACGGAATAATTCCCTGCACATTCAGCACCGCCTCGCCGTTGGTCGGCGTCATTGCCTCAAAATGGTTCGTTTGCCAGACGGCCAGGGAGCGATCGGTGCCGATCCAGATCCGGCCCTCCTCGTCCGCGGCCAGCACGTTGATCGTCTGGTCTTCCAACTCGCTTGTCTGAGCGGGTGTATTGGTTCCCCTGCCGTTCCAGACCCCGATTTTATTTTCACTTTGTAAATACCAAATCCGGCCCTCGGCATCGGCGCATTGCTGACCTTGCGGCAATACGTCCGGTAACGTCACGGTCTGCCAGTTCCACTGTTCGCGGGCTTTCTGCCCGGACAGCAGCTTCCCATTGGCATAGATAAAAATGACCCTGCCGGGCGCCGACCATAACAAGCGGTCGGGACGGTTCGTGCTGTTGAAGACCGAGCTGAAACCGCGCTTGTCCCAAGTGGTCATGCCGCCGTCCACCATGCTGATCCAAAGTGTCCCTTCCTGGTCCACCATCAGCCGGGGGACACCCCATTTCTGGGAAAATTCCGGCGTGTTGGCCGAGTTATACCTGACAAAGCTCGTGCCGTCGAATCGCAGCACGCTGCCGAAAAGCGTGCCGACCCATAAATAGCCCTCCGGAGTTTGCGCGACGTCGGTAACGGAACTTTCGGTCAGGCCGTTATCCGCACCCCAGACCTTGACCACGTAGTCCTGGCTGGCGGAATCATCCTCGTCCGCCGCGGCAAAGGTCGGCAGCGCCAGGCAGAGAAACAACAGCAGCTGGCGGAGAGAATGTTTCGCGGCGGGAGGCACGGATCCATTATGAAACAAACAGAGGTTTTCTCGCCACGAAAAAAACCAAATCCCCCAGTTTTTCGGGGGCTGGTCAGGTTCTCAATTCCGTTTATCATGCCACCAGCAATGAAGCCACACTCCCTTGCGAAATCGGTTAAATTGTCGTTCTTGGTTCCGATGTCCGTCGTGATTACGGCGCGCGTGTTCTCCGGCGCCGCATTTGCAGTCCAGCGATGAAAATGAAATCCAACGGCCGCTTCGTCCTTGCCCTTCTGTTGTTCGGGCTGGCCGGCGCCGACCGGGCACAGATTTCATCCGCGCCAGCCGCGCCGGAGCCGGGACAATTCAAGGTCAAGTATTACGCACAGTTCTCCGAACTGCCCGTGGGTTCGGTCCAGCCGCGTGGCTGGATTCGGCAATGGCTGGAACAGCAGGCGCAAGGCCTGACCGGCCATCCGGAAAACATGTCCTATCCGTATGACACCTGCATGTATGCGGGCGTTATCCCGCCGCCGGCGGTCCGTAACCAATCGTGGAAGGACTGGTGGCCCTACGAACAATCCGGTTACTTTGTGGATGCCACGACACGGTTGAGCTGGCTCGTCAACGATCCGGCAATCCGCCAGCGGCGCGATGCGAATCTGAATTACATTCTCGACCACTCCAGCGGCACCAATTTTGGCGGTTCCCATTGGTGCTGGCCTAACGCGGTCGTTGGCCGCGCGCTGATGGCGCAATTTTCCGCGACCGGCGACCCGCGCGTGGCGGCAGTCTTGGAAAACTGGCTGCTGACCAGCGCCGACGCCATCGCCCAAGGCGGCCGGAACGGCGCGAATTTCGAGGAGGCGTTTTATCTTTACGGACTGACGGGTAACGGGCGGCTCTTGGATTTATGCCGGAAAATTTACGACGGCTATTTGCACGACACGAATTCCTTTTGCACGATCGCCAAAATCCGGAGCCGGGCGCCTTTCCATGAACACGGCGTCACGGCGGCGGAGGAATTGAAATGTTTGCCGCTGATGTTCAGTTACACCGGCAACCGCGAGGCACTGCATCTGGCGGGGCGCGCCTATGAGAAAGTTTTGGACAACAGTCTCATGCCCGACGGCGGCATCGTCAGCTCGGAACATCTGGAGCCAACCGCGTTTTATTCCGTCCACGAAAGCTGCGATATCACGGACTGGTCATGGAGCCTGGGGTATCTGTTCATGGCGACCGGGGAGGCGCGGTTTGCCGATTTGATTGAGCGCGCCACGTTCAACGCGCTGCCCGGCGCGGTCACAAAAAATTTCCGCCAGCTTCAATATTTTTCCGCCGTGAACCAGACGGAGATCGCAGCCACCAACCGCCACACGCCGCACTGGTCCACGCGCATGACCTACCGCGCGGCGCACGACGTGGAATGCTGTCCGGGCAACATCAACCGCGCGATGCCGAATTATGTCATCCGCATGTGGATGCGCGCGAACGACGGCGGCCTCGCCGCGGTCTATTATGGGCCAAGCGAAGTGAAGACCAGGGTCAACGGTCAGACGGTGACCAGCACCGAGGAAACAGATTACCCGTTCCGCGACCGCGTCTTGTTCCGGTTCAAAATGGCCCGGCCGGTTGCGTTCAATTTTCAATTCCGCATTCCACAATGGTGCGACGCCGCCACGGTCCGGGTGAACGGCCGGACTTTGCACGAGTCGCTGAAGCCAGGGGCGTTCGCATCGCTGCGCCGGGAGTTCCATGACGGCGACGTGGTGAGCCTGGAGCTGCCGATGCCGGTGCGGATCGAGGACTGGTTCAAGCCTCAGGCCGTCTGCGTCACGCGCGGGCCGCTGGTGTTTTCACTGAAGATTGCCGAGGAACGCATTGAGCACACGAACGATCCCCCGGACATCAAAGCCCTCCTGGGAGGGCACGACATCCAAGGCTTCCCCGAAATCGAATTTCTGCCGCAAAGCGACTGGCGTTACGGCTTCAGCCGGTCATTAAAAAGCGATCCGGGAAAAATCGAGGTTGTCGAGTCGGCGATGCCTGACAATCCGTTTCTGGAAGACCAAACGCCGGTGCGGTTGGAATTGCCGCTTTGTTCATTGCCAGGCTGGTTGCGGGAAACAAACGGCGCTGCTTACGGCGAGCCCCGCGGCCTGCCATTGCTCTCGGAGCTCCGCGGCGCGGGCCGGCCAGAGACCATGACGTTGGTGCCGTACGGCTCGACGCATTTGCGGCTGACCACGCTGCCTGTAATCCAAACGACCGACTCCGCCCCCTAACACCATTTCTAACTGTGAGGCGGCAAGGAGATAGCGGAGTCACCATTACAGATCACAACACCGACGACGAGACAGAAGAGTTCCTGCGCCAACTATCAGCAGCGCCAAAAGTGACGGTTCGGGAACGGGGGTCGCTATGAAACTTTCAATGCCGCCCCCAATGTAGCAATACCCTACGATAGTGTTTCCGTCGATGCCGATGGCAGAAGTGGAGCTGGCCCCCGGAACGTTCAAAGTAGTGTAACTGCTGCCATTGTAGAGAAAACCGTGATAGGTGGTGCCGTCAAAGTACGCCCCGACGACATCGTTGCCCGAGATGCCGTAAGCATAGGTGGATGATGCTCCCGGAACGTCAATTGTCGTGTAACTTGTGCCATTGTAGAGAAAGGCATTGTTCTCATTGCCGTAGGCACCATACACGCCAACGATGTTGTTTCCAGAAATGCTCATGGCACTGGTGCTCCCTGCACTCGGCACGGCTATGGTGGTGTAACTGCTGCCATTGTAAAGAAAACCGTTGTAACCATAGATGCTGCCGTTATTAAAAAAGTAATCCCCCACGATGTTGTTCCCGGAAATACCATTGGCATCAGTAATTGATGCCCCAGGCACATTCAAGCTCGTGTAGCTGCTGCCATTGTATAGGAAGCCGTAACCTGGACCGTTCGCAACCCCGTAAGACCCCACGATGTTGTTGCCGGAAATACCCCAGGCAAAAGTATATGTTGATCCAGGTACGTCCAAAGTGGTGCACCCACTCCCATTGTAGATAAAACCATACCATGTACTCCCGGTTGCATATCTCCCGACGATGTTATTACCGGAAATACTATTGGCGTAAGTGCCTACTGCCCCTGACACACTAAACGTAGTATAGATGAATTGAGCTTGAGCACACAAGGTTGCAACCCATAGCATGATCACTTCCGCACACACCGCTCTGGGAACAAAGGAGGCCCACTTCTGAATTCTCGTTTTCGTAGGTTTCCAGTATAGATTTATGATATCAGTCTCTCTCGATTTACAAGTGATCTTACGAAATCTAATGCCCTTGGTCAAGGCAGAGTTATTGTCAGCCACCACCTCCGTTTCAATCTCTCGCCAAGGAGCCTACGCAGCGCTCACGTTTCTGTCGCGCAAAGTTCTGAAACTTCTTACGTAGCCTTGTGCAGCCGATCCCGGTCCGTTGCCAGTTGGAGGACCTCGACCGTCGCAAACCATTTTGAGGCATTCGGAACGGATCGCCCAAAAGCGTGACTTTCCCAACCGCCATCAAAACCGGAATATCATGCTCTGCAAACCTCAGCAGCTTTGCTGTCCCTGGCGCAACCGCTTACTGATTTGGTGTGCCTTGTGTGATATCTACTGTCGTTACGAGGAATCCAGTTGCGCCAAGTTTTAGAAGGCGTTTCCCGGCCAGCAAGAACAATTTGTCAGCATTCGTTCACCAGCCGTCCGCCATCACCTTGCTAATTTCCACTATTGTTTTGCTCGAGGTCATTTGACGTACCCCCATTCAAAGACTGCTCTCGGCGGCGTTATTTTGAGCCCGAAGCAAATCGTGCAGCGTGACCAAGCCAAGCAACTTGCCGTCCGTGGGATCGCATACCATCGCCATGCCAGTCGGTGATTCGATGAGCTTGACCTGTAACTCGCGAATGGTCTGACGCGGTTCGCAGCGAACAATCGGAGCCAGTTTAGGCGCACGGTTTTCCGCAACGGCGTCGGTCATTTCGCCGCGCGAGGCAATGCCGCTGAGTTTGCCTTCCTGTATCACGGGAAAACAGGCATAGGCGTGGGCCTTCAGGATTTTTCCCATCGCCGCCGGTTCCAAGCTGTTCAGGACAACCGGTTGAAAATTGGCGATGGTCGAGACGGGCAGCTTTTGCCAACTCCGCATATCGCGCGGCGGAAGCAACTTCTCCAGCTTGTGGCCGTCCTGTTCCAGAATGGCGTCGTAGAAATTCGCACGCGTCATGCGACGCCCAATGCCTTGACTGACCAGCGCACCGATCATCAGCGCCGGCACAAGTGAAAATTCGTGGGTCATTTCAAACACGATGAGGATGCCCGTCACCGGCGCACGCACGACCGCGCCTAGGCAGGCGCTCATGCCGACAACCGCCAGCGTGAGCGTGTCTTCGGTTGGCAATGGTGTGATCAACCCGACTACACCCGCCAGCAGCAAACCGCTCATACCCCCGAAAAACAGCGTCGGCGAAAAAATTCCGCCGCAGCCGCCCAACCCATAACAAAGAACTGTCGCCAGCAATTTCGCGACCAGCAAGATTCCGGCAATGTCCCAAGGCAACTGCTGATTCAATCCGGCGGTCAGATCGCCATAACCCAAGCCAAACACGCCGAGGTGCCCGGTGAGAAGAAAGACCGAAGCGCCAACGCCCCATGCCAGCGTTGCGCCGATGGCCGGTTTAAGCCAGCCGGGAACTCTGGCCACACGCCGCTGCTGTGCGCGCAAGTCCAGCGTCGCCTTTTGAAAGAAGATACCCGCCAAACTCGCCAGCGCGGCGGCGAAGGGAGTCAGCACATACGCCCGCCACGTCGGCGCTTCGATATTCGCGATGGAAAATGCCGGTTGCCGACCGACCAGACCGTGCACGATCAGCGCCCCAATCACCGACGCCAGCAGGACGCTGCCCAGGAGATTGCTGTTCAAGTCCTGGATGATTTCCTCCAGCACGAACGTTACTGCTGCAATCGGCGTATTGAAGGCCGCTGCCAAGCCCGCCGCTGCGCCCGCCGCGGTTGCGCGTCGCCGGTTTTGTTTCGCCTCGCCGGTCAAGCCCGCCAGCTGTGATGCCGCTCCGGCGGCGACATGAACGCTCGGCCCTTCCCGTCCGAGACTGCTGCCCCCACCGATGCTCAAAATGCCGGCCAAAAACTTTACCCACACCGCACGCCACGGAATTACGCCAAAATCTTTCCAGAAGGCCACTTTGGCTTGCGGAATACCGCTGCCGGCTGCCTCCTGGCAAAACGAATTCAGCAAATAGCCGGCCGCCAGCGCGGTGGTAACCATCACGCCAAAACTACCAATCAGAAATGCCGGAGAGGACAGCGCCGCCAGCCTCGCGAAGGTCGCGTTATACAACAGATTGATCAGCAGTTGAAATGCAACCACCGCCAATCCCGCAACAAGCCCATAAAGACAGGTCTGCAGAATGTTGCGGGTGTTGGGAGGCAGCTTCCCAAAATAACCCGATGATGTTAAAACAAACACGTCGCCAATATATTCGCAAATCCGCCGCGCAATTCAAGGAATCCTCGCGCCCGCCCGTGCAAACTTTTTTGAAATGTCCGGCCGAATGGCTTGGACAATCGCTGAAATTTTACGAAAATTTATTTATGCGTTTGGTTGTCGTTTCAAATCGGTTGCCCTTTACGGTTTCCTTCGAACACGGAGCGCCGAAATTTAATGCCAGTTCGGACGGGTTGAGCACCGGGCTGGCAAGCTGTTTGCGGCAGTCCACGGCGGGCGCATCGAGCAATCCCGATTATTTCTGGCTGGGTTGGCCGGGTGCCAGCATCCCGCCGGAACAGGAAGCGGCGGTGCGGACCTTCGCAGAACAGCATTTCAAGTGCTGTCCGGTTTTTCTGCCGGAGGAAAAAGTATGGAGCGGTTTTACCACGGTTTTTGCAACAAGACTATCTGGCCGCTCTTCCATTATTTCCAGTCGCTGACACATTACGTGGAGGAGAATTGGCAGGAATACCGAAACGTGAACCGCATTTTCGGCGAGGCGGTGGTGAACGCACTGAAGCCGGATGACATGGTCTGGGTCCATGACTACCACTTCATGTTGCTGCCGAAATTGATACGCGAGAAATTCCCCGAAATGCCGATCGGCTTCTTCCTGCACATCCCGTTCCCTTCCTACGAGGTCTTCCGGTTGGTGCCGCGGGCCTGGCGCGAGGAAATCATCGAAGGCCTGCTGGGCGCCAGTCTGGTGGGATTTCATACGCACGATTACACGCGCGAGTTTTTGACCTCGACGCTGCGCACGTGCGGCTACGAGCATCAACTGGGCATCCTCGCGCTGCGCGATCGAGTGGTGAAGGTGGACACGTTTCCAATGGGCGTGGATTTCGAAAGGTTCGCCAAGGCGGCGCAATTACCTGAAACCGAGGCACGAGTGGCAGAGCTGCGGAACCAGTGCCTCGGCCAAAAGGTTATTTTTCCCGTGGACCGGCTGGATTATACCAAGGGGCTTGTTAACCGCCTGCGCGGCTACGACTTGTTTTTGAAAAAAAACCCGCGATGGCACGGCAAGGTCGTCTTCATCATTTCCGTCGCGCCGTCGCGCGTAGCGGCGGAGAGTTACCAATCCATGAAGCTGGAACTGGAACAGACGGTGGGCCGCATTGCCGGCGCCTACGGCAACGTGCATTGGACGCGCTGATTTTTCAGTTCCGCAATCTGTCGTTCGAGGAAATCGTGGCGCTCTACCGGCTGTGCGACGTGGCGTTGATTACGCCGGTGCGCGATGGGATGAATCTGGTGGCCAAGGAATTCGTTGCGTCGTGCTCCGACCAAAAGGGCGTGCTGGTGTTGAGCGAAATGGCCGGCGCGGCGAAGGAAATGGGCGAAGCCATCATCATCAATCCGGTGCATCTGGAGGATTTTGCCCACGCGCTGGAACAAGCCCTGACCATGCCGGTCGAGGAACAAGTCCGGCGTAACCAGATTCTTCAAGAACGATTGCGGCGCTACAATGTGAACCGCTGGGCGAATGAATTTGTCCAAGCAATGGTGTCCACACATAAAATTGAAGCGGCGAGACGGGCGCGGTTGCTGACGGGCAAGGCGCTCACCGCATTAGGGCAACAATATCGCTTGGCAGCGCGGCGATCCCTGTTGCTGGACTACGATGGCACGCTGGTGCCGTTCGCTGCGGAACCCCAACTGGCGCGACCGGACGCGGAATTGCTGGAATTGCTCTCGACGCTGGCGAACGATTCCACCAATGACGTGGTCATCATCAGCGGCCGGCCCCGGCACGATTTGGAGGAATGGTTCGGTCGTTTGCCAGTCGCGCTGGTCGCTGAAGACGGCGTCTGGCTGCGTTGCAAACGGGGGGAATGGCGCATGCTGAAAAACATGACGACTGAATGGAAGGAGCGCGTGCGCCCGATTCTCCCGCTTTACGTTGATCGGTTGCCGGGCGCGTTGCTTGAGGAGAAGGAATTTTCACTCGCGTGGCATTATCGTCAGGCGGACCCCGAACAGGCGTCCCTGCGCGCGAAGGAGTTGGTGGACGATTTGTCCGGTTACACCCGCAACATTGATGTGCAGGTGTTTGAAGGCAACAAGGTCATCGAAATCCGCAACACTGGCGTCAACAAGGGCACGGCGGCGTTGGAATGGCTCACGGACAACGCGCCGGATTTCATCGTGGGCATCGGCGATGATTGGACGGACGAGGATTTGTTTCGCGCGTTACCACCCACTGCCTATTCCGTTCGCGTCGGACTGGCCAACACTGCCGCGCGATACTACTTGAGCAACCACACGGCCGTACGGCGGATACTCCGCGAGCTGGGCGCGGAACAACGCGAAAAAGTCACCGCTGGCGCAATGCCTTAATAACCCAATTGCAAACATGACCATGCCTGGAAATGATTCATTTAACGCCGCTGGCGCAATGACGGCGCTGCTGGTCCGCGCGATCGAAGAAGTCTTCGGCCCCGGTGCGGACCGTGTGGCGTTCGGCGCCGTGACGTGGGCAGACCTTGGCGCGACGCTGTGTTTCCTGCTGGTTGCTCTGCTCGTGAACGGCCTCGCCGTCGCCTTCCTCCGGCGTAAAATCCATGATACGGCCCGATCTGAATCGAAGCAAGTGCGCCATCATGTTTTTCACGCGCTGGGCAGGCCACTTTACCTGCTGATCTGGATTTACGGCATTTACGTGTCGGCCACGCCGCTATTATCGAAACTGCCGCCCGATGAAGGCTTGCACGTTGTACGCGAATTTTTTGACAAGCTTTTTGACCTCGGCGTATTTGCGGTGGTATTCTGGCTGTTTTTCCGTTTCACCCGTGTTTTGGAACTGCGGCTGGCTGCCTTCGCTGCCAAGACTGAAAGCAAGCTCGACGACCTGTTCGTACCGTTGGTGGGCAAGAGTCTGCGTGTGATTGTGCCGGTCGTCGGAATCATTTTGGCTCTGCCGCTTCTTGGCCTGCCCGCCGAATACGCCGGGCTTCTGGCCAAAGGCACCAGCATCCTCCTGATTGTGGCCGTGGCGCTGATTGCCTTTCAAGCTGTGAACCTCGGTGAAAAAGCTGTTTTGACAGAATACGACATTAATGTCGCCGACAACCTCCAAGCCCGAAAGATCTATACCCAGGTCCACGTCATCAGCAAAACACTTTACGTCATCATCGGCCTGTTCGCAGTGGCATCCATTCTGATGCTGTTCGAGGAAGTGCGACGCTTCGGCACAAGCATCCTCGCCTCGGCGGGCGTCATTGGCATCGTCCTCGGTTTTGCCGCGCAAAAGACGATTGCAAATCTGTTCGCCGGCTTCCAACTCGCCATGACCCAGCCCATCCGGCTCGACGACGTCGTCATCGTCGAGGGCGAATGGGGACGAGTCGAAGAAATCACCCTGACTTACGTAATCATCCACATCTGGGACGACCGCCGGCTGGTCGTGCCGTTGAGTTACTTCATCGAAAAACCCTTCCAAAACTGGACGCGCACCTCCGCCGACCTGCTCGGCTCGGTGTTCGTTTGGGTGGATTATTCACTGCCGCTCGACGAGACGCGCAAGGCGCTCAAGGAAATCATCGAGCCGAATGCGCTTTGGGATAAACGCTTTTGGAATTTGCAGGTGACTGACGCCACGGAAAAAACGATGCAAATCCGGGTACTAGCCACGGCTGCCGATTCCTCCCAATCCTGGGATTTGCGCTGCGATATCCGCGAGAAGCTCATCGCCTGGGTTCAGCAACACCATCCGCACAGCCTGCCGCACTTCCGCACGCGCATTGGCGGGGTGAATGCCGACGCACTGCCAAAACCGTGAAAAGGTCACTTCGCTTTTTGTTGGTTGCGCTTCTTGCCTGGTTGGTTGCCCCTGTATCCGCCTTCTGCCAAAGCGTGCCCGTCGTTGACAATCTCTGGCGGCTTGCCGCCCAGGAGGACACGGACGGCGACAAGAAAATCACTGTCCACGATCACATCACGCCGTTTGAAATCCTCAACCAAAACGGTGTGGGCGTGCGCGCCGTAACGAATGAATATCAATTGTCCGTGCTGTTGCAGGAGCTCAAGCAGGCGGAGGACAACCATGCGTCAGAAATTTCCCTCGACCAACTCCGGCTGGACGAAAACATCGTGGACCGCACGCATCGGCTTATCAAAGACGTTTATTGGGATGCCTTGACGCGGCAGATTGATGCGGCGCACATTGACCAAGTTGTCCACGATCCGAAAGTCGTTTCCAAAGCGGATTACATTTACGTGCCTGGCGCGGACACGGCGGCGGTGAATTATTTTGCAGCTGTCGCAAAAACTGCTGGCGAACAACACCGTTCGCCTCCGCTCAAAGTCCGGCTGCTGCCCGCGCCAGCCAAAATCTCCGGCGCGTTTGTCCGTAACCTCGACGGCGAACACGGCATTCTGTCGCTGGCTCTGGAAACAAACGCCGACGGCAAGATCAGCGGCGTGCCATACGTTGTGCCCGGAGGGCGTTTTAATGAGTTGTATGGCTGGGACAGCTACTTCATCACGCTCGGTTTACTGCAAGTTGGCCGCACCAACCTCGCGCGCGGCATGGCGGACAATCTCCTTTACGAGGTCCGTTACTATGGAAAAATTCCCAATGCCAATCGCACGTATTATCTCACCCGCTCGCAGCCGCCGTTCCTGACCAGCATCATCCGCGCGGTTTATGAATCCGGCGCGGCGGACAAGACGTGGCTGGCAGCAGCACTGAAAATCGCAATGACAGAATACGAAACGGTCTGGCTCGGTTCCTGCCGGTTGGTGAAGATTGGCCCTTTTGAATTGAGCCGCTATTACGGCGAGGGCAACGGTCCCTGCCCGGAAGTGGAACCCGGCCATTACGACGAAAAAATTCGGCCGTGGCTGAAGCTGGTCAAGCCGGGAGACCCGGAGCTCCCCCTCACACCCTACCGGTTCCTGAACGAATACCTATACTGCGGCCAATTCGCGGACTTGAAAGTCGGCGGCATGACGCTTGCCGATTTTTTCAAGAACGATCGGGCGTTGCGTGAATCGGGTCACGATACGACACACCGCTTTAATGACCGCACTACGGATTTCGTTTCCGTGGACTTGAATTCGTTGCTTTACAAATACGAAACGGATTTTGCCGATTTGATTGAAACGCAATTCGGCGGCAAGCTGCCCGGCGTCAGCGGCGAGCCGGCGAATGCAGAATTCTGGCGACAGCAGGCTTTCAAACGCAAGGCGGCAATGATGGGCTTGATGTGGGACGAAAAACTCGGTTACTTCTTCGACTACGATTTCGTCAATCACCGGCGTTCGACCTACATCAGCGCGACTGGCCTGTGGCCCCTCTGGGCGAACATGTTCGATACGAACAATCTGAAGGACAGGGGGCGCGCGAAGCGGGTTGCTGCCTTTGCCTGCGAAAAGTTGGAGCAGTTCGCCGGCCTTTCGGCGACCGCGAAGGAATCCGTAGCGTCCGCCCGGACCCATGACTCGCGGCAATGGGATTATCCCTACGGCTGGGCGCCGCACCAGATGCTTGCTTGGCAGGGCTTCAGAAATTACGGATTGGACACCGACGCCGGGCGGCTGGCCTACCGCTGGCTCTACTGCATCGCTCGGAACGCGCACGACTACAACGGCGTGATTCCAGAAAAATACAACGTCGTCACCGGATCGCACGACGTCTTTGTCGAATACGGCAACGTCGGGACGAAGTTTTCCTACATTGCGCCGGAGGGTTTCGGTTGGATGAACGCCTCGTTTGAAATCGGCTTGAATTTTCTTTCGCCGGCGCAATTGGCCAATTTGCGTGCGCTGAAACCGCCGCCAGCAAATTAACCGGCGCGGAAAAAGTCCAGGCCCGTGCGGAGGCGGAACCACTGCGCGTTGATTAAGGGTTATCCGTTCCCCGGTCCGTTTGAACAAAAGTGACTTCCCGCCGGCCGCCAAAATGTTCGTGGAGCCGGCCATTGGCCGTCGGTAGAGCAATCGCAGTGGTAAAGTTATTTGTGACGGCATGCAACCGGTGCAAGGTTCACAACACGCTTGGCACGACACCGGCGCACGGCGTAGGATGAGCGGTAACAGTGGCGTAACAAATACTGACGGATCAGTAACAGTTTTATTTCAATTCCCCCTGCAGTTTCCTTTACACCCTTCATCTCACTTTTTGCGGTCTTTTGCCAGCTTTCCCTCGGCCAGTGTCCCCGCTCGCAGCAGCACGGGTAATTTGCTGCACCGACACACATTGAAGTGATCCATCGACGAGTCCGGCCAAACTTTCAATGGTATGGTTAAATGGATGATTGCTGGAGAACATTTTGCAAAACTTCCTTGTTCTCGCCCGTCAGCAGATAAACCTTTCCGCCTTTTGACCAGGCAGCCGTCATTAAACCGCCGGCCCTGGCATATTGCGGCGTGCCGTTGTCAGGCAAATCCGGCAAGCCGGTGCGATCCAGGACAAACAGATCCATGTGCTCGCCATCAAGGATGAAACAAAGCATTGTGGCTTTGTGTCCGTTCCAGTCAACGACGCGGCAGCCCTGCGCCGAACGGCCCGGCAGCGCGGCAGGTAAATCAAAATTGGTTTCGGTGCCTTGGCCTTGAAGCCATTCCTGAATCTTCGCCAAGTCGTGCGACTCAAAAGTGATGTGCCCCTGTTCCTGCGCCGAATAGTGTGCCATCGTTGCACGGAATGAGACGAGCCGCGTTTGCGGTCGCGGGTATAGAAAAAATGCGGCCAAGCCCAGCAGCAATACCACCGCCGCGGCCGCCGCCAGCTTCATCGGATGAAACCACCACGGCCGCCAGGGTGCCGGATGCGAAATTTTTTGCAGCGCGAGCAAGTCGGATTTCAATCCACGCGGAACCGGGATGGCCATTTCCAGCCGGGCTTGCACCCGGACATCCAGCGAGTTTTGCTGCGCGAACCACTTTTGCAATTCCGGGTCGCGCCGGACCTGTTCGAGCGCCCCGGCGAATAGTGGATCGGATGCATCCTGTCCATCGGCGCGATACGCCTGCAAAATCAATTTGGCTTCCTGATTGTTCATCATATCGTCAGTTCCTCCGCATTTCCGGGTTGATGGAGATAACCTTGCGTTCCGCGTTGATTGATTTCGCGGCAAGCGACTTGCGCATCAGTTCCTTCCCGCGCGAGAGGCGCGACATGATCGTGCCAACGGGAATATCGAGCAGTTTGGAAATTTCCCGATAGGAATGATTCTCGAAATAGTGAAGTGCAAGAGGCACGCGATACAGCTCTTCAAGAGCCAGTAACGACCGGCTTACGGCCTCAGCCTCAAGTTTGTCCACGATTTCCGGTGTCACTGGCGGCAGTTCGTCCTCGACGCTGTTGATTTCCAGATGCGGATGCCGCGTCTCGCGGCGTTTCCAGCCGAGGTAAACACGATACAGCGTGGTGAACAGCCATGCCTTCATTTTAGAACGGTCCCTCAACTGCCCTCCTTTGGTGAGCAGCCGCGCATAGGTTTCCTGTGTCAATTCGCAGGCATCATCCGTATTGCCGCACAGGCTGAAGGCAAAACGGTATAATCCTTCGTAAAAGGAATTCACCGCTTGCTCGTAGTCCACTTCTTTCACGCAATGAAGAGTTTGGGTACAATCTATGTGGGAAGCTTGACGGCAAGGACGTCGGCCTTCTCAATGACCGGCGGTCGGGCAAGCAAGTCCGGCGCCTTGGCCATCAAGGCGGCTGCGACTCTCCCCGAGAGGTGCGCCTGCCGGCCTGATTCGTCCGGGAAGACATCGAAAATACCGAACGTGGTTGGCCCCAGACGAATTCCGAACCAGGCCAGCGTCGCCGGCTCCTGTTCCACCAGAGGCAAACCTCCGCACAAAAAATTCTCCACTTCATCTGCTTTTCCGGGTTTGGCCTCCAGCCGCACGAATAATGCAACTTTGATCATATTCCACTCCTTTCGATTTGTGTGTCGGCACCATAACGCAGGTCTCCGTCAACCGCAACCGGCGCAAGGCAGTGATTCAGGGCCGGGTTGCCGGGCTTTCCCTTGCGATGTTTGCATTGTCTGCGGGCAATGACCCTTTGAATATTCATTTTCAGGAATGCCAGTTCAGGGACCGAGCAGCGGCTTGATTTCCTGCTCAAACTCGCTCTGGTCCGTCAAACCGAGATATTTTTTCACGATGTGGCCTTCACGATCTATGATGAACGTCGTTGGCACTACCTCGATCCCGCCAAACAAGTCCTGCATTTTTTCATCCGTCAATACCACCGGGTAATTCATGCCCATTTTTTCCACAAATTGTTTGACCATTGAAGCCCCGCCTTCATCCACTGACGCGCCGATGACCACCAATCCCTGCCGCGCGTATTTTTTTTGCAACGCGATAAGGCCCGGGATTTCCATGCGACACGGAGCGCACCACGTGGCCCAAAAATCCAGAATAATAACCTTGTCCTTAAAGTCGGTGGAATGAATCGTTTTGCCATTTACGTCCGTCAGCTCCCAACTCGGCGCCGCAACGGATTGGTCGGCGGCAACCGGAGGCGCATCCTGTGACGGAGAACTCCCGGCCGGCAACGCGATGATGGCGAGAACCGCCATGACCACCAAAGCCATCCCGTAGGCCTTCAGATTTTTCATTCACAATATATGAGGAAGCAGCCGCCGACATTATTCCATTTTTTTAGATAAAGTTTTTTGGAATAAAAGCCATTCGTGGTTGCTCCCACCATTAACACGATGAAATGGATTTGTTTCTTTGCGATGTTAGCCAGTGTCACCGCAACCGCCGGGCCGGTGGCATTTCAAAGTGCTGAGCGCCAGACGGCACTGCTGGAGCTTTACACGTCCGAAGGTTGCAGCAGTTGTCCGCCCGCTGAGGCGTGGTTGAGCAAGTTGAAAACCGCACCGGGCCTGTGGAGCGAATTTGTCCCCGTCGCCTTTCACGTGGATTATTGGAACAACCTCGGCTGGCGTGACAAACTCTCCAGCGGACAATATTCCGACCGGCAGCGCAGCTACGCGCAGGCATGGTCGGCCGAAAACATCTACACACCCGAATTTGTTTTAAATGGCCATGAATGGGGAAATGGGCTGGGTTTCCGGGGCGCACCCTCCGCGTCTGAAAACAAGGCCGGGGCGCTGCGGGTCAATTCCGATGACGGCAAACATTGGCAGGTGCATTTTAATCCGGCGGGAAATGAAGGCGTCGCGGATTACGAAGCCGCCGTCGCAGTCCTCGCAAGCGGACTGAACTCTGTAGTCACGGCCGGCGAGAATTCAGGCCATGTTTTGAATCACGATTTCGCCGTGCTTTCACTTGTTACATGTCCGCTCATCAGCCAGACCAACGGATTTCAAGGCGCCGTCGCCATTGATCCCAACTCCAAAGGCATTGCTGGGCGTCGGGCGCTTGCCGTTTGGGTGACGCACAACGGAGAACTCAAGCCGTTACAGGCCACCGGGGGCTGGTTGCCGTAGCCGATGAAAATGATTTTGCCTGCAAAGCAATCAACACAACAATAAAACTACAAATGAAACTCAAAGAAACCATTAATCACCGCAAACACTTGGTCGCCATTTTGGCCTGCGCTTTTCCTCTGGTTCTGAACGCGCAGATGGTCGGCATGGCGCAAGACACCATGAATGGCACCAACTCAAATCAAATGGGTGGCATGAATTCAGAAAACATGCAGTCCCCGTCCAAAATGGATGGCATGAGTTCGGACAAGATGCAGCCTTCATCCAAAATGGGCGGCATGGGCTCAGATAACATGAATGGCACCAATACATCCCAAATGGGAAATATGGCACCTGCCATGAACACCACCCCAATGGACAACATGGCGTCCGGCATGATGAGCGAGACCAATCCGCCAAGCGTCGGGAGTTCGGCGCCTGATTTCACGCTCAATACGCTTGACGACCAATCGGTGCGGCTCGACGACCTCACCGCCAAAAGCAAGGTGGTGCTTGTTGTCTTGCGCGGCTGGCCGGGTTATCAATGCCCATTCTGCTCTCGTCAAGCGCACGATTTTGTGAATCATGAAAAAGAGCTTGTGGCCGATGGGGTCCAAGTAGTGATGGTTTATCCCGGGCCGTCGGACGATCTCAAGTCGCACGCGGCTGACTTTCTTAAGGGCAAAGACTGGCCGCAGGATTTTCTGCTCGTTCTTGATCCGGATTATTTCTTCACCACAGCCTATGGTTTGCGTTGGGATGCGCCGAGGGAGACTGCCTATCCATCCACGTTCATTATTGGCAAGGACAACAAGGTGATTTTTGCTCACGTCAGCAAGCAGCACGGCGACCGTGTCAAAGCCGACACCGTGCTAAAAGCGCTCGATGCGGGATCAATGGGGGACAACATGATGAAGCCCGGCATGTAAGCCGATGTTGCGTGAGTTATCTATCTTTCAGAAGATAAGCATGCGCCCCTGTTTCCAACGCACGATGCATGTGCTCGTCTCCTTCGTAAGTATTCAAAACAATGATGCGTGTACTGGGGAATCCCTTGCGGATTTGAAGCGCGGCCTCAACGCCCCCAAGCCTGGGCATTCTCACGTTCATTATTACGACATCCGGCCCGTGCTCGCGACATTTGACGATTGCGCGTCGTCCGGCGCCCGCCTCGTCAACAACCGACCTAACGGCCTGCGTGCCGATGATGGCCCTTACTCGCTATATGAATAGCGGGATGGCCGGCTCCGTTTTACGGAATGAAGCATTGTTCACAAAATGGCTTGGAGAAACACGAAAGCGGCGGCGGAAACGTGTGGCGAAGTATTGGCTGGAGTTAAAACCATTTGCGAAAGCGATATCCGTGACAGAACGACCGGGTTGAGTTCGCAATTGCTGCGCAGCTCGGTCCAAACGGCATTGGTTTAAATACTCCATCGGCCCGGCGTTTACCAACTGGCGGCAATATTTTGAAAATGCGGTTGCCCGCATCCCACAGTGGAAAGCCATACGTTCCAGGGTCCATGGTTCACCTACATCAACGCGCCCCTCGTGGAGATCGCGCAGGAACATTTCCACTGCCCGCTTGCGTGAAATCAATTGCTCATTTTCATGGGTCTGTTGTTCCGCCAACGCATCCAGAATACCGATCAATAACTGGTTCAGATAAACGGCCATGCGGGAAACGGCATGAGATTGATCCCAAGCGGCAATGGCGCGGGCCAGTGCACAGAAGGACTGCGCAATGGCAGGAGTGGATGACCAAACTGGATGTTCGTTACGTCGCAGTTTTTGGGTAAGCTCGGCCAGATCGCTCTTCGTCAGTACCACCCAGTCCGGCCAGCACCAATCTTGATGCGGACGACGCACACCCACATCAAGAATAACCCAGTGCAGTCGACACGGCCCAATGTTCGGGCCGCCCAGTTTGTGCAGTTGCCACGGCCGGGTGATCGTAAAATTACCGGCGCGCAGATTGAATTGCGCCCGATCCACTGTAAACGCCGTTGTCCCAGTCTCCAGGAACACCACTTCAACGCCCTCATTGCGATGCGGATCCTCGCCCCAATCCGGCGTGCCGCCTGCGTCCCAAAACCCGATGCTGTTCAATCCGGGGAGCACATTTTCAGGGATAGGTGTGCCGGGATAGTGCCCCTTGGACAAGGCGTGAAATTTGATTTTACCTTCGCGCACGGCGCGCACCTGCGGTTCGCAGCGGTCAATTTCATATCGCTTGTTCCGGGCTTGGTAAGTCGGTTCCGTGAACATACTTGTTCAATGTCCTTCGCCGAACAATTTTGCAAGACAGATTTATTCTTTGTAGGACAATTTATGCCAAGAATCAGACAAATCAAGTTTTTGAAATATTATGATGGTGATTGCCTCCATGAGGAAAACGATGATCGTGTTTCTCATTAGTTCTGCCCCATTCCTGACGATCGTCCAGGCGGTGCCCAGCACCATCCTTACGGAACACGATTCGCAACTCGCCGCGTGGCGTGCAGCTCGGTTTGGCATGTTTATCCACTGGGGACCAGTCAGTCTCACCGGGCAGGAAATTAGTTGGTCGCGCGCCAATTCTAATACCAATTGCCCGAACCACGGCCCTATACCCGTCGCCGTCTATGACAATCTTTATAGGAGTTTTGATCCGACCAATTTCAACGCCGCAGAGTGGGTCGGTGTCGCCCGGGACGCCGGCATGAAATATATGGTGCTTACCGCCAAACACGCCGATGGGTTCTTGCTTTGGGATTCAAAAGTTGACGGTTACAACATCAGCGCGACACCGTTCCATCGGGACATTTGCGAGAAACTGGCTGACGCTGCCCACCGCCAGGGTATGATGATCGGCTGGTATTTTTCCCCCATGGACTGGCGCGATCCCGATTGCCGATCGGCGAACAACGACCGTTTTGTACGCAAAATTCAGGCGGAAGCGGGTGAATTACTTTCCCGTTACGGCGAGATCAATGTGCTTTGGTTTGATTGCGATGGGCTGCCAGCAATGTGGGATCCGACGAAAACTTATGCGCTTGTCCGCCAGTGGCAACCGCAGATCCTAATCAACAATCGTCTGGAGATGAGCACCCACGATGAGTGGGTACACCAAGGCCATCTTAATCCGAACGAGGATTTTTACACGCCAGAACAGCGCATTGGAGCTTATGACGACAAGGTTCCGTGGGAAACTTGCATGACACTCGGCACCCAGTGGTCCTGGAAACCGACTGACAAAATAAAGTCCGCGGGCATGGTCATCCAAATACTCGCGCAATGTGCCGGCGGTGATGGCAACCTGCTGCTCGATGTCGGGCCGATGCCCGATGGCCGCATTGAACCGCGGCAGGTTGCTGTGTTGCACCAAGTCGGCGCCTGGCTGGTTAAGAACGGCGAAAGTATTTACGGCACGCGTGGCGGGCCCTGGAAACCGACCACTGCCATCGCCAGCACACGCAAAGGCAGTGTCATTTACGTTCACGTTCTGCGCGCAGCCAGTGATCACATCCAACTTCCGGCCATTCCCCGCAAAGTAGTGTCGGCCTCGTTGCTTAATGGAAACAAAGTTACATTCGTCAATCAGGCTGGCCTGTTGGTTCTCACTCTTCCACCTGGCCAAAAGGAAGCGCGTGACACGGTTATAAAATTAACACTGGACGGTACGGCGCTTAATTTGCCAGCTGTAACCTTGCCTGCCGCCTTCGAGGCAACTGCCTCAAACACGTATCGCAACGATGAAGCGGATTACGGCCCGCAATTTGCCTTTGATGGCAACGAGCAAACCCGCTGGGCCGCGGACGATGAGACTAAACAGGCCTGGATTGCCGTGCACTTCGTAAAGCCGCTGGCAGCAAATCACATCCGCATCTCTGAAGCATATCCCGACCGTGTGCAGAAATTTGAGTTCCAATATCGCACTGGCGACGATTGGAAAACAATCTTCAGCGGAACAACCCTGGGCGAAAACTATGAGAAAAGTTTTGGAACGGCAATGGCGCAGGACTTCCGCCTGGACATCTTGGCCGCCAGCGAAGGCCCAACAATCAACGAGATCGAATTGTCGGAATAATGCGTGTCAACAACCCCATGGACCCTCTCGATTGGACCATCATAGCCGCGTATCTGCTGGTGGTGGTCGGTCTTGGCGTTGCCGCGGGATTTTGGCGCCGCAAAAACGAGCGCGGCGGTGAAGGCGGGCATTACTTTCTGGCGGGCAACACGCTGGCCTGGCCGGTCATAGGCCTGGCCATGTTCGCGGCGAACATTTCCACCGTCCATCTCGTTAGCCTGGCGGAGGCGGCTTACAAGTACGGCCTGGTATTTGGCAACTTCGAGTGGATGGCCGGCTTCACGCTCATCCTGCTCTCGCTGTTTTTTGCGCCGCTTTACCTGCGTTCCCGGGTTGCCACATTGCCAGACTTCCTGGAACGCCGTTTCAATCGTGGCTGCCGCGACATTCTGTCTGTCATCTCACTCTTTTCTGCCATCGTCATCCACATGGGCGTGGCGCTGTACACGTCGGCATGGGTGTTGCGGGGAATCCTAGACCTGGCGCCTGACACAAAAATTCTCGGCGCAGACCCCTTGATGCTCTTCATTGTCATTTTGGGATTAATGACGGGAATCTACACCATGTTGGGTGGCCTGCTCGCAGTGGTGTGGACCGAAAGCGTCCAGACCGTTTTGCTCCTGGTCGGCGCCGTGGTTATTACCGTCACTGGATATTTAAAGATCGGCGGCTGGACGGAACTCGCCCGCACTCTGGCGTCGAATTCACACCCGCTGGCGGCCGTGACCGGCAGCAAAGTTGCCTGGGATACAAGGAACTTTCTAGACATGGCGCGTGGCGCTCAGGATCCCAGCGGCTTGCCGTGGTATTCCATTTTGCTCGGCTACCCCATTTTGGGCATCTGGTATTGGTGCTGCGACCAAACCATCGTGCAACGCGTGCTCGCAGCCAAGGACGAAAAGAATGCGCGGCTCGGGCCTTTGTTCTGCGCCTTCCTGAAAATCCTGCCGGTGTTTCTATTCGTGTTACCGGGCGTAATCTGCGTGGCTTTGGTGCAAAAACATTTCTTTAACGGTGAAGCGCCACAAACCTCGGCCGATACGTACACCTTCCTGCTCACTCATCTGCTGCCGGTTGGACTAAAAGGACTTGTCGCCGCCGCGATGCTCGCCGCCGCCATGCAGACCTGTTCTGCGGCGCTCAATTCCTCGGCCACGCTCGTGGCCTATGATTTATTCAAGCGCTACCAACCCAATTTGGGCGATCATCAACTGGTCCAGATCGGTCGAATCACAACCGTCCTCGGCACAATCCTTGCCATCGTAGCCTCGCCGCTGTTTGGCCATTACAACACCATTTTTTCAGGTATCAACAAGTTGATTTCGTACGTCGCGCCACCGATTACCACCGTTTTTCTGCTCGGCGTATTTTGGAAACGAGCCTCGGGCAAGTCAGCATTCATCACCCTGCTCGCCGGCATCGCCTTGGGGTGCATCGGTTTCTATTTGGATTGGTTCAACATTTATCGCGGCGACTTCATGCTCATGGCCTTTTGGCTTTTCGTCGCTTGCCTGGCCATCATGGTGACGACGACGTTTTTATTCCCCGAACCGCTCAAGGCGGAAGCCGGTTTGCTCATCTGGGAAAACTGGCGTGAACCGCTGCGCAGCGCTGCCGGTGGACGCGGCCTCGCCGACTATCGGGTTCTAAGCGCTGTCATCCTGTTGGTGTTCATCGCCCTCTATTTGATTTTCCGTTGAATTATGAAATCTCAAATCACCAAAGGTGCGGTTCTCCTTTCCGCCGCCGGTCTGATCGCCGGTTGTGCGACGCAAAAACCGCCGCAGCGGATCGCCTGGGTCACGGGCCTCAAACCGGAAAAGGTGGCGCATTACGAATATCTGCACGCCCATATTTGGCCAGGCGTGAACAAAATGATCAAGGAGTGCCACATCCAAAACTTTTCCATCCACGAATGTGAAATCGACGGCCAGACTTTTGTCTTCGCTTACCTCGAATACACCGGCACTAATTTCGAAGCCGATATGGCGAGGATGGCCGCCGATCCGGAAACGCAACGGTGGTGGAAGGAAACCGATCCCTGCCAGTCGCCTTTGCCGGATGCGGCTGCCAAGGGAAAAATCTGGTCCGACACAAAGGAGATTTATTTTTTACCATGAATCCCTCGCTGAAAGACAAGGTAATTTTTCTCACCGGCGGTTCCTGCGGCATTGGCTGGGATTGCGCCAAAGCTTATGCTGCCGAAGGGGCAAAAGTCGCGCTGGTGGCGCGGGACCAGAAGGCCGTGACGAAAGCGGCCACGGATTTGGGCGGTGGGCATCTGGGTTTTTCCTGCGATGTTTCGAGTGACACCGAGGTGAGAGCCGCGATTGAGAAAACTCTGGCGCATTACGGCAGGCTCGATGCCGTTCACAATAATGCCGGCATCGCCACGCCATCGAAAGCCATCCACGAAACCACCGACGCCGAGTGGAACGCGCTGTTGAACATCAACCTAAAAAGTGTTCTGCACACAACACGCCATGCCTTTGCCGCCTTGAAAGCGAGCAAGGGCTGCATTCTCAACACCTCGTCGCTCGTCGGCGTCATTGGTCAGGAAATTCACGCCGCCTACACCGCGACCAAAGGCGGTATGAATGCACTCACGAAATCCATGGCGCTCGACTATGCGAAATATGGCATCCGCGTCAATGCGGTCTGCCCCGCGGGCACGTGGACACCCATGCTCCGCAAGTGGTGCGCCGAACAGCCCAATCCCGTGTCCATTGAAAGTTACCTGAACGAAATTCATCCACTGGGCTATTGTCCCGAGGGGGATGTCATCGCGGACGCCTGCGTCTTTTTGCTTTCGGACAAGGCGCGTTTCATTACTGGCCACATCATGCATGTCAGCGGCGGCGCGGAACTTGGTTATCGCCGGAAGCTTTGATTTATGATCCGGCAAATTTCCACCCGCGACGCGCGGTTTCCCATCGGCCATGGCCACGGCAGCGATGCCATCCATCGCGATCCGATTTATTCCTACGCCGTTACCCAATTGCACGACGACGGCGGCAAAACCGGAATCGGTCTTGCGTTCACACTCGGCGAAGGTAACCAGCTGGTCTGCGAAGCCGCCCGGTTCTACGCGCAACGGCTGGTCGGAAGATCCATCGAGGAAATCATGGCTGATTTCGGCACATTGCAACACGAGATGGCCGACGAGCAACAATTCCGCTGGCTCGGCCCTCATAAGGGCATAGTGCAGCTCGCGCTAGCTTCCGTCACGAACGCCTGCTGGGATTTGTGGGCCAAGAAGTGTGACGTGCCACTTTGGAAATTGCTGCTCGATCTTACGCCGGAACAAATCGTCGCCACCCTCGACCTGTCCTATCTCGAGGACGAGCTGACCGCCCAGCTCGCACTCGAAATGCTTAGAAAATATCAACCGACGCGTTCTTCCCGTGAAACCGTATTGAAAACCGGGTATCCCGGTTATGACACTTCGGTTGGCTGGTTTAATTATGATGACGAACAAGTCCGTGAAAACTGTCGGCGGGCCGTTGCCGCTGGTTTTACCGCGATGAAGCTTAAGGTCGGCTCGCGTAATCCGGAACGGGATTTGCGTCGCGCCACCATCGTTCGCGAAGTGGCCGGTGATCAGGCCCGCGTTATGGTCGACGCCAACCAGCAATGGACCCTGCCGCAGGCGTTGAATATCTGTCAGCGGTTGAACTCCATCAATCCATTTTGGATTGAGGAACCGACGCATCCTGACGACGTGCTTGGCCACAAAACGCTCGCCGACACCATTGCGCCGGCGAAGCTGGCGTTGGGCGAACATGTTCCCAATCGAGTTGTTTTCAAAAACTACCTGCGAGCCAGATGCGCCGGGTTTATACAAGTGGACTCCGTGCGAGTCGCGGGGGTCAGCGAATTTGTCGCTGTCAGCCTGCTCTGCCGCAAATTCGGCGTGCCCGTGGTACCGCACGTCGGCGACATGGGCCAATTACACCAGCACCTCGTATTGTTCAATCACATCGCACTCAACAACGAAGTTGTGTTCCTCGAACACATCCCGCATTTACGCGATCACTTTGTCCACCCCTGCAAGGTCGAAGGTGGTGTTTACCAAACCCCGCAGGAAATTGGTTCTGGCTGTGATTTGAAACCGGTCTGAAGCATGAGCGCGCCCCCCATTGTTGATTCACATGTTCATTTCTGGAACCCCGCTCAATTTCGTTACACGTGGCTCGCTGAATTGCCGGCCTTGAATCGCCCGTTTTCACCTGCGGATTTTGCTGCGGAGAACGCTATGGCAAATGTGCACAAGCTCGTCTTCGTGGAGTGCGGCTGCGAGCCGGAGCAAAACCTGGCCGAAGTGGATTGGATCGTCCGTCTGGCCAGAAATGAGCCGCGATTGAAAGGCATCATCGCGCATGCCCCGCTGGAAAAGGGTGAAGGCGCTCGTGGAGATTTGGAGAAGCTGTCCAATCGTCCACTGGTGAAAGGCGTTCGCCGGAATTTGCAGGGCGAACGGAATTCGGAGTTTTGCCTGCGGCCGGAATTCGTTACCGGAATCCGATTACTGGCAGAGTTCGAATTCGTCTTCGACCTGTGCATCCGACCAGAGCAACTGCACAGTGTTGCCGAGCTCGTTGGGCAGATCCCCCAAGTTACATTCGTGTTGGACCATTTTGGCAAACCGGATGTGCGCGGCAAGGAAGCCGAACCGTGGGCGGCGGACTTGAAGTTGTTGGCGGCGAATCCGAACGTTGTCTGCAAAATCTCCGGATTGACAACGGAGGCTGATTGGAACCGCTGGCAGCCGGGCGATTTAAAATTCTATTTCGACCGGGCGTTGGAATGTTTCGGCTTCGACCGCGTTTTGTTCGGCGGCGATTGGCCGGTGGCGACCTTGGCGACCAGTTATGAACGCTGGATTGAAACCATCCAGAATTTACTTTCAGTCTCTAGTCCGTCAGACCGGATCAAATTATTCCAGACCAATGCAGAAAGGATCTATCATGTTTAGTCTCCAAAACAAAACGGCGCTGGTCACCGGTGCAGCTTCCGGCATCGGCGCGGCGATAGCCAGGGTGTTTGCTCAAGCCGGGGCTACCGTTTGGGTTGCCGACCGTAATGAAGCTGACGGGCGCGCGCACGCGGAATGTATCGGTGGAAAATTCCTCGCCCTCGATGTGACCAACGAAACCGCCTGTAACCAGGCAGGGCAGACCGTCGGTGCGTTGGATATTTTGGCAAATGTCGCTGGCATCGGCCACGTGGGTACCCTGCTCCACACACTGGCCACGGACTTGGACAGGCTTTACGGTGTCAACGTGCGCGGCGTGTTTAATTGCTGCAAAGCGTTTGTACCCAATATGTTGAAGCGGAAGTCAGGTAGTGTCATCAACATGGCTTCCATCGGCGGCGTGGTCGCCGTCCGCGAACGGGTGGCCTATACGACGACGAAATTCGCCGTTGTGGGATTGACGAAGGCGCTGGCGCTGGATCACTCGCACACCGGTGTTCGATTCAATTGCATTTGTCCCGGCCGCGTCGAAACGCCATTCGTCCTCGCGCGGCTCAAGGAATATCCCGACCCGCAGGCAGCCTACCGCGATATGGCCTCAACCCAATTGAATGGTCGCATGGCGAAGCCGGAGGAAATCGCCACCGCCGCGCTGTATCTTGCCGCAGACGAAAGCGCGATGATCACCGGCAGCACGCTGATGATTGACGGCGGCTGGAGTGCGGGAAAATAAATGTATGAAAATCATCCGTTACCAGGACCGTCAGGGAAACTTCGTTCACGCCGCCCGACAAGCCGATGGCTCGGCATTAAAACTGGTTGGCGAGATCTTGGGTTCTCCCAGGATCACGTCGGAAAAAGCGGAAGTAACCAAACTGCTCGCTCCGATTCAACCGACTTCCATCATTTGCATTGGCTTGAACTATCGCAAGCACGCCGAGGAAACCGGCGCGAAGTTCCCTGAATATCCGGTAGTCTTCTTCAAGGGCGTTAACACGCTGCAACACCCCGGCGATCCAATCCTGCTGCCGACTCACTTGAAAAGCAACGAGGTGGACTACGAATGTGAACTGGCAGTGGTCATCGGCCGCGCCGGCAAGGACATCAGGCGCGACCGGGCACTGGACTTTGTGCTCGGTTATACTTGCTGCAATGATGTGAGTGCCCGGGACTGGCAGATTAAACACGGCGGCGGCCAGTGGTGCCGCGGCAAGACCTTCGACACGTTTAGTCCACTCGGTCCGTGCCTGGTCACACGCGATGAAATTCCCAACCCAAATGCGCTGAAAATCCGCACGATTTTGAACGGTCAGGTGATGCAGGATTGGAACACGAATGACATGATTTTTGATGTGCCGGCCCTGATTGAGTTTTTGAGTGGCAGCACCACCCTGTTGCCGGGAACGGTAATTCTGACAGGCACACCTCACGGTGTAGGTATGGCACAGAAGCCACCACGCTGGCTGAAAGCCGGTGATCAGGTAAGTATTGAAATCGAAAAAATCGGGGTGCTGACCAATCCAGTTGCCGACGAGATCTGAGTTGGTGCGGTCAACAATCGCCAGGGAATTTTAATTTTTCAACAGAGGCTCGATTTGCCGGGCGACCTGCGCGGCTTCGAGATCAATCCCCTGGCTGTCAAAATGAACATTATCGCTGTGATATTCAGGATGCCCCCGGACGAGTGCGTTCAAATCATCCACAGGAATACCTTCAGCTTGTACAAATTTCAGGGCGATGGCATTGCGCGCGGCAATGCGTTCGTCAGTGGCCTCGGTCTGATTATCCGGCGGCAACTTGGGAGACACTTTTAACGGCGTGGTGGTCGCCCAGACTAATTCCGCGCGGGGCGCGTATTTCTGAATTGCTTCCAGGAATTTGGGAAAGGCCTTCTGGTATTCCGTTTCGCTGTGCTGCCAGCCGTGCATACCGTTGTTGAAATGAATCACGTCGAATTGGTATTCGCCGAGCACCATCCTGATTTCCTGGAGCAAAACCGGATCGGACACAAACGCCGAGGTCGAAAGCCGGGCGACGTAGGCTTTGCCGGACAGACGTTTTTCAACTCCGGGATAGTAATCCCGGGAAATGGAATCGCCAATCAGCAGAACGCGCGGCAGATTGGTTTCATTGGCGTGGGAAATCCAGATGTCGCACCATTCGACAGACTCACGCGAAAAGGGGGGTGTCCCGGCATGAATCTCATTGCTTGACGCCACCAGAGCGGCGGTGAAGAGAATCGCGGGAAGGAATTTCCTCATTTTAGATGCCCGGATGTAATTCATTTGCAAGGTGGTCGGGGGGCTATTCTTTCAGCAGATAAAAACATTGAGCGACACTGGTGGCAATGATGTCGGTGAAGCTAAAGGCGCCATTGGCGTCGAAATTGTTCGTGGCCAGCACGGTCCAGTCGGCAAACGGCATTGCCACATTGGTCGAGGTCAGCAAATAGTAGGTGCCATTGGCCACGCCGTTGGAACCGCTCAACACCAGATTGCCGCCGGAAAGCTGCGCACCGCGGATGACTGGTTGCGACGCGGCGGTCATAACATTCAATATTCCGCTGTTCAATTCACTTGTGTCCCAGGCCAGCCCTGGTGCCGGGGCAGCCGGAATGATATTCGCAAACGACCCGGAATAACTTGCTGCATTGAAAATGTGGAAACTGTTGCCGGCCGCCAGAGGATAACTGTTAATATTAACCAGATTTAAGGTCCCGCCGTATACGAGATTTGCGCCTGCCTGAATTGCATCGTTGGTTCCAGAACCGTTCAGTTTGAGGACCGTGGTGCCATTCAGAGTAACACTTCCCGATGCAGCGATCGTGCCGGTGGAATTTGCGCCTTCAGTAATTCCCAGAGTGATATTGGTCCCTGCTGGCGAAACGGTTGCTCCGGAAGAAACGACTAAGCTGCCGTTGATTCCGCCGATGCCGGCCAGTGTTTGGCCATTGGCCAGCATCAAGGTTTGGTCCGGCCGCCCACTCACATCCAGGGAAGTATTGGCCGGACTGCCGCCGCCGAAGAAAATGAGCGAGCTTTGCGCGATGGAACCATTGCCGCTCAACGCCAACGTCAAGCCGTTCCCAATGACAGTCGGACCGGTGTAGGTGTTGGACGCTTCCAGTATCATTTGATGGTCGGAAGTGTCCCACACAAAACCGCCCGGCCCGTTGATGACATTCGTGAAGATGAAATTCGCGCCGCTGAGCATGACATGCGCGATGCCATTCAGCGTGAGTGTGCCATCAATGTTCTGAATGCCGCTGCCATAGAGCGCCTTAAAACTCGCGTTATTTTCGAGGATGAGATTGGCATTAAATGTCGTGAACCCGGTCAGGATTTGCAGAAGAGCATTGCTCAGGACATGTATGTTTTTGTCATAACCGCCGTCACCGGTCCAGAAATCCAATTCTGCGCCCGAATCCACTGTGAACGTGCCGGCAGGATTGCCAAAACTGTTGCCCATATTTTTAATGCCGAGCTTGCCGGTGGCCAATTCGACGTCACCCACGTTCGAGGCAATCGTTGCACTGTTCCATTCGCCATAGCCGCTGCTGTCGGACCAATTCACGGTCAATTTGTAGGGACCACTGACAGTTGAGCCGCTCATCAAGTCCCACCGACTACTGCCGCCAAAAACGGTATTGCCGGCGAGAGTGATATTTAAAACCTCGCCGGGCAAATCATTGTAACTGTTATACAGGGCACCTTCCCCATTCACCCCCGTGCCGGAAACAATGATTGGCTTGGGACCACTCAATGGCCCGCCGCCAAAATCGAGAGTGGCGTTGTTGGTAAGCGTGATCGAAGAAACGCTCGTAAAGGAATAATCGCCGGCATAGATGCTCCCGCCGCCAATGAACACCGGCCCGGTGAAATTGGCCGGACTGACAATTGTCAACAAGCTGGAACCGTCCTTGATTAAACCGCCCGAACCAGTGATGGAACCCGAACCACCAAAGGTGAAATTATTGGCGCTGGAATTAACCGTGACACTGCCCGGTGTAACTGTGCCATTGACGGTCACAGCGGTCGGAACTCCCGCCGTATCGTCAAACAACACCTGATCGCCGGGATTGAATGTTACCTGTTGGCTGTTGGACAGGTTGAGCCAGTTGGCGGAATTCCCGGTGTCCCAGATTCCGCTATTCGCGTTGGCGCTCCAGACCAAATTCGCGGGAACCGGGACGGTCAGTTGAAACAATTCTGCCTGCTTGGCATTCAAACTCACGTTGAAAGAGCCGGATACGTTCGTCGTGCTCCCGTTCCATAAATTCATTGCACGATAATTCCCCGCAGGCAGACCGGCGCGGGTCAGGTCAACCACGATGTTTGTGCCATTGGCAGTATAGTTGAAAACTGCAATACACCAGGTTGAACCATCCTGCCGGACAAAAATGTTGGCAGCGCTGGTTCCCGTATTCCCTTCAACGGGCGTGAAGGACCGGCCTACCCGGGCCACGGCGTTGATTGAGGCGTTGGTCAAGCATGTGTCAGCCGCCTGTTGGCCGTTGGAGGATGTCAAGTCGTCACCGTCCAGAAAAATGCCTGTGATAGCACCGCTGATAAGCCGGCTTTGATTTTCATTTGTGGTGGCACCGTAGCCATTAAACACCATGATGTCCGGGTCGTTAAACTGGTATAAGTCGTCCAGCCACCAACCGTACGTCACTGAATTCATGGTGTAGGCGGTGTTGCCAATCAGGGAAGTTTGAGCATCGCAGGCAATCCGTCGGCTGTCGGCATACTGATAAGGAAAAAGCGGCGCTATGGACTCGCTGACAAACATACAACCGTTGATGGCCTGAAGTACGTTTGACATTCCCTCATTGTAAGCCTCAATCCCAGTGGTCGCGTTGGTGTCGTAATGAACCCCTTCCAGAGCGCCGTGCGACAAGAAGTCCAGCTTGATGTAATCGAACCCATAATTGGTATAGAGATTCACGTAATAATTAATCAAATCCTTGTCAGCGGGATGCGTCGGATCGAGGGCCAGACCGCCATCCACGGATTCGGCGTTTCCATTGGTGCCTCGAAGTAAAAGATCGCTGTAGCGGTACTGGTTGGCGGAACCTTCTACAAACGTGTTGGTTGCATTGGTAACCGATCCAAACCAGACAAAAGGTCCGAAGTAAATCCCCGCCTTCTGGCCGAGCGCGTGACAGTGGTTCACAAAGCTCTGCAACTGAAAGCTGTTGAGGTTGTTCCAAAAGGCATCCAGGTTGATGTAAACCGTCCCTCCATTGGTAAAACCATTCGGCTCCAAATTAGTGTGGAAAAAATCCGACACGGCGACTGCGTCGGTGTAAGTAATATTTTGTTGGAGGACGCCCCAACTGTTCCAGCCAAACGGAACACCATTGGTCCAGGCCATCCTGGGAACGAAATTCGTGTTCTCCGCCGCGAAGTTTTCCATAACCTGCCGCCAGTCGCTTCCAAACCCGACAAACATTGTCGGCGAAGAAATCGTATTCCCCATCACCGAGCCATGTGACATGACGTCCGCCGGAGCGGTCGCGCCTCCGTACACGTTCATCTGGTTCAACTTGTTGTTTGCGCCGTAGAAATAAATGCCGGTTTTCCAGACGTCGTGCGTGACTGAGCCGACCACCAGACCATTGCGGCTGGAATTGTCGTAGAAAGCGCCAACTTCATAACTGACGCCCGTGTTGTTTATCGGCATCGCGTTGTAGGAAACGAACCCGTCATTATCGAACGGCACGCACAACGCCCGATCGTCGCCGTAACTGCCAATGTCCACGCCGCCGGTCGTATCGACCACCACCGGTCCCATCCAATTAGCGCTCAAATTCGTTCCCACCATGTCCACGCGAACCAGAAAACTGTCGGTCTGGTCGAGCGTGAAATACTGCCTCATCGTCGGCAAACCATTGCCCGTGGCGGTAACCGCCACCTGGTTACTACTGGTGACAGTGTAACTCCAACTGCTGAAATTTATGCCCTTTATGTATCCCGTGCTCAGCGTAACGCCACTGTAGAAGGCGGAGATCTTTTTGGAAGCGTTCCAGTAAAAATCCGTCGTGCCCGCGTTGAGATTGTAATTCAACACGACATCGCCGTTGGACATGACCAGAGTGCTTCCCACCTGCTGGAACGATGGAGCAGCCGAAACCGATTCAACCCAAAGCGACAGAAGCAGCGCCGAGATAAAAGCTCCAGGAATTCGCTTTTGGATGATCATGTACCGCCGGTGGCCGGAATTGGACAATTTTCGAGCCTCAACAACCCACCGCCGGATCAGTGTCCTGACCCGGCGGTGGTGGTGAGTGTCACAATATTGTCTATGTTGTCTGGTTAAGGTGTTTTAAGCAAATAGAATAACCGCGGCGTGCCGGCATTGATGGCGTTGGTCACGCTGAAATTGCCACTGCTATCAAATGCGTTGGTGAAGAGCGGTGTCCAGTTCGCCAACGGTGTCGCCAGATTGGTAGTGGTCAACACATAGTAGGTGCCAAAGGCCGTGCCACCGGTGCCGCTGAAGACCAGGTTTCCCCCCGAAGCCTTCACGCTGCCAATCACCGGCTGCGCCGGTGCAGTCACCACACTCACGATGCCGTTGCCCAGTTGGTTTGTGTTCCATGCCAGCCCCGCCCCGGGCGTGCCCGGCGTAATGCCGGCAAAGGAACCAGAATAAGCCGCCGCACTGAAAATATGGAAACTGTTTCCGGCTGCCAGTGGCGAGCTGCTGATATTGACCAGATTCAGAGTGCCCCCATAAGTAATATTGGCAGCAGCCTGAACCATGTCGTTCGTTCCGGAACCATCCAGTTTGATGACGGTAGTACCGTTCAACGAAACATTGGCCGACGCGGCAATCGCGCCAACTGCATTGGTGCCACCCCAATTAATCCCCAGTGCCGCGGTGGTACCCGAGGGCGACAACGTTGCGCCGCTGGAAACCACAATGCTGCCATTGACGCCACCAACCCCGGCCAGTGTCTGGCCACCGGCCAGCGTCAAAGTTTGATCGGGTCGCGCGGTTACATCCACGTGCGCCACGGTCGGGTTGCTGCCACCAAAGAAGATCAGCGAGCTGTGCGAAATGGAACCGTTATTGGTCAGCACAACCTCCGGTGTATTGCCATCGCTGCCGATGACGGTCGGACCGGTATACGTGTTGGCCGCTGACAGGATCATCGCATGGTTGTAAACATCGCACACGAAGCCGCCGGCGCCACTGATCACATTGGTGTAAATCCGGTTATTATCACCAATCACAAAACGTGCAACGCCATTCAAGGTAATGGGGATGTTGATTGATTGATCACCCGAACCGCCATACGTATTCCATACCGCACCGTTTTCCATAATGACGTTGCCGCCATTGAATGTGCCGGGCGCCCCGAACTGAAACGCCTGGCCACCGCCAAACAGGTGAATCGTGCCATTCCACCCGCCATTCCAGAAAATTAACTGGCAATTGGTCTGGACGGTAATCACTGTGGCGGGATTTTGGAATGCTGCGTCCATATTATGCGACCCCAGTTTGCTCCCGTTAGTCAGGGTGATGCCGGCCACATTCGATGCGATGGTCAGCGTCGTCCATTCACCATAGGGATTGTTCGTGTCCGCCCAGTTGATCGTCAGGTTGTAGGGGCCGGAAATTTGCGAACCGGCGCCCAGATCCCAACGGGCCGTGCAACCAAAAGTGGTATCGCCGGCCATCGTAATGTTTAATTGGCTGACAGGATAGTCTTCATAACTGTTAAAGATCGCGCCTTCGCCATTGAAACCCGTGCCGGAAACAATAACCGGCTTGTCGCCGCCGATGGGTCCGCCGCCAAGATCAAGGGTGGCGTTATTGGTAATCCGGATCGAAGCAACCGAACCAAAGGCAAAATTGCCGGCATAGATGACACCGTTACCGATGGTTACCGGACCGGTAAAATTATTGCCAGGGTTGACAATGGTCAAGGTGCTGGTGCCTTGCTTGACCAGGCTGGCACCGCCGCTGATGGCGCCGGAACCACCAAAGGTAAAGTTATTGGTGCTTGAGTTTACCGTGATCGTACTGGGCGACACGGTACTGTTGATGTTCACATTGGTGGGCACCCCCGCTGTGTCATCAAACAACACCAGATCACCGGTATTGAAGACCGATTGCTGATTATTGGCGGTGTTGATCCAACTGATCGAAGTGCCCGCGTCCCAAGTTCCCCCTGTATTATTTGCGTTGGTCCCCCACCGTAATGAATTCCCGGACGCCAGCAACGTAAGAGTGGCGGACACACTATTAGTGAAACCAACGCTGTTGCCAACCCGGACGCTGTAGGTTGTCGCATCGCCAGATTGAACGTTGTTCAGCGTAAGTGTAGTGTTGGTTTGCCCGCTTAGAGGGCTGCCGTTCTTGTACCATTGGTTGGTCGTCAACAACGGACTTACGCTCGTAACACTGAAGGTAACAGTCCCTCCCGCATAAACGGATTGCGGCTGGGGTTGGCTCACAATAAGCGGCACCGCGTTGCTGGGCATAACTCCGAGTGAACCCATAAAAAGATGGTTGAGCACCTGGTTTCGAGTCAGAGCGTTGGTGTACAACGCCACCTGGCAGATGTTACCCTGAAAGAATCGGCTGGCGCCGTCGGCCGACCCGGTTCCAATCGCCCAGGGATCGGAAAAATTAATCGCGCCCACACTGTCCCCACCCTGGCCCACCAGCACGCCGTTCACGTACAGATTCCAATTGGTTCCATCATAAGTGGAGACCAAATGCGTCCAATTGGTTGTTTGCAGGCCGCCGCTGGCGCTTGCTCCCCCGTTCGTATTGTTATAGGTACCACCGTAATAACTGAAAGTACCGCCAGGTTGTGCTCGCAAGACCAGCTCGTCGTAATTCTTGGTCGAGTCATACCCTTTGCCCACGATGTCGGCAGGTCCCTGCGTGATGTTGGTGGATTGGACCCAAGCTTCCATGGTAATCGGTCCCCAGAAATTCAAGATGCCGGGGTTTGGAGCCGTACTCAAATCAACGTACGAATCCACGGACGCGCCAATAAAGTTCGCGGCATTGGGAATGAAAGCCGACGGGCCGGGCACGGGATAAATATTGTAATAAGCCGAATTATTGCCGTTGCCGGACGAGTCAGTGGCCGTGCCGCTGTTGTCGATGGTCAAATCCAACACAAAATAAGCAATCGGCTTGTCACCGAGCACGGTGCTTTTGTAATCGGCGTGGGTCGTGATAACGGCGACCAACATTAAGCCGATCGCAGCGAACAACCTGCCATAACGGCAGCGAAGTGAATTTTGTATTTTCATAATTTTGTTTTCGATTGGGAAAGGCGTTGAAATTTGTCAGGGGTTTTGTTGAGTAGCATAGTCGTAGGCCAAAAAATAGACGTCGTCGGGCGCCTGGGCAAAAGTCGGAGCAGCCGGAGCACGATTATGAGGAGCATATTTCCATGGATCCATGCTGGTAGCGAAAGCGATGGTGGGACCATCCAGCCATCGGTGGCTTTCGCAATGACCATCGGCAAAACTGAAAGTGCTGGTGTTTCCGTGCCACGTGGCCACCGAATCCTCCATGGTGGCATCGGAAAATGGCGGCGTAGCCGTGGCCGTGCCCGCGTTGCCCATCACCCAAGCCCCTTGATTTTCACCGCGAGGATCGTTTTCTTCTATCCAAAGATACCTTTTGCTCGGATGTGTAATAGCCGACTGTTTGGTAATTGGCGTGCTCGGCGCATTCGGCGTGCCATTCAACCCTGCCGCGCCGGAGTAGCTACCCCAGGAAAAAACGCCGGGCGGTGCATTCGGTGAACCCGGGTACCCGCTTTTGGCACGGGAATCCGCCGGACAATGCAATACATTGACGTTAGGGGCATATTTATAAAGCCCACCCTGTTTGTAACCTTGATTCAATATCAAGATATCTGCCGCGGCTGTTCCTATCTCGTTGAACGGAATTTGCGGTGGTGGTTTGGGGACGGCATAGCGCCACGGGGCGTCACCGCTCGCACTCACACCCGTAAGCGTGGTGTCAAAACAAACAATATTCCCGTGATGATCGTCCACATACATATCCCAGCCCAGGGCGAGTTGCCTTTGGTTGCTCAGGCACGTAGCGGTCATTGCCTTTAATTTCGCCATGGCCAGAGCCGGCAACAAGATCGCCGCCAGGATGGCGATGATGGCGATGACAACGAGCAATTCAATCAACGTAAAGGCACAGGCGGCATTTCGATACCCACCGGCGTCGCTGGGCCGTGTCCTTTTTAGATCTACGATCATGCGCTTACACTTCCGTGGTTATGAACTCACCTTAAGGCATTATTCGCTGCCCGTCTTTCGATTTCGTTCAGTGAAGAATATTGAACACCCTTTTGCAAGGTAACGACCCACCATCAGATCAGTGTTGAACCCCGACAGATAAAAAGGCGGTGTGGTTTCCACACCGCCAGGGATCAAAAGTAAAACATCACTTGCACTCACAGACCGGAAGTTTGTTTTCGGCGGAGGCCGAGGAGCATTGCCCCCGCACCAGCCGCCAACACGGCAGCCGTCGAGGGTTCGGGGACGTTTGTAATATCACGAAGTTGCAACAGGTTGACTTGGGCAGACGCACCAATGTCGGCGCCGCCAGATGGATTTACTGTAAGCGTCTCCATTCCGCTGTTATCTGCCACAAAAGTGCCGATAATATATTGTCCAGGACCGGTACCGTTGGGGCCGGTTCCATAAGCCAAAGGGGCCGAAGTATTGGCACCGCCGGTCAGGGTTTCAGTTCGTTCGGCAGTCACGTTGTTGCGCCCATCATTGACCCAGAATTCAAGCTGATAGGTATCGCCGGGAGTCATTCCACTCCAGGTAAGTGAAATCGGTTCCCCATAACTGTAAATCGCCGTTTGCAAAAGATAATTGTAGTTGGAATCCGCAGTGTTCGGGTTGGCAAAGCTGCCATAGCGGTCATCGAGACCGGAAGTGCTTGTCCAGGAGCCAAAGGGGCCGCTACCGTATGCGGCAAAAGTCACGCCGTTTACCGGATAGTAGTCCGAACGGCTCGTCCCTCCCCAATCATCACCAGGTCCCCACGTCCCCACAACCGTTCCCAACGTGCTGACGTCGGAGGTCCCTGAGATTGTAGCAGGCGCCTGCCAGTTTATGTCAGCCGCATTCATGGCCATGGTAACGGCACTAACACTCAGCGCACAAAATATCGCTGTCTTCATAGTTGATTTGAGTTGTGTTTTTTGAATTACTTTTCCGATGCCACCAAGGACAGTCCTTCAGGAGGCACAATGTATTTTGTTATTCTATAACATTTCGACCGGTTGATTCCAATGGACTTTTAGGGAAAAGATTTGACCTTTTTGGTCAAAGACCGTGCAAACGCCTTTGGAGGTGATTGCGGGGAGAAGCAATGTGGCTCACTGATTTATGGCAAGCGTGTTACACTGAACAATGATTTGCCTGCAACGTTTCCAACGACTGCATGGGATCGAAAATGAGAAGCGGTGATACCAATTTTTTTCTTAAAAATCCGGCTGAGATATTCGATATGTTCAAAGCCGGTCTTTTCCGCGATTAGCGACAGGGGAAAATCGGTCTCCGCCAACAACTGTTTCACCCGGTTCAAGCGGACGCGTAGAATTTCATCCTTGGGTGACCGTCCCAGGATTTTGATGAAACGTCGGTCCAGCGAACTGCGAGACATTGGGATCACCCGCAAAACGTCGCTGACATCAATCCCCTCGCAGGCGTGCTCGCGGATGAAGCGGGCCACCGCGGCAATCTGCCGATCTTCCATCGCCAATACTTCAGTGGAGCGCCGGGTAACGACGCCTTTGGGCTCAATCAGAATTTCCGGCGGCCAGGAGCGCCCGCCTTCCATCATTTTCGACAGTAATAGCGCGGCTTCGTAACCAATCCGTTCGGTATCGGGAACGACGCTCGAAAGCGGCGGATCCGACAGATTGCAGACAACTTCGTCATTATCCACACCCACCACCGCGACCTCCTCCGGCACCGCCACCCGAGTCGCCCGACAGGCGTCCAGAATCTGCTGGCCGCGCATGTCGTTGCACGCCATCACTCCGACCGGCTTGGGCAACTTCTGGATCCACGCCGCCACCCGACCTCCGTCTTTCAATCCCAGACCCTCGTATTTGGCCGTATCGTTTTTTAAAGACATTTGTGCATCGGCGTAAACATGACATCGCAAACCCGCCCGGGTTACCGACTCAACAAAGCCGGTTTTGCGCTCATCTGAATAATCGGCGCCGTTAAAGCCACAAAAGGCGAAGTGGCGAAAACCACGTTCTTTCAGATGTTCAAATCCGGTCCGTGAAACAGCCACATTGTCGGTAAGTATGCAGGGTATTTTTGCCTTGGGTTCAACCCGGCGTAAAAAGATCGCCGGCACCTTCAAACATCGAATAACACTTACTATGTCCGAATTTTCCAGACGCACGATGACGCCTTCGCCCTTCCAATTTTCCAGCCACTCGGGCGTTTCATCGCACAGATTGAGGTCCTGAAAGAAAATTGACCACGGATCATGTTGCCGCACAAATTTCGCCACGCCGGAGAGCAAGCCTCGCCCGTAAGCACGGGAAGATTCAACCAGTAGCGCAACGCGCGGTCGCCGGAAAGGCGTGACAAATTTTTTCATTCGGACTTTCGCATATTTCACACAGGTCCGGAACATTTCAAGCGCGCAGTTGCTTTATCCACAATGGCTCGAATACCGCTCCCATCCACCGGTCGGTAAAATGCCTGGCCGGTTAATAACAGACTCTTGCCGCCCCGATTTGGGGACATCCGGGTGTGGGCGCTTATGGCGTGTGAACCGCCGCCAGGCTTCCATTCAGGGTCACGCTTTCACCCCTTTTGATTTTGAGCGCAATGGTCCTGCCGCGATAACTGACCGAAGCACGTTCGCCCTTGAGTGAACGAATCTTGGCCGAAATCAATTTTCCATCCTGCCACATCATCCCCACTTCAAACCCCCCACGGGCGCAAAGTCCGGTAACGGAGCCATTCTTCCAGGAATCCGGCAACGCCGGCAATAGACGAATGAAGCCATTTTCGCTTTGCAACAGCATCTCTGCAATCGCCGCCGTCGTGCCAAAATTGCCATCAATTTGGAATGGCGGACAGGCATCGAACATGTTCGGATAAACTCCCCCGCCGCCATCGTAGCGGATGTCCAGACCGTAGGCCGGTGCCAGCGCTTTTTGTACGAGCAACCAGGTGCGATTGCCATCCCCCAATCGTGCCCATAATGCGGCTTTGAAAGCCAGCGACCAGCCCACGCCGTCATCACCCCGAACTTCCAGGGTTTTGCGGGCGGCCAGTGCCAGGGCCGGGGTGGTATAAGGCGAAATCTCGTCGCCGGGATACAATCCCCAAAGATGTGAAACGTGGCGATGGTGAGGTTCCGGTTCTTTGTAGGGTTCCAGCCATTCCATGACACGCCCGTCCGGTCCAATCTGAATAGGCGAGAGCCGCGCACGCTCGGCAATCAATTTGTTCCGGAAACCCTCGTCGATCCCCAGAATTTTTGAGGATTCGATACAGGCGGTGAATAGATAGTGCGTGATCTCGGATTGAAAGGTCGATCCCAGGGAAATCGCTGCTTGCTGGCCATCGGGCAATTCAAAGTGATTTTCCGGCGAATTTGCGGGCGCAATCACGAGCCAATGATGCGTCGGTTCTTCGATCAGCATGTCGGAATAAAATTGTGCCGAACCTTTCATAATCGGATACGCCCAGCGCAGAAATTTTTTGTCCCGCGTGAACAGCCAGTGGTCCCACAAATGCTGGCAAAGCCATCCCGAACCGCTGGTACTCGCGCCCCACGAAGCGGATTCGCCCGGCGAGGTGAAGCCCCACGGATTAGTGATCACGTGGGCCACCCAGCCGCGTGAGTTGTAATAGTCCCGCGCAGTTTGTTCACCGGGGCTTTGCAGCGAGGCAGTGAGCGCAAAAAGCGGTTGCGTGAGATCCGAAAGGTTGCAGATTTCCGCCGGCCAGTAATTCATCTCCACGTTCACATCCAGATGCCAGTCGCCGTTCCATGGCGTGTGTATTTCCTCGGCCCAAATGCCCTGAAGATTGGGCGGCAAGCCGCCCGGACGCGACGAGGAAATCAGCAGGTAACGGCCAAAATTGAAATACAGGGCCGCCAGGCTCGGATCGCCGCCGTTCACTTTGGCCCATTCGATTCGTTTCGGCGTCGGCAGGCTGGCTTCGTTCAGGTCAGCCGGTTCGAGATGAAGTGAAACGCGGTTAAAGTATTTCTGGTAATCTGCGATGTGCGCTTCTCGCAAAGCCTCGTAAGACTTATCGGCCGCCCGGTTCATGTCTTTAAGCGAAGCTGCCAATGGGTCCTTGGTCTGCCGTCCGGCAAAGCCACGATAATCCGTCGCGGCCGTGACGAGCACCACGACTTCGTTCGCTTTGCTGACGTGCAAATCATTTCCAGTCGTGGAAACGTCACCACCCTGATTCAAGATGCGAACGCGCGCCGCGTATTTCACGCCCTTGCCATCCGTGCCATTGTCCAACTGACCGGTCATCAGCAATTCATTGCTTTTATCGGCCACCGTTTCAAAACGCTCCGGGCGGTCAAGGCGAGCATCAAAGGAAATCCGTCCGGATTGATCCGCTGTTAGACGCAAAACCATCACCTGGTCCGGCGCGCTCACGAACATCTCCCGCCGTAAGGTCACACCGCCACGCTGGTATTCCATGCGCGTCACCGCCTTGCCGAGATCCAGCACGCGCCGGTAATTTTCAACCGGCGCATTGGTGTCGCCCTCAAACCTTAGATGCAAATTGCCGAGGACCTGGTAACAGCCATACTGCGCGCCGCCGGAACCGGGACCTTTGCAGGTAAAGTGAGCGTTGACCAACGCCTCGGCCTCGACATTTTTCCCCGCAAGCAACAGGCGGCGGATATCGGGGAGATATTGGTACGCGTCCGGCCGGTCGGCGTCCTGACGCGAACCGGACCACACTGAACTTTCGTTCAGCACAATCCGCTCTTCAGCCACCCCACCGAACATCATCGCACCCAGCCGGCCGTTGCCCATGGGGGAGGATTCGGTAAAATTCCTTGCCGGAGCGTCGGACCAGACCGTTGTTTCGGATAGAGACGACTGATCGTCCGCCGCCAACAGTGGCAGGCCGAGCAGCCCGACAACAACGATAATGAATCGCGCCAGACAGGTGGAGAAAAGTGAATTCATAACAATGACAATGGCAGCATCCGGCCCCGGCGTCGTGCACTATCCTTCGGTGAACGATAATTAACAAGCGTGTCTCTGTTAAAACTCATGGCGAGCACTTCGGCGTTGGTCAGGTCAAGTCATCTTTTCCAGGAAATGAGACGCCGACACCTCCCGCAACCGTTGAGCCGCTTGTTCGGCCGTCAAATCGCGTTGGGGCTCGGCCAGCATTTCGTAACCGACCATGAATTTTTTGACTGTGGCCGACCTGAGCAATGGCGGGTAAAAATGTGCGTGCAACTGCCAGTGCGAATAATCGCCTTTGGCATTGGGCGCAGCGTGCCAGCCCATCGAATAAGGAAACGATGTCTCAAATAGATTATCGTAGCGGATCAGCAACGCACTTAATATTGCCGACAACGCGATCCTTTCGCCTTCCGATATATCCTTCAAGCGCAGAATGTGACGTCGTGGCAACAGTAATATTTCAAATGGCCAGACCGCCCAGAATGGTACCACTGCCAGCCAATGCGCGTTGTGAATCACCACGCGTTTTGCTTCAGTTAATTCCAGAAGGGCATAATCGAACAACAGCGGCGAATTATATCTGTCTCGATACAGCTTTTGGTTCAGATCCTCCCCGGCGATTTCGTTCGGAAGAAAGTTCCCCGCCCAGACCTGACCGTGGGGATGAGGATTGGAACAACCCATGACTGCGCCCTTGTTCTCAAAAATTTGTACCCAGGGATACCGGGCTCCCAATTCCATGGACTGTTCGACCCAGGTCTCAACCACCTTGCGGATGTCGGGCACGGACATTTGCGCCAGTGTCAGGTCGTGGCGCGGCGAAAAACAAATGACTCGACACTCACCCCGTACCGGATCCATGCGCAGAAGTCCGTTGGTGGCGTTCGCCGTACCAAGTCTGTCTTGTAACAGTGCGGAGAAGTCATTGTTAAACACATAGGTGGAAGCGTAAGGCGGATTGCCATCTCCCCCGGCTCGCGGGTTACCGGGACAAAGATAGCATTTCGGATCATACGCCGGACGCTGATCGGGAGTGTTCCTTTCTACCTGTCCCAACCATGGTCGCTTTGTGCGATGGGGCGAAACCAACACCCACTGACCGAGCAAAGGATTAAACCGACGGTGCGGGTGGAGGCTGACGTCAAAGTTCATGTCAGAGTGGGCGGATTAGCAGGCTCAGGGTGTGTTTGTTGAGCGAGGTTTTGCCGGGGGACAGGAGCCAATACCCTGGAATGCGGGCAAAGTCAATGTCCGAAGAGGGAAGAACAGGCAGCGGCCCAGCCGTTTTTCTGACTTTACGGTTCATACGGTTCGTAATATGACACGGCTTGTCATCTAACCTTGGATTACGGTTGCGCCGGATGCGGGGCGGGAGCTAAAGATGGTTGCCTCGATGGTTTTTTTTGTTTCAGCACCGGCGGTGGCGAGTCTGTAAGCAGCGGCAATACGCTTGCTGCTCTTGTCGCCGGCCTCCGCCTTGACCAGGGCCACACAGCTCCCGCCAAAGCCGGCACCGGTCATACGACAGCCGTAAACTCCTCCCTCGATGCCGATAGACTGGCAAATGTCCACAACGGCATCCAGTTCCTTGCAACTGACTTCAAAATCGTCGCGCAAAGAATAATGACTGCGATACATGTGCTGGCCCACTACCGGCCAATTGGAATTGCGGATTTCTTCAACGGCCTGAAGCGTGCGCTCGTTTTCGCTGATAACATGGTGCGCGCGACGGAAAGTGATGAGATCCATTTTCCGCCTTGCCCGTTCCAAGGCCTCGGGAGTGGCATCACGCAGCGATGGAATGCCAAGGATTTTGGCCGCGGTTTCACATTGCGTCCGGCGCTCGGCATATTCACCCCCACTTAACTCATGTTTGACGTTGGTGTTAATGACCAGCAATGCGACAGAGGGATCATCCATCGGTACCAGCGTAGTCTGGCGCGAGCGGCAATCGAGCAGGAGCAGATGGTTTTTCTGGCCCATTACTGAAATAAACTGGTCCATGATGCCGCACGGTACACCGGCAAATTTGTGTTCGGCCTGCTGACACAGCAGTGCTTTTTCGACCGGATCCAGTTTTGTTCCAATCGCCGCTTCCAACAAGGTGGCGGTGCAAACCTCCAACGCTGCGCTGCTGCTCAAACCGCCCCCCAGGGGTACGGTGCTAACGAGTGAAATATCCATTGCAGGAACGGTCAGCCCGAGATTTTGAAACCCGGCCACCACCCCCCGAATGTAATTGGACCAACGAGGGTCGGCTTTGACAACCGGCCTGGAAAGATCGATTTGGGCCGTGTCACCCCTGTGCGCATCGCTAATTATAATCCTTGGCGGCATGAAGGAGGAAATGTCCGCCGCCATTACAGCGTAACGTTCGATGGCCATGGGCAGGACAAAGCCATCGTTGTAATCGGTGTGTTCCCCGATGACGTTTACGCGGCCCGGTGCGGCGACAATCCAGCGGGGGGGACGACCGTAAATCTCTTCAAAGGGCGGAATTTTAAGCATTGGTCTGGGCGTTTCTATTTCGTTGAGTCATCTGTTGGCGGGATAAAAGAGGATTATCCCCATCCTGAAACCGGCCCCGATTCGTGCCAGGATTCTGCCTATGGTGATCATCATATCCTCATTTTCCACGCCTCTTATTCAGTCAGTCGCAGAATGAAACCGCCGCGAGGCGGAATTTCATGTTGCCAGGCATTTGAATCCTTCAATGGCGCAACCACAACCTGCATGGCAGGATTCTTACCCTCTGTCACCATTAATCGCTGGTGAAATTTCTTGAATGAAGATAAATCCAAATTTACCGGCAGCGAATTCGTGGTGCCATTGATGCCAGCGACAAACCAGCTTTTGCTGGAGCGGCGAGCAAACACGGCGATTTTTCCAGGTTCACCCGCCAGACAGCGTGTTTCATCCCAACGCGCCGGGGCATCGCGGAAAATTTGCAGGACCTCCGGCGGAAGAGATTCAAAGAACTCCGGTTTGTCGGCGTAATGAATGATACCAGAGGTAAAGACAAGCGCAGCAGCCAATTGATGCGCTGCGGTCGTCGTACGCGCGTATTTCTTCGGCGAACACGCTACCGGAGTCAGGTCCATCGGCCCGACAGCGTTGCGGGTGAATGGCAAAACGGTGTCCAATTCCGCCGCTTTTTCCGTGTAACGCGGCTCAAAGAGATACGATTCACTGCCCAAAACCGCTTCACACGTCAAAAAATTCGGCCAGGTCCGATCCCAGCCGCGCGGAATGGTGCAGCCGTGCAGATTCACCACCATATGCCGAGCGGCAGCGTCCCGCATCAATGCCTGCTGCGCGGCGATGGCTTCCTGCCGGTCCGAACACCAGAAGTCCACCTTCACGCCATAAACGCCGGCATTGGTCATTTCGTCCAATTTAGCCTGCCGCGAGTTTGCATCATAAAAATCCGAGGCATAATTCCACGCCAGCGGCATCACACCTTCCGCTCGCGCATGAGCCGCGATGGGTTTCAGTCCCGGCTTCCACCAACCGGCATCGAACAAAGTATATTCCCAACTCATTTTGGCGGCGAAATCGGTAAACTCGTCGAATAGGTATGTGGTGTCCGGACCATCAGGATACGACCACCAAGCCCAGGATGCACGGCCCGGCCTTATCCACGAGGTGTCGGCGATCCGCGATGGTGGTGCAAGGTCGGTGACTAGCGTTTCCAAGGCGATGTCCCCGGCCGATTTGCCCATCACGATGACTCGCCAAGGCATCGTCCAAGGCAAACTCCATCTCGGCTCGGGGCCAAATTGGTTGGTGTAACCGCGGGTGGTTTCGTCAGCCAGCGGGAATGCGATTCGATAAAGCCCGCCGGACAAATCCGCGTTGAGATGACATGCGCAATAGGATTTGTCGGTTCCCGATTCCGTCAGCAAGATCCACGCTGCCGCATCGGGAACATGAAACAGCGCCGGAAACGCCCAGCCCACTGCCTTCTGCCGCGAATCCGGCGGTGGATCGCCGGGTGAAACATGAAAATAAAAATCTTCGTAAGCCGGAGTGTAAGGACCCGCCGCATGGAACGGCTGTAGCCAGCCGCGAGAGTTCATCGGCAAATCGAAACCTGTCAGTTCAGATTCCACAACGTGAACAAGGCTGTTGGTTTCAGGAAAGCAATATCGGAAAGCAACACCTTCATCGCTGGCAGCCAGCTCAATTTCAATGATAGCCCCGCCGACATTGCGGAATACCAGGTTACGAAAGCGCAAAAGATGATTCACTCGCGGCTGAAGACCAGCGAACAATTCATACTTTTCCCATCGACTGGTGATTTTCCCGGCTTTTTCCGAAATGAGTTCCTGCTCAAAATTCTGATCGTCGCGCCGCAGTCCGAGCGGCGATTTCCGAATTGCAACCTTTCCAGCATACGAAGCCTGATAGCTCAGGCTGCCGTCGTTGGCCAGGGAAACGATGATTTCACATTGTCCATCGGGAGAAAGCAACGACCAGGAATTGCTCTCAACCAAGGCAGAAGCCACGGTCATCATCGGCCCGGCACAGAGCGCCGCGATCCATATTAATATTAATTGAATACCTCTTAATTTCTCCATCATGGCCGGAAGCTCATAAATAGGTGTCGAACAAGCTGCGAACACGCAGTTCTTTAACACAGTCATCCTTATTCAAAGACTGCTTGGGCTGGACCAAAATCGTTTGCGGCGACCCCGGTGCAACGTGAACAAAATTGTCTGAGAACCTGGCATCCGCGTTTTCCAGTTCGAGCCAGGCCCAGAGGGCCGGCTTCACAGATTTGAGCGTCACCAGGAACCCATCCCTTAATTCATCAACCGTCGTCGTCAGCTCAGGATCGCGTAATTTCAATTCTTTCGGCAGCGCCAGCAATACCAGGTTGTCCGAAATCGTTTTGTCACCCACCTCCAATTTCAACCACGCCAAAAGTTCATTCGTTCCGAGTTTTTGGATTTGTTCCTGAAGATTGAGTGTCCTGACCTTTTCGCTTTTCCGCGCGGGGATCTTTACTCTTAGGGTTTCCTGTGCAAGCAATTCACCGTCCAAATCGGTCACGCACCAGATCAGCTTGCCGTAATGTGCTTCCAGATAATCGTTCGTGATAAACACGTCAACGGTTCCCTTCTGCACATGTTCCAGTCCGGATACAAGCATGGGCGCGTAAAACTTGCGTGCCAGGTAATGCAGCGCCTTCCAGCGGCCAAAATAATCCACCGACGACCAGCTCATGCCCGGCCAAATGTCGTTATATTGCCAGAAGATACAGCCCATGGATTTGGGCATTGTTTGCCGCCAGCATTCGGCGCCGATTTTGATGCCATACCCCTGTAAAATCTGGCTTAACCACAGTGCGCTTTCGAAATCCCTGGGGGAACGAAAATAGCGGAGCGTTGTTTCGCGAATGATTTCATTTCCATGTCCACTACCATCGCGCTGATGCCAGTTCATGACCGGCGTCACCAAGGAGGCGCGGTCTTCCTTATTCGTAAACGCACGAACGGTCTTCGGCTCTGGAAAAGATTGGAAACCGAACTCGCTCATAAATCCGGATACGGTGCGATAAGCGTCGAACAGTTTCGGTCCGTGCCAGACTTCCCAGTAGTGGATATCGCCGCAATCAGGGCTGCCGGAAACGTAGTTGGCCTGCGGCGCGAATTGGTGCACCTGCCCTGCAATCAAATCCTTGAACATTTCGTCGTACGCCGCCGTGCTCATGCGATTGGGCCCCCAGGTCGGGCCCTCCCACCACGACAGACTGATTTCATTGTTGCCGCACCAGACGGCAATGCACGGGTGGTGCCGCAGCCGGAGCAGATTATCACGCGCCTCGAACCGGATATTGTCCATGAATTCCTCATCAAATGCCGGATATGCAGCGCAGGCAAACTTGAAGTCGAGCCAGACACAAATACCCATTTCATCGCAGGCATCAAATAACGCGTCATCCTCGTAATAACCACCGCCCCAGAAACGGAGGAAATTCATATTGCCCGCCGCTGCATCCGCGACGTAACGGCGCAAAATCCCGGGCGTCACGCGACTGGTAAATGAATCGCAAGGAATCCAATTCCCGCCTTTGGCAAAAAAAGGAACCCCGTTGACTTGAAACTGAAGCGGATTCCCGCCTTCCGGCAAAACGATTTCAAGGTCGCGCAAACCGATACGCTTGCTGGTGCTGTCGAGCGTATCGCCCTCGGCGTCGAGCAATTCGACGTGGACCTCATAAAGCGGTTGTTGGCCCATGCCCGTCGGCCACCAGAGTTTGGGATGTTTGATTTCGAGTTGGCCGCGACCCTGCCCTTTTGACACTTCAATCGTCGTCGTGGCAATGGATTTGCCATGGTCGAGCACCGACAGACCAATTTTGAATGGCCGGGACGTTTCGCGAACCACTTCCACAGTTGCCTCAATGTCGAGCGCGACCTTCTTTTCGGAATGATTCTGCCGGATTAAAACGTCGGCGATGCGGCCCTGGCTGAAAGTTTCCAGGCTGATGTTTTTCCAGATGCCGCAACCGGGCAAATCCGGCCCCCAGTCCCAGCCGAAACTACACGGCTCCTTGCGCACCCAGGCGCGCCCTTTGATCCATTTGGCCGGCGCCTGATCACTTTCACGCCGCTTGATATAAGCGAACGGCGACTCAAACGAAATCTCGATGGCATTTTCCCCCGCGCGCAAAACAGATTTTACATCAAATTCCCAAAGGCGGAACATGTTATCGGCGCGGCCAACTTCCCGGCCGTTGATTTTGATGGTGGCCAGCGTGTCCAGCCCTTCACAGCGGAGCAACACGCGGTCATTTTTCAGAACTTCCTCCGGCACACCGAACTTGCGCCGGTAGAGCCAGCCGCACTGGCCCACCCATTGGACGGCTTTCTCGTTCTCACGATAAAATGGGTCGGGAATCTTTCCCGCTGCCAGAAGATCGGTGTGAATACACCCGGGTACTTTCGCGTGAATCCAGTCGTTCTGGCCGGCCTGCGAAACCTGCCAGTCACCGCTAATACTCAGCCGTCGGAGAACGGGAGCGGCATCGGCATGGCAAAGTGAAACCAGTGGTTCCCACGCCAAAGCGGCGGCCGTGGCGGTTATGGTTGTGGTTAAAAACTGTCGTTTGTTGATTCTTCGTTCCATGGTCGGCCGGTGATTCAAAGGAAATCAATTCTTCATGATGTCCACACCGAACCCGCGCGGCAAAGAAACCAGACTGACAATCAGGGTGATTTGTTTCATTTGTTCTCTGACGACGCCCCGCTAGTGGAATCCAATTCAACCACACAAGCCTCCACGGCTTGTGAGCATGAGGGCATGATGCCAGTGCGCATTAATTCCTCGCCCGTGAACGTCTTGCCTTCCTCCGGCATCGCGGCTCGGCCGGGATCGGGATTCAATTCATGGATCGTGTAGCGCCGGCCGGGGTCGAGCCCCCGGGGAAACACCGGCATGTTCTGGCCCTCTTTTAATTGAAACACAAACGTTACCGCGCGCGAACGATCCGGTAACACAAAATCCAGCGCGCCGCGGAACCCTTCGTGCGGGTCTTCCAACCGGTATAAATCCCCCAACGTCGTCACGTCGCGGATTCTTTTATAGGCATTGATGGCCCCTGCACAAATGGCCTTGTCCCGAGGCGGCAACTTCGTGAGATCAAGGTCCATACCAAACCGCGCGCTCATAGCCACACTACAGGCGAAATGCATCGGCCGGTTGCCCCAATGCGTAACGTGACTGGCCATCGCCATCACCGGGAAGAAGTAGGAATAATCCCATTGCATCAGCACGCGAATAGTGGGGTCGGTATTGTCGCTCGGCCAGAATTCCTGGAAATACTTCAACGCCCCGTAATCCGCCCGCCCGCCGCCACCGGAGCACAGCATGAGTTCAGTGTTGGGAAACGTTTTAGCCGTCTTGTCCATGAGCGCATACAGCGCCTGGACGTAATCAATCCACAAATCGGATTGCCGGTCCGGCGCCAGATAGGGCGAACCCGGCTGGGTGAGATAGCGGTTACAATCCCACTTGGCATAGGTGATGCCCGGGACACTCAAAATGCTTTGGATGGTTTTCCACTCGAAGTCCTGCACGGCCGGACGGGTAAGATCGAGGACCAATTGGTTGCGCTGTAGTTCCAATTCGCGTTTCGGCTGGCGGATCACCCAATCGGGATGCTCGTGAAACAGTTCGCTGTTCGGATTCACCATTTCTGGCTCCATCCAGATGCCAAAACGCAAACCGCGTTTCACAGCCTCCGCGGCCAGCGGTGCCAGACCATTGGGGAAGCGTTGACGATTGGGTTGCCAATCACCCAGCCCGGCATTATCGCTGACCCGCGGGTATTTGTTCCCAAACCAGCCGTCGTCCAGCAGAAACAATTCCACCCCCATCTCCTTGGCCGGATCAAAAAGACTGACGATACGATTGAAATCAAATTCGAACCCGGTCGCCTCCCAGTTGTTCAAGAGGACCGTCCGCGTTTGGTGACCGTCGCGCATGCCAAAATCGCGCGCCCAGTCGTGCAGTTTTCGGCTCATGTCACCCAGTCCCTGCGTGCTCCACGTCCAGATCATCATCGGTGTGACAAAGGTCTGCTTGGGCTTCAAATGATACGCCGAGGCGAACGGATTGACGCCACACAAAGCGCGAATGCCCTGGCCATTATCGTCGAACTCACATTGAAAACTCCCCGACCAGGCCAGTGAACCGGCCAGAACTTCGCCGTTGGTCTCGGCGGCTTTTCCGTTCAGCGACAGGATGAAGGAAGGATTCTGAAATTGATCCGCGCGCACACCCAGTTTGGAGTCCAGCACCTTTGTGCCCGGAGTAATTGGCTCGGTAATCGGATTTATCATCTCTTTGGCCCAGTCGCCGAAGAAATGCGTTAGATAGACGTTGGTTGTCAGTAGCAACGAGGTGGAAGCCATGCGTTTCAACGTTACCGGGCCGGATTCCTGGTGGCGGATTTCCGTCCATTCCTCAATCACATCCTCCGCATCGTGGGTCCGGAAACAAAGCGTGACTTCAAACGGGTAAGCCGGGTCGTGCAAACGAACGCGTGTTAACTCCATCCCCGCCGATTCCTTGGTCCGCGTCAGTCCATCATACAGCAGCGCCGTTGAAGTGTTGCCGTCCGCATGAATCACCTGCAGCGCCGGTTCCCAGACATAACCGTCTCCGGCCTGTGGATAAAACTCATCGTCCCGGGAAAGTTTGGCGGTCGGATCATTCGCGCCGATCGGCAACTGATAAAGCCGTCCGTCATCACCCACTTGAAACGTCACGACAAAGCTCCTGGTTTTCAGCTTGAATACCTCGTAGGGCGGCAGCGCGACCGGCGCGTCCTCTTTCATTTCTATTTTCGCGTTCGCCCAATCTGCATGGTCGTTGCTTTCACCATCACCGCCATCGGTCACGCGCAAAACCAATGTTTGGATGCCGGCAAGATTCACGTCAACAGGTTTGGCAGCTTCGCCACCTCTGAGCACACCGCTGGCCCAAAGTGTTTTCCCGTCTCCCATGACAATAAATTCCACGCTACCCTGACCGCCCGCGCTGTCATCCACCCCTACTTCCGCAGTGAAGCGCGTGGCGTTTCCGTTCAAAGCCACCCGGAATTTGCTGGTCGCGTGCGTCCCGACGCCGTGATCAAACTTTTTACCGTGAATGCTCAGCGGGCCGCCGACAATTTCACGATCCGCCTTGGCCACGCCCCAGCCCGTGGTCATCTCCCTCAGATCCAGCGATGAAAGCCACATCGTTTCAGCAGATACCACCGACGCGATACCAATCAGCATCGTTGCCAGAAAACATTTAAGAAGCCGGAATTTCATCATGAATTAAATGGCCGGGTGGGAATTTGGCTGGTCGGGCAAAATTTCGATGTAACTTCGGCAATCATATCTTCAAATCAAAATCCCCCCAATGGACTTTTAGGGAAAAGACTTGACCTTTTTGGTCAAAAGCCATCCGGCCCCCGGCCACGCTTCGGCGAACAATATCGAGCCTGTTTCGCATCAAAGAAAATTACGAGCCTACGCGAAGGCAAATCTGCCAATGAACCGACCCCGAAGCCGGTACCGTGCCGCAATGTTTCCGTTCCGCGGCTGAGGCCAGTGCGTCGGCATCGCCATTCGTCGGCTCGATGGCGAAATGATGATGTCCATGCCAGCCGCCACGCGTCAGCCACAACCCCAAGGCACTGTTCTCCGCAGGGTCCCACGTGAACCCCAGGCGATCACCCGTCTCCCGGTTATGGATGGTGGCCCAGCCTTCGTTGACCGGCATCGCAAAAACTTTCGCGCAATTTTTCCCGGGAATGGCCGAATCAATCGCATCCACCCAGTTCTCGCCATTCAGCAGCGCGCGGGTCGAAGCGGGCAACTCCAGGTGATCGCCGGTTTCCAATCGCAGCAGAGGATGCAGCGTCCATAAAAACTGTTCCTCCACCGTGTTGCCGTTGTTCAACCGGTAGCCAATTTGGACCTCGTTGCGCCGCAACTCGATTTTTCGCGACAGTTCAAAGGGCGAAACGCGTAATTTAATGCTCGTGTGCAATATTCCCCGCTCTAAAGCCATGACGTCCACCGTCCATGGGGCACTCCAAACCTCGCCATGATCGGGCAGCTCTCGATCCCGCCAGCGGCACGGTGCGACCGTAGGAAAACACTCGTCCATGCCGGCAAGCGGACTCAGCGAAAAATCCTCGCCAACCCGGTTCCGAAATAGCTTTAAAGTGCCGCGTGGGTGCCACAACCATTCGCGACCCGTCCGAAGATTCTTCAGAGAAATGATTCTCGCCCCCAGTTCCGGCACCACCGCGAGTTCGACATGTTCATTTCTGAGCACGTAAATCTCAAAGCCTTGTTCACGCCGTACGGCGAAATGATTCATTGGCAATTCGACTCTCATAAGCCTCTCAGCAACCAACGGGCTGTCGTTGAAAATTATTTGGTCAAGAATGTTAAATCTCGCCCAACTGCTCTCGTTAAACCGTGGATTCGGGTGACCCCCGTCTCAGGGCTTCGTTTTCCGTTTAAAAAATCGGCGGCAAAGGCATGATTCGGGTCGCGCCGAAGCACCGTTCTCAACAGCGAGTTTGCCCTGGCCTTTTTACCTAAGCCCAGCTGGGCCTGCGCCTGCAGGAAGAGTGCGGCCGTTTCCTGCCGGAACTGCAAATCGTCCTCAAACAACAGCATCGTCGGCAGCGAAGTGGCGAAATAATCAACTTTTGCCCGCGATTTCTGAAGTCTTTGCGCATAGACCAGCAAATCACGGAAAAGCTTTTTGGCCTTGGCGCGCCAGCCGAGCTTTTCCCACGACAACGCGGAGTAATAGGTCATCTCGCTGAAGACGCGGACGCTCATTTCCTGGAAATCACCCTTGAAAGTCACTGCCGATTGCCAATGAGCGCGCGCGGCCTTGCCCGCGCCGGCTCCGGCCAGCGCGCAACCCAGCCAGTAATGAATGTCGCTTTGGTTGGCCAATAGATGTTTGGCCTCGCCCAGATTGCGCGGCGCGGTCAGGGCCAGTTCGAAATGCGAGCGGGCGGCGGCGAAGTCACCTTTGGCCAGGGCGGCGCAGCCCAAGGCCAGTTGCGCGCGAACGTGCTGGCCGAGCGGACCGCCTTCGCCGCCTTCCCACGGCTGAAATTGCCGGCTGGAAATCAATTGACCCGCTTTTTCGGGCTGGCCGGTTTGGTTGTAAAGCGCGCACAGTTCAACGCTCAAATCATCCCGTTGCCGGACGAGATCGGGATAGTTCTCCAATTCGCGCAGTCGCTTTTCCGGTTTTTTACTCAATCGTTTCCAAAGCTGGTCGCGTTCGTAAAACAACCGGGCATCGGAAGGATTGGCGTTAAACGCCTTTTCGTAAGCGGCGCGGGCTTTCGCCGGTTGCTTGCGGACGTTAAAATAGCCGATGCCGAGGTTGCGCCAGACAATGGAAAAATCCCCGTTAAGTTTTGCGCTCCGCTCCCACCAACGAATAGCTTCCTCGTGCCGCCGGCGGTCGTAAAGCAGATTGCCCAGATAATAAGGAGCGCGCGCGTCCTTGGGATTGGCGCGTATGGCCGATTCAAAGATCTCCATTTCCTCCAGCCGCGACGGGAAGCAGTAGTCGGGCGCTGAGGCCGCCGCGCGCTTGAATTCCTTCAACGCGGCCGACGGGTTGCCCCGTTTTTCCTCCAACCAGCCGAGCGTGTAATGAATCAGCGGCAGCGCGCCCCAGTTTTGGTCGGGCAAATCGCGGGCCGTCGCCCCCGCATTCTCTAAAACGCCAGCCGCCTCGTCCCAAAAACCTGCGCGCGCGTAATCGTGGGCGATGTCCAGTTGCGCCTGTAAATCGCAGGTCAGAGTTTCACCGTCGAGGCGTCGCGCCCACCAGTCAAGCGGGTCAAGTTTCCGGGTTTCCTGCAGGAACGCGTTCGCTTCGCTGGCCCGATTCAGCTTGCGAAGCACAATCACCTTCAGGTCTCTTGCGCGAAGATTGTCGGCGCTGCAACGCAGCGAACGTTCGAGGTGTTCCAAAGCCGCCGTCCAGTCTTTTTGGACGCAATCAATCTCCGCCAGGGCATGATACCCTGCTGCCGCCCAGGCCTGGTTCCATGTCGCCTTATAAATCGCATCATAAGCTTCCGCGTCGCGCTTCTGATAACGCAGACACAAACCGAGGTTGTAATACGGCTCGCCATCGTAAGGATTTGGGTTACGCCGGATGAGGCGCGTTACCGCTTGCCGGAAGTGGCTTTCGGCCTCCGCGAATTCGCCTCGCCGCAGGCGCCACAGTCCCAGCGCGTTATTGCACCGCGAATCCAATGGATCACGGCGCAACGCCTCCCGCCAGTAAATCACCGGTGAACGGGTGGCGTGCCGGTATTGGTCCAGATGCAGGCCGGTGATGAACAGCTCGTCATTGCCGGCGATTTCTTCTGGCGCCGGAGGTTCCGTGGCTGACAAAGGGATATCCCCTCGCATGTGAGGCTGTGGTTGATACGAAATCAATTCCCGGCCGGCATGGTCTTGAACCCGAATGCACAAATCCGTCGGGGCAATGCCTTTGGAGATTTTAATCTGCTCAACCAGCGGATTGGCAGGTGAGAGATTACGCGTGAAACGGGCCAGTTGTTTCTTTCTCGCCGTAACTGTGACGGCAATGTCGGTCTGTTGAGACGTGACCGCAACCCCAAGCCGCAATTGCGCTTTGGCCAGGCTTACACCAATGGCCGCATCAAGATTCGCGTGCTGCGCCGGCCCGATTCGTTGAATGGGATACCAGTACTGACTCCATGATTTTGTTTCCCCGGGTTGCAAAAAGCTAAAGTCAGGCTGGTTGTCCGTATAGACGCCAGCCATGATTTCGATGTAGGGGGCAAACTCGCCCTTTTCGTCAGGACCGGTCAGGTTGCGATCCCAGGCATAGCCGAATTCGTGGTTGCCCCAGGTCCATTGTTTTTTACCGGGCGCGATGTGATGGTTCGCGAGGTGGATGATGCCGGCTTGTACTTTATGATCGTAACCCCCGAAGAAATCCTCCTTGCTGCCCAGGCACATGTAAGAAGTGGGCACTGGAATATTCGCGTAAAACGACAAATCATTCGCCCTGTAAACAATCGGAGATTTACCTCCACAATGTGGCGGAATGAAATTGGCCGGTCGTTCGCCTGGTGGAACACCCATTCGGCCACGCTCACCGTAGTTCACACCGTAATAACGCCCTCGGCATAAAGGATATTCGCTGATCGAACGCCGCGCGTGATCAGCCACGTAATAAACGTCCGGCGGAAAGAAACTTTGATAGGCCTCATGCACGCGCGTGGCGACGTTTGCCCACCAAAGAAACGTCTGAACGAACGGCGTGCGGTTGTAGGCGCGAACCTTGAGTTCCAGATAAGCCTTGCCGGGATGCAGACAGATGCCGTGCATGCCCTTCATGCGACACATGGGGTCGTGGTCGCCGCACCAGAGGGTCTTTGAACCGTCACTGTGCTGTTCAATTTCAATGTCCACCGGCAAAAATGTTGAAGGCCGGTGATGCTGCGGCCAGTTGAACTCGATACCACCGGAAATCCATGGGCCGGCCAAACCGACGAGCGCCGGCTGGATGACAGGCTGATGGTAAATCAAATCGTAACCATTGGTTTTGTCCTGGAACCTATGAATGCGACCGCCGATTTCCGGCAACACCAACACGCGGATAAATTCATTTTCGATCCGGACGGCTTGCCACTTGCGGTCCCGTGGTTTTTCCGCGATGCGGTCTGTGAACGGCAGCGGGTATACTTTGCCGCTGCTGCCCTGGTATACGCGCTTTTCCAGAAACATCGGGTTCTTGTCCGGCGATGCCGGCAGATAAGTGGGCAGCACCAAATCCTCCACGCGTATTTGCACTTTATCGGCGGCTTTCATACCACCGTTATACAGGCGCGAAGGCGCTTCGACCACTTTCGTGTTCTCACCCACTTCCAAAATGTTCGCCCGGCTCATGATGCAAAATCTAATCCACCAGTTCGCGTTCAATTTGTTCGAGCGTTTTGCCCCTGGTTTCCGGGAGTTTGAATTTGACGAACAGAAATCCGGCAACGCAGATTCCGGCATACAGCCAGAACGTTCCCGCCGAACCAAGTTTTTCATTCAAAATGGGAAATGAGAAAGTCAGGAGGAAACAGGCGATCCAGAGCGAGGAAACGGCCACGGCCATGGCTGCGCCTCGAATACGATTGGGGAAAATTTCGGAAATGACCACCCAAACCACCGGCGCGAGTGACATCGCGTACGATCCGATCGCCGCCAACACGAGCAGCAGCATGGGCAAGCCTTTGACGCCGCCGAAATAGCAAAAACCCAAAGCAAGATAGATGATTGCCAGCGCCGCCGATCCAAACAGAATCAGGGACCGCCTTCCGCCGCGATCCACGACTGCGAGTGCGACAAATGTAAAGAGCAAATTCACCGAACCGGTCCAGGCAATATTTTTGAGTACGGTCGAAATGTCATAGCCGGCAGCGCGAAAGATTTCCTCGGCGTAATTAAAGATGACGTTGATCCCGCACCATTGTTGAAACACGGCGAGTACAACCCCCAGAACGATTACCCGCCGCATTTTAGGTTCGAACAGATCAGCAAATCGCACATGCTGGATTTCCTCACTTGTCAGCGTGGATTGAATTTCCGTAGTGGCGGCAATTGCATATTTTTCGCCGCCGATTTTCGCCAAAATTCCGCGAGCCACATTTGCATCCCCGTTTTTCACCAACCAACGCGGGCTTTCGGGAACGCACAACATCCCGACAAAAAATAACAGGGACGGTACAGCGGTCAGGCCAAACATCCAGCGCCATCCCTGTTGGCCGAACCAGGAGGTGCGGATGAATTCATCGGTTGCACCCTGCGGCAGATTGCGCACCAGAAACCAGTTCAGATATTGGGCAAGCAGAATGCCAATAACCACCGTGAGCTGATTGATGGCGACGAGCCTGCCGCGCATCACCGCCGGTGCAATTTCGGCGATGTACATCGGCGAAAGGTTGGATGCCAAACCGATGGCCACCCCGCCAAAAATACGCCACGTGATAAAGACGACGAAACTGCCGGCCAATGCGTTGCCCAGAGAAGTCACGGCAAAAAGCATCGCGGCGACGATGAGCAGCCGCTTGCGGCCGAACTTATCACTGAGCGCGCCGGCGCCCAGGGCGCCGGCCAGACAGCCAACCAGGTGGCAACTGTTTGCCCAGCCAATTTGAGCGTCGCTGGTCAATTCAAAATATCTCTGGAAAAATGGTTTTGCCCCGCCAATGACCACCCAATCCCAGCCGAACAGCAGACCACCCATCGCCGCAACCGTTGCGATAAGCCAAACATAACCGGAGCCGAGTTCGGCCTTCAGCCTCACTGGTTCACTTTGAGTTACGGCAATCATGTTCTAAAAATATCGCCGGAAGATAAAACGAGCCAGAAGCGATCCAACTTCCGACCTGCCGGTTTCATAGTTTCCCGGAGGGACACCGTGCCCGGTAGTTGATGCCCTGGCCGCTTTGCCCCGGTCCATTCTATAACATGATTGGTCATTCCCTGTACTCATCGCTGGCAGAATTGGATCTTCCTGTTTTTGAAATTACCACGCATTCCAGATTCCTGCCGGAATGTCAAACACATCACCGATCATGGCAAAAACTCTGTATAAATTTCCCAGATACTGCCGGGAAATGGAATGGACATTCTAACAGTATGCATGGATATTTGACCGGTTCCAGGCCGCCGGGTTCTCCCTCTGGCATGCTCCCGGGTTTTGAAGCGGTCAGCTGCCATACCGGCGTCGGTGCTCCGATGGTGAATGGTTGTGCATTTTTCTGAACGCACGTGAAAAATAGAATTGCTCCGAGAAACCAAGTTGATCGCTGATTCGTTTGATGGACAAATCGGTGGTGTTCAGGAGTTGTACGGCCTGTTGCATGCGCAGATGATTCAAATAACTCAGCGGCGCATAACCGGTCACCCGGCGGAAAAGAGTTGTGTAATGCGATCGTGACAGATTTACCAGTGCGGCGAGCGTAGCGATTTTCAACGGTTCGCGCAGGTGGCCCTTCATGAATTCGATGCTTTTTTCCACTCGCTCCCGGACGGTCGTCTCACCATAACCAAACTCGTCCTTGTAACGCAGGATCAATCCCATGAGGTGTGTGAGCGAATGCGCGGCATATATCAGGTGGGTGAGGGTAAAGCCGTGCTCAAGGCTTTCCAAAACTTCTTCAAAAAGCGAGAATAGTTGCACATTACCACCCAACGGCACCACCGGTCTTTGGGGGGTGACACCGAGCCGTTCCAGATAAATCGGCACGTTCGATCCGACCGCATGAAACCAATGAATCGTCCAGGGCGTCTTTTTTGCAGCTCCATAAACGTGAGGCGTGGACGCCGGCACCACCAGCAATTCGTTCCGGGTCACCTCGTGCCGGCGGCTGGCTATCTCGCACCAGCCATTGCCTTCGGCACAATATATGAAAATCGCTTCCGGGCATCCGTGCTCGCGTTGGCAGACATGCCCCTGGGCCTTGGGATAATATCCCGCATCAGTTGGCAACAGTTGTTTGAGCAGCGGATACTGTAAAGCCGAGGTCATAATGGGCCTTGGGAGCACCACCAGACGTTGGCCTGCGAACCCTTCATGCTTCTCTCGCCACTTCACAAACAGGACGACTAGTTGGAAATTGGGTTATTTTTGAAACTGTGGACCAATTTAACGAATACGAACCATACTGCAATCTTTTGCGCAGTGAGTAACGCCCGGTTCGCCTGGGCTCGCGTTATGCACCGATTGGCCCCGGAGCGCTATTCGTTTTAATCAGGCACCCCAGCTGCGCCTCGTTCTACGGTGTTTCCAATAAATAAAACCGCTGTGGCGAGCCTGGGGCCACGCTGTCCGTAAAATTGAAATTGCCGTCGGCATCAAACGCATTCGTCGCCATGGGCAGCCATTGCGACGCGGGCAACACCAGATTGGTCGAAACCAGCACGCGATACGTCCACCCCGGAGCGCCATTGCTGCCAGTGAAAATAATCCCGTTGACGCCTGTCGGCGTAACCGCGACAAATTCCGGCAAAGGCAGTCCGCCCGCGAGACCAAGGCGAAATAGTTTGGCCTGCCGGGCATTCAGGCTTACGCTGAAGGAATTGGAAACCGTGCTGATTGTTCCATCCCACAGATTGGTGGCGGTGAAAATTCCCGGCGGCAGGCCCGCGCGGCTCAGGCTCACAGTTTCGTTCGTGGCGCCGGACGTGTAATTGAAAACGGCGATGCACCACGTTGCGCCGTCCTGTCGCACGAAGATATTTGCGGCATTGGGACCAGTGTTGCCCTCGACCGGAGTGAAGGTCCGGCCGGTCCGCGCAACAGCGTTAATGGCCGCGTTGGTCAAATAGGTCTGCGCCAAGGCGATGCTGCCGGAATTGGTCAGAATGCTTCCGTTGAGGAACACCCCGGTAATCGCACAGTTGATAAGGCGGCTTTGGTCTTCGTTGGCGTTCGGACCGTTGTCGAAAACCATGAGGTCGGGATCGTTGAAGGGATATAAGCCGTCCAGCCACCAGCCGTAGGTCACGGAATTCATCGTGTATTCCGTGTTGGAAATGAACGACGTGTAGGCGTCGCAGGCAATGCGCCGGCTGTCGCCGTATTGATACGGAAAAAGCGGCGCGATGGATTCGCTGATGAACATTTTGCCCCCCACCTGATTGAGCAGGAATTGCATTCCTTGATTGTAAGCCGCAACGCCCGTGGTCACGGTGGTGTCGTAGTGAACGCCTTCGAGCGCGCCGTGCGACAGAAAATCCGCCTTGAGGTAATCAAGGCCGTCGGCGATGAAACCGCCGACTTGATTGAGAATCATCTCCTTCGTCCCGGGATGAGTCGGGTCGAGGGCCAACGCGCCGTCATAGGAAATGGCGTTTCCGTTGGTGTCGCGGAGCAGGATGTCGCTGAAATAGTAACCGGAACCGGGCACGGCCTGATTGCTGGATTGGGCCAGCGTGCCCCAATACGTAAACGGAGTAAAATAGATGCCTGCTTTCTGGCCATTAGCATGGCAATGGCTGACGAAGCTTTGTAATTGCGAACTGCTCAGGTTATAGGTCCCGTAACTATCGAGGTTCACATAAACTGTACCCTGATCGGCAAAACCACAGGACTGAAGGTTCGTATGGATGGAATCTGAAACGGCAATCGCGGCGGCATAGCTGATGTGGCTTTCGTAATTCGTGACGCCCCAACTGTTCCAGCCGAAGGGCACACCGTTGGTCCACACGAGCGGCGGGGCGAATTCCGCATTTTCCGCGGCGTAATTTTCCAGCACCGTCCGCCAGTCGTTACCAAAACCCACAAACATAGTCGGTGACGAAATGACGTTTCCGGTAACGAACCCGTGTGGCATGACGTCCCACGGCGAAGTCGCGCCGCCGTACACGTTCATCTGGTTGAGCTTGTTGTTTGAGCCGTTAAACCAAACCCCGCTCTTCCAGGTATCATGTGTGACCGAGCCCACAACCAGCCCGTTGCGGGTGGTGTTGTCATAAAACGCGCCCACCTCGTAGCTCACACTGCTGCTGTTGATGGACATCGCGTTGTAACGAACAAAATCGTCATTATCAAACGGCACGACCAGAGCGCGGTCATCGTTATAGACGCCAAGATCCACGCCCCCGGTTGTGCTCACCACCACCGGTCCCATCCAGTTTGCGCTCGCGTTTGAGCCGCTCATGCTCACGCTCGTGAGGAAGCTGTCATTCTGGTCGAGCGTGAAATATTGCGTCATGTCCGGCAGGCCGGCGGCGTGCGCCGTGACCGCCACTCCATTGCTGCTAACGACCGACCAGGTGCGATTGCTGAAGTCGTTGCCCGTCACATAACCACTGCTCAACCCGACGCCGGCGTAAAAAGCGGAAATCTTCTGGGAATTCTGCCAAAGAAACGCCGTCATGCCGGCGCTCAAATTGTATTGCAGTTGCACGTCGCCGTTCGACATGACCAACGTGTTTCCAACCTGCTGAAAGGATGGTGACGCCCCCGCCACCAATGACGCAAGGATTCCCAGGAGAACCGCGAAGCTCACTGTCCTGGTAATTAGTTTCCCGACTCCCATCTCAAGGCGGACGCATGGCAGGTGGTTGCCAGTTCTGGTGCCAGTAGTAAGTCCACAAGTTTTGAAGTTTAGCCAGTTCGGTATGTCCGTCAACAAATCCCATGTCAATGCCACCGGGCAATACCGTGCCTGGGGCAACATATTTCGGCGCGGAGCCGGCTGGTCCGTTGCCATGTCGCGCCACACAAACGCGGGGCATTCCTTCGCTGGTGGAGGTGCTCAAGGGATCGTAGAGATTGCGGGCCGGCGGATCGGTTTCCAGTGGGTCAAAATTGATCCATGCAGCATCCATGAACATCGGCACCAAAGTTGGCTTCGCTACCGACGCGGGATTATAATAGTTCCACGTCGGGTGATTCTGGCCATTTTGCAGCATCAAATTCGGATCCGAACTTGAGTTGAGCCATTTGTTTAAGCCGTAGCTGGAAACATAAACCGGATTGGACAGGGTCCACGTCCAAGCGGTATCGGCCTTCCCCGCCGGATTGGTAAGGTTCTTGGGATTTCCGCGGTTAGGCGCACAGGGGCAAATCAAAACGTTGGTCGCCTTGGCATAGTAAGTCAGCATGGCACCCATCCAGTCGCCTTGGCTTAAGCTGGGATTGGAGTTGAGCGGTCCGACCCATTTTCGATTGTCGTCGGCGTACATTATGCTCGCGATCGTCAATTGCTTGATGTCGTTAATGCAGGCGACTTGCTGCGCCCGCAATTTGGCGCTTGCCAATGCGGGCAGCAGCATTGCCGCCAAAATGGCAATGATCGCGATTACCACCAGCAATTCGATGAGCGTAAAGCCACCCAGCGCGGGCGAACCATTTCCCCGCCGAAATTCGGCTGATCTGCTGATCGCAAGTTTCCTTTTCACTTGTTTTAACTTTTAGCGTTATCTCGTTCGCTGCTTGCCAACCCGCATCGCTGTGGGAAGTCCGCGGTTCTTCCGCTGGTGCGGCCTGAACGGACCATATATTCCATACTTTATTGTGTCTTCAACCTGTAAAACTCCCGTGGGTTGTTGGGACTGACGATGTTCGTGGTCAGATTGAAATTGCCGTTCGAGTCAAACGAGTTGGTCAGGGCCGGCGTCCATTGGATCAGGGGTAACGCCAGATTGGTGCTTTGCAGCAACACATATTGGCCGTTGGATGTTCCGTTCGTGCCTTGAACGGTCAGGGTCGTTCCGGTCACACCGATTTTCGTAATGTGCGGCACCGGTGCTGCCGTTGATACCACGCTGATGCTCCCGTTGACGGTCAGATTATTGGTATTCCACGCCAGACCGGCTCCCGGAGTGGCGGGCGCAATGGCGGCGAACGAGCCGCTGTAGCTGGTGGCTCCAAATAACGTGAAACTGTTGCCCGCAGTCAACGGTGCCGAGATGTTGGTCAGCGTCAATGTCCCGCCATAAGTCAGCGTGCCGCCTGCCGACAGCCCGTCATTGCTCACGCCGTTGAGTTTCATGACGGTGTTGCCGTTAAGCGTGGCATTGCCAGAAACGTTCAACGTGCCGGTAGCTGCGCTGGTGCCGGGCGCCACGGTGCTGCCCGCCGACGCGGCCAGAACACCTTGCACCGTGCCGGAACCCTGCAAAGTTTGGCCGTTGGCCAAGGTGAGCGTGCCGTCGGTGCGGTTCGTAACGGCCAGCGTGGCGCCCGACGCCAGGCTGATGGGTGTGCTCTTGGAAATCGAGCCGTTGCCAATTAACGCCAGGGCCATGCCGGAGCGGATGTCTGTGATACCCTGGTAAGTATTGGCGGCGGCGAAAACCAGCGGGGAACCGCCGTATTGATTCAAGTAAAAACCGCCCGCGCCACTGATGACATTGCTGAAGGTGACCGGGTCGTTGCCGATCTGGAAATTCGCCAGGCCGTTCAGCGTGACCGTTCCGGCGATGGCAACGCCGCTACCGCTGCCGCCATTGACGCTGAAGAAATACAGGCCCGCATTGGTTTCCAGCACGAACGACGTGGCCAGCCGGTAGTCGCCTGCGCCACCGCTGGGCTGGTATGTCCAGGTCGCAGTCGGAAGGATATGGACGATCTTCGCGTAACCATTGTCGCCGCCTGCCACCACGCCATGCTGGATGTAGAAGAGAATGTTGGAATGCAGCGTGAGGACATTGGTGGGATTTCCCAAACTGACGCCCAAGTCCTGGGTGTCCAACTCCTGCTGGCTGCCGGCACTCGTAAAGAGGTCAATATTACCGAGGTTCGTATCAATGCCGATGTCATACCATTGCGAATAGCCGCCGACAGTGACAGTCAGATTGTAATTGCTTCCGTGCGTGCTTAAAGTGGTGCCCGCGCCGGGATAGCCCCAATCGAATCGTCCGGCGCCGCTGATGGTCGTGTTGCCAGTCAGCGTGATGTTTTGTCCCAGGCCGAACGTGCTGGAGTCGCTATAAAGCGGACCACCGGAGAACTGAATGGCACCCAGGCCGTTTGCGCCCGAGCCGGAGACGACGATGGGCTTGTTGCCAAAACCGGCATCGCCCGCGGGATAACTCCCGGACAAATTCACCGCGAGCGTGGCCCCGTTGCTGATGGCCAAGACACCATTGGTCGCCCCCGCGACAGCCGTGATGCCGTTAAGCTGCACCGTACCACCTCCAATGGTAAAGTTACCGGTGAAATCATTTGTGGTGCTCATGGTCAACGTGCTGTTGCCGAGCTTGACGATGTTGGCGGCGCCGCTGATTTTGCCCGCGCCGCTGATGGTGTAGTTGGCGGTGGAATTGTTCGTGACGACACTCGGTGCGACAATCTGGCCACTGGCAATGTCAATGCTCGTGGTGGGATGCGGTGCACTCAGGATGGTGTCATCAAACAAAACCTGGTCCGCAGTAAAGAACCGGTCTTCCGTGTGCGTGGTCAGGTTTGACCAATTCAACGAACTTTGAACGTCCCATTGGCCATTGTTGGCGCCGTTGTTCCACTCCAATAAATTAGGCTGGCCGGAAACGATCAGGTTGACTTGATGAGGCGTGCTGGTGCTCAAGCTGAAACCGTACCGGGACGAAGCAACGGTGGAGGCCGTGCCGAATGTGCCACTCAGACTGCCGGTATAGGTGAAAAGTGTGTAAGTGCCGGCTGCCAAGGTTCCGGAAAGCGGGTTGATGGTGATGTTGTTGCCGTTCACCGTCAGATTCCCCGTGACGGCGATCGCAGAATTATTGCCACTGGTGCTCGGACTTAAATTCATGGTCACCGCGGCGCCGCTTTCGAGAGTCAATCCGCCGGCAGCATTGAAGGTTCCGGCTGTACTTGCTCCCCCGGGTGTAATCACCCCGTACACATCCACCAGGCCGTTGGCCGTGCCGGAGCCGTAAATGGTTGTGCCGGGCTGGCCGGTGATGCCGGAACCAATGAGACCGTTGAGAGTGAGTTGACCATTATACAACAGCACGCCGCCAGTGAATGACGGGCTGCTACCAGCCAGAATCGTTGTTCCCGATCCGCCGCTCTGGTAGAAAGCGCCTGAGCCAGTCAGGACGTTGCTGAGAGTCAGCGTGGTGCCGCCACCAATATTAAATGTGTCGAAACCCGATTCCAGAGTCATTCCGCCATTCATCACATTGGCTCCGGAAGCATTCTGAATCGTCGCTCCATTTTGAAAGTCCACCTGCTTGTTGACGTACACGTTTGCCCCCCAAAACGTCAGCGTCGCGCTGGGGCTGATAACCAGCGTGGCGGTTGGATCGCCAAACGTCGTTGAACCGGCCACGCCCAGGGTCCCGGAAGCGATGGTGATGTTAGCGAGCGGCGCCTGCACCGACAGGTTATTCCACTCGAAGTATCCGCCATTGCCGTTCAGCGTCAGATTATAGGGGGCCAGAGCGCCCAAGACGCTCCCCCCGCCGGACGAACCCAAATCCCAGCGGTTGGGGGAGTTATTGAGGAAGGTCGTATTGCCGGCCAGCATGATATTAGTAGCCAAGCCGGGGCCGGGGTTGTCGTAAATCGCGCCGCCGCTGCTAGTGATCGCGCCGTTGCCCCCAACGCCTGTGCCGGAAACGATAATGGGCTTGGTTTCCGTGTAACCGTTCGCGTCGAGTGTCGAACCGCTGGCGATGGTCAGATTGTTGGTGCCTGTCCCGGCAGCGGAACTGCTACCGAGTTTCAACGTACTGCCATTCGTCACCACGACCGGACCACTGAAGCTGTTGGCGCCGCTCAACAACAGCGTGCCACCTGCGCCGGCTTGCACCAGCGCGCCCGAACCGGAAAGGGTGTTACCTACGGTGGGACTGTCGGTGCGATTGAACACCAACACGCCGTTGTCAGTGACGGCTCCGGACGGCAGGTTGCCGTTGGCGTCGTTGTTCCCCACTTGCAACGTGCCTGCGCCGACTGTGACTCCGCCACTGAAATTGTTGTTCCCGCTGTTATCAACCACCAACGAGCCGGAGCCTTGTTTGAGCAAACCGGCGGCGCCGCCAATCTGGCCGCTGCCATTGAATGTGTAGTTAAGTGCGGCGTTGCTGACCGTGACACCGTTAGGTGAAAGCGTCGTGGTCAGATCGACGGTGCCGGTGTGTGCGCCGTCGAAAAATTGCACGGGGGCGCCGTTGGCGTAGGTGGCAGGGTTCCCGCCCGCCAGCCAGTTTGCCGTAGTGGTATCCCAGTTGCCATTGACCGCGCCGCTCCAAGTTTCGGTGGAAGGCCCGCTGGTCAAAACCAAATCAACGGAAGCACCGGCGGTGTTGTTGGAAAGGTATCCGGCGCAAAGTGGGGGCAGCGTGCCCAGACCAAAATTGTAACCCGCGCCAGCGATACTGGCCGGATATTTGACGAGTTTAATCTGAACTGGATAACTGGAGAAGGCCGGCACTGAAGTGATGTTAATAACATTCGTCGGGCCACCGGTTGTCAGGGTGGAAACGACAATGTTGGTTGAGGCGCTTTGAACGGCCAAATTAAGCGTTGAGTTGACGAAAGAAATGCTGCTGACCGGCGTGGCGGGCGTGCCGGCCTGGCCGGCGAGCATGAATGTACCGTTCGTCACGTTGATCGTGCCCGCACCAGCGCCGTTAATAATGCTGCCGGCGGCAAGCGCTCCGCCATTGATATTGATCGTGCCCGCGGTGCCGGGCGTCAGCGTGCCGGTGACGGATGCCAGGGTCAGCGTGTTGTTCACCGTCAGCGTCGCATTGGTGCCGGTGTTGACGATGCCCACGCCAGTGCCGCCGCTGCTGACTTCCTGATTGCCGATGGTGGCGTTGTTCGCATTGACGCTGCCGTTGTTAAAGTTCAAGGTGCCCTGCGAATTGGCCCCGGGGTTGCCGCCCTGGCCCAGTTGCATCGTGTCCGCCACGACCGTGACGGTGCCCCCGGTAAAATCGCAAAGGCCGGCGCCGGCAACTTGCGAATTGCCGTTGGCGTAGCCGATATAAAAATTAGCGATGCGTCCATCCGCTCCATTGCCGCCCAAATAGGCCACCGGTACATTGGTCCCGCCCACAAACGCCGGGTTGAAAGCCATCACGGCCCCGGCCGGCCCGGTGCCCGGGCCGCCCACAATCAGGTTGCCGGTGCCGATCAGGATGTAGTTGTAGATCCCCAGATAAACCCCGCACGTCAGGGAATTGGTGCCGGGCGTGTTGCAGATTTGGAAATCGTTCCCCAGGGAAATCACGTTGGTCCTGGCCAGATATATCGTGCCATTTTCGTTGGGGGTGAAACTGGTCGGGTTTTGGTTTCCGTAGGCCACGTGGATGAAATTGCCGCTGCCCGCACCGGCGCTGTCATTGAAGGTGTCCAGACCCGAAAGGTTCAGTGTGATGTTATGGCTGTCGCCGAGCGTTGGCGAACCTTGGCCCACCCAAAGGTTGGCGCCCGAGCCCGCCATGCTCAACGTCCCGCCGCTGCCCGTGATTGTGATCGTCTCCACCGCATTAGCTGGAGCGGGACTGCTGCCGTTCAACTGGTCGGCCCCTGCCGTCAGATAGCCGTGATTACCAACCCCGACCGTCATAGTAACCCCCGGATTGATCAGCGTCGTGTAATTCCCGTTGGTGGGAATATAGTCCAGTTCCCACATCGGCATCTGCGCCACGCCGGTGGTGTTGTCGAGGACATTGTTGACGGCGAAATTGTTGTTGGCGTAGGCGCCGACGCCGGCGAACTCCACCTGGTTGAAATAAGTCTGCGGGCTGCTTTGGCCCGCGTAAGTCCAGTTGGCGGCGTCGGTCCAGTTGGTCGTCACCCCGACGCCAGGATTGCCGGCCCAAAAATCATAGGCGGCTTGTACGGGACAGACAATCAGGTGGCTAAAGGCGAGCACTGCTCCGAATCGTGCCATCCCTCTTAACCGGGCGAACTTGGATTCTCGATTCATGGTCATGACTTGGTTTCAGGTTAAACCGGCAATGCGCGGAACGAAACCAACGGACACAGGACGTTCATTCCGCGCTGCTCGTTATGTGCTGATATGTGCTGATGACTGACTCAACTTTCCCTTTCGCATTTCCTTTCGACATTCGAATCATTACAATCAGGCATGTCGTTTTCTAATCTCAATTGACCGCCACCTGGAAGTGACGGTCTTTGCTCAAATCAAAAATCCCTAGCTTTTCTTCTTCAGAACCAGCTTGAAAAGAACGAGAACTCCGACTCCGGCGATGCTCAGGCTCGCGGGTTCCGGCACCAGCGGCAGATTGTACGCCGCGTTTGGCGCAGGATAGATCGAATCTTGCGCGCTCGTCTGAGATCCCGGTAATGCCGAGGCCGCATATTGTCCGGCGCGGGAGAATTCCCAACCGCCCCCTGCCTGGACAAATGGACCGTTGGCACTTCCACCCCAGGTCCCATTCACCACATTCCATGTGATCTGGCCGTTGTTCCCATTGTCCGTCGCAGTATTGACAATCAGGTCTCCCCAAGTGTCCACACCGCCAGTGACCGTGGCGCCAATCTCGTAATAATTCTGATACGTGAGAGTCACAGTCGAAGGCAACTGCACCCAGCGGTAACCATCGTAAAGCGGGGCTGTGTTTCCCGCTGACACGACCGCCGAAGCGACGACGTTCCCGCTATTGTCCCAAATTGTAACCGTATGGCTATCAACCAGGGGCGCGCCCGTGGGATCGGCGTAACCAAGATAGTTCAGGCTCACATTATAGAAGTAAGGCGTGTAGAAAATACCACCTACCACTCCGGTAAAGCTGTTTTGACTAAGGGTCGTCAGATTGACGTTTGGTAGATACAGCATGGAATTATCGGGTTCGTCTCCATTAACTGTTTGGGCAACCGCGGTGGGCACGAGTGCGAGGCAGACCATAGACCCCAGGATTGGGATTAACTTCATTTTCATAGGCTGATTATTTGGTTTGTCACTATTGATTTCTGGCTGCTTCTGGAAACCCAACATTCACCCTCAATTTGGATACGCCAAATACATGTTAAAAAGTGATGTTAAGATTTAGCGGCCATGGTGGAACAATAGCACCCTATCGATATAAGGGAATGGACAACCGACCGAACCGTATGGACAATTGACCGCTCAAAAAGCTTTGTGCTCTTCGCTTTACAGGTCACATAATTGGATACGTCAATCGGCGAGATGTAACTTAAGGCCATGAACACTGTTGTATCAAAACATTGGCAGTGCAATTATATTAAGTTGGCAGAACTCGGCGTTTCAATTGCAAGCCGCACCCGCTCTGACCGGGACATTCACCAATATTCCCAACGCAACCAGCCCCTATACCAATACTTTCGCCGGCCCACAACGATTCTTTCGCTTGTCCGCATCTCAGTAATTCAAGAACGTTACCCGTCCGTCATCGAATGCTATCCAACGCTGACCGGCAGGAGCATCTGATAATGTGCTCATGGTGAAACGACGCCTAACGATCCAAAGCCACGGCGCGACAACTTGCAAGCACCGGATTGTGTCAAATTCTCGACCGAGGCCGGACTCGCCGTTGGCCGCAGCGCGGTGTTTGGCGCATTGGACAATAACACAACGGCCAATTCATGTTGCTTTGACCAATGAATCACCCGTTCCACCCCATGGGAAGATAAAGCGCGCGGAAAGACCCAAATGTCAACGAAACTTTCCATTTGCCAGCGAAAACGGGGGGCGGATCGGAAAAGTGACTTGCAAATCTATGGAGCAGGAAGATAATCACCAGATAGGCCCACGCTAGTTGTGGGCAAGAAGCCAAATGGGAATTCCCAGAATAAATGGGTCTGTGAAAGATATAGTCCCGTTCACACGTGTTCCCAGCATTGGTTACATTACCTGACGGACGGCAGGTTTGAGGTGTTGTCTCACCAGAGTTTTAAGCGATGAAATGGGCAGACATACCCGATTACCGGGACCCGGACGGCAAAACGTTTGGCGTTGCCAGTCGGGTTGCCCGTGGAGGCCTCCCATGGCACGCTTGTGTCGGAATTGTCATTGCTGCGGGACTGACTTTGTCCAGTTACGCTCAAATAGCGACAACGAATTTGCCGGTGACGTTTCCCGGTCTGGTGGCAGCCTACTCGTTCGATGAGGGATCCGGAACAACGGTTTTCGACGCGTCGGGGAATGGGAACAACGGGATTATCGGCGGTGCGACTTGGACAACCTCGGGCAAGTATGGCGACGCGCTGGTGTTCGACGGCGTGAGCTCGCTGGTGACGATCCAGAACTCGGCGTCGTTACAATTGAACACGGCGATGACGTTGGAAGCGTGGGTGAATCCAAACCAAGTAAGCAATATCTGGCGGGATGTGATTTACAAGGCTAACGACAATTATTACCTGGAGGGGACGTCCGACAACGGGAGTGTGCCGGCCATCGGCGGCACATTTGGGGCATCGGATGTGGTGCTTTTTGGGACGGCGGCCCTGCCGGTGAACAAGTGGACGCATTTGGCGGCGACGTATGACGGGACGACAATGCGAATGTATGTGAACGGAACGCAGGTTTCAAGCCAGGCGCAGACAGGGGCGATTGCGTCCTCGACCAACCCTCTGCAAATCGGCGGTGACAGTCTTTATGGTCAGTTCTTCCAGGGAACCATTGACGAGGTACGCATTTACAACGTGGCGTTGACGGCGGCGCAAATCCAAGCGGACATGAACACGCCGGTGGGCGATTTGGCAAATTTGCCGGCGACTCGCATTCAGGCAACGACGGCGACGCTCAACGGGCAGGTTTTTTCGACGGGGGGAAGTCCGCCGGGAGTGACGATTTATTACGGAACAACAAATGGCGGCACGAATGCGGGAGCCTGGGAAAACGCCGTTGTGATCGGCACAGAATCCAACACCTTTTCACTAACGGTCCCGGGTCTGTCAACGAACACAACTTATTTTTATACCGCTTTTGCGTCAAATAGTGTGGGAAACGTATGGGCTTCGCCCTCCGAAAGCTTTACCACTCTGCAGCCGCTCAATTTAACTGCGATGTTGACCTATCATAACGACAACTCGCGGGATGGCGCGAACACGAACGAAACGGCTCTGACGCTGGCGAACGTCAACGTCGGGAGCTTTTGCCGTTTGTTTTCTTATCCGATTGACGGTTATATTTATGCGCAGCCCCTGGTGATGACCAATGTAAACATTCCCGGCAAGGGAGTTTATAATGTGGTTTATGTCGCCACTGAAAATGACACGGTTTATGCGTTTGATGCCGACAGCAACCAAGGAACCAACAACGGATTGCTTTGGAGCACGAATTTAGGCGTTTCCGCGGTATTGCCTAACAATGATTTTGGCAATCGGTATGGTCCAATGAATGATGTGGGTCCCAACTGGGGCATTACTGGCACTCCGGTTATAGATCCAGGCTCCGGCACGATCTATCTTGCCGCCTTCACTTTCGACGGCGCCAGCAATAGCGTTGATATTTACAATTACCGGATTCATGCGCTGGACATCGCCACGGGCAGCGAGCGGCCCTACAGTCCGGTTCTGGTCGCAGCCTCGGTTCCCGGCACGGGCGTGGGCGGTTCCAACGGCACGGTTATATTCAACGCGGAACAACAGATGCAGCGTCCTGGGCTGACGCTCGTCGGCGACAAAGTTTATGTGGCCTTTGGCAGTTTTGGAGATACGGACCCATATCACGGCTGGGTTTTAGGTTTCAACGCCACGAACCTCCAGTTGCTGTCGAGCGAGATCTTCAACACAACTCCCAACGCCACAGTTGCAACTTTCGGGGCGAATGCCGGCGAAGCTGGCATCTGGATGAGCGGCGACGGGTTGTGCGTGGATGCCAGCGCTAATCTCTATTTTGCAACCGGTAATGGCTCATTCAGCGAGAACACCGGCGGCGGTGACTACGGGGATAGTTTCGTGAAGCTTTCCACCACTAACGGTATGGCCGTGGCGGATTATTTCACGCCCTACAACGAGGCCGTATTGGCCGCGAACGACAGGGACCTGGGATCGGGCGGGACGATCTTGTTGCCGGATTCGGTGGGGAGCACGGCGCATCCGCACCTCATGGTGGGGTGCGGAAAAGACGGAACCCTCCGCCTGGTGGATCGTGACAACATGGGACATTTCAACTCGACCAACGATAGCCAAATCGTGCAGGAAGTGCCCGGGGTCATCAACGGCGCCCTGAGCACACCCGCCTATTTCAACAATCTGATTTATTATCAGGGAGCCAACGACGTGATGAAAGCGTTCTTCATCAGCAACGCCGTCATGGCAACAGCGCCCACGTCGGAATCAGCCACCGGCTTTGGATACCCGGGAGCGACGCCGTCAATTTCAGCCAGCGGGACTGGAAACGCGATCGCCTGGGCCATCGAAGCCGATGCGTACACCAACAGCGGCCCGGCGATTTTGCACGCTTACAACGCCACCAACCTGACACAGGAGCTTTACAACAGCAGCCAGAATCTCTCCCGTGATAATCCCGGTGGCGCGGTGAGAATGACCGCACCGACAATCGCCAACGGCAAGGTCTATGTCTGCGCGGAATTCAAATTATCCGTATTTGGCGTTGGGATTTTCCTGACTGCGCCGGTGATTGCGCCAAGCGGCGGCACTTTCAACAGCTCCGTGACCGTGACCTTGGCGGGCGCGCCGCCTGGCGTCAGTCTTTATTACACACTGGACGGAACCGTGCCCACAACCAATTCGATTCTTTACGCAGGACCCTTTACTTTGACCAACAGCGCCCTGGTTCAAGCCGTGGCTGCGGCGCCCGGAGCGGTCAACAGTGCCGCCGTCAGCAATTCCTTTACCATTGTGCCGGCCATTTTCTTCACCTCGGCGGCTTTTTCCACGAACGGACAATTTCAACTCGGAATCTCAGGCGTGTCCAGCGACACCTACATTCTCGAAGCCACGACCAACTTTGTCACTTGGACTCCGCTGAACACGAACCTGGCAACCACCAATTTCTTTGACCTGTTTGATGCGGGAGCCACGAATTTTCCTTATCGCTTTTACCGTGTGCAGGAGCAGTAAAGGCCACCGATGGGCAGACACCATTGGGACCCGCTTTGATATAACTCGAACCACCTATAAACTCACTTGTCGCGCCGTAGCGCGGCGAAGGCGGAAGGGGCAACCCCAAAGGCTTGCGGGGTTGATCGGCGTTGGCTCCAGCGCGGTTTTAGGCACTTCGCATCTACTGCTCGACCACAACACTGCCATCAGGATTGAATTTCCATTGGTCTGCATACGCAACTTCCCACAAATAGCCGTCTGGGTCTGCGAAGTAGCCGCTGTAGCCACCCCAAGATGTCGTCTTGGCAGGTTTGACTATCCTGCCTCCAGCCTTCTCCGCCTGTGCCAGTATCGCATCAACATCTTCCTTCTTTCTAACGCAGTGACCAAATGTAAATCCGGCGAATGCGTCCTTGCGGCCACTCGTCGGCGAGAGCTTCAGTCCAAAATCCGCGGCCAGCTTCTCATACGGATAGAGAAATAAGCGCGTCCCCGAAGTGGCAAAGAGCACAATGCCGCCGTCGGGGTTCATCTTGGTAGGAAATCCGAGGCCGTCTTTGTAAAAAGTGTATGACCGGCGCAAATCCGATACACCTAACGTAATCACGCTAATCCGAGGTTCCATTGTCATAGTCTTCTGAACGTGGGTTTTGGGGCCGGCACAGCCAGCGCAGCAAAAGAGCAAAGTCGCAGTCGCCAGCGTCGCGTTGAGTATGTCGGTGCGCATACGAATAGTGCCTAACGTTCCAAAGCTGAGCCACGCCGACCGGCGGGTGGCTCCGCAAACTCGATAATCGTTGTATAATCCAAACAATCCATAAACTCAAGTGGCAGTCCGCGTTGGCTCCAGCGCGGTGTTAGGCCGACGGCTCATGAACAACATCAAGAATCAAGTGCGTCTTCAACGCTTCCTCGGTCTTGCATGTGACAGTGACTTGCAAACCGTTCGTGGCCCACTGAATCGAACAATCCTTGGGCCAACCAGTCCACGGCTCATCGGTAAAAATGCGCCGAACAACTCGGCCATCCGCAGCCTCGACCGAAATATAATGACACTCATGCGATGCTCTACCCCAAAAATCACTGTGCCACTTGCTCTCGACCTTCGCTA
>DATJNM010000059.1:0-84561 GCA_035508155.1 Candidatus Sulfopaludibacter sp. | reverse complement strand
TGTCGTAAATGGATTCCGCCGCGCGGACGGCCAGGATTTGAAGAAACGTAATCGCGGCCAGTAGCACAATTGCTTTCATGGCCGGAACCATGCACCGGGTGACGCCCGCTGTCAAATGCGCTGCAACCTTTTTTATCGCGTAATCCAACCACCGCCGAGAACCAAATCGTCCTGATAAAACACCGCAGCCTGTCCGGGTGTGATGGCGCGTTGAGCAGAATGCAGTTTTACGTTCACCGCGCCGTTGCCGGCGGGTGTCACCGTTGCCAGCGTGCCCGGATGGTTGTAACGGATTTTGGCGATGACCTCGACAGGCTCCGTGAGTTTGTCGAACGGAATCCAGTTGCAATTCATAGCGGTGAATTCGTCACGGTCCAGCGCGGTTTCGTCGCCAACGACAACCCGATTGTCCTCCGCGTCCAGTTCGACGACATAGACCGGCTTGGGCGTGGTGATGCCGAGGCCGCGCCGCTGGCCGATGGTATAAAACTCGATGCCGTCGTGATGACCGAGGACCGTTCCATGCAAATCCACGATCTCACCGCGATGTTTCTGCGCGAGGCCGGCCTGCCGGAGAAAGCCGCCATAATTGTTGTCCGGCACGAAGCAGATCTCCATGCTTTCTTCCTTGTCGGCAGTCTTGAGCTGGCAATGCCGCGCTACTTCACGCGTGTCGCTCTTGGTCTTCTCGCCCAGCGGAAACATCGCCCGCGCCAGTTGGTCCTGCCGCAGCGAGAAAAGGAAATAGCTCTGGTCCTTCTTCAAATCCCGTCCGCGCTTCAATAAATGTCTTGTAGGAGCCGAGGTAACGAGGCTCTGATTAATTTCGGAGTTCGGAGTTCGGAGTTCGGAGTTTTTAGATGGAGCCTCCTCACGTCGGCTACTACAAACTCTTTCAACCCTTGCAAAATGGCCGGTGGCGATGCAGTCCGCGCCGAGTTGCCTGGCGCGGTCAATGAGCCGGCCGAACTTGAGATTTTGATTGCACATCACGCACGGGTTTGGCGTGCGGCCGGCCTTGTATTCGTCGGCAAAATACTGGATGACGTGCTTCTGGAATTCCGCCGCCTCGTCAATGAGATAATACGGGATGCCGAGCGTGTGGCAGACGGCGCGCGCGTCGGTAACAGCCTGCGGGCCGCAGCACTTGTCCTCGGCGCGATTGACGCAATCCTGCGGCCAGAGCTTGAGGGTGATCCCGATGACCTCGTAGCCCTGCTCGAGCAACAACGCCGCCGTGGCGGAGGAGTCCACTCCGCCGCTCATGCCACAGACCACGCGCTGGCGCTTGTCCGAATTCACAGTGGAACATTATACAAGGCGCAGACGGTGTGTAAAATGGTTTGCCAATCGAATTGCGCTAATTGACCTGTCTCAGTTGCAAGCCAGCGGGAACCGGACGAGCAAAATCTCGCTTTGCGAAGGGTTCATTCACCGAAATACTTTCGACCGTCTCGGTCAGCGTTGCGACCAGGCCGGAGTCGGCTCTGACAGCTTCTGGACTATTCACGAACTGGCGTTGACGAATGAGGAAATCGTTTTTGCCAATCCATAACGTCATTGAGCGCGATTCGCGTCGGTGATTGTTGACCGTCAGGACATAACAATCCACATCACCAATTTTTTCATCTTTAATTTCTTTTGCGGATGTAAATAGTTTCAGAGTGTCAGTCCCGATTTTAGTGTTGAAAAATATCATCGGAATGATTTCACACGATCCGCGTGTCATCCCTGTGGCGGCTATGAATGCAGCTTCGGAGGAGGCATATTTTAAATAATCGTCTGAAGCACGATGGGATAGCATGAAATTTCCATCACCAGAGTTCCAAACCGCCCCCGTGTTTGTCGTTGATGCAGAATATCTAACAAATTCAACCCGGTAAAAACCCGGCCGTGCGAGTTTGACGGTGAATGTACAGGTATATGTCTTGTCCATTAGTGTTGAAACGGTCGTTCCGCTGGCGCTATAGCTCGAAAGCAAAGCATAGGCACCTTCCGTTTTTTCAATAATTTCTCGAGGTGTCAATGCACCACCACTGCCACCACTGTTTTGAGAAATTGCCATAGCTGCTGCGCCACCCACAATTAAAACGGCCCCTCCAACGGCCAGCGCAAATTTGATTTTCAACCAAGTTATTGCCTTCATGGTTCCTTTCACAAGGATCAGGGTTGCTGTCGGAACGATTGACCCTTTGACAACCGCCACAGCGTTCACCGCTTTGGCCAGCGTTACCGGTGCGGGCTGGACGGAATTGAGGGTAATCGTTCCCGCGAGGATGGCGGTGGTTGAGGAAATGCCGTGCTTATTGAAAAAACGGTGCAGCTTTTCCAAAGCCCGGCTCACGCGCATTTTCGCCGCATCCTCGCTCGCGCCCAGTGCGGCGCCCACTTCCTTGAAATTCCGGTTATCAAAATAGCGTAGCACCAGCGCGTCATGGTCCTTCCGGCTCAGGTTTTCCATAGCCGTGTCAAGCAAGGGCGCGATTCGCCCCCATGTTTCGGCGGCGGCCGGTTCGTTTAAACTGTTTTGCATGTACGCCTCCTGTTCGCGGCGTTGGCGGCGGCATTGAATGGTCAGCGCATTGGCGCTCGCGTACCGCGCCGTACGGCAGAGCCAGCCGGGTAAAATGGTCTTGTCACCGAGCGAACCGGCCTTGCGCGCCAGAATGATGAACACCGCCTGCGTGATTTCCTCGGCCAGTTGTGGATCCTGTACCTGCCGCAGCGCGACAGAATAAACCAGATTGAGGTAACGTGTGACGAGCGCGGCAAAGGCATCCTCGGAATGATTCCGGGAGTAATCGCACAACAGGGCCAGATCGTCGTTCATGATTTCACTGATATATTTACGCCGGCACGGAAAGGTAACAGGATAATTTCAACCGTCCGATGGTCACGAGGTGAATACCCGCAGACGGCCAGGAGGCTCACTCCACCAGAACAGAATCCGCCTTTACCGCCGGTAGAAGCAGAGATAGGCCACGTCGCCGGCGGCTTCGACTTCAAATTTCACCTTCGGCGGCACGACAAAGAACTGGCCCTGGGCGTAGCTCTTCCAGTTATCGTTGGGCAACCTGGCCTTTAGCGTTCCGGCCACCACATGCATGTGTTCCTGGCAATCCGTACCAAAGCTATACTTGCCGGGTTCGATTACACCCACCGTGGCCGGACCGTCGGACGTGTTGATCGCCAGGCTTTGGACCTTTCCTTCAAAATAGGAGTTATGTTTCATCGCACTTAAATGCCGTTTTTCGACATGGCTGACAACATAAACCATCACCCTCCCCCAAAACAACCTTGCCTCTTGAGCGATCCCTTTTCCGAGAGCTCAACCCGCATTTTTACAAATGTGGCTGCTTCAATTAGTCTCGGCGGGTTGATGGACAACCCCATTAAAACCGTTTCGTGGGTTGCCGGCATGAATTTGATGTTTGCCGCACACACCTTTGCCGGCCCGCCTTTTCTGACAGACGACCCGGAACCGGTGGATTACCAACATTGGGAATTTTACCTGTTCGGCCTTGGCGATCATGCCGGCGTCAATGATTACAATATTGAAGGTCCGGCGGTGGAATTGAACTACGGCGTGCTGCCGGATACGCAACTTCATCTGATTGTGCCGATGACCACCGTGGGCGCTGATGGCGCGCCGACCGAGGTCGGCCTGGGCGACACTGAGTTTGGCATCAAATACCGGTTTCTTCATGAAAGCAAATACTTGCCGGAGGCCGGAATTTTTCCGATGGCCGAACTGCCGACCGGCGAAGCCAGCCGTGGTTTGGGCAACGGCCGGACGTGGTTTCGGCTGCCGCTGTGGCTGCAAAAAAGTTTTGGGCCGTGGACGACCTACGGCGGCGGCGGCGCGGTCTTGAATTCGGCGCCCGGCCAGCGCAATTATCCGTTCGGCGGCTGGCTGGTACAGCGCGATTTCGGCCCGCACCTTACGCTCGGCGGGGAGCTTTGGGCCCAAGGACAGGACACGGACGATGACAAAGGATATGCGGCGCTCAACTTCGGCGGGTATTACAATTTCACCGAGCACTTCAGCCTGTTGTTCAGTGCCGGGCACAGTGTGGCCGGCGATAACCATCTGCTCTGGTATTTTGGACTTTACTGGACCTGGGGACCGGAGAAATCTTCCAAGCCGTAAACAATACAATTTACGATTTACGCGACACGCTGCCTTGTCGGCTGATTCGTCAATTGTCATTCGCCGGTTGTAAATCCAAACGCCCCCCCATGCCCCGTCAGCGATTTAACAAAGGGAGGTATACAATTCGCAAAGCAAGTGTAGGATTAGGGGTGAAAATTTGAAAACATTTATTGCGCAATAACGAAATTTAAGTAAAGAATAAGTGAATAAAGGCTAATTCGCCAAGCGATGACCCGAAGCTTAACAGCAGGAACTAATGTCAGACGGCCCGCGCAAATCTCCGCGCCGCCGAAGCAGGGGCTTTACGATCCGCAATTCGAACACGAGGCCTGCGGCGTGGGCTTTGTGGTGAACATGAAGGGCAAAAAGTCGCACACGATTGTCCGGCAGGCCTTGCAGGTGCTGCTCAATCTCGATCACCGCGGCGCGTGCGGGTGCGAGGTGAACACCGGGGACGGCGCGGGCATTCTCATGCAGACGCCGCACGCCTTTCTCAAGGAAGTGACAACTAAGGAAAAAATTGCATTGCCGGGCGCCGGCGAATACGGCGTGGGCATGGTGTTCCTGCCGCAGGATGCCGCGTCACGCGCCGAATGCGAAAGAATTTTTGGCGACATCGTGGCGGAGGAAGGCCAGCGCGTGCTCGGCTGGCGCACCATTCCCACGAACAACGCCTCGTTGGGCGCGACCGCGAAGGCTTCCGAGCCGTTTATGCGGCAGGTCTTTATCGCCCGCGACGTAAAACTGGCTGAGGACATGGCGTTTGAACGCAAATTGTATGTCATCCGCAAGCGCGCGGAGGACGTCATCCGCTATTCCGGCAAGGTCAAAGGCGGCGAGTTTTTCTATCTGGCGAGCCTATCGTACAAGACGGTCGTGTACAAGGGCATGTTGCTGACGGCCCAATTGGGCGAATACTACCCGGATTTGTCGCACCCGGCGCTGGAATCGGCGCTGGCCTTGATCCATTCGCGCTTTTCCACGAACACCTTCCCCAGCTGGAACCGCGCCCATCCCTACCGTTATCTCGCGCACAACGGCGAAATCAACACACTGCGCGGCAATATCAACTGGATGCATGCGGCGCAGTCGAATTTTGCCTCCGACCTTTTCGGCGACGACATCCGGAAAATCATTCCGGTCATCAACCCCGACGGCAGCGACTCGGCGATGTTCGACAACTGCCTGGAACTGCTGGTCATGGCGGGCCGCGAACTGCCGCACGCGATGATGATGATGATTCCTGAACCGTGGGAAAATCACGAGAGCATGGACCCCGAACGTCGTGCGTTTTATGAATATCATTCGTGCCTCATGGAGCCATGGGACGGCCCGGCATCCATCGCGTTCACCGACGGCAAGGTAATTGGCGCGTGCCTTGACCGCAACGGGCTGCGCCCGTCGCGTTATTACGTCACCAAGGACGATTTGGTCATCATGGCCTCGGAAGCCGGCGTACTGCCGGTGGAACCGGAGCGCGTGCTGCAAAAAGGCCGTCTGCAACCGGGCCGCATGTTTCTGGTGGACATCGAGCAGGGCCGCATCGTGGCCGACGAGGAACTGAAGAATAAATTCGCGAAGGCGCAACCGTATCAACAGTGGCTGAGCGAACATCACGTGCTGCTGCAAAACCTGCCGGATCCCGGATTTCAGACCGAGCCCGGCCACCAAACCGTGCTGGAACGACAGCAGGTGTTTGGTTACACGTTCGAGGATTTGCGTTTCATCATCGGCCCGATGGCGAACGACGGCGTGCAGCCGCTGGGTTCCATGGGCACGGACACGCCGCTGGCGGTGCTCTCGAACAAGCCGCAGTTGCTTTACAACTATTTCAAGCAGCTCTTTGCGCAGGTCACCAACCCGCCGATTGACCCGATCCGCGAGGAAATCATCACTTCCACCGAAACGATGGTGGGACCGCGGGGCAGCCTGCTTCAGCCGGCGCCGCAAAGCTGTGGCTTGATCAAGTTGAAGTATCCGATCCTCACAAACGAGGAATTGGAAAAATTGCGCAGCGTGGACGCCAGGGGATTCAAGAGCGCCACGCTGCCCATCCTGTTTCCGGCGGCCGAGGGCGCCAAAGGCCTGGAGGTTGCGCTCGACAAGTTTTTTGCCATGGCGGACAGGGTAATCGGCGATGGTGCCAACATCGTCATTCTCTCGGATCGGGGCGTTGACGCACAGCACGCGCCCATCCCGGCATTGCTCGCGGTGTCCGGCCTGCACCATCACTTAATCCGGGCCGGAACGCGCGGCAAGGTCGGCCTCGTCCTCGAATCCGGTGAACCGCGCGAGGTGCATCATTTTGCGCTGCTGATCGGCTATGGTTGCAGCGCCATCAACCCGTATCTGGCGTTCGAAACGCTCGATGACATGATTCGCGAGGGCTTGCTGCTCAAGCTCGACCCCCCGACCGCCATCAAAAAATACATCAAGGCGGCGGTGAAAGGCGTGGTCAAAACCATGGCTAAAATGGGCATCTCGACCATTCAAAGCTATCGCGGCGCACAAATCTTTGAAGCCGTCGGCCTCAACAGCGGCGTGGTGGACAAGTATTTCACCTGGACGCCATCCCGCATCCAGGGCGTGGGCATGGACGTGCTGGCGGAGGAGGTTCTGGCCCGACATCGCCACGCGTTTCCGGACCGGCCCGTCAACGGCGTGCTCGACCCGGGCGGCCAGTATCAGTGGCGTTCGGACGGCGAATATCATCTGTTCAATCCCCAGACGATCCACAAATTGCAAATCGCCTGCCGTCTCAACAGTGAAAAGATTTACCGGGAATATGCCGGTTTGATCAACCAGCAGGCGGCGAACCTGTGCACCCTGCGCGGCCTGTTGGATTTCAAATTTGCGGAAAACCCGGTCCCGCTGGCGGAAGTCGAGCCGGTGGAAGAAATCGTGAAACGGTTCAAGACCGGGGCGATGAGTTATGGCTCCATCAGCAAGGAAGCGCATGAGGCGCTCGCCGTGGCCATGAACCGGCTGGGCGGCAAATCCAACACTGGCGAAGGCGGCGAAGACCCGGATCGCTACCTTCCACTGCCCAACGGCGACTCGAAAAATTCCGCCATCAAGCAGGTGGCCAGCGGGCGTTTCGGCGTGACAAGCCATTACCTCATCAACGCGCAGGAATTGCAGATCAAAATGGCCCAGGGCGCCAAGCCGGGCGAGGGCGGCGAATTGCCGGGCCGCAAGGTTTATCCGTGGATTGCCAAGACGCGGTTCACCACGCCGGGCGTCGGCCTGATTTCGCCACCGCCGCACCACGACATTTACTCCATCGAGGATCTGGCGGAGTTGATTCATGATTTGAAGAATTCGAATCGCGGGGCGCGCGTGAGCGTGAAACTGGTCGCCGAAATCGGCGTCGGCACGGTCGCGGCCGGGGTCGCGAAAGCGCACGCGGACGTGGTTCTGATCTCCGGCCACGACGGCGGCACCGGAGCGTCGCCCCTCTCGTCCATCAAACACGCGGGCGCGCCCTGGGAACTGGGCCTCGCAGAGACACACCAGACGCTGGTGTTGAACAATCTCCGCAGCCGCATTTACGTCGAGACGGACGGCCAGTTGAAAACCGGCCGGGACGTGGCGGTGGCCGCGTTGCTGGGCGCCGAGGAATTCGGTTTTGCCACCGCGCCGCTGGTGGTGCTGGGTTGCATCATGATGCGCGTCTGCCATCTGGATACGTGTCCTGTCGGAGTGGCCACACAGAACCCCAAATTGCGCGCGCGCTTTACCGGCGATCCGACGCACGTGGTGAACTTCATGCGCTTCGTGGCGCAGGAGTTGCGTGAAATCATGGCCAAACTCGGCGTCCGCACGCTCAACGAAATGATTGGCCGCACGGACAAACTGATCCCATGGAAGGCCATCGAGCACTGGAAGGCGAAGGGGCTGGACCTGACCCCGATTTTGCATCAACCGGAGATCGGACCGGAAGTCGGGCGGTACCGGCAGATTGACCAGGACCACGGTCTGGAAAAATCGTTGGATGTGACGAGGCTGCTCAACATTTGCGAACCGGCCATCGAACGCGGTGAACGCGTCCATGCCGATTTGCCCATCCGGAATGTTAACCGGGTCGTGGGCACCATCGTCGGCAGCGAAGTGACAAAAAAACACGGTCCCAACGGTCTGCCGGAGGACACGATTTATCTGAAATTCACCGGCAGCGCCGGCCAGAGCCTCGGCGCGTTCATGCCCCGCGGCATGACCATCGAACTCGAAGGCGACGCCAACGACTATTTCGGCAAGGGTTTGAGCGGCGGGAAAATCATCGTTTATCCACCGAAAGGTTCGACTTTTGTCGCCGAGGAAAACATCATTGTCGGCAACGTGGCGCTTTATGGCGCCACCAGTGGCGAGGTTTTTGTGCGGGGCATGGCGGGTGAACGCTTTGGCGTGCGCAACTCCGGTGTCAACGCCGTGGTGGAAGCCGTGGGTGATCACGGTTGCGAATACATGACCGGCGGACGCGTGGTGGTGCTGGGCAGGACCGGGCGCAATTTCGCAGCGGGCATGTCCGGCGGCATCGCCTATGTGCTGGATGAAACCGGTGATTTTGCCACGCACTGCAATCTTGACATGGTCAGTCTCGAAAAACTAGCCGATCAGGACGAAATCGAGATGGTTTGGAAACTGGTTCAGCGGCACCAGACGTACACCCGAAGCGAGCGCGCGGTGAAAGTTCTTGGCGACTGGAAGAACCTTGTGCCGAAATTCATTAAAGTGCTGCCGAAAGACTACAAGCGCGCCATGGAAAAGATGAAAGAGGCGGAAAAGGGCGGTTTGAGCGGCGATCAGGCCATCATGGCCGCCTTTGAAGCGAATATCCGCGACGGGGCGCGCGTCGGCGGCGGTTAATTACCATTCAGTCATCAAACCCGATTTATCAATGGGAAACCCACGAGGATTTTTAGAGTATTTGCGCGAACTTCCGGTGGACCGCACGCCCCTCGAGCGCGTTGCCGACTGGAAGGAATTTCACTTCCACATGGAGGAGAAGAAGCTGCGCGAGCAGGGCGCGCGTTGCATGGATTGCGGCATCCCTTTCTGTCATACCGGCTCGCTGCTCAGCGGCATGGCCAGCGGTTGCCCGATTCACAACCTGATTCCCGAATGGAACGACTTGGTTTACCGCGGCCTGTGGAAGGAAGCGCTCGAACGGCTGCATAAGACCAATAATTTCCCCGATTTCACCGGCCGGGTCTGTCCCGCGCCGTGCGAAGGCTCCTGTGTACTCGGCATCAATAATCCGCCCGTTACCATCAAAAATATCGAGTGCGCCATCGCCGATCACGGTTGGGAAAACGGCTGGATCGTGGCCGAACCCCCGAAGGTTCGCACCGGCAGGAAAGTCGCGGTCGTCGGCTCCGGCCCGGCGGGACTTTGCGCCGCCGCGCAACTCAACAGGGCCGGCCATCTTGTCACCGTTTTCGAACGCGCCGACCGCCCCGGCGGGCTGCTCATGTACGGCATTCCAAACATGAAGCTCGACAAGGAGGAGGTCGTCCTGCGCCGCATCAAACAGATGGAGGCCGAGGGCGTCAAATTTGTGTGCCGTACCGAAGTCGGCAAAGATTATCCGGCGGAACAGTTGTTGAAGGAATTTGACGCCACCATTCTGGCAACCGGCGCGACCCAGCCGCGCGATTTGCCGGTGCCCGGGCGCGAACTAAAAGGCGTTCATTTTGCGATGGATTTCCTTACCGCGAACACCCGGAGCATACTGGACGGACGAAAAAACGGCAATTTCATCTCGGCCACGGGCAAGGACGTCGTGGTCATTGGCGGCGGCGACACCGGCACGGATTGCGTCGGCACGGCGATACGCCACGGTTGCAACAGCCTGGTGCAGGTGGAAATACTGCCCCAGCCGCCGCCGGAGCGCGCCGCGGACAATCCGTGGCCGGAATGGCCGAAAGTGTATCGTCTCGACTACGGCCAGGAGGAAGCCGCCGCGAAGTTCGGCGCCGACCCGCGTGTCTATCTGACGACCGCGACAGAATTTGAAGGGGACACGCACGGCCAGGTTCGGAGCGTGCATACCGTGCAAGTGCAATGGGAACGAAACGAAAAAGGCCAATTCATTCCCCAAAATGTTCCCGGCACGGAAAGGGTTTTGCCGGCACAGCTCGTCCTTTTGGCCATGGGTTTTCTGGGCCCGGAACCGCCGTTGTTGGAGGCGCTGGGGGTCGAACGCGATGCGCGGAGCAACGCCAGGGCTGAATTCGAAAAATACGCAACGAATCTCAAGGGGGTCTTTGCCTGCGGCGATTGCCGCCGCGGCCAGAGCCTGGTGGTGTGGGCGTTCAACGAGGGGCGCGGGGCGGCGCGCGAGTGCGACCGGTATTTGATGGGACGGACCGATTTGCCATGAGTAACGGTTGCCCTGAGAAAACAACTTTGCTATGATCCCTCCATGGCGCACGCTGACCGCATGACGCAGCCGCTGGCGCTCGTGTTTTACGAGAAGCTGATGCCCGGCAGCCAATTGGTGAACCGGCTGCAGGATTTGAATTATCGCGTCCAAGCGGTCAACGATTTGGCGTCGCTGCAGCAATGTGCGCGGAGTGAAGGCCCCTTGTTGGTGATCGCCGATCTGGCGGGCCGAGAGGAAGTTTGCCACGCCATTGCCGCGTTAAAGGCGGACGCCGCCACCCGACATATTCCCATCATCGCCTTTGCCGGGGATCAGGCTGCCGAATGGCAGGCGGCGGCGCAAAAAGCCGGGGCGACGCTGGCCGTCAGTGAGGCGGCGATCATCAATTACCTCCCCCAGTTGCTGAACCAGGCATTACAACTGGAGTAATCTCCCCGGTTAATTGAATGTTAAAATCGTGTTAAAGCGTGTCAAAAAGTTGTGCTTGACGTGGAGAGGATAACTATTTATTGTCGCGTCATAGGCATGAGTGCACCTGAAAAGTGACTAGAGGCACGGCTGGGTTCAGTCGTGTCTTTTTCGCTTCGCTGAGTTGCGCCTGGGAAGTCAGGAGAGATTATGGCCAGTGGCAAAGTCAAGTGGTTCGATAATAAAAAAGGGTTTGGGTTTATCGCCCAGAATTCCGGCCAGGACGTGTTTGTGCATCATTCGTCTATTGTCGGCACGGGGTTCAAAACACTGAACGAGGGAGACGACGTGTTGTTTGATGTCGTCGTCAGTGACAAAGGCTTGAAGGCCCAAAACGTTCAACGCGTGCATCAGCAGTAACGACTGCCGCCGTCGGAATTTAGTTTGTTTGCGCGACCCCGAGGATTTGTCTTCGCCAACGGCGGTTGAAGGGGTAATGTGTCTTCATGCCGGATTTCGAAACGACACGAATTTCCAGCCTCTACCTGCATGTGCCGTTTTGCGCGCAGAAATGCGCGTATTGCGCGTTTTATTCCGAACCTTCCACGGGTGACCTGGTCAACCGGTATGTTGCCACCCTGACACGCGAACTGGAAATCGTCGCGGAAGATCTCAAGCCCAAAACAATCTTTTTCGGCGGCGGCACACCGTCGCTGCTGAATCTTCGCCAATGGGAACAAATCTTCCGGGTCCTGGAACGGTTGAACCTGCTGGGCGCAGAGGAGTTCACCGTCGAGTGCAATCCGGCCACCGTTTCGGCCGACAAAGCCAAATTGCTCCGGGACTTTGGCGTCAATCGCATCTCGATGGGCGTGCAATCGCTCGACGAGGCCTTGCTTGACCGACTGGGCCGGATTCATTCGCGGGAGATGGTGTTCAAATCATTTGACCTCCTGCGCCGGGCCGGTTTTAACAATCTGAACCTCGATCTCATGTTCGCCATACCCGACCAGACGCTGGAAATCTGGCGTGCCACCTTGGACGAGGCCCTGGCCCTGGGCAGCGAGCATTTATCCAGTTATGAGGTCATTTACGAGGACGATACACCGCTGTTTGCGCAACTAAAGGCCGGTCAATTCGACGTGGATGACGACCTGGCCTGTACCATGTATGAGGAACTGGTCGAACGCGTCACCGCCGCAGGTTTCCGGCAATACGAGGTGGCCAACTTTGCACGCAATCACTCTGAACTCCGAACTCTGAACTCCGAACTCCCTTCTTTTGCCTGCCGCCATAACGTGAATTACTGGCGGGGCGGTTCGTTCTACGGCCTGGGACCCAGCGCGACCAGCTACGTGCGCGGCGTGCGAACGAAGAATTGGGCCAATACCCGGCTCTACTGCGAGCAATTGGAAAAGGGCAGGCGCGCCATTGAATCGCGCGAGGAACTGTCGCCGTTGAAACGCGCGGGGGAAATCGCCGCGTTCGGTTTGCGGATGGTCGCCGGCTGGCCGTTTGAGGAATTCCGGCAGACGACGGATTTTGATCTGCGCCAGGAATGGTCGGCGGACATGAACCAACTGGCTGACCGCGGTTGGGCGGAAATCGCGCCGGACCGTTTTCACCTCACGCCTCAGGGTTTGCGCTTCGCCGATGCCGCGGCCGAAATGTTCCTGCGTTGAACTGTTTACGACATTGGATTTACGATTTACGGACTATTTTCGTATTCCGCAACACCGCGCAAATCGTATATCGTCAATCGTAAATTTATCGTCATCTAAACGATCGGGAGTGTGAGGATGAAGGTGGTTCCGGTTCCAGGCTGGCTTGAAACAGAAATAGTTCCACCGTGCGCTTCAACGATGGCTTTCGAAATGGCCAGCCCCAACCCGGCGTTGCCGGTGGAGGTGGTTCGGGATTTGTCACCGCGATAAAACCGTTCGAAGACATGCGGCCGGTCCTCGCTGGAAATTCCCCGGCCGGTATCGGTAACGGCCAGGCTGGCAAACCCGGGTTGGGCTTCCAACTTGACGCGCACTTCGCCGCCGGGCTGACTGTACTGAATGGCATTGGCCAGCAAATTGGTAATGACCTGCGCCAAGCGCTCGGTGTCACCGCTAATTTCAACCGGTGTCAGCTCGGATAGAATCTTCACATTGTGTTGATTGGCAATGGGTTCCAATTGTTCGGCGCAGTCGCCAACCGTTCCGGCCAGATTAAATCGCAGGCGCTTTAGAGTTTCCTGCCCCGCGTCGAGCCGCGCCAGTTCCAGCAGCGATTCGATCAACCGGCGCAATCGCTGGGCTGAGCGCTGGCAAACCTCTACCGCTTCTCGATATTCAGCAGCCGCACGCTCACGGCTTAGGACCGTCTGCGTCTGCGTGAGCATCACGGAGACCGGCGTCCGCAGTTCATGCGCGGCGTCGGCGGTGAATTGCCGTTGTTGGGCAAAAGCAGTCTCCAGCCGGGCGAACGTGGAATTAAGCACCGCCGCCAGCCGGCCCAATTCGCTTTCCGTTTCGGCAACATCGATGCGTTGAGACAAATCGCCGGCGGAAATTTTCGTGGCAGCAGAACTGATTTCGGCGATGGGCCGGAGGGCGCGTCCCGCCAGCCACCAACCGCCAGCCAGACCGAGCAGCAGGATAATGCCACCGATGCCGGCCAGTTTTAAAGCGGTGACGTTGAGTTCCTGCAGTTCCGGTGCCATGGAGCAACCAACCCAGATAATATCACCCGAGGGCAATGGCCGGCACAGGTCACGATATTCTCCAATAACCGAGGGCGGGGGCGGTTTGGCCTTACTCCCGGGAAACTGCGAAGGGATATTCACTGAGATAAGTGAATTGCGAAGTGACTGGATGACAGTTCTGTTTGGCTGATTGGTCGAACCGGCAAATTCCTTCCCATCGCGGAGTATAAGGAAGTAAAAATTGTTTGGGTCACTTGGACCAAACAAACCGGCAGCCTGTGCCGGCAAACGAAATATAACCGGTGGGTGGGCGCTCGGTCGAGGGGGCGCTTCGTCCAAGGATTGGTCCGGCGGTGGAGCTCCAAAAGGCTGTCCCTCAATGTCCGGTCCGCGGGGCGGCGGCGGACGGAGGGCGGCGGCAATGACCTCGACCCGGCGCTGCAATTCGTCATCAATCCGGCGCATTTGCCGTCCCCGCTCGAGTTGATAGGCGGTGAAGCCGAATCCGGCGAGCACCAGAACCAGGATCAGGCCGTACCAGAGCTGCAAGCGCCACTTGATGGACTTGAAAATCATGGCGACGGGAACATCCAGCATTCAACATTCAACGCCCAACATCCAGCAGACCTTCGTGCATGCCGTTGAGTGTTCGATGTCGAATCTTGAGCGTTGAATGTTTTCATTTACTCGATGCAATAGCCGTGGCCGCGGCGGGTGGTGATGAAGTCTGCGCCCAGCTTCCTGCGGACATTGGAAACGTGGACATCCAGCAGGTTGGAAAGCGAGCTCTCATTTTCGTCGAACAAGTGCTCGTAGAGTTGCGTGCGCGTCACCACCTCGCCGCGATGCCGGGCGAGGAATTCCACGAGCGAATATTCACGCGCGGTTAATTCAACCGGCTTATCTTCGCGCGATACGTTCCGCGCCGCGGTGTCAATTTTCACAACGCCAATTTCGATGACGTTGGTCGTCTGGTTCGCGCTGCGGCGGATGAGCGCACGCAGGCGGGCGAACAATTCCGGCAGATCAAACGGCTTGACGACATAATCGTCCGCGCCGGTATCCAGTCCCCTCACGCGGTCACGGGGCTGGTCGCGCGCGGTGAGCATCAGCACCGGCGTCCTTTTGGCCTTGCGAAGGCGCTTGAGCAATTCCCAGCCGTCGAGTTTGGGCAGCATCACGTCAAGGACAATGGCGTCATAATCATAACTCTCCGCGTTGAACAGGCCGTCCTCACCGTTGCCGGCGGTGTCCACGGCGTAACCTTCCTCGCGCAGCGCCTGGGCGAGGCTGCGTAGCAAGTCGGGTTCGTCTTCGACAATCAGGATTCTCATGACTGGCCGCGGCTGCGGCTGATTTAGCACAACCGCATCCGGTCGTCACTCTCGCAGACGCAACCTGAAGAGGAGATGAAGGCCCCGGGAGAGGGTTCTCCGCCGTTGAAAATTAATTTATGACTTCACATTTTCTTAAGGTTCCCCGGCGTACCATGGCGGCATGAAAATTCAATCCGCTTCCAAGAACATCGGGCGAAACCGCCGTTTTGCGCTGGCAGGGCTTTGTCTCACATTGGCCGCGGCCGCCCGCGCCGGCGATCCCCGGACGAATTCGTGGTTCACGACCGGTTCCGGCCAATATGCCCGCCTTTACACCAACAGCACCATGCAAGCGGCCGGCACCACGCTCACGACCTGGAGCAACGGTTCACAGACGCAAGCGCTGCCTGCATATTGCGGCGTGCAGGAAGTGTATTCGTCATCGAACTGGATTTATGTCCGCAGCACGGGACTGGCGAGCTACAACATGGGACCGTGGTATTTGAACGCGCAACACACGCAAATGTTTCCCAATCTGCCGGTGAACCAAAAACTGCTCTTTCGCTTTCCGCGCACACCGGGCGTGCCGGTGGCGAAAACGATGAGCGGCGGGGGCCAGATTGGCATTTTTGTGGACGGTGTCGCCATGTTCAACAGTTGGGACGGGTATTATTGGAATGGCAGCGCGGATGTTCAAACCGGTTCTGACAATGGCTACTGGAATCGTGACGCTTATGTAAATGAAGGCGTGACTTTCGACGCCGGTTACGCGCATCAACAGCAGAGCGGCGTCTATCATTATCACGCCGACCCCATTGGACTGCGTTACGAGCTCGGCGATCACGTGGATTACAATCTGGCGACGAAAACCTATGGTGAGGATACCAACGCGCCGGCAGAACATTCACCGATTCTCGCGTGGACCGCGGATGGCTTTCCCCTGTACGGACCTTACGGTTATTCCGATCCCACGAATCCGGCGGGCGGCATCCGGCGCATGGTATCCGGCTACGTCCCGCGCAATGGCCGGAACGGCACAGACAATCTTGATTACAACGGCGCCGCGCGCTCGACGATTCCTGCTTGGGCGCAACGGCTTTTCGGCGTTTCAGCCAATCAAACCGGCCCGACGGTTTCCACCGATTATCCGTTTGGCCGATACATGGAAGATAATGCTTACCTCGGCGATTTGACCAATGCCGCCACCGGCTCGAATTACCAGCAAGGCGTGGATTTTGATCTGGATGAATACAACGGTCGCTGGTGTGTCACGCCTGAATTTCCCGACGGGACTTACGCCTACTTCGTGGCGATTGATTCCAACGGCGTGCCGGTCTTTCCCTACAACATCGGGCGCGCCTTTTATGGCGACCCGGTCGGCGGCACCGTCTCGTCCATTTCGGAAGCGGTTGTCACCAATTTTCTCGGATACACAAATCTGACTTCAACAATGAATGCACCGATGGTCAACGATGGAACCGTCACTTTGACCTGGAGCGCACTCGAAGGCGGCAGCTACCAGGTCGAAGCCACAACCAATCTCGCCGATTCTTCCTCGTGGACGGTCCTGGCTACGAATGTCTCACCCGACCAAACGACCGGCGGCTACACGAACGTAACTTCGCTCGCCGAAAGGTTTTATCGCGTTGGCAGAACTTCAGTTTCAAATTTTGACAGTGCCGGCACCACGGTTTTCTCGACGGCTTCTGTCGCGCCCGGCGGCAGCGCGTATGCCGGTTCAACCGTTACCGTTACCATCACGCTACCGAGCAGTCCGCCGTGGCCGCCGGCCAATGCGCCGATTTCCAGCGTCAGCCTGGCCGGCAGCATCAGCGGCACAGCGATTTCGGATTCGACCCAGGGCACGGTGGTCGCCACGTTTACCATTCCGGCCAATGCCTCCACCGGCGCGCAAAACATTGTTGTCACTTTTCAAAACGGCCCGACTTATACGCTCACCGGCGGATTTACCATCGAGTAAAAATGCGGTACGCATTCAAAAAAATCCTTCCGCGGGCGGCCTTAATCGTTTCCCTGCCCGCCGTTGCCTCGGAGTTGCGCGTGGATTTTATTCCGCAATTCGACGGCGCGCCGCTCGTCTTCGATGCGTTCACAAACCGGATTGCCAGCGGTCAGAAAATTTCCGTCACACGGCTGGATTTTCTGCTGTCGGACATCTCGCTGCATCGTACGGACGGTATCTGGCTGGAACAAAACAACCGGTTTGCGTTCATCAGCGCGCGGGACGGGAAAACCCGTTTGACCCTCGAAAACGTCCCGCCGGGTTATTACGACCGCCTCCGCTTTCACATCGGACTGGATCCCAAAATCAATCACGGCAATGTTGGTCAATGGCCGGCCAATCATCCCCTCAATCCTGACGTCAACCATTTGTATTGGGGCTGGTCGAAGGAATACATTTTTCTGGTACTGGAAGGCGCCTGGCAAAATGGCCGCGAACCGAGCGGCTTTTCCTATCACCTGGCCACCGACCGCATGTTGATGACGGTAGAGCTTCCGGTGGCGCTCGATTTACACGCCAGCCGCGCGATGCAGGTTGCGCTGGATGTCGCGAGAATTTTCTCCGGCGCCCATCGAATCGAGCTGACCGATTCCACGGACACGAGTCATTCCCGAACGAACGATTCGCTGGCCGTACTGCTCCGGCAAAACGTTGAAAATTCATTCACCATCGGGACCATCGGAAATTTACGGCCCATTAACGAATGGGCACGCGGAACGAATCACATCGAGATTGCGCCAAATGCCACGCCTTATCGGCTGACGATTTCGGCGTTCGCGCCGCAGCCCACTCTGCCGCCCGATAATCCACTCACCGTTGAAGGCGTCGAACTGGGAAACAGATTGTTTTTCGACCGTCGGCTTTCGGTGAACAATTCGCAATCCTGCGCCACTTGCCACAATCCACGTTGCGCATTTTCCCAGCCACAAAGAGTCAGCCGCGGGGCGAATGGCGAACCCGGCACCCGGAATGCCATGTCGTTGGAAAACCTTGCCTGGAAAAATTCCTTTTTCTGGGACGGCCGGGCAACCCCGTTGCGGGAACAGGTGTTACAGCCGATCCAAAATCCCGTTGAAATGCATGAGTCGCTGACCAATCTCGTCGCCAGAATTTCCGCCGATCCCATTTATCGCCGGCTCTTCACCAGTGCCTTCGGTTCACCGCAGATCACACCCGACGGAATTGCGCGCGCTCTGGAGCAGTTTATGCTCACCCGGGTCTCGTTCGATTCCAAGTTTGACCAGGTGATGAACGGCACGGCAAAATTCACCAGGGCAGAGACGCGCGGTTACCTCTTGTTCAACACGGAATACGATCCGTATCACGGACAATTGGGCGCGGATTGTTTTCATTGTCACGGCGGTCCATTGTTTCAAAGCCAGGATTTTGCGAACAACGGGCTGGATTCCACGTTCAAAGACCTTGGCCGTTACAACGTGACGAAGCGCGACGGCGATCAGGGCAAATTTGCCGTGCCATCGTTGCGTAATGTGGCGGTGACCGGCCCTTACATGCACGACGGACGTTTTCAAACGCTCGAACAGGTGGTGGAACATTATTGCACCGGCATGAAACGCAGCACGACACTCGATCCGAATCTCGCCAAACATCCTGACGGTGGCGTGCCGCTGAGTGAAGCCGACAAAGAGGCTTTGGTGGCTTTTCTGAAAACGCTTACAGACGAACGCTTTCTGTCGCCGGCCGCGCCAACGGGTCTGGCGCAAAAATAATGTCAAAAATCCGGCCGCTTCACGTCTGCTTAAGGTGCGTCCGGGTAAATTGCGGTAAAAGAAAACAACACACCGGCAAAATAGAAAGAGAGCACAACATGAAAACCACAATGAAAACCATGCTGACGTTGCTGGCGCTCGGTGCGTCGGCCTGCCTGATGAACGCCCAGGACGCCGGCGGACCGCCGCCGGACGGTGGTCCGGGCGGAGTTGGCCCCCGTCATCGCCCGCCACCGTTGCCGTTGATCCTGGCGCTGGACGTCAATCATGACGGCGTGATTGATTCCAACGAAATCGCCAACGCCAGCGCGGAGTTGCTGACGCTGGACAAAAACGGCGACGGCAAATTAACACCGGATGAGTACCTGCCGCCGCTGCCGGCCAACGCGCCGAAGGACGCCCCGCGTCCGCCGCTGCCAGCCATCGTCAAGGCGCTCGATGCCAATGGCGACGGCGTCATTGACGCCGCGGAAATCGCCAACGCACCCGCCGCACTGAAATCACTGGACAAAAACGGCGACGGGCAGTTGACGCCGGATGAATACATCGGACCGCGTCCGCACATGGGGCCGCCGCGCGAAGGAGGCCCGAAGAGTGACAATAACAGCCCGCCGCCCGGCAATGACAACGGTCCGGCCGCTTCGCCTCCGGACCAGCAATAGCTTCCGTTCGTGTGAACGGGATGGCGGCGGATTGGCGCAAAAGCCGGTGTGACGCGTTCAATCCGCCGCCTCTTGAATATTCCGCCCAGCCACTTCAATTCCCCTGCCCAGTTGTTGCATCGCCAGAACACCGGCCAGAATCGAAATGGCGCCACAGGCGACGTAGGGCAGCATCGGAACCTGCAAATAAAACGTCGCGGCGAAAATCGGGCCGACGATGCGTGCCAACGCGCCGGCACTTTGCGCGACGCCAATGGTCGCGCCCTGTTCGTTTGCCGGAGCGAGATTGGAAAGCAAACCGAACACCGGCGGGCGCGTCAGGCTGGAACCAACGGCCAGCAAGGCCAGTGCCAAAAGCATCTTGATCCATGGCCAGTCGGCAAGGCGCAATACGGCCAGCCATTTCAACTGACCATCGCCTTTGATGAACGGCAGCAGCGCCAGGCTGATGCCGGTCAATAGCAGACTCAGGGCAATCAATTTTGGTTCGCCCAACATTCTCACCAGCCGGCCAATGGCTCCGCCCTGGATGAAAGCGCCGATGATGCCGCAGAAAACAAACAGGGAAATTACGGTCGTGGCCGGTTTGGTTTCATCCACCGTAATCCCGAGGTTAAAATTGTCATTCACCAACAGCGGCAACGTGCTTTCAAAACAACTGAAGGCAAACGTAGCCAGGAAAAAAATCAGGATGAGCAGGCCGATTTTCGGCTGCGCCAGGGTGTGTCCCCATTGTTTCAGGCGCGGGCGGCGTACGGTCAGGTTGGAATCCGGCTTCCAGCTCTCGGCCAGAATGCAATAGGCCAGAAGAAAATTGGCCGCACATAGCGCCGCCGCCGTCCAGCCGGGGCCGGTCGCGCCGAAAAGTTTCAGCGCGATGCCGCTGATGGCCGGGCCGAAGATGAATCCGAGCCCGAACGCCATGCCAATCAACCCCATCCGCTTGGAACGTTGCTCCGGCGGCGTGATGTCCGCGATATAAGCCTGGGCAACGGTGATGTTGCCGCCACAGGCACCGGCGAACACGCGGGAGACGAACAGCGCCCAGAGCGCAGCGACGTGGTTTTCAAAGCCGGACCCGATGGCAAACAGGACGTACGACAGCGCCGCGCCGGCAGTGCTGAGGAGCAGAATCGGGCGGCGACCGTGATGGTCGGACAACCGGCCCCAGACCGGGGAGAAGATGAACTGCATCGCGGAAAACGAAGCGATGATGGCGCCGATGACAAAACCGCCCGCGCCGTAATGCCGGCTGTAGATCGGCACCAGCGGCACGACGATGCCGAAGCCGATCAGGTCAATGAAGACCGTCAGGAAAACGACGAGCAACGATGGTTTGCGTTTCATTCCTTTGTAAATTTGACCGTTAAGTTTTAAGTTTTTTTGGTCTGCAACTCAAAGTTAAAAACACAACTTGAAAACTTCAGCGGTAATCGGTATATCCACCGGTCGTGAGCAAAACCCGCTGGGCGGTTGTGGTGCAATCGAAGAATATCCCTCTGGATCTGGAACTTTCCACAGCCATCTGTCAGTGCCTGCAACAACTGGGGCACCAGGCGGTTTTGGTGCAGGATGGGGACCCGGCCGGGTTGGAGGCGGATGTACTGCTGTTATTGACCTACCTCGGCAATTTTCCGGCGTATTGCCGAAGGTTGAAAAGCTGCGGCTCACAACGTCCCAAAACCATCTTGTGGCAGGTGGATCCGTTGCCGCCGGAAAATCTGTCGCTGGAAGCGGAGGCCATCGGGCTTAAGGCCACCCGCTGGAAGGACCGGTTCCGGCTGCACCAGTCCACCGCGGCAATGCCGCGTTGGAAGAAAATCGGCACGTTGTTCCGGCTGCGCGCATGGGCTAACAAACAATGTTCCGCTCCTGGTTATCGCAAGGCCACCCGGCTGATCCAACGCCGCGCCGGGGGAGAATTCGACTGGATGAAGGTCCGCGGGGTGATGGAAGCCTGGCGGAGGATTCTGGACGCACGGCGGGAAGGATGGTTGGATCAGATCGCCGTCAGCACCAACCCGCGGCGGCGTTTCCTCGCGAGCCGGGGGATTACCGCGCCGTTCATTCCGGTGGGGGCGCATGAAGCAATGGGCCGCGACCTGGGGCGGTCGCGGGACATCCCGGTCGGGTTTCTGGGCAACGTGAAGCACAGCCGACGCACGGCCATGCTCGAGCGATTGAGCAAGCGCCTGAAGGAAAAGGACATCCCGCTCGCCCGGATGGTGAACGACTGCTATGGCGAGAAACGCTGTGAATGGCTCAACCGCACCCGCATTCTGCTCAGCCTGCATAATTTTTCCTGGGACCCCGCGTGGATCCGCCTTTTGATTGCAGCGCGATGCGGAACACTGGTGGTGACCGAACCGATGAAGGACGAGCACCCGATGATCGCGGGTGTCCATTATTTTGCCGCCGCCGCGGATGAGATGCCGGAGGTCATCGGCAAATTGCTCGACGACCCGGCGAAAATTCGTCAGCTCACGTCCGCCGCTGCCAACCTGTGCCAGCACGAATTAACGCTCCTGCGCGCAACGGAAAAATTGATTGATTTGGGCGAAACCGTGAATCCAGAGAGGCTGGCCCGGCCGTGACCGACGTCGTTTCGTGACGGAGGAATTGACTCTGGAAAACATGCGCCCCAGAATGCGGGTCGGCACTCTGAGCAAAGCGTCGCGATGATCAACACCTATCGCCCATCGCTCGGCCCCGAAGAATTGCAAGCCGTCGCCTCGGTTTTTGACAACCGGTGGCTCGGCCTTGGTCCGGTCACCGAACAATTCGAGCGCCGACTGGCGGAATTCCTGGAATGCAAATACGTCGTCGGCGTCGGACACGGCACCGCGGCGTTGCATTTGGCGCTGGATGTGCTCGGGCTGGGGCCGGGCAACGAGGTGATTGTCCCGTCGTTGACGTTTGCAGGTTCGGTGCAGGCGATCCGGATGTGCGGCGCAACGCCGGTGTTCTGTGAGGTGGACCCGGACACACTGAACCTGGACCTGCCGGATGCCGCCGCGAGGGTCACCCCCCGGACCCGCGCCATCATGCCTGTGCATTTCGCCGGGAGGCCTTGCGACCTGGACTCATTGTGGGAAACCGCCCGCCGGTTTGGCATCCATGTGGTGGAGGACGCCGCGCATGCCTTTGGGAGCCGGTATCGCAACCATCCCATCGGGGCCGCCGGTGATCTGGTCTGTTTCAGTTTCGACACCATCAAGAACATCACCTGCGGCGAAGGTGGCGCGGTGGCTACGAACAACGAGACGTGGGCCCGGCACATCCGGCAGCGTCGCCGATTGGGGATGGAGATGGATTTTGAACCGCGCACTGCGGCCGAAGCCAACTGGCAATATCAGGTGGTTTCCCGCGGGTTCCGGTATCACATGTCCGACCTCCATGCCGCTATCGGCCTCGTCCAGATAGAGAAATTTCCCATGTTCCAGCGACGAAAACGCGAGATTATGAAGCGCTACGATGCGGCGTTCGCGGAGCTTCCCGGTATCGAAGTTTTCCAGCATGATTTGGAAACAAGCTGTCCCTGGGCCTGCGTGCTCAAAATTCTCGACGGGCGCCGCGATGCGTTTCGCGAGCTACTCCAGCAAAAGGGAATCAATACCCTGGTGCAGTTCATCCCGAATCACCTCCAGCCCGCGTTCGCCTCCTGCCGTTCGGATCTGCCGGTGACAGAACGGCTTTTCGGGCAAATCGTTTCGCTGCCATTGTTTGTGGAAATGACGGACGCCGACGTGGACACCGTCATTCAGGCGGTCAGTGCTTTTGCAGAACATTCCGCGCGCGCGACGGTGGCGTGCGGATTCAAAAGCTGAATGAAGACGCCGGACAAACCATTGCTCATCCTGGGAACCGGGACGTTCGCAGTTGAGATTGCTGACGTGGCCTCCGAAGTGCCCGGGGTCATCGTGGCAGGCTTTGTGGAAAATCAGGATCGCTCGCGCTGTGGCGCCCGGTTGGAAGGCAGACCGGTGTTCTGGGTGGACGATCTGCAAAACCGCATCGGCACGCACCGCTTCGTTTGCGGATTGGGAACGACTCATCGCAGCCGTTTCGCGGAGCAAGTGCAGCAGATGGGCGGCGGGTTCGTGTCGCTCGTGCATCCGAGCGCCCGGATTTCAGCGAGCAGCTCGCTCGGTGAAGGTTGCGTGATTCATCCGGGCGCAATTGTGGCCGGACACTCCCGCCTGGGAAACCACGTGTGCGTGAACCGCGGCGCCACGATCGGACATCACACCACCGTTGGCGACTTCGTCACGATTGGACCGGGAGTCAATCTGGCGGGGAATTGCCGGATTGGCCGGGCTACCTATATCGGCATCGGCGCCACGATTATTGACAACTTGATCGTAGGTTCACAATCCGTGGTGGGAGCCGGCGCCGTGGTAACGAAGGCCGTCCCGGACAAGGTTCTCGTCGTCGGCGTACCGGCTAATGTAGTCAAAGAAGGGATCGACGGGAAATAAACTGATCCAAATCGAAAACACTAAACTCATGCAACCCTTGATTATCAACGCGGCCATCACCGGCATGGTTCCGATGCCATCGGACAATGCGTCGCTGCCCGTAACCGTTAAACAGATTATTACCGAAGCCCGCCGCTGCGCCGATGCCGGCGCTTCTATCATACACGTTCACGCGCGGGGTGAAGATGGCGCGCCGGCCTGGCAGAAGGAAATCTATCAGGAAATTATAGCCGGCATCCGGTCAAGTTGTCCCGAGCTGTTGATTTCCGCCTCCACCAGCGGGCGTCTCTGGTCTGAATATGAAAAACGTTCAGCGGTGTTGGAGTGTCGGCCGGATTTGGCTTCCCTGACACCGGGTTCGTTGAATTTTCCGGCATCGGCTTCGATGAATCCTCCGGAAATACTTGGTCGACTGGTCAGAGCGATGAAGAACCAGGGAATCGTGCCGGAACTGGAATTCTTCGAAATCGGCATGGTTGATTATGTACGCGACTACCTGATACCGAAATATCTTCTGCGGGCTCCGTTCTACGCGAATTTATTGCTTGGCTCCCTGGGCACCCTGGCGGCGTCGGCCCGCAATCTGGTGCATCTGGTTGATGCGCTGCCAGCTGGCACAGTCTGGGCCGCGGCGGGTATCGGCCGTTTCCAATTGGAAATCAATCACCTGGGGCTCGCCATGGGTGGCCATGTCCGAGTCGGCCTGGAAGACAACCTCTGGATGGACTCGGGAAAAACCGATCCGGCGACCAATGTCCGGCTCATCGAGCGGGTTGCCCGGCTGGCGGAAGCAGCGGGACGTCCCATTGCCAGCCCGGCGGTCGCACGCAACATGATTGGTCTGCGCAAGGAAAACCGGGTCATTCCCACCGTCCCAGACCGGATGGCCGCCGTCACAGGTGCCCGGCGGCGAATAACTCTGTGAATTGGCTGCGAACGGATGTTTGGAATTACCGCTTGTTACTGGTTCAAATTAGCGTTCTCCTGTAGAAATGATTGATTCCGTTTCGGAGACCGCCGGTGCCACCGCTGATTTGAAAAAGGCGCGGCGCCAAAAACCCGGCATCCACAATCCGCAAGCTGCGGTTGACCGTCTGCCGCCGCATGCTTTGGACATGGAGCAAGGGATTCTCGGTTGCCAACTGCTTTCACCCAATGATTGTGTCGGCGAAGTCATCGAAAAACTGAAGGGCGCCGGAGTGGAAGCGCACTACGACCTTCGGCATCAAACCATCCAGGCCGAATTGTTCGAGATGTACGACAATCGAATCCCGATTGATGTCGTTACTCTTCAGCAACGGTTGAAGGACAAGCAATTGCTGGAACAGGTCGGCGGCATCGCCTATCTCTCACAACTTCAGGATGCCGTGCCGAGCGCGGCGAATCTCTCCTACTACCTCGACATCGTCCGGGAAAAATTCCTGTTGCGACGGATGATTGCCACCTGCACAGACGTCGTCGGGCGGGTTTACGCCTACGAAGGCGAGGTGGACGCACTACTGGACGAGGTGGAGCGCGACGTGTTGCGGATTTCGGAGTCGCGCATCCAAGGCGGAGCGCTGACAACGAAGGAACTGGTCAACAAAGCCATCGGCACGATTGAAAACTTTTTCAGCCGCAAAGGAACGCTGACCGGCCTGGCCACGGGCTTTGCGGATCTGGATCGGATGACGGACGGTCTGCATGGCAGCGAGATGATCGTCATCGCGGCGCGGCCGAGCATGGGCAAGACGTCCCTGGCCATGAACATCGTGGAACACGCGGTGTTGGAGCAAAAACTACCGGTGGGCGTGTTCAGCCTGGAAATGAGCGCGGAAGCGTTGGTGTTGCGCATGATGTGTTCCATCGCTCGGGTGAATTTGCGGAGCATCCGCGAGGGGTTCATGAGCGAATCAGACTTCCCGAAACTGACCAGCGCGGCCGGCAAGCTGGCCAATGCCAAACTGCTGATTGACGATTCGGCGGGGCTTTCGATTTTGCAGCTCCGGGCGCGCGCACGGCGCATGTGGCAGCAACACGGCATCAAGCTTTTTGTAGTTGATTATTTGCAGTTATTGCATTCTACTGGCCGCCGAGCACAGGAAAACCGGCAGCAGGAAATTTCGGACATTTCCAGCGGCCTCAAGGCGCTGGCGAAGGAATTACAGGTGCCGGTGCTGGTGCTCAGCCAGTTAAACCGCGAGCTGGAACGGGACAAAAGCCGCAAACCGCGGCTGTCGGATTTGCGGGAATCCGGTGCGATTGAACAGGATGCCGACCTGGTCGGTCTGCTGTACAAGCCCAACGCGGGCGACGATGAAGAGGCCGCCTTCGGCGAGGAAGCCGACGGGGTGCCGGTCAATTTGCTGATTGCCAAACAACGAAACGGCCCGACGGGCGATATCAATCTGACATTCTTGAGGCCTTACACGCGATTTGAAAACGCAGCCAAAGTCAGCGATGAAGATGTGCCGGTGGACCGATAGACGATGAAATTGTTTTTTCGCCTTTTCGGGATATGCCTGCTGCTGGGCTGCGCGCCGGCTGTGTGGTCGCAGAGCGCCGGACTCAAAATTGACCGCGTGGACATCAAATACGTCGGCCCGGCGTCGGTCAGCGAGCAATTCATCCGTTCCAATATCCGCCTCAAGGCCGGTGACTTTTACAACGCCAGCGCGTCCGAAGCGGACATTCGCGGGCTCTATTCCACAGGACAGTTCTACAACATCCGCGTGGGCCTGGATCAGGCCGGCGATGGCGGCGTGGTGCTCACGTATATCGTCCAGGCCCGCCCGCGCCTGACGGAGATCAAAATCGAAGGCAACAAAAAGCTGAGCGCGTCGAAAATCCGGAAGAAAATCACCGCCAAGGTCGGCCAGCCGCTGGACGAACAAAAACTGTTCACCGACAGCCAGGAGATTCAGAAGCTCTACGAGAAATACGGTTATGCCGGCACGAAGGTCAAATACGTGGTGGACGTGGACGAAAACGCCGGGCGCGGCACGGCGACGTTTCAAATCGCCGAACAGCCCAAGGTCAAAATCGTAAAAATCGAGTTTATCGGCGCGGCGGCGTTTTCCCAGCGGGAATTGCGCAAGCAACTCAAGACCCGGGAACGTTGGATGTTTTCGTGGCTGACGGGCAGCGATGTGTACAAGGAGGACCAGTTCGCAGATGACCGGGACGCGCTCACCGACTTTTACCGCAGCCACGGTTACCTGGATTTCGAAATCAAGGATGTAAAACTGGAACATCCAACGCCCAAAACCATGGACATCCGGTTTTTTGTTTTTGAAGGCCGGCAATACAAAGTCGGCTCGGTCAAGTTCACCGGCAACAAGATTTTCAATGACGCCCAGATTCATCAGGGGCTCCAATATGTTCACGACTATGAGCGGGAGCGGGGCAAAGTGGGCCCGCACGGGCTGCCCATGGACGCGGGCGACATCTTCACGCCCGAAGGCCTCGACAAGGACGTGACCGCCGTCGAGGATTTTTACGGCAGCAAGGGATACATTAATGTGAGGCAAGGCCCCTCGCTTCAGGTGATCCGCGTGCCGAACGTGGACACCGGCACGATGGATTTGGAATTTCAGATTGACGAGGGCCACAAGTATTACGTCGAGCGCATTGATATCCACGGCAACATTAAGACCAAGGACAAGGTCATCCGGCGCGAACTGGCCATCGCCCCGGGTGAAGTCTTTGACATGGTGCGGGTCAAGATCAGCAAACAGCGCCTCGAAGGACTCCAGTATTTCGACAAGGTGGACATGAACCCGGAGCCAACCGATCCGCCGATTGCGGGTCGTCAAAATCTGGTCGTAGACGTCGAGGAACAGAGTACCGGCAAGCTCATGCTCGGCGCGGGATTCAGTTCCGTGGATTCCGTGGTCGGTTTCGTGGAAATCGAGCAGGCCAATTTTGATTTGTTCCATCCACCCTACTTCACGGGTGGCGGTCAGCGGGCGCGGCTGTTTATCCAACTGGGCAGCGAACGCCAGGACTATGAAGTCCTGTTCAGCGAACCGTGGTTTATGAATCGCAAGCTCAGGCTGGACGTGGACCTTTACCGCCACCAATGGGATTTTGAAAGCCCCAACAACATTTTTGATGAGACCCGCACTGGCGCCAGTGTCAGCCTGACCCGCGCCCTGTGGAGCGACTTTCTCATCGGCACGATTGGCTACGCCATCGAGGACGTCGGGATTGATTTAAACAGCGGCTGGAATGGCTGGGAAAACGGGATTAACAATTCAATTTTTCCGCCGGTCCCGATTATAATTCCTCCCAACGTGCCGAACGCCATCCTGGAACAAACCGGTGATCATTTGTTCCATCACTTCACCGCCTCGCTCGCCTATGACACGCGGAACAGCGTTGAACTGCCCAACGGTGGCCAGCGAACGGAGTTTGACCCGGAATTTGTGACCGGCGACAGCACCTATTACAAATTGGAACTTAAGACGGAATGGTATTTTCGCGGTCTGTACAAGAGTCACGTCATCGAATTGAGCGGACGGACAGGATTTGCGGACGGTTTGGGGACTGAGGACGTGCCGTTTTATGACCGTTACTATCTCGGCGGCCTCTACAACTTGCGCGGCTTCAAATACCGCAATATTGCCCCTCGCCAGCCGTTCAGCATCACCGAACCCTATATGCCCAGCGAGCCGATCGGGGGCGACAGTTACTGGTTTGGTTCCATCGATTACTACATTCCCATCATTCAGAAAGAAGGGGGTGTCAGCCTGCGTTTCGATCTCTTCTACGACGTCGGAGCCGTCAGCGCCCAGCCGTTTTCGTTCTCCGGCGGTATTGATGACGACTATGGCGCCGGCCTGCTTTTGAACATTCCCCATCTCGGCCCCTTGCAGTTGTACTACGGCATTCCCATCAACCATGACCAGTACAACAGCGGCGCCGGCAAGTTTCAATTTGGATTTGGCTATTCACGCGAATTTTAACAAAACGTCGTATGAAAAAGTTTTTGTCGTTGCCCACAATTCTTTTGGGGCTGGGTTGTGCCGGCACCTTGAACGGGTTGGCGTTCACACCCTTGTCCCCCGTTCCCGCGGGACTCGGCAATCTGCCGCTTTACTTTGAGGCCAGTCCCGACCAGGCCTCCGGCTCCACCCGCTTCGTCACCCGCGGATGCAACTACCAGTTCTTGCTGTCGCCGACGGAGGTCCAAATCGCGCTGGGCAGAACGGGGGTCAGACCGGCGGAAGTGCGCATGAATTTTGTCGGAGCCAACCCCGGGGCGCAATCGTCTGGCGGCATGGAACTGCCCGGCAAAATCAATTATCTCATCGGCGACCATCCCGCCCAGTGGCATACCGGGGTGGCGACGTTTGCGCAGGTGCGGGTGGAGCGGCTTTATCCGGGCATCAATCTGGCGTACTACGGCAACCAGCGGCAGTTGGAATATGATTTCAGCATCGCACCGGGCGCCGACCCGTGTGCGATAAAAATCCATTTTAACGGTGCGGATAAGATTTCGATTGGCGCCTGCGGTGAACTGATCCTGGCGGTGGCGGGAGGCGAAATTCGACAACCGGCGCCGGTGATTTACCAGATGGCTGGCGGACAGCGACAGACCGTCAGCGGCGGTTACCGGCTGGTGGGTACGCGCACCGCCGCATTCACCGTCGGAAAATACGACCACCACCTGCCACTGGTGATTGACCCGATATTGAGTTTCTCGACCTATTTTGGGGGCAATTCCAGTGATACGGCCTGGTCGGTTGCATTGGACACAAATGGTTTCATTTATGTCGCAGGGCAAACACTTTCCAAACAAATGTCCGCAACCAATACCGCGCCTTTTTCGACGCCGGGCGCTTTTCAGACAAATTTCGCGGGCGGCGGCGCCACGGGCGATGCCTTTGTAGCCAAATTCGACAATCAAGGAAGTAATCTCATTTATCTGACGTATCTGGGAGGTAACGGCGATGATTTGGCCGCCAGCGTGGCGGTGGACGGTTCAGGCGACGCTTTTTTGACCGGTTCTACCAGTTCCACCAATTTTCCAACAACTACCAATGCACTTTATCGAAAAATTGGCGGCGTATCCACCTCGGTAGGGTATCCGGTTGACGCCTTTGTTGCGGAATTGAATTCGAGTGGTTCAAATTTGGTGTATTCGACTTATCTGGGCGGATCCAGCATGGATGGAGGTACCAGCATTGCGGTGGATTCATCGAACAACGTGTATGTGACCGGTTTTACTTATTCGACGAATTTTCCGATAACTTCGAACGCCTTCCAAAAGCACCTGGCTTGTCCCAACTCGGTTTACTTCAACGCCAACGCCTTTGTATCTGAAATCGGCACCTATGGTACAAATTTGGTTTATTCTTCTTACTTTGGCGGCACGAATTTTGACGTGGGTGAAGGCATAGCCCTCGACGGCTCCGATAATATTTATGTGACCGGTTTTACCGCCTCGACGAATTTTCCCACCACCAACGCCATACAGCAGCAGTTTGTTTCCGTGACACTGACAACCAACGCCGCGCCCACCAACGTGGTGTTCACTACCAACTTCTTTAACGGCTATTTGCTCAATGGTGCCTCCAATCAGCTCCCCGCTCCCGCCTATGACGCCTTTGTCGCAAGATTCAACCCGTCTTTCACCGGGCTGGCTTATTCCACTTTTCTCGGCGGGACGAACAACGATATTGCATATCACCTCGCCGTGGATGGAGCGGGCAATGCTTACGTGACCGGCTGGACGGTCTCCACCAATTTCCCCAACACCCTGACGAATGTCGCGGGCTTGTACAATGGCCTGACCAACAACCTCGTTTTTGGCATCCCGGTCACCACCAACGCCTTTCTGACGCAGGTCACGTGGACCGGCTCCAATGCGGCCATCGGTTATTCGACAGTCTTTGGCGGCACCAACTTCGGCATTGATGTGGGCTACGGCGTGACGGTGGACCCCTCCGGGAACGTGTTTGTCGTGGGGGCCTCGTCCACAACCAATTTTCCGGCTGTTAACACGCCCGGTCTCTTCGGCCCCACCAATGCCGGTGGCAGCGACGCCTTCGTCATCGCGTTTAATTCCAACGCAACGTCCATTCTTTGTTCCGGCTATCTGGGCGGCACCGGCAACGATTATGGCTATGGCATAGCCGTGGATTCTGCGACCAATGTGTACCTGGTTGGCCAGACGGCCTCGTTGAATTTCCCGGCACTTAATGCAAGACAGTCCTCTCTCAACGGTCCGAGCGACGCTTTCCTGGCTAAAATCCTCTGGACGGTGCAGACGCCAGAGATTACCACCCAACCGACAAACCAGGCACTGTGGGTTGGGGCGACCGCCACCTTTGTGGCCGCCGCGACCGGAACCCTCCCATTGAGTTATCAGTGGCAGCTGAACGGGACGAACCTAATGAATGGAACAAACACATCTGGCTCCACCTTCAGCGGTGTAACCAACACCGTCCTGATCATCAACTTTGCGCACACGAACGACAGTGGAGACTATCAGCTTGTCGTCACCAATTACGGAGGATCAGCAACCAGTTCAGTCGCCGTCCTGACCATAACCAACGGCCCGCCGGTCATTACAGTGCAGCCAACGAACCAATTGGTGGAGGCGGGGCAAGAATCTGCGACCTTTGTTACAACAGCCGTCGGCTCACCGCCATTAAGTTATCAGTGGCAGTTGGGCGGAACGAATCTGACGGATGGAACAGCCGCCGATGGTTCAACCGTCAGTGGTTCAACCAACTCCACTCTGACCATCAGTAACACGCACACCAACGACAGCGGCGACTACCTGGTCATTGTTACCAATAACTTTGGATCGGTGACCAGTTCTGTTGCCGTCCTGACGGTCACGAGCGCCCCGTTCCTCACGGTGCAACCGACGAACCAGACGGTTGGGGTGGGCTCGACTGTGGTGTTCAGCGTCAATGGATACGCGACGTCGCCTTATTCTCTTCAATGGCTGGAGAATGGGATAGACCTCGTGGACGGGGGAAATATCAGTGGTTCAACCACCGCCTCGTTGACCATCACCAACGCGCAAACTTCCAACAACGGTAATTACTGGTTTGTGATAACGAATAACTACGGATCGGCGACAAGTTCCGTGGCTGTTTTGACGGTGCTGACCGCGCCGCTTTTCAGTGGCATCGCGGCCACCGGCACCAACGGCGGTTTTGTACTGAATGGTGTCGGCGGAACGAACAGCGGCACCTATACCGTCCTGACTTCAACCAATCTGGCAATGCCGCCGGGCCTTTGGACGCCGGTGGCGACCAATCAATTCGGCAGCCAGGGCCAGTTTGTGTTCACCAATATCGCGCCCACCAACACGCCGCAGGAGTTTTACCTCCTGCAAATGCAATAATCATGATGTGTCGAACGCGCTTTGAGCCCGTCAGTTTTCGGTTGGCGTTCACCGGAAATTTTGTTTTCCTATCCCCATGAGAAACGTTTTACGAATCATTTTGCCGACGGTTTTATTGACGGTTTTTTTGAGCAGTCCCGCCCTGGCGCAGCAGAAGATCGCCACGGTGGACTTGCGCAAGCTCTTTGACGGTTATTGGAAAACCAAACAGGCCGAGACCGCGCTCAATGACCGCAAGGCCGAACTCGACAAGGAAGACCGCGGTTTCCTTGATAATTTGCAAAAAGACCGGGAGACCTATCAAAAATTGCTGGATGCGGCCGCCGACCAGGCCATTTCTTCCGATGAGCGCGACAAGCGCAAACAAGCCGCGGCTGATAAATACGCCGAGATCAAGGATTCCCAGACGGCCATTGTGCAATTTGAGCGCCAGGCCCAGGCGACCCTGGGCGCGCAAACCCAACGGATGCGCAGCGACATTATCAAGGAAATCACAGCGGCGGTGAGCGCCAGGGCCAAGGCGGCCGGTTACACCATGGTGGTTGACACAGCATCGGATAACGCCAACCAAACATCGGTCGTGGTTTACAACGATGGCCAAAACGATTTGACGGCCGCCGTCCTCGCCCAGCTCAACGCCGGCGCCCCCATTGACATGAACAAGACCGATGCCTCGGCCGTGCCGGCGTTGACGATCACGACCAACAGTCCGTAGCGGCCCGTTTTAACCGGCGCTGAGCCGCTGCGCCGGTTTCTCGAATAACATCCGGTGCGCCTCCTCCAGAATTCCGGGAATCCGTTTGGCGAAGGGGCTGCGCTGAATCGCCGTCTGTAAATCCAATTCCCGGACCTTCGCCGCGTTCTGGCCCGGAAACCAATGCTCGGCCTGGCCCAACAGATTGTAGCGCATCTTGCCCCACGCGATCAAATCCAGCGATTTGGCATACGTCCACAGCCGCAAAATTTCCGACACGTTGATTTCGCCAGGCACATCGTCAAAATTGGGCAATCCCTCGAACCACCGCGCGCACCAATCCGCACCGAGCACGCGATCCATTTCCGCGCGCAACCGCTTTTCAATCGGCGCGATCGTCTCCGGAATCCGGTCATAATATCTGAGCGCCCGGATATGCCCGTCAAAATCCGTCGGCCGGGCCGCGCCGCAACTCAAGGTATGGACTTCCTTCCGCGCCAGACAATAAAGGTCATTGAACTCCATCGGCGTCAGCGGCGCGCAAAGCTCCAACAATTTCTCCGGCGGCTCGTAGAGCTTTCCCCCTTTGTCGTTCGGGCTGATGATGAATACGCCCATGTCCAGCCGGTGCGCCGCCGCCACGGCGGCCCAGTTCAAGTCATTCACGAAATACCAGTGAACATTCACGTAATCGAACTCCCCGCTGGTCACCGCGTCCAGGATGACGTCGGTGGTCGCATGGGTGGAGAAACCAACAAACCGCGCGCGGCCTTCCTTCTGCAACCGCCGGGCCGCGGCCAGACAACCGTCTTTCTTCAACGACCAGTCCAGCAGTTCGCGATTATTGATGCCGTGCAAGGAAAGCAAGTCCACATGGTCCAGCTTCAGATATTTCATCGAAGTCTCAAAGTCCTGGAGAAACTCCTGCGGGGTGGGATAGGGTTTGATTTTGGTCTGGACGATGATTTTCTCCCGCGGCAATTTCGGCAGGACGTTGCCGAGTTGCATTTCCGAGGTGCCGTAGCCGCGCGCCGTCTCAATATGATGGATGCCGAGTTCCAGCGCGCGATGAATGGTGGCCTCGACATTTTCCTGGTTTTCCCGCGGGATTTCCCCGGGTTCCACGTCCTGCCACTTGAACTGATAACGCATCCCGCCGCAGGAAATGACCGGCAGCTTCAGCTCCGTCCGCCCGAAACGACGATAATTCATCGGGCCGGAACATAAGTGACCCCGGGAACCCTGGCAAGCAACGCCTCCCGATCTTGGCTTTAAAAATCGCTTGCTCCGCACGCCCGTTCGGCGTATAGTTTGCGCTCTTTTGCGATAGAGATTTTAAGAGTCTATGCGACGTCCCAAAGGCATCAAAACCAACAAGGCCACGGCCAAGCGTTTCAAGCTTACGGCCCGTGGAAAGGTCCTGCGCTCCAGCGCGGGCCGGCGCCACCTGGCGCAATCCAAGAACCCCAAACGCCGCCGTTCCCTGCGCGGCCTGACCGGCGTGGATGCGACGGACGCCTACCGTATCACCCAAAATCTGCCTTTCAGCCACTGATTTTCCGCGACCTAGACCCCAAACGCCAGAACCCAGCCCCCAGATTTTATGCGAGTTACCAACGCCCCCGCCTCCCGCAAACGCCGCACCCGGATGATCCGCGCCGCCAAAGGCTTCCGGATGCGCCGGTCGAAATTGTACCGCTACGCGTCCGACGCCGTGGACCATGGCCGCCAGTATGCCTATCGTGATCGGCGCCGCAAAAAACGCTTGTTCCGCTATCTCTGGCAGGTGCGCATCAACGCCGCCGCCCGCGCCGCCGGCCTGACTTACAGCCGCCTCATCGAAGGGCTGAAAACGGCCCAATGCGCGCTCGACCGCAAGGTGCTCGCCGATATTGCCGCGACCGACGCCCACGCTTTTGCCGAGTTGGCCAATGTCGCCAAAAACGCGCTCAAGGCCAAACCCGGCGCCGCGTTGATTAAGACTTAAACCAATCTCGATTTGAATTCGAACGGGCGGCCGGAAATGGTCCGCCCGTTTTGGTTTTAGACAGAATTAACAGGATCCACCGGATAAAAATCATTGCGGATCCGCTCGGAAAAATAATCCTGTAAATCTGGTAAATCCTGTCTCATCATTTCACAAGTTTATGCCTCTGCTCGACGAAATTGAACCGCTGAAACAGGCCGCCTTGACCGAGTTGAAATCCGCGCCTGACCTCGCCGCCCTGGAACAAACCAAGGGCGCGTGGATCGGGGCGCACGGCCGGTTCACCGCGCTCGTCAAACAGCTCGGCACGCTGTCGAAGGAGGAAAAACCCGCCGCCGGCAAGCTCGTCAACGCCGCCAAACTCGAACTGGAAGCCGCGCTGGCTGCGTGTCGCGAAGAATTGGAATTGAAAGCCGCGCTGCCGAAGGAACCGACCGATTTCAGCGCGCCCGGCCGCCGCCGCGCTCTCGGCAAACTGCATCCGCTCACACAAGTGACCGAAGACATCATCCGCAGTTTCCGCAAAATCGGATTCGTCGCCGCCGACGGCCCGGAAATCGAGGACGAATATCATTGTTTCGACGCGCTCAATACGCCTGCCGACCATCCCGCCCGCGACACTCAGGATACATTCTATCTGGCGAAGACTGAAAACGCTCAACATTCAACACTCAACTCTCAACTCCTTTTACGCACCCACACTTCGTCCGTTCAAATCCGCGTGATGGAGAAACAACCACCCCCGGTGCGCATCATCGTACCGGGCCGCGTTTATCGCCGGGACAACGCCGACGCCACGCACAACCCTGCCTTCCAGCAGATTGAAGGTCTTTATGTGGACAAAAACGTCACCGTCGGCGACCTCAAGGGCACGGTGGAATTCGTTTTCCGGGAACTGCTCGGTGCGGAAACAAAAATCCGGTTTCGCCCGCACTATTTCAGCTACACCGAACCGAGCTTTGAGATTGATTTCAGCAACGCGCTGGTGAAGAAGTTGGGCAAGGACTGGCTGGAAATTGCCGGGTGCGGCATGGTCCATCCGCAGGTGTTTGAGAACGTCGGTTACGACCCGGAAATCTGGACCGGCTGGGCGTTCGGCTTCGGCATCGAACGCATCGCCATGATTCGCTATGGCATCAACGACATCCGCCTCTTTTACGAAAACGACGTACGGTTTTTAAAACAATTTTAACCGGTGGAGCGAGACTCCGTCGAATCCTGAAATCAGACCTATGAAAAAATCATCAAACCGTTTCCCCTGGCTGGTTGTGCTGGGCGTGGCCTTGTCCATCGCTACCGGTTGCCAGTCCGCCAAAAACACCAGTTGCTCCAGTTGCGCGATGATGGCGGCGACCTGTTCCATGCCGACACAGGCATCGCCAACCACCAAGGCCGCGCAAGCAGCCATGACGCCCGCGCAGGCATTGGCGGAACTAAAGGCCGGCAACGCCCGGTTTGTGGCCGGCCATCCGCTGCATCGCGATTTGCCCGCCGATGTCAAAGCGACCGCCTCGGGCCAGTATCCCTACGCCGTGGTTCTGAGCTGCATTGACTCGCGCCAGCCCATTGAAATCGTGCTGGATCAGGGCATCGGCGACATCTTCAGCGCGCGCGTCGCCGGCAACGTGCTGAACGACGACATCCTCGGCAGCATGGAATTCGCCTGCAAGGTTTCCGGCGCGAAACTGATTGCCGTCATCGGCCATTCCAATTGCGGCGCCATCAAAGGGGCGATTGACGACGCCCAGCTCGGCAACCTCACCGGCCTGCTGGCGAAGATCAAGCCCGCGATGGATACCGTGCCGGCTGATGTCCAGCCGCGCACGTCGAAGAATTACACGTTTGTGGATGAAGTTTCTGAAGCCAACGTGCGGCTGGTGATGAAAGAAATTCCCGAACGCAGTCCGGTGTTGAAGGAGATGATTGACCGGGGCCAAATCGGCCTCATCGGCGGCATGTACGACCTTTCCACCGGCAAAGTGCATTTCTTCAGTAACTGAGACAAATGAAAGTCACCCTTAACTGGCTCAAACAATACGTTGATTTCGACTGGTCGCCGGAGGCATTGACCGAGCGGCTCACCATGCTCGGTCTCGAGGCCGAGAGCGTTTACAAAATCGCCGGCGAGTTTGAAGGCATCGTCATCGCCCAAATCCTCACCAAGGACAAGGTGCCTTCCTCGGACAAGCTCACCGTCTGCAAGGTCAACGATGGCAAAGGCGAGCGCACCATCATTTGCGGCGCGCAAAACCACAACATCGGCGACAAAGTCCCGCTCATTCTGCCGAACTTTGCCTTGCCGCTGAAGCCCGGCGAAAAAGAGCCGTTCGTCATCAAGGAACGGAAAGTTTTCGGGATCACGAGCCAGGGCATGATGTGTTCACCGCAGGAACTCGGTCTGCCGGACAAGGCGGACGGACTGCTCATTCTTCCCCAAGACGCGCCGATCGGAAAATCGTTCGCCGAATATCTTGGGCGCGCGGGCGGCGACGTGGTTTATGACTTGGAAATCACGCCCAACCGGCCGGATTGGAACAGCGTCATCGGCATCGCCCGCGAAATTGCGGCGGTGAGTGGAAACAAGCTGAAGATTCCTGAAAACAAGTTCGATGGGGCGAGCGTCCCCGCGAGCCGGTCTTCGGAAGCAAATGCGGCTCGTCAGGAGCCTCGCCCCACCGCCGCCGAGCTGGTCGGTGTGCACATTGAAGACCCTGAGCTTTGTCCGCGTTACACGGCGCGGGTCGTTAAAGGCGTGAAGATTGGGCCCAGCCCCGATTGGCTGCGTTCGGCACTGGAAAAGGTCGGCATCCGCAGCATCAACAACGTCGTGGACGTGACGAATTATGTCATGCTGGAAATCGGCCAGCCGTTGCACGCGTTCGATTATCATCTGATTTCCCGTAACAGCGGGCGTGAGTCCGCTCAAATGAAGTCGGAGCGGGCTGACGTCGGCTGCTACAAACCAACCATCGTCGTCCGCCGGGCCGCTGCCGGTGAAAAATTCAAGACGCTCGATAACGTCGAGCGCGCGCTGACGAACGAAATGCTGTTGATCGCCGACGAACAGAAAGGCATCGCGCTCGCCGGCGTGATGGGCGGCCAGAACACGGAAATCAACGAAAAGACCGCGGATGTGCTTATCGAGAGTGCCTATTTCTCGCCGACGAACATTCGTCGCACCAGCAAGGCGCTCGGCTTGCGCAGCGAATCGTCCTATCGTTTCGAGCGCGGCGCGGACATCGGCATTTGCGATTGGGCCAGCCAGCGCGCGGCACAATTGATTCTGGAAACTGCGGGCGGTCAACTGGCCGAAGGCGTCGTGGATGCCTATCCCAAACCGGTTGAACCAAAGCAAATTACGCTACGCCACCATAAGGTGACGGAGTTGCTCGGCATCGAATTGAAACCGGAGGAATGCGAGTATTACCTCGGCCAGCTCGGGTTGAAGGCACTCAACCGCAAGGCACGGCCCGTCAGCGCAAGCGGCGCGCCGGAACCGGTGACCTTTCAAATTCCAACGTTCCGCGTGGATTTGAAACGCGAGGTGGATTTGATCGAGGAAATCGCCCGGTTACATGGTGTGGACAAAATTCCCGCCACGCCGCCACGCGGGGCGATTGGCACGAACGAATTTGATGTCGTCCACGATCAAATTGCCGAAGCACGACGGCTTTTGACCGGGTTGGGTTTGCACGAGGCGCAGGGGCAAACACTCATTTCGGGTGACGAGTGGCGGATGACGGGTGACGCGAACATTCTGCTGGCAAACCCGTTAAGTTCAGACATGGACGTGTTGCGCCCGAGTTTGTTGCCAGGATTGATTCATTCCTTGCGGCACAATGTCAGCCGGAAGAACTGCGACGTGGCGCTGTTTGAAATCGGGCGTGTGTTTGCGCATGGTAGGGACGCTTCGCCGAAGCGTCCGGACGGCTCGGCGAGCCGTCCCTACCAGGAAGAACGCCGGGTCGCGATGGCACTCACGGGCCGGCGCGCGCCGAATTTCTGGAGCGGAACGGACCGCGACGCGAAATATGATGCCTGTGATTTGAAGGGCCTCGTCGAGGAATTCCTGGATCAATTCGGCGTTCGTGGCGTGACATTTGCCAAACGTGGCGAAAGCCAGGCGTTATTCCTCGAGTCCGCTGCGATTGCCCTCGGCGGCAAACTGCCGCTAGGCGAAATGGGCCAGCTTTCGCCGGTCCTGGCCAAAAAATATGATTTGCGCGACGCGGTCGTGCTGGCGGAGTTGAATTTGGATCATCTGCTCGCGCGACGGAATCCGACAAAATCATTCAAACCGTTGCCGCAATTCCCGGCCATCCGCCGCGATGTGGCGATGCTGGTGCCGGAGGCAACGACGCATGACGCCGTGTTGCAAGCGGTCAAACAAGCCAAACCGGCGAATCTCGAAGGCGTCGAACTGTTCGATGTTTTTCGCGGAAAGAACGTTCCTGCAGGCCAGAAAAGCCTGGCTTACGCCTTCACTTATCGCTCGCCTGACAAAACTCTGACTGACGTCGAAGTCAACACAGCGCACGCAAAAATCGTAGAGGCATTCAAGACGCAGCTGAAAGCGACCGTGCGTGAGTGATGTTCGACCCTAAAACCGCGTCACACGCCGCCCGTCACGCGTCACACCCTACATCCATTGCCACAGATTTTCGTGGTGCACCGACCAGTTGCCGTTTTTCGGAAAACCGGGCGCAAATTTATCCGGGCCGCCCGTCCAACCGGCGCACATCGTGGCCGTCGCCGCGAGCAGTCCGCCGTTGCCCGGCAAGTAAGCCGGTAAATCGGCGCGTTGGAAATTATGGCCGTTGGGCAAATAGCGGTTTTTGGGCGCGTCGAGCAGAAGAAAATCGAGCGCCAATTCCGGTTGGTCGGAGCGCGCCGCGGCCATTGCGGCCATCGGAAAATCCCAGCCCCAGGAACGGTCCCATTGCCAGGTTTCCCGGACGCGTTGCGCGGTGCGGCGCATGATGTCAACGTCCACGCTGTCGCCCGGCTGCATGCCCAGTGCGCCGAGCAGCGCTGGATGTTCCCAACTCCATCTTGTGTACGTGTCGGTCATGCCTTCCTGCATGAGATAAACGCCGTCCTGAACCGGCAGCGGTGAAAGATTCTTCAGGACCCGGTCCCAACGGGGTTCGCGCGGCAGTCCCAGTCGCTCACGCCAGAGTTGTGCCACCCGCAGGCCAAATCGCCAGTAGGCCAGCTCAAACGTCGGGTTAACGGTGGTGAGGGCGTCGGTGTTTTCAGAGACGGTCTTAAGCGGGGGGCCAAGGACATATTGATTTCGCTTCGGGACGAATTCGGCATAGGATGCCATGAACTCTGCCGATTCAAAAACAATCCGGCTCCAGCGTGCCAAGGTTTTTCTGTCCGGCCGTTGGCGGTAACCAAGTTCGGCGTAATAAATCGGATGTGGTTGCTGCCAGATGAGCAGCGGGCCAATGGACGAGGGCGAATCGCGACCATCGGGGCCGATCATTTTTGGCCAGCGCGCGCCGCGATAACCCTGGCGTTGGGCGGTGCCGAGCGCCAGCGGCAGGATGCGTTCGTAAATCGCCAGACTTCTTTCAAACAAGTTGAAACGGTTCCACGCCGTAAAATGGACGCTATGCCACCAGTGCATTTCCAGGTGAAATTTCCCAAACCAACTGTTGCATAACAGTCCGGTTTCCGCCGAGGGCAGCGAACCAGCGCAATGCAACGCCGTGTTGTACAGCGAAAGCACGATGCGCCGTTCCAGTTCGAGGGCGCGCGGGTCACTGCTGTCACTCAGGTCAATGGCACCGCCGTTGTGCCAGAAATGGCACCAGTGTTTTTCAGCAGCGGATTGAGTTTGCGCAAAAGCCGGCAGTTTTTCAGAAAATGACTTCGGTGAAAAGCGGCAGACGACTTCAAGCGCGCGGCCGGCGTTTGTGCCCAATAAGAATTCATGTTCCGCCCGGCGCGTCAACTCCGCGCCATCGTTCCATTGCAGACGGACGGCATATTCGGTCGCGTCCAATTTGCGCGCGAATTCGGCGCGATTTCCGGCCGGGCACAACAAGTTTGTAGTGTGCCGTTCGGCGTGATTCCAATCGGCCATACTCATGCCCGGCGAAGCATAAGGAAACGCCAGACGCACCCGTAACCGGCCATCGGCCAGCAACGGAGATTCAATATGAATCGCGATTAAATCTAATTCGGGATGGCAGCAGGTTTGGACGCGGATCGGCCGGCCCTCAAATTCAAAATTACTCGCCAGCAAGCCGCTCCAGAGGTCGAGCGTCTGGCGGATGCTCTTCAAATCACCGGAAGTTGCCGGGGAACCGTCGGCTTTCTTCAATTCAAATCCGATCTGGCCGAGATGAAAGCGGTGCGGATTTTCCCGCAACCAGTTGAACAGCGGTTCCTGACCCGTCGAATCCGTTGCGTAACCGACGGCCCGGCCGTAAGTGTCATAGTCTTTGTATCGAAAGACTTTTGGGTCAAGACCGGCCGGCAACGGCGTGCGGTGCCAGGCCCAATGCGACGTGGTGCAGAGTGGAAATTGCTTCCCGCATTCGGAGGAGAGGGTTTGCAATCCGGTCACGTCAGCGGTAAAGGCGAATTCACCGTTGCCTACGGAGAGCGCGGAAAATGGATCGAATTCCGAGACGATGGGATTGTGGCGACGGACGAGTGCGCGTCGGTCAATACGGCGGGATAAACCTCCAAACGTTGGCAGTTGGGTTGCCGCGAGCAGCAATCCAGTCGCCCCTGCAGTTTGGAGAAACTGTCTGCGGTTAAGCCGCATTTTGATTCTGTTCCGTCGCCACGAGCGGTGGCATGGGACAATCCAGGGTATCGGCGATGGCACGGAGCAGTTCGGCTTCGCCTTCCAGAATGACGCCGTCGGCGCCGACGGTGTGGACGCAGGCTTCGAGTAAATTCTTTTTGATCAGCGGCGACGCCAGCGCCAGTCGGTTGAGCGCGGCGTCAATCTGGTTCACACCGCATTGTTCGAGGGGGAGCAACACCAGATCGGTTTCATCCGGCGCGCGCAAGTACGGCATACCGGTGGTAAATGCCTTTTGAATTTCGGCGGTGTCATTGCCGCCGGCGTTCGCCAGCGCGGACAGCAAAACGGCGCAATCCGGCACCAGCGGTTTCATGGAATAATATTGGATGACGGTGCGCGGCGCCTGCCCGAATAGCGGCGCAAGGTGATGCAGGATGATTTTCTGAATCGCGTATTCAAACAACTCCATTTTCCCGTCGCCTTGGACGAGCCACGAGAGCGTTTGCGAAAATTGCGCAAATTGGTCGGCGTTCAGACGCCGCAGAGTGCCCAGAGCAAGATTAACCATCGGCAGATGCGCATGCGCGGCAGCTTTGGACACATACGGATAAAGCGCTCCGGTTTTTTGTTGAATAGCGGGATCCACACGTTTGGCCAACTCGGCCAACTGCGTTGTGCGCGACGGCTCATCGTCGCTCAACAACATCGCATAAATCAGCGCGACGGCATCGAGCGGTTCGCGCGCGGCCGCCCTGACACTGTCGGGCATCGAATCGCGCAGTTGCTCGGCGTAATGCAAATGCAACGGCGTCGGATTACCCAGATTCGGCAGGACCGAATGCGGCCGGATAACCGGCGGTCCTTCAGCGTCGCCGGAGGCAAGAACAGCGCCGCCCAGCACGGAGCCGAAGAGGTTCGGCATTGGTTGACGCCTCGGTTTGGAGATTTCTTCCGCTGACTGTTCGCCCCCATCGTATCGGACAGAGGGGAATTGGCCGTCAAAGTTCGGTTCGAAGACACGGATGCGCTGAACGAGCGGCGGATGAGTTTCCAGGAGGCCGATAAACGGTTCCGACACGCCATTGCCAAAGAACATGTGCGACAATTCTTCGGCATGGGCATGACTGATACGCGAGCCGGTTTCGCCGAGACCACCGATTTTTTTCAGCGCGCTGGTGATACCTCCGGGGTTGCGTGTGAACTGGACCGAGGAGGCGTCGGCGAGAAATTCGCGCTGGCGACTGACGGCAGCCTGGATAAGCCGCCCAAAGAAAACGCCGATATAACCGATAAGCAATAAAACCAGGCCCAGCAACGGCAACGGATTCTGACCACGTCCGCGCCCGCCGCCGCGCGACGTTTGGAGCAGCACCCGTCCGATGATGGCGAGGCAAAGGATGCCGAAAACAATGCCCATGAGCCGCAGGTTCAGTCGCATGTCTCCGTTCAAAATGTGGCTGAATTCGTGCCCGATCACGCCCTGTAATTCGTCGCGCGAAAGCAATTTCATGCAGCCGCGTGTGACGGTGACGGTGGCATCGCCGGGCTTGTGGCCGGCGGCAAAGGCGTTGATGCCGTCCTCCTCATCCATGACGTACACTTGCGGCACGGGCACACCAGAGGCGATGGCCATTTCTTCCACGACATTGAGCAGTTTGCGTTCGTCAGGATCGGTCGTATTGGGGCTGATGAGCCGGCCGCCCATCATTTCCGAAACGGCGCTGCCACCGGCGGCGAGCGCCGAGGTTTTATAAAGGCTGCCGATGCCGATAATGGCGAGCGTGGCGATGCTGACCCCGAAGAAAATCTGCGGGTTCCACACGGAAAACTGCGGCTGCTCCCGCCCGTAGTTAATGCGCTCCTGATGCGCCTGGACGCCGGAAAAAACCAGCAACACCGCGACATAAATGGCGGCAACCATGGCGGCGACAGCCATCGCAAAGTAAATAACGAGCCACTTCGTTTTGCGGTGGGCCTTATCCTGTTGCTGAAAAAAATCCATGGGGATTCACGATATGAAACCTACGATTTACGAGTCCGGCCGCAATTCAAGGCGCGCGTAAATCGTAAATCGCGAATCGTAAATTTTCGGTTCCGCAAAAAATCACGTAAAGGACACTTTGGGCGCATCCTTTTGTTCCGGCTTATCAATGACAAACAACTCCGCCGGGCCGAAGTTGAACATGCCGGCAATGAGATTGCTGGGAAAGACTTCCCGATCGGTATTGTAGGCCATCACCGAGTCATTGTACGCCTGCCGGGCAAAGGAGATTTTGTTTTCCGTCGAGGTCAACTCCTCGCTGAGTTGCATCATGTTCTGGTTGGCTTTGAGGTCCGGATACGATTCGGAAACCATCATCAGGCGGCTGAGGGTGCCGGCCAGACCGCTTTCGGCGGAGACCAGGTTTTTCATGGCGCCGGCGTCGCCGGGATTGGCGGCGGCGGCCTGCGACGCGGCAAAGGCGATATTACGCGCCTTGGTCACGGCTTCGAGCGTTTCGCGTTCGTGCTTGATGTACCCCCTGGCGGTTTCGACCAGATTGGGAATCAAATCGTAGCGGCGCTTGAGCTGCACGTCAATTTGCGCATAGGCGTTCTTGTAACGGTTGCGCAAGGTGACGAGTTTGTTGTAACCGCCGATGACAAAGCCGATCAGGCCGAGCAATACCACCAGCACGATAACGACAAAAATCAATCCCATAGCCATATTTTTCCTTTGTTCAGGTTGCTTAACCATTAGGTCAAAGCGCCTCGCCCGGCAATAATAATTTGGGCGGCATTTTGGAATCGCCCGACGGTTTTTGAATCCGGCGGCAAAATGGCGGTATTTACCCCGGCCCCGTCATGACCGGACGCAGCCCTAAGGAAAATTCTGCGCCATCAGCGTTTGCCCGGCGCCTGGGCCTTGTCCACGTCCGCCCTGGACATTGCTGGCAAATAGACCTGAAACGCAGCGCCCCGCCCGGGTTCGCTCTCCACCAGGATAAAGCCGCCATGGCTTTTCACAATGGACAGCGTGGTGGATAATCCCAGGCCGGCGCCCTTGCCCAGTTCCTTGGTGGTGAAAAACGGTTCAAAAATGCGGCCACAAATCTCCGCCGGAATCCCATGACCCGTGTCCTTTGCTTCAAACAGCACGTACGGCACCGGTTTGGCCTCCGGATTGAGACTGATAAAATGCGCGTCGGGGATGAAATTACACACTCTCAACTTGAGTTCACCGCCGTTGGGCATGGCCTCGCGGGCGTTGATGCAAAGATTGAGCAGCGCCTGGTGCAACTGGGTCTGGTCGCCGGAAACAAAGGAGACATCGGGAACAACGTCCGCTTCGACTTGAATGGATTTGCTGAAAGTTTCTTTGGTGATGCGCATGACGTCTTTGATGAGCGCTTGTGGATCCACCGGCACCCGCTGGCTTTCCAGACCGCGGCCAAATCCCAGAACTTGCCTGACAATATCGGCGCCGCGCTTGGCGCTGGCCTCCAGCCGGGCCAGCATGACCAGGCCTTCATCATCCTGAATCTTTTGCCGCAACAGGGCGGTGGAAATTAGAATGGGCGCCAGAATGTTGTTCAGGTCGTGGGCGATGCCCGTGGCCAGGCGCCCGATGCTTTCCATTCGCTGGGCGCGCAGGAACTGCTCCTCCAGATGTTTCTTGTCCGTGATGTCGCGTCCAATGCCCACGAGACCGATGATGTTGCCGCCGGCGTCATGCCAGGGAACTTTCGTCGTGAGCAGCCAGCGGACTTCACCGTCGGGCCGAACAATCTTTTCTTCGCGGTTAACCACCGGTTTCCCGGTTTGCAGCACCACTTGATCATCGGCAAAAAATGCCTCGGCGATGTCTTTGGGAAACAGGTCGAAATCGGTTTTGCCCAGCGCCTCGGCCTCGGCCTGGCAACCGAGGTTCTTCAAGTCACCCGCATTGGCCATGATTTTGCGTGTGGCGGCATCCTTGGCGTAAATGGCGTCCGGCAGGTTGTCAATGACGGTGCGCAACAAGTTACGTTCCGCCGTCAACTTGAGTTCCGCCTCCTTTTGACGGGTGATGTCGCGTCCGCCACCAACGAGACCAATGATGTTGCCGGCGGCATCGCGCCGGGGAACCTTCGTGGTGAGCGTCCAGCTGATTTTGCCATCGCGATTGATGACTTTTTCCTCATGGTTGACGTGCGGCTGTCCTTTCAACACCTCCAGATCATCGGCAAAAAGTTTTTTGGCAACTTTCCGGGGATAGAAATCAAAATCCGTCTTTCCCAGCACCTCCGCTTCAACCTGGCAACCCAGGGCGCGGACGTCGGCGGCATTGGACAGGGTTTTGCGCGCGGCCAGATCCTTGACGTAAATATAATCGGGCAGATTATCAATCAAAGCGCGCAGCAGGTTGCGCTCCTCCATCAGTTTGGTTTCCATCTCCCTTTGTTTGGAGATATCCGAGAGGGCGCCGATCATGCGCAGGGCCTTGCCTTCGGCGTTGCGAACCACATAGCCGCGATCCAACACGTCCGCATACAAACCGTTTTTGCACAAAAAACGGTATTCCTCCCGCCAGAATTCCCCGCCGGTGCGGATCGCCGCTTGAATGCTTTCCTGCACGCGGGCCCGGTCTTCCGGGTGAATGCGGTTGACCCAAAAATTGACGTCCGAAACCCGTTCGTTCGACGGATAGCCGAAGGTTTCACTGGCTCCTTCGCTGCGCCACGCCACGTTGGTTTGCAGGTCCCAATCCCAAAAGACGTCATTGGTGGCGCGGGCAATCAACTTGAAGCATTCATCTTCCGGCTGAACGGCTCCCGGATTCTTTGACTGAAGCGCCGGCTCTGGGGAAAATTCGTGCATCATCATTCCTGCCCGCGGCAATGTTCCGGCGCACAGCGGTTCAAGATTCGATCCAGGTTTGCTTGTCGTTTAATCAAAAGGCTTCCCAGCATCAAGGCTCGGTCCGGATTTTTTAATCCAGGCCCCCGCCCGGCGCAAGTTCAATCCCCGTTCACGGCTCCACCAGCACCGGCATGCCTTCCCACGCCAGGCGCATCAGATATTCCGCATCCCAGTTTGCCAGCCGGAAACAGCCGTGCGATTCAGTACGGCCAACCTGCTCCGGGCTGGGCGTGCCATGAATACCGTACCCGGTTTTGTCCAGTCCGATCCACGCCACGCCAACGGGGTTGTTCGGTCCTGGCGGCAGAATCAGTTTGTGGCCAACGGCTTGCAAGTCCGGGGATTCAGGAAAAAGCTCCGGATCCACGGTGTAATTCGGGTGGGGAGCGATGACAACGACATGCAATTCGCCCACCGGACGCTTCTCGACGCGCGCCGCAATGCTGCACGGAAAATGCGCGAGCAGATTTGTTTCCAAGTCGAACGCTTCCAGAAATTTTCCGTCGAGATGAATGACGACAAACGCCGCCTTGTCCGTCGGCGCCGGATAGTTCACATCCGGAATCTTCAAAACCGTGCCCGGCGTCATGTTTGTCCAATTAATCCCCGGATTAAGCCGCCGAATCAATTCGGGGTGCGAATGGCTTTTCTCGGCCACCAGCTCGAGTTCCGTTTCGTAATCCAGCGCCGTCTGCTGCGATTTCGCCAGCCACGTTTTGCCGAGCGGCTGCAGTTGCGCCAGATCGTTGGTCGTCACAGTGTAGGCTGTCAATAACGGCGCCTCGAGCGTGAGTTGCGCGCACGTGTTGGTGTCCAGCCGGCCCGTCGCGGGCAGGTTTTGTGTTTGCTGAAAAACTGCAATCGCCTCGCGGGTCTGGGAGCCGAGCGCACCGTCAAGGGAGCCGGGTGAAATCGCGCGGCGCGCCAGCGCGATTTGTGCCTCCAACACATCGTGGACCGGTCGTGGGAAATCGTCCGGCGATTGGCGCGTCAAAACCAGCGGCTGCACCCGCCTTTTGACCGCCGGGGTTGGGGGCCGGGCGACTTTCCGGAGATGCTCGTGCCGCCAAAAGAGCCACACCGCCGCCGCCAGCACCGCCACCCCCAATAACCATATCCAGCCCGCGCGCTTTTGACGCCGCACGAGGGAAGAACGAGGTCGAGTGTTGCGAGGCACGCGGGAATTAAGCCACAAGCTCAGCGCCAACCCAAGGTCGAAGTCGAAACGAAGACGGATTATTTCTGTCCCGCGGCCACAGTCCCCCTCCAGTTTGGATTCAAAACCGCTTCGCCAATAAGTTTGGCCGCGGTATTATAATCCATCTGGCCGGTATTGATAATCAGGTGGTAAAGCAGAGGGTCGTCAATGTCCGCGTTAAAATACCTTTTCAGATAGCGGGCGCGGCCTTGATCTTCCCGGAGACAGAATTTTTGCGCCTCAGTCCTGGTCATGTTGTAGCATTGACAGGCGTGCTCCACACGCTTTTCGAAAGGAGCCACCAATCGCACGTGCAGCACGTCCGGCAATCGTGCCGCGACCACGCTGCCGCCACGGCCGATCAAAATCACCCCGCCCATCGCCGCCAACCCGAGCATGGTCTCGGCAGTTTGCTGTACGATGGTTTTCAGCGGTGGATGCACTTCAAATATTTCGTCCAAAAAATCCTCCAGTTGCGAGACCCGATCTTCGGGCAAGAACCTGGCGAGGCAGGGCGGCAAATTGTGATCTTCCAGGACCTTGTCAATCAGGTTGCGGTCAAAGATCGTCCAGAGTGCGGCGTTACGGGAATGTACCTGCAAATAACGCGCAAGTTCCTCGGCCACCACCAGAGCTCCACACCCGGTTTGGCGGGAAATGGTTACAGCCTGGTACCCGCCGCTGGGGGTGAATGTCCTGGTGTCGCTGGCCGATTGCAATTGGCTGCTGATGAATGACACACAGGGATCGATGCCACGGGTCTCAATCATAACAACTTCCTGCTTCTGGGGGTGGAGACTCAGGCCGGGAAACTTGCCTGCCTTTCTGTCCGCGCAAGGCTTCTTGTACCCGTTGGATTCTCATTTCGGCCATAAACTGCCTCAACGGTTCAAGCCGGCGCCGCCTTCCCCCATTCGGCTTCGCCTTTTCTAATGACAAACTACGCCCCCGGCCCTGCTGATTTCAAGGGCAGTGAAGCGATTTGATGGTGGCTAATGTGACCCATTACGTCGGCAAACGATCGTTAATTGTGGCGCGCCCGGTTCAAACCCGGCTTGAGGCGCCTAGGATTTGGCAAGTAACTCGCGATACGCGTTGAAAATTTGATCCACCAGGGGGCAGGTGGCGACGAGCTCGCCGTCGAAGGTTGCCACCGGTATGATGCCGAACGCACTTTGGGTGATGAAGATGCCTTCGGAGTCTTTCAATGCCTCGGGTTTGACGACGCGTTTGTTTGTCGGCAGACCGAGCGCCTGGCAGATCTCCAGCACGACGGCGCGAGTGACGCCCGGCAGCACACCGCGACCCGTCGGGGTCGTGCAAATCCGGTCATGGTAAACCCAGAAGACATTGCCGCTCGCAGTCTCCGCCACTTCGCCATTGGTGTTGATCAGCAACGCTTCGTCCGCACCCCTTTCCACAGCCTCGGCGCGCGCCATCACATGCGTCAGTTTGTTCAAGGTTTTGAAGGAAGACAAGGGATCGGCGGCCAATACCCGAAAGGATGATGTAATCAGGCTCCAATGCAGGAGATTTCCTGACGGTGGCGCGACATGCAACGTCATCACCATCGTGGGCCTGCCGTCCGCCTTTGGTGTGTAACCGCGTTCACCCGGTCCGCGTGTCAGGGTGACCCGCAGGATCGCCTCCGGCATTTCGTTCTTCTCAATCAATTGCTCCGCAGCTGCCTGTAATACTTTGGGCGCAAACGGGAGTTTGATTTTCAAAAAGTCCGCGCCGCGGGTCATGCGTTCCAGGTGTTGCGGGAACCGGAACGGCCGGCCGTTGATGACACGGACGGTTTCAAAGAGCCCGTCGCCGTACAGAAAACCGCGGTCGGTGACTGGAATGGCAGCTTGCGCTTCGGGTACAAACTGGCCGTTGAGAAAAATGGTCATGTCTTCCTAATGTCCTCTCCTTATCCGAAATTCCGCCGCTCCGCGAGCGGAAAATTTTCTACCCGTTCGCCAATCTCAAGAGTCGAATTCACGCTCGGGCGCGCAACTCGCAAACGGAACCTGGGCGGTCATTCGCAGAGCCGCCAGAAAACCGGCGGCCTTGGCGAGTGTTTCTTCATATTCCGCCTCGGGATTGGAATCGGCCACGATGCCCGCGCCGACGTTAAAATGCGCCCGGCCCTCCTTGCAAATCGCCGTACGGATGGTGATGCTCAACTGGCTTTCGCGATTAAACCCGAGATAGCCGTGGCAGCCGCAGTAAGGCCCGCGGGTAATTGGTTCAAGTCCATCAATGATTTCCATCGCGCGAAATTTTGGCGCGCCGGTGATGCTGCCGCCGGGGAAACAGGAGGCCAGCGCGGCAAAATGCGTGATGTCCCGCCGCAATCGGCCCTCCACGGTGGAAACCAAATGCTGCACCTGCGCGAATTTTTCCAGTTGGGCCAACTCCGGGACCTGCACCGAGCCGAATTCGCAGACCTTGCCGAGATCGTTGCGCAGTAAATCGGTGATCATGATCAATTCGGCGAGTTCCTTGGCGCTGGTTTGAAGCTCGTAAGCGAGTTGCGCGTCACGGGTCGGGTCGGCGTCGCGCGGGCGCGTGCCTTTGATGGGCTTGGTCTGAATATGTGACCCGCTCAGGCGCAAAAATAATTCGGGCGACGAGGATGCCAGCTGAAAATCATCGCAATCGAGAAACGCGGAATACGGCGCGGGGGAGACAGAGCTCAGCCGACCGAACAATTCCCAGCCGGACAAAATTGTTTTCCGGCAGGGCCCGTCGCTCGGTGCGCGCCGCCCGTTTGTCCGCGGTTGTCCCGCCGCGGGCAAGGGATTGCCCGCCCGACTGATGTTCGCCGTGAGCCGTTGCGAGAGATTCACCTGGTAAATGTCCCCGGCGCGGATGTACCGCTGGGCGCTCTCGACGGCCGAAACAAAATCAGCACGAGAAAAATTAGACACGGAACGGACAAGGTGTCGCTGTCCCATTTTTTTCGAACTGATTTGGGACGGCGGCACGCCGTCCTTCCCCAAGAATTCCCTCCAAAATTCCAATTGTTCGTTCGCACGCTTGTCGTGGCGTGAACCGTCGGCATCCAGTCCAGTGGAAACAATACTGACTTTCCCGAGTTGGTGATCGAAGACCACCAGACTGTCATAGAACCCGACGTGGCAATCCGGCAATTCCAGATCGTTGATGGCGTGGCGCGACAGTTTCGGTTCGGTGAAATTCTTCAAATCGTAGCCCCAGTAGCCGAAGCAACCGCCCAGCGGAAACGGCAGGTCAATCTCGTCCAGTACCTCAAATCGTGCCATGAGCGCGTCCAAAACCTGCCACGGATTGCCGAACTGGATGCAGCCGCCGCTGTCCAACGGCGGAACTGTCCGCGAATTCACATTCGCGGCTGCCATTTCGCAACGCGAGCCAAAGGAACGAAAGGTCAAAAAAGGATTGGCGGCGACGAGGGAATAACGAGCCGATGGCAGATCAAATGCCGAGGTTCGCAGCAAGACGATTCCCGGCTGACCGCGCAATTGTTCCACCAGCGATTCCGGCGTATGGACGGTGACCACTTCGTGAATCAGCGGGCGCATGTTTCAAAGGCAGAAGGCAGAGAGGACACATCGGCCAAAGCAAGCCTTTGGCGAACGCTTCTGCCTTCTGCATTCTGCCTTCTTCATTTCAGGCAAACGCCTTGGGGATGGCGCTGGGGTGGCCGACCCGGCGTTCGTAGTCCAGAATGATTTTCACGGTCTCGCGCGGATCATCCGTCACCTTGACGAGATCCAGGTCACCGGGACTGATAAATTTGTGTTTTTCCTGCACCTCCGCCTTCAACCAGCGCAACAACCCGCTCCAATGTTCGCGCCCGAACAGAATGAGCGGGAACTGCGGGATCCGCTCCGTCTGCGCCAGCGTGATGATTTCGAAAAATTCGTCGAGCGTGCCGAATCCGCCGGGCATGAAGACAAAACCGAGGCTGTATTTCGCAAAGCAAACCTTGCGCGCAAAGAAATAATGGAAATGCAACGGCAGGTTGACAAAACGGTTGCCGGCTTGCTCGTGAGGCAATTCGATGTTGAGGCCGATGGATTTGCCGCCACCCTGCGCCGCGCCTTTGTTCGCGGCTTCCATGATGCCCGGCCCCCCGCCGGTGATGACAGCCAGATTGTGCTGCGCCAAGCCTTTGGCAATCGCCACGGCCGCGTGATAATACTTGTCGCTCGGGCGCATCCGCGCGGAGCCAAAAACGGTGACGGCGGGACCGGCTTGTGAAAGCGTCTGAAAGGAATCCACAAATTCCGACATGATGCGAAAAATGCGCCACGGGTCCTCGCGGATGAAGGAAGTTGCATCGCTCATGACGGGAGTCTAACGGCGTCGGCGCGGGGAAACAAGCCTGCCAGGCCTTCATAAAGATTCTGGCCGTGCACGTGGCGGATGTCTTCATGCACGAACGCCCGGGCGCCAATACCGAATTGCCGCCGCCAGCCCATGGACCGGGCCTTGTTGACCCGGCTGGGCCTGGCGGATCACATAGAAACATGGCGGGAGCTTTGCCTGGGCGACCTGGAAAATTTAAACGGCAACTAAAATACAAAATGAGCGATAAAATTCTTTTTGTGGACGACGACCCGAACCTGCTGGCGTCGTGCGAACGCAACCTGCACCGCAAATTCCCGCTGGAAACAGCCAATCATCCGCTTTCAACATAAACTTTATAACGGTCAAGGTCTGCCAGCCGAGCCGGTCAAGGGCGACTTGATCCCGCTGAGCTCGCGTCTGTTAAAAATCCTGGACGACATGGCGCAGTTGCAGGCCGGGGGTCTGAATCGAGCCAGGGCGCTGGATGAAATGCAGCACCGGCAGGGATGGTACGACCCGTCGTTGCTTGACGCGGTGCGCACTTGCCATGGCATCACCGCTACCGCCCGCAATTCCGGGCGTTGAAATATTTCCGTCGCGCTGCTCGACCTGGCACCCGGAATGGTGCTGCATTCGAACGTCGAAACCAGGGATGGCACGCTCATCCTCTCGGCCGGACACCAGCTCAGCGAGATGACATTGGAAAAAATCCGAAACTTCGACCGGTTGTCCGGAATCAAGGAACCGATTTTTGTGGAAGCGCCCGAACCGGCTGCTTTGGAACCAGGCGGTTGACACGGTTGCCCCGGTTCGTGAATCTTCCGATCGCGTCGAACAATTCATCAGCCTGGGATGAATCCTGGGAGAAGTTTTTTGCAACGGCGGTGGGCAACTCCCGCGTTACGCGACGGATGATTTCAAATGTGCTCCGCATCTCATAGCCGTGCCCCGGGCTCGTTCTGGCACGCGCTTCCAGAGCGGTTCCCGGAAAACTGTAGCCGCCGACGTGAGTCGGCGGACCTTCTGGCGTCAGTTCCGCCTCGTTACCTCGGCGGCTACGGAAATGATTGAACCGCACCAGGCGGCACCGTGGCGTCAACAGCGTGAAAATCAAAAAGGCCGGAAACCAGGCAAAGTCGCCGGCCTTGGTTGCCACCCGGTTCCTCAAGAGCAACCGAGACTCTCGCCGCAATTCAGACATTTGTAACACGCGCCGTTTCGCACGGCCACATGTCCGCAGTTCGGACACGTCGGCGCGTCCTCCTGAAAGTGCGCCACCGAGTCACTCAGACTCTTTACGGTGCGCTCGGCGGGCGGGTGATGGCCATTGCCATTGCCGCTTTTCACTTCCACCACGTCATTTTCCTCGGCGATCGGCAATTCCGGCACCGGGCGGTTCACCTTTTTTTTCAACTCTTCCATCAAACCGGGCATGGCGAGTTCCGGCTGGTTGCGCGCCGCGGCAATGCCTTCGCGATAGCCGGGAACGAATTGCAGGGCGAGCCAGCGGAACACGTAGTCGGTAATGGAAGCCGCGTTGCGGATTTCCGCATTTTTGGTAAAACCGCTCGGCTCGAACCGCTGATGCGCGAATTTTTTCACGAGCGTTTCGAGCGGCACGCCATATTGCAAGGCGATGCTGGTGAGCGTGCCAATGCTGTCCATCAGACCGCCGATCGTCGAACCTTCCTTGGCCATGGTAATGAACAATTCGCCCGGCTGGCCGTCCTCAAACAGCCCCACCGTCATGTATCCTTCGTGGCCGGCAATGTCGAATTTGTGCGTGACGGCCGTGCGCGTGTCGGTCAAACGGCGACGGATCGGTTTGCCGGCCTCGGTGCGCAGCCGGGCCACTTCGGATTCAAGTTCCCGGATGCGGGTTGCCAGCGCCATGGCCGCGGCCGCGGCCTCGCCACCCGAACTATCACTGGTCTTTTTGGTGCTCAACGGTTGCGAACGTTTCGAGCCATCGCGGTAAATGGCGACGCATTTGAGCCCCATCTTCCACGCCTGCACATAGGTATCACGAACCTCCTCCACCGTGCTCTCCTTTGGCATATTGACGGTTTTGGAAATGGCGCCGCTGATGAATGGCTGGGCGGCGGCCATCATCTTCAGGTGCGCCAGGTAATGAATGCTGCGTTTGCCGCGAAACGGCTTGAACGCGCAATCAAAGACCGGCAGATGCTCAGGCTTCAAGCCGCTCCGCACTGTCGCGTCGCTCTGGGAGCAACCCGCATCAATGGCGGTCGCAGACTCGCCGCTGCAATCAACATCTTCAATCGTGTCGAATTTTTCGATGTGGGCGACGATGTTCTTGTTTTCCGCCTCGCTGTAGCCGAGGCGGCGCAGCGCATCCGGCACCCCGCGATTGACGATCTTTAACATGCCGCCGCCGGCCAGAAGTTTGTATTTAACCAGCGCGATGTCGGGTTCGACGCCGGTTGTGTCGCAATCCATCAAAAACGCGATGGTGCCCGTCGGCGCCAGCACGGTGACCTGGGCGTTGCGGTAACCGTGACGGCGGCCCCGGGCGAGCGCGCCTTCCCACGTCTTTCGCGCCTCGTCCTTGAGGTAACCGAATTCTTCGCTGGGATGAATATTTTCCACGGCGTCGCGGTGCAGTTGAATGACCCCCAGCATGGATGCGATATTATCCGGCTGGAGCGGCCTGGAAACGTGCGCGCAGCGCGCGTCACGATAACCCGGAAACGGTCCGATGCCGGCGGCAATTTCCGCGCTTTGCTCATAGGCATGTCCGGTCATGATCGCAGTGATCGCTCCGGCAAGAGCGCGGCCTTCATCGCTGTCGTAGGGCAGGCCGTAGCTCATGCAGAGCGAGCCGAGATTCGCGTAGCCCAGACCCAGCGTCCGAAAAATGTGCGAATTCTCGGCAATGTCTTTCGTCGGGTAACTTGCATTGTCCACGATGATTTCCTGCGCGGTGATGTAAATGCGCACGGCGGCCTTGAAACGCTTGACATCAAAGGTGCCGTCTTCGCGCTTGAACTTCATCAAATTGAGCGAGGCCAGATTGCAGGCCGTATTGTTGAGAAAGACGTATTCGCTGCATGGATTGGTGGAATGAATCGGTTCGGTGCCCTTGCAGGTATGCCATTTCTGGATGGCGCCGTCGTATTGCATGCCCGGATCGCCGCAGATCCACGTGCCTTCGGCGATTTTGAAGAGCAGGTCGGCGGCGTCTTTCTTTTCCAGCACCTTGCCGGTGGTGACGGCGCGCGTTTGCCACTCCTTGCCCGCGAGGGCGGCCTGCATGAATTCGTCGCTGGCGCGCACGGACAGGTTTTCATTTTGATACATCACACTGCCGTAGGCGTCCCCGTTGTACGAGCCGTCGTAACCGTGCTCGATGAGCGCCCAGGCCTTCTTTTCCTCCTTCTTTTTGGCGTCAATGAATTCCTCGATGTCGCCGTGCCAGTCGCGCAACGTATTCATCTTGGCTGCGCGCCGGGTCTTGCCGCCGGATTTTACGACATTGGCCACTTGGTCATAAACTTTCAGGAAGCTCAGCGGGCCGCTGGGCCGGCCGCCGCCGCTGAGTTTTTCGCGGGCGGAACGGAGCGGCGTCAAATCCGTGCCGGTGCCGGAACCGTACTTAAAAAGCATGGCTTCACTGTGGGCGAGGCTCATAATGTCTTCCATATTGTCCTCGACCGACTGGATGAAGCAGGCGCTGCCCTGCGGATATTCGTACTGCGTCGCCGCACGTTCAGCCTGGTGTGCCTTGCGGTTATAATACCAGTTGCCCCTGCCGGAATTCTTGCCGATGCCGTATTGATGATACAACCCGACGTTGAACCAGACCGGCGAATTGAACGCGCCGTATTGGTTCAGGCAGAGCCATGTCAACTCGTCATAAAAAACCTCGCCCTCGGCCTTGCTGAAATAACCGTCTTTCACACCCCAATCCGCAATCGTCCGGGAGATGCGGTGAATGAGCTGGCGCACCGAGGTCTCGCGTTCGGAGGTATGTTGCTCGCCGTAAAAATACTTCGAAACGACGACTTTTGTCGCCAGGAGCGACCACGACTTGGGCACCTCGACGTTTTCCTGCTTGAAGATCACCTTGCCGGCGTCGTCGGTGATTTCCGCAGTGCGGCGGTCCCATTCGACCTGGTCGAACGGTTTGATCTTCGCGTCGCTGAAAATGCGCTCGACGCGCAATGATTTTTTCGTCGTACCCATGTCTTTGCTTTTGGTGCGGCCTGCGGCCGCCAGCGCGTTGCGCCGGCGGCTTTTGGGGGATGCCGGCACTGTAACTTCTTCTCGTGCGTCAATCATGCTTTTCCTTTTTCAAGATGGTTGAAATTTCGCTTTCAGACAAATCACCCGACCGCCTCAGCACAGAAGAACGGTCGGGAAAATCCACTTTTTGCCCCGCTGCCTGGAATTTTCTTATCCTGCCGGTTTCCGACAAAACCCCATTTAGTGGGCAACAGAGCGACCTTATACCCAACATATTGTGGTAGGCAAGAAAAATTTGCAAAAAAGTTACACGAACGATATTCCCCGGGGAAAAGCCGGAAAAACACCGCGTTCCTGTTGCACAAACCACAACTTATTCGCCGCTGTGAATAAAAAATCAGCGCCGTTTTGGGAGGCGCGACGAAGTGAAAGGCCTGTGCCGTTTCTGGAATGATGGCCTGGGTTTCCGGATCGGCTCGACCGTTTTGGGCCGCGGTTTGGGCACGAGCACAATCGGGCAGCCTTCGTAACCGAACGCCTTCCGCAGTTCGCCGGCCAGATATTTTTTGTACTGGTCGGAAAACATTTCGTCCCGGTTGACAAACAGCAGAAATGTCGGCGGTGACTGTTTGACCTGCGTGGCATAGAAGAATTTCAGGCGATGACCTGTGGCGCTGACCGGCTGCCGGCGTTCCACGGCATCTCGCAGGGTGCGATTCAGGATGGCCGTGGGAATTTTTTGCTGCAATTGGGCGGTGACATAGCGAATGGCTTCGAGCAGGCGGTCGAGATGAAAACCGGATTTGGCCGAGGTAAAAATCACCGGGGCGTAGTCGAGAAAGAACAATCGCCGCTGCACCCAATCGGCAAATTCCCCGAGCGTGGACATTTCCTTTTCCTGTCCTTCGCGCCGTTCCTTCCGGTTGCGCCGGGAGATTTCCAGCTCGCGCGCCTCGCGAACTTTCTCGTCAAACAAATCCCATTTGTTGATCACGACGATGCAGGCCTTGCGGTTCGCAACAATGACATCGGCAATCTTCTTGTCCTGTTCGGTGACATCCATCTCTGCATCGAGCACCAGGATGACGATATGGCAGCGGGCGATGGAATCCTCGGCACGTCGGACACTGAAAAATTCAATCGAATCATCCACGCGTCGCGTCTTTCTCATGCCGGCGGTATCAATCAAAACGTACTTTTGCCGCACACCTTCGGTTTCGACCTCGAACGGCACGTCAATCGCGTCCCGCGTGGTGCCGGGGATCGGCGAGACAATGACGCGCTCGGATTTGGTCAGCGCGTTGATGATGGAGGATTTGCCGACGTTTGGTCTTCCAATTATTGCCAGTTTTAATGCGGGAGAGTCAGCAGTCAGTAGTTTGTAGTCAGTAGCTGGCACATTCGTACCGCCGTCTGTTTTGCCACTGACTACCAACTGTTGACTACTGACTTCTGGTAAAAGGGCAATTGCCCCTTCCATCAGTTCTGCAACGCCGCCGCCATGAATAGCGCTGACGGGAAAGATGTTCTCAAAACCGAGCTTGGCAAATTCATCGGCATCTTTCTCCGTCCGGCTGGTGTCCACCTTGTTGGCCACCACCAGAATGGGTTTCCCGCTCCGGCGCAGGCGTTCGGCCACTTCGCGGTCGAGCGGAACAATACCTTCCTGCGCATTGACGACCAGCAGGATGACGTGGGCCGATTCGATGGCCAGTTCCACCTGTTCCAGTGCGGCCCGGACGATGACATCGTTGGCCTTCTCACCGCGCAACAGACCGATGCCGCCGGTGTCCACGAGCGTAAAGGCGCGCCCGCGCCACTCGGCCTCGGCGGTGACGCGGTCGCGCGTGACGCCGGGCTGGTCATGGACGATGGCAATGCGCCGGCCGACGATGCGGTTGAACAGGGCGGACTTGCCGACATTGGGCCGGCCAACGATGGCGATCAAGTGTGACACCGGGACAGGATGAATCAGTTCCACGCGAAGCGGAAGTTTTTACATGCAGCTGAATCGGCTTGCTTTCGACGGGAATTATGTCAGAAAGACGACGGTGAACTGCCGAAAGTCCACCGCCTCACCAAAACCAACAAGAACCCTGAAAAAATAGTTATTATTATGAACGACTCTGGAAATACGGCGGCCGCCGCGGCAATGGGCCTGGGAATGATCGTGTTTGTTTTGTTGATTGTTCTGGCCATCTACGCGTTTTTCTGTTTCTGCTACAAACGCATCTGCGAAAAATGTGGTGTGGCTCCCGGCGTGCTCATCTGGATCCCCATTGTCCAACTGGTTCCCCTGTTGCAGGCGGCCAGACTGCCGGTATGGATGATCATCCTTTTCCTGATTCCCCTGGTAAATATCGTGGTGTTCCTGGTGATGTGGGTCAAGATCTGCCAGGCCCGCGGTAAAAGCGGCTGGCTGGTGGTTTTGCTGCTCATCCCCATCGTCAATTTGATCTTTATTCCTTACCTGGCGTTTTCGGAATAAAAATCAGTTCAATTTCCCCATCAAACCTTTCGCGCGGCGAATCCAGACGCGGTCGCGTTTGCGCTGGAAAGCCGGCGCGTGGGCGTCATCACTCAACACGTCCTTGAGTTCGGTGCGGGCCAGGTCGGATTGGCCCCTGGCGATATAAAGCTCGGCCAGTTGCACCTTGGCGCGTGGATAGGAATGATTCTGCGTGATGTGTTGCCAGTAAAGCAGCGCGTTGTCGGTCTCGCCGAGGGCGGTGAGCGTCTCGGCCAGCGCCATCATCGAGTACCCGTAATCGTGCTCGGGTTTTTCCTTCATGACGCCTTCGAGCAGCGGGCGGGCTTCGGCGGGGCGGTTCAACCGGAGCAGGCATTGGCCGAGATGCGCGCGGGCGTCAATGTCGTTGGGATCGCGTTCGAGCGCGGCGCGGTAACACTTCTCCGCCTCGGCCAGGTTGCCGCGCTGGAAATAAAGGTCGCCCAACTGGAAATGGTGGTAGGCGTTGTCCAGGTGATGGATTTGCGCCTGGAGTTCCTTGATGCGCTTGCGACTTTGCGCGCCAGGCAGTTCAAATCCGCGCGTGCTCGACGCAGCCGCGGCACGATAGACGAGGAAGAAATAGAGCACCGCGTTGAGCAACGGGAAAATAAAAATGAACACCGCCCACAACCATTCCTGCCGCCGGATCGCGTCAATAAACATCCAGATTTGAAATGCCGCGAATGCCAGCCAAATCGGACTGCTGATTAAATAATTCCACTGGGTAAGATTGGTCAGCAACGAGGCAAACATGCGCGCTATTTTTAACGCAAAGAAACCAGGACGCAAAGCAACAAAGGAATTGAGGGGGAGAAAGGCAGAACCGTCTGCGGGACTCGCTTTCCCATCCGCAGGTCCGCTTTTACTTTGCGACCTCGTACCTTTGCCTTCATGCTTCCGGTATGGGTTCCGCGAAAATTGACACGGATTTGCGCCAGGCTTACGACCTCATGCGCGCCCGGTTCGGCCACCTGTGCTGGTGGCCCGGAGAAACGCCATTTGAAGTCTGCGTGGGCGCGATTCTCACCCAAAATACAGCCTGGGCAAACGTCGAGCGCGCGATTGCCAGTCTCAAAGCCGCGCGCGTGCTGACGCCGAAAAAGCTGTTTGCGCTGCCCGAAGCGAAACTGGCGGAGTTGATCCGGCCGGCCGGCTATTTCAACGTCAAGGCGCGACGGCTCCGGTCTTTTTTGCGAGTGCTGGTTGGGGAATATGACGGCTGTTTGGAAAAACTGTTCGCCGCAGAAACTTCGGCCGTGCGCGAGCGGCTGCTGGCGATTCACGGCATCGGGCCGGAAACCGCCGACAGCCTGTTGCTCTACGCCGGCGGGCATTCCAGTTTCGTGATTGACGCCTACACGAAGCGGATTTTTCAGAGACATCATTGGAATCGGAAGGCAGAGGACGGGGGCTGGAAAACCGAAGCCGGAAATTCAAGGGCGGGCGATTACGACGGATTGAAGCAACTTTGTGAGGCGGCGTTGAACCGGAAACCCGGCGCGGCGCGGCTGGATTACTGGCAGGATTATCATGCGCAACTGGTGATGGTGGGGAAACATTTCTGCCGGACCCGCGCGCCGCTTTGTGAACAATGCCCGCTTAAACCGTTGCTCCCGAAAAATTGAATAAAAACGCCGGTGCAGTGTCCATTGCTACAAGCGAACTGTTCACTTGTTTTCGGTGCGGTTCGCGTTGATTATCTGCGGGTCTGCCAGCATGAATCCAACGCTCATCGTCGTACCGACATACAATGAACGGGAAAACCTGTCCCGGCTGGCGCAACGACTTTTGAACCTGCCGGTGACGGTGGACGTGCTGGTGGTGGACGGCAATTCGCCTGATGGCACGGGCCGGATTGCCGATGAGCTGGCGGCCAAACACCCGGAAATTCACGTTGTACATCAGTTGGACAAAGACGGTTTGGGCCGCGCTTACATTGCCGGATTCAAATGGGCGCTGGAACGCGGCCATGAATTCATTTTTGAGATGGACTGTGATCTTTCTCACAACCCGGATGACGTGCCGATATTTCTCGAAGCCGCCAAAGATGCCGACCTGGTGCTCGGCTCGCGGTACGTCGGCGGCATCCGGGTCATTAATTGGCCGCTCAAAAGGCTGATGCTCAGTCGGTGCGCGGGAAAATATGTCGCCCTGGTGACCGGCATGCCCTTTACGGACCCGACGGGTGGTTACAAATGTTTCCGCCGCCGCACCTTGCAAGCCGTCAACCTCGATGAAATCCGGTCAAACCACTACAGCTTTCAGATTGAAATAACGCACAAGCTCTGGCGGCAGGGGTTCAAAATTGTCGAAGTGCCGATCATTTTTACCGAGCGCGCCAAAGGACGGTCGAAAATGGCCGGTCATATTGTCAGCGAAGCGTTTTGGATGGTCTGGCGGTTGTGGTGGCAGAATGGTTTCCGGCGCCAGCCCCGGATAAAAGCCTGAACGTTTGCGAAACAATCCCGTCCAACCAGGGGAACCAAAGAGAAAACGACATGAGAATGAATCTGATTGCGGCGCTGGCGGTGGCCGGCGTGATGTCATCAGCCGTTTTGGCTCAGGCGGCGCCGCGGCCCAAAGTTGGCGACCCGGCGCCGTTGTTCACGGGCCAGGACCAGGATGGTAAGACGGTGGCCTTGGCCGATTTGATCGGCAAAAAGATTGTGTTGCTCTATTTTTATCCGAAAGATTTTACGTCCGGCTGCACCAAAGAGGCTTGCGGCTTTCGCGATCGCATGGGCGACCTGCAAAAAGACAACGTCGAGGTGGTGGGGGTAAGCTTCGATTCCGCCAGGAGCCACCAGAAATTCATCACCCAATACAAGCTGAACTTTTCCCTGCTGGCCGATCCCGATGGAAAGATTGTGGACCTTTACGGTGTGCGGATGGACCATATGAATGTCGCGCATCGCGTCAGCTTTCTCATCGGGTTGGATGGCAAAATCGCGCATGTTACTGACGCCGGCAACCCTGCGGTTCACTTTGACCAGATGGAGGCCGCCATTGCCGCCCTCAAGGCAAAATCAAAATAAGACCGTCGGAAAAAATCTTTTTCGCCCGTCCCGCGCCCCCTAACCTGATTTTGTGCCACTTCAAATCGGCGACCGGTTGAGTCTGACGATTGACGACATTGCGTTCGGCGGTGAGGGCGTCGGACGCGTGACCGATTTCGTCGTCTTTGTGCCGTTCGTACTCGTGGGTGAAGTTATTGAAGCCGAGATCATCGGGATCAAAAAAAAATTTGCGCGGGCGAAGCTGGTGCGTGTCAAAAGCCCCTCACCGGCACGGATCGAGCCGGAGTGCCGTTACTTTGGCCAATGTGGCGGTTGCCAGTACCAGCACATTCAATACGCGACACAACTTCGGCTCAAACAAAAGCAAATCGGCGATTTGTTTGAACGGGTCGGAAAATTTTCGCGCGACGCGGTCGCGGCGGTTATTCCCTGTCCTCAGCCCTTCGGCTATCGCAATCGCATCATGGTTCGCAGCCAGTGGAACAAGCCGGAACAAAAGTTGAACATTGGTTTTGTGCGCTGGGACTGCGGTCTGGTTGAGGACGTTGCGGAGTGCAAAATCGCCGAACCCGCCCTGAACGAACAACTTCAGCACGTTCGCGCGCATCCGCCGCCGCGCGGCGGTTTGAAAGTCGTGCTGCGCACGCTGCCGGAGACCTGGGACGTTCCTCCGGACTCTTTTTTTCAGAATAATTTTTTTCTGTTGCCCAAGCTCGTGGAAATCGTGCGCGAATTCCTTTCCGCCGGTGGCACGCGGCATTTGATGGATTTGTATTGCGGCGTCGGTTTTTTGGGCATTGAGCTGGCCGATGCGGTCGAGTCCTTTGTCGGCGTGGAATATGACCAGCGCGCGATCCAAGCGGCGCGGCGCAACGCCGCGGTCCGCAAAATCGGCAATGGAGAATTCATCGCCAGGAAGGTCGAGGAGGTTTTACCGGGATTATGGGAACGGTTGTCACCGCCCACGACAACGGTTCTGCTGGACCCGCCCCGCAAGGGTTGTCCGCCGCAGGCGCTGAAGCTGTTGCGCGAGACCAGGCCGGCGCAGGTCATTTACGTCTCGTGCCATCCGGCGACGATGGCCCGGGACTTGAACATTTTGTGCCAGGATGGTGTCTTTGATTTGGTGCGCGTGCAGCCGTTGGATATGTTTCCCCAAACACAACATGTCGAATGCGTGGCGGATTTACGCACCGGAGAAAGGCTTGCCAAACCAGCCAACTTGGGTTCAACTGAACAAACCCGATGACGATGGACGCGCAAACGGATCCGCGGAGGAATTTTGTTCCGCGTTTATTGCCGTGGTTGCTGGCCGGAGTGGCGTTGGGAGTCTATCTGTTGACCCTCAATTATTGGGTCTCGCTGTTCAATCTCACGGCGGTGGCCAGAACGTCCGGCTGGATGTGGCAGCCGGAGGTTTACAATCCAGTTTCCTATGCCGTTACGCAGCCGTTTCATTGGCTGCCGGCGGCGCAGATTCCGCTGGCATTGAATGTCTTCTCCGCAGTCTGCGCGGCGTTGACGCTGGGGTTGCTGGCGCGGTCGGTTGCCCTGCTGCCCCATGACCGGACGGACGCCCAGCGCCGACGCGAGCAGAGCCCGTTTTCATTATTGACCATCCGCAACGCCTGGTTGCCGCCGCTTTTCGCCGTGGCGATGTGCGGATTGCAACTTACCTTCTGGGAATACGCGACCAATTACACCGGCGAAATGGTTGGCCTTTTACTGTTTGCATTTGTGATCTGGTCGCTGCTGGAGTATCGCCTGGACGAACGCGAAGAACGACTGTTTCTGGCCGCCTTCGTCCATGGCGCGGCCATGGCCAACGATTGGGCGATGGTATGTTATTTCCCCGCTTTCCTCACCGCCCTCATTTGGATTCGCGGTCTGGGTTTTTTTAATTCCCGGTTCCTGGGACGAATGTTTTTATGCGGCCTGGCAGGCACAATGTTTTATTTATTGCTGCCGCTGGCGGTCGTAATTTCAGGCAAAGTGCCGATAACATTCTGGCAGATGTTGCACTTGAACCTGTCTTCACAGTTTTCCGTGTTCACAGCTTTTTTTGAGAATGGTGACGTGCGAAAGACTCTGGCGTTGATGTCACTAAGCTCATTGGTCCCGGTGCTGATCTTGTCAATCCGCTGGCACCCCTCTTTTGGCGACACCAGCCAGATGGGCCGGGCGCTGGCCACCCTCATGTTCCACTTCGTGCATGCGGTCTTCCTGATTATGTGCGTTTGGGTCGCCTTTGATCCGCCGTTCAGCCCGCGGGAAAATCATTTCGGATTGACGCTTTACTATCTCAGCGCGCTGGGGGTGGGCTATTACAGCGGATATTTTTTGCTGGTTTTTCGAAAAGAACCCGGCACCCGCTTCCTGCCACGGGAAACATCTCAATTTAACTTTGGGAATTTCCTGGCCGTGACAATGATGTGGCTGCTTTTCTTTATAGCGCTGGCGGGGCTGGTCTACAAAAATGCGCCGCAAATCTACGCAACCAATAATGGCACGTTCCAACGCTACACTTCATTGACGGTGGAAAACCTGCCGCGGACCGGCGGGATATTATTGAGCGACGACTGGCGGTACCTGTATCTGACCGAGGCAAAACTCACCCGTGACGGCCGGGCGAAGGATTTTATCTTCCTCGACACGCCATCCCTGGTTTTGCCGGCCTATCACCAGTATTTGCATGAGAAATATCCGAAACGCTGGCCCAACACCTTCAATGCCAGGGACACCAACACCGTCAACCCGCTGCAATTGGTTATGCTTTTAACAAAGCTGGCCAGGACCAACGAGCTTTACTATTTGCATCCGAGCTTCGGCTATTATTTTGAACAATTTTATCTGGAGCCGCATGGTTTGGTGTATCGGCTCAAAACCCTGCCCGGCGACACCCTGGTGCCGCCATTGCCAGACAGCGACGAAATTGACGCGAACGAGGCTTTTTGGGCGCGCGCAGAAATGCAAGCGTTTGAGCCCATTGAACGCGCCCTGGCAACTCCCCGGCCGGAGGAAACCCCATCCTGGGGCGCAACCCTGCTCGGCTGGCTGCACGCGCGCCATGAACAGAACGTGAACGCCGTGGCTGCCGGTGGTTTTTATTCGCGTAGCTTGAATTATTGGGGCGTCGAATTGCAACGTGCCGGGAATCTGGCCATCGCCTCCGAACATTTTGAGATGGCCCAGAAGCTCAATCCCGAAAATGCCGTCGCGCGCATCAACCTCCAGTTCAACCACAGCCTTCAGGCCGGCGAAAAGGTGCCGGTGGACCTGGCCAAAACCACGCTCGATCAATTCGGCAGGTACAATTCGTGGAGTGCCGTGCTGGATGTCGACGGCCCGTTTGATGAGCCCAGTTTCTGTTTTGCGAACGGCCTCGTCTGGGTGCGAAACGGGTTCTTTCGCCAGGCACTGACGTTGTTCGCGCGCGTCTGCCAGATCGAGCCGGACAACCTGCCTGCGCATTTTTGGCTCGCCCAGCTCTATGGCTTCAATCGCTTGCCCGACCGCGCGCTGAAGGTGATCCAGGAGATGCGCAGCCAACCGGAAACATTCCCCCTCGACGAGACCAACCAAATGCAACTCACGCTCATCGAGGCGGCGGCTTATTATCAGAAGAACGATCTGGCCCGCGGCACACGGCTGCTTGACCGGGAGATCTCACAGAATCCGACCAACAACGCCCTGTTGGTGACCGCCACGCAATTTTTTGTGGCCAAGGGCCTCTACACCAACGCCCTTGAGGTGATTAACGCCAGGTTGCGGGATTTGCCTGACGATCCGAACTGGCTGTTCAGCAAAAGCTATGTCTATCTCCAGCTCAGAGATTATGACAAGGCGATTCCTGTGTTGAACCAAGTCCTGGCCCAGCAAGCCGACAATCACACGGCGCTGTTCAATCGTGCCGTTGCCTATCTCAGCGCCGGCAAACTCGATGACGCGCTTGCCGACTATGAGAAGCTGAACCAGGCCTTTACCGACTCATTTCAGATTGAGTACGGACTGGGCGAAATTGCCTGGCGCAAACACGAAACCAACAACGCCATCAAATATTATAAGCTCTATCTGGCCAGCGCGAACACCAACTCCGCCGAAGCCACCAACATCATGCAGCGGCTTCGCCAACTCGAAGGCGCAGCGCATTAAAACACGCGCCCGCCGGAGGGAATGGCTGAAGGGTTAAAGGCGGCCGGCCGGGGATTGTTCTTTTGCGTATTTCGTAGTTAAATTCGACCCGTGAAACTGCTCTTCATTGGCGATATCGTGGGCCAACCCGGCCGGCGCGCCGTCCAGGAACTCCTGCCCAAACTCCGCGAAACACACCTCCTCGATTTCGTCATCGCCAATGGTGAAAACTCCGCCGGTGGCTCCGGCATCACGCCCAAAACCGCCGGAGAAATCTTCGCCGCCGGGGTGGACGTCATTACCAGTGGCGACCATCTGTGGGACCAGAAGGAAGTCCTGGAGCTGCTCGCCAACGAAAAACGTTTTCTGCGCCCCTTGAATTATCCGCCGGACGTGCCCGGACAGGGCAGCGGCGTTTTTGAAATCCCGAATTCGCCGTTGAGAATTGGGGTTCTGAACGCGCAAGGCCGCACCTTCATGCCGCCGCTGGAAAATCCTTTCCTGCTCGCGGCCGGGGAAGTGAAACTATTGCAGGAGCAGACGAAGCTTATCTTCGTGGATTTCCACGCCGAAGCGACCTCGGAAAAAATCGCGTTCGCGCGGTTTCTGGACGGGCAGGTGAGCGCGGTGGTGGGCACGCACACCCACGTGCAAACTGCGGACGAACAGATTTTCCCCGGCGGCACGGCGTATTTGAGCGACGCCGGCTTCACCGGCCCGCACGAAAGCGTGCTGGGCCGCGAAATCGAGCCGGTTGTCAAACGGTTCCTCACCACCATGCCGCAACGCTTTGAAGTGGCCAAAGAACGCGTGCTGCTTCACGGTGCGGTGATTGAAATTGACGACGCCAGCGGCCGAGCGGTGAAAATCCGGCGCGTATCGGAAGCCGTGTCGTAACCAATCCATCCAGCCGCCGGCACGGGGCTTCGACGGACAGTATTCGAGAGGGTTGTGAGCTCCGAACGCTGGAGCAATTCGAATAAAACGGTAGAGCGGTTCAATAATTTCCAGTGCCGCTGCGGTAACGAGGCGGAACTCGTCCCGGAAGGACCGCCGATTCACGTCGGCGGCTACAGTTTTCCCGGAACCGCTCTATGGCTCTTGTAAATCCGGTTGAAAGATTGTTCCGATTGCTTTTTCACTCAGGCCCTCATGGGCTCGTGATGCTCGTGGCCGTGAAGCGTCTCGGCCGGTTCGGAATGATTGTCCGGCACGGGAGGGTTCTCGTGCGCACGTTGTTCCGCGTCGAACGCCTCGACTTCCTTCTCCAACATGCGGGAGATGAGGAAAAGACCATAGAGTGTCGCGCCCACCGGGAATGTCGCATAAAGCCCGGGAAATTTGCCCACGCCGACAAGGCCGCTCACGAACAATACACCCGGCACGAAATTTATGATCGTCAGCACGAGCAGAATTTTTGTCAACCGGCTCATACACCAAACACCTCATTGGGTTTGACTTGGATTGGCGGGCAATCGCTCAAATTTCGCCGTGCTGGAATCGCCCCCCAACCGGGCGCGCAATCTTCCGTTGACGACAGTAAAGTCGGTGATAGGTTCTTGCGGGAATTAAGAATCCATAAACCTATGAATAAGCTTTTTGAAGGCGGGAATATTGTCGTCAGAAAGGTCGTGCCGCTCTTCGAATCCATTGTCGTCAGCGCGAAAAGACACGCCGTTGCGAAATGGCTGGTTTTGACCGGGCTGATTTTGTCCGGACTGACATCGCCGGTTCAGGCAATGGTCATCAATGTGACTTATGATTCCAGTGTAACCAGCCTGACCAATGCGGCCCAGGTCGAAGCAGCAGTTGCCGACGCGGTGCAGACGTTTCAGGATCTTTATACCAATCCCATCACCGTCAATATCACCGTCTCTTTCAGCAGCAGCGTAGGCCTCGGCGAGAGCAGCACGTCGTTGATAGGCAATCCCGCCTATTCTGATTTGGTCAATGCTCTGGCCGCCGCCGCCACGACAACTGAAGCCAGTAACGCTGCCGCCAGCCTGCCCGCCAGTGACCCAACACCCGGAGGCAGTACCTGGTGGGTTCCGAGGGCCGAAGCCAAGGCCCTGGGGTCCATCGGCGGCTTTGTGTACGTTGACCCGCATGATCCTGCTCAGGACGGCCAGGTCCTTTTCGCTTCCACCGTCAATTACACTTTCAATCCCACCAACCGGATGGTGGCAGGCGAATACGACTTCATCGGCGTGGTTGAACATGAAATTTCCGAGGTGCTGGGGCGCGGTTCGGGCCTCGGCACACTCGGCAACAGTGGAGGCGGATACGTGCCTTATGATTTGTTTCGTTTCACCAGCAGCGGCGTGCGCAGTCTTAATACCACGGACAGCGGCGTTTATTTCTCCATAAACGACGGCGTGACATCGCTGAAAGCGTTCAACGCCCCCAGCAATGGGGGTGACCTTCAAGATTGGGCGACCAGCAACCCGGCGGATTCCTATGACGCCTTCCTCGCTGCCGACCAGAAAGCGCTTCTATACTCCGCGGACCTTACCTCCCTGGACATTTTGGGTTATGACCTGCACTTCCCTCCGTTACATGTGAAGGGCACGAACCTGGCCAATGGAAGTTTCCAAATCAGTTGCACCAACGCACCGGGCCTTGGTTTCGAGGTTCTGACCAGCACGAACATTGCCTTGTCCGTGACCAACTGGACCGTTTTGGGCGCGATGACCGAGAGCCCTGTCGGACAGTACCAGTTCACAGATTCATCGGCGCCAGGCAACCAAAAACGTTTCTATCGCGTGAAATTGCCGTGAGGGCAGCCCCGGAAAAACGGCGGCAGGCTATTTGAACTTTTGGACCGCGCGGGTGGTTTCGTGATAATCCACGATGCGATTGATTATCACCTCGCGGCCTTCCAGATGCCAGTCCACCTCGCTGGGATACCACAGCCCGTCCGCAGTCCGCTGGCGCTCGAAATGGTAATAGAATTTCCACACTGCGGCGATCAGGCCCCAACCAACATTGACCTGTTGTGTCAGATGCAAATCGCCTTTCACCAGGCTGTAATCGGCAGCGTCGATCCAGACCCGGCCCGCCGCCTTGTTAATGAAGCGCTCCTTGAGGTTCCGCTCCGGCAATGGTTTATTTGCCGGAACGAAATCCACCACCCATGCCGGCCGGCCATTCAATCGTTCCTGCCCGACGATGGTGAACACAAAACGGCTTACCAGGTCCTCGTTCAACACGATGTCGCTCTTTTTGATTTGCTGTCCGCGCACATTGGAATGCGTGTCAGAAACCGCTCCGTCGTCGTTCGGATCCGCTTTTGACGCGGTACCCGGCGCGGGCGCGGGATTTGTCAGAGCGGACGCCGCAGTGGCGGGCACATGCACGCTGGTGTTCGCCTCGCGCTTTTTCAATTGGCCGGCGGAATTCCGGAATTCGGTAACCTTGGTGCGCAAGTAGCGATAGTGCGCATCAAAGGCGCGATCATTGTCTCCCTCCGCTTTGGCCCGCTGCAACACATTCCGCAACAACGTGTCAAAAGCAGGCGGCGATGTGTCCGGACTGGCCAACAGCAATGGGAGTGGCCCCGCCAACAGAACGGCAACGACTGTTTTCCACCAAAATTCTTTAATCGCACTCATGGGAACAAACTTGCCTGCATGATTCAAAACCTCTGCAAGCTCCGCGTGATTGCACCACGGAGCGCCGGGCTCCGACCCGGCGCGAACACATTTATTTCCAGATACGCTGGATCGGAGCCCGGCGCTCCGGTTTTGCAGGCGTCTCGAATCGCCCTTCAGCTTCAACGAGACCAACCGTTGCGGCAAGCCCGGAAATAGTTTGCCAGCCGTGTTTTAAATTTTTACAACGGTTTCGACATTCAACATGGCCACCATCGTTTTCGACATTGAAACCTCGGCGCTGCCGCTCGATCAGTTTGACGAGGCGCAGCAGGAATACCTTTTCCGCGAGGCCGAAAAGGCTGCCGACGAAGCCGCCAAAACCGCCAAGCGCGGGGAAATCACCCGATTCATGAGCCTGTGGCCGTTCACATCACAAGTCGTCTGCATCGCCATGCTCAATGCTGAAACCCTGCGCGGCCAGGTACAGTTTCTGGCCGAGGATTTCGAGGACGATGCCGGCGAAGCCGGCCCAGTGGAATTTGTGCCCTGTGCGGACGAAGTCGAACTGCTCACGGCGTTCTGGGACGTGGCGAAGCACTACGACAACGTGGTCACCTTCAATGGCCGCGGTTTCGACGTGCCGTTTATTTACCTGCGTTCGGCGCTGCTCAACGTGCCCATCTCGAAAAAGAACTGGCTCGGCTACCGGTTCGCCACCGAACCGCACTGCGACCTGGCGGAACAACTGACATTTTACAGCGTGAGCGGGCGAGATGGCGCGGCGCGGCGGTTCAATCTGGATTTTTATTGCAAAGCCTTCGGCATCGAATCGCCCAAGAGCCACGGCGTGACCGGCATGGACGTGGGCGCGTTGCTGGCCGAAAAGAAATTCCGCGATATTGCCGAATACTGCCTGCGCGACGTCCGCGCCACCGTCGAGCTTTACAAAATCTGGAAGGAACGGCTGGCGGGGATAAAATGAAAAATCAGAATTATATTCATCTTTCTTTTGATGGGTTTGCCACCAATAGGAAGGTATTTTTCTGATTTCATGGACAGCTATTTGCTTCGCGCCGCAGGAAGAAGCCGCGCCGTTCCGCAATATCGTGGCGCCGCATTTTGAAAAATGGCCCGGCGCTCCGACCGCCGGGTTTCTGAACACGAACAATTACAGCGTCTGTTGTCCGGAGTTCGCGGAATCCCTGCCCAAGGTGGCGCGCCGGCCCCAATTCTTCGCAGCAACATCCAGAATTTTTTAACAGGCTGTCAGCTCCACTCAGGAAATTGAGTGGTGTTCAAATCCAACGGCGAAATGGATGCCAGATCGGAATCGTCCAGGCTAAAATCAAAGATGTTCAAATTTTCCGCGATATGCGCTTTCTGGTGGGATCTGGGGATGGCCACAATTCCTCTTTGGAAATGCCATCGGAGGCACACCTGCGCCACGGTTTTATCGTGCTTCCGGGCAATGGCCGCCAGCGTGTCATTGGTGAAAAGCCCATGCCGGCCTTCCGCAAATGGAGCCCAGGCTTCATGTTGTATGCCGTGTTGCTTTAAGTAATCATACGCCTTGCCTTCCTGGAAAAACGCATGGGTTTCAATTTGATGGACGGCAGGTTTCACCTCGCTGTTCGTCATCAAGTAGTCCAGTTGCGTGAAATCGGCATTGCTCATGCCGATGGCCTTGATTTTGCCCTCATGATAGAGCTTCTCCATGGCCTTCCAGGAGCCCTTCCAATCGCCGCCCGCAGGCCGATGAATCAGGTAAAGGTCCAGATAATCCGTCTTCAACTTATCAAGGGAGGTTTGAAATCCTTTCTTTGCATTTTCGTATCCCATGTCGGTCTTCCACAGTTTTGAAGTGATAAAGAGTTCTTCACGTTTGATTCCGCTTTGTTTGATCCCTTCGCCCACTGCCCCTTCAGTGCCGTAGATCATAGCGGTGTCAATAAGGCGATAGCCCAGAGAGATGGCATCGGCCACGCACCTGACTCCGACGTCGCCGTTGAGCGTCATGGTGCCGAGTCCAAGACGCGGCATTCGCAGACCGTTATTGAGTGTTACGTGTGGGATCGAATTTTCGCCGGCGCCGGCGTTTGGCGCGGCAAATGACTGCATGCCGCCGAGGCTCAAGAACATTGCCGAAGCGGCGCTGGTTTGCAGGAATTGGCGGCGGTTCATGCCGTTGGTATTGCGTTCTTTATTCATATGGGTGGTTCATTTTGGGCCGGGGTTCATCATTTGACTTTCACAACGTGAAATTCATTCTTACCGACATTTTTCTCATTATTCTCCATCGTATATGTTGGCAAGCCGTTTTGCAATACACACCGCCAGGTGCGGCACGAATTTTCACCCCCCCGAGGTCCAATTAAAGTTCGCCCCGGCTTTCCCGGAGCATTGTGGCGCGCGCCATCATCTGCCAGACTGGGCGCGTCAGAGAAATGTCCACACTCATTTGCTTTGCGCTGAAGGAAGAAGCCGCGCCGTTCCGGAAAATCGCAGCGGGCAAATCCGGCATTTCCATTCTCCTCACCGGCATCGGCCGCGAGAATGCCAAGAAATCCGTGCACGAATTCCTGACCGGTGGGGCGAGCGTCCCCGCGAGCCATTCGGGAGATGATTCGCCTGACCAAGGCCGGCTCGCGAGCGCCCTCGCCGCACCGGGTTTGGTGCTCACCTGCGGCTTTGCCGGCGGATTGAATCCGGATTTGAAACTTGGCGACGTGATTTTTGAACTGCCGGATCGGAGGCACGAGTTACCCAAGTCCCCGTCTGATGCCAAAATCAGGGACTCGCAGAGCTCGTCCCTCCGAGACAGCCTGGCTGCCGCCGGCGCCACACCGGCAAAGTTTTTCTGCGCCAACCGCATCGCCACCACGATTGCCGAAAAGAAAAAACTGCGCGACGAAACCGGCGCGGACGCGGTGGAGATGGAATCGGCAACTCTTCACGCGGTTTGTCGTGAGCGCGGGATTCCTTGCGTCACCGTTCGTGTGATTTCCGACACGGCGAACGAAGATTTGCCGCTGGATTTCAATGCGCTCGCCAAGCCGGACAAAAATCTGGACTATGGGAAATTATTTCTGGCCATCGCCAAGTCGCCGGGGAAAATCGGCGAACTAATGCAGTTGCAGAAGAACACCAAGTTTGCCGCCGGGCGACTGGCAGAAGTTCTGGCCAAAGTCATTTGACCTCACGCAAAGACGCAATGCCCGCCAAGCATTTGACCCTTCGCGTCCTGACGCTTCTGCGCGAGATTATTTCTGCGTTGAATTCGCGCTCGGTGGCGGCAATTTCTCCTTCGCCTGCTGGCTGTAACTGATAAACGCGGCGCCGATAACAATGAGGATCACCCCGATCCAGCGCACCACCGAGACGCGCTCCTCCAGAAACCAGATGGCGGCAAAGGTGGCGAACACAAAGCTCAAACCCGTCAGCGGCCAGAGGAAACTGATGTCACTCTTCGACATCAGAAAAAGCAGGCAGAGGAAAAACAGCGCTTCAAAAAAAACGCCGAGCAGGATCTGCGGGTTGGTCACGCTGGCTTTGCAGATGCGAAGGATTTCAGCGACCGTGAGGCCATTCATGTCGGCGATGTGCATCATGCCTTTTTTCAACAGCACGACCCCGGTGGATTCAAAGGTGAGGCCGACCAGCAAAATTAAAAGCAATTTCAGCATAAATTGTAGCGGCGGTCTATGACCGTCGCATCCCTTAGACGGCGTTCATAGAGCGCCGCTACAAATCTTGATACCGAATCAGCTCGATGCCCAGTACCCCAATCCGCTCCTTCACGCGCGGGCTGACAAGGGCATCGAACTCGTGTTTAAATTCGTCGAGCGACGGATGCGAGTAAAGCTCCGAATCGCCCGGCGGGAGTTCCGGCAGCAGTGGCAAAAGGTATTTCTCGTCCACGTGCCCGTTTTGCAACAAGCCAAAGGTGATTTGCGCGTGGCGGATGTTGCGTTTTTGCAACGGCCCGCGCGCCCGGCGGGAAAGCCATTCATAGATCGCCGCGTGCGACAGGCGATAAAACCAATGCCCGCGCGTCATCCGCCGGCTGCGCGAAAAGCAATCACGAGTGAGCCGTAAATGCCGGACGCCCAGCGTTGCGGCGTCCCGCATCAAAATGTCGAAAATGACCGGGTGCAGGTGCAGGTGCAGGTGGCCGTTGACATGATCGAGGGGCAGGCCGGTGGCGCGGAACTTTTGGAATTGCGCGTGAATTTCCAAACGAAGCTGTTCACGCAAACTGCGTCGAAAGAAATAACGACAACCGGCGGTGACCGGTCCGTTGCTGAACTCGCCACGCGCGTTGACGAGGCCGGGAATTTTTTCCGGCGCCAGGGCGGATTTGCCGCAAAGCAACGTCAGGTGCAACCCAACGCCCAGCCTTGGGTTCTCCCGCGCCCGGGCGACGGCTTCAGCGCAGCCGGTTTCGTTTACCATTAAACTGGCGGCGGTCAGGATGCCTTCGCGATGCGCGCGGATGACGGCTTCATTAATGGAGTGCGAACGGCCGAAATCGTCGGCGTTGACGATGAGGCGCCGACTGGGGTTCGGAGTCCGGAGTTCGGAGTTCGGGATAGAAGAAACCGGCGGCATGGCACGGGGATTGGCGCAACATTTTCTACGGAATTCCGTAGTTGGGGGTGGCCGCGCCGAAGGTAAGACGCAACCAGGCCCGGAGAACCAGCGTGATTTTCTGCATCTTGTTCAGACGGACGGCTTCCGGACCGAAGACGTTGAATCGCTGTTGTTCCAATTTTTGCAACAGCCGCCAATAGACCGCGCCCATTAATTCGGCGGCGACCATCGCGTGACGGTCTTCGGCGGGCAGGGACTGCCGCGCCTGGCGGTAAAAGCTCTTCGCGCGCCCGGCGACGCCCGCGGCCAGGCGGGCAAACCGCTCGGAGTATTCGTGCCGCAAGATTTCGTCGGGCGTGACGCCGAATTTCTTCAATTCGTCCAGAGGCATATAAATCCTGCCCCGGCTGGCATCGGTTTTTACGTCGCGCAAAATATTGGTCAGTTGGAGCGCCTTGCCCAGGTAAACGGCATAATCGCGGCAGGCGGGATTCCGGCAGCCAAAAATTTCTATGCTCAAAAGGCCGACCACCGAAGCGACGCGATAGCAGTAAATTTCAAGCTGCGCGAAATTCTCATAACGCTTGATGTCAAAATCCATCTCACAACCCCTGAGCAGTTCATCGAACAGCGGGAAGAGGAGGCGGTATTCACGGATCACCGGTTGGAGTTCGCGATTGACGGTGAATTGCGGGGTCTCCCCGGCGCAGGCGCGGCGAACGTCGGCGCGCCAGGCCGCCAGTTGTTCACGGCGTTTCTCAACCGGCGCGGATTCGTTATCCGTGACGTCATCCACTTCGCGGCAGAAGGCGTAGAGAACGGACATGGCATCGCGTTTGGCACGCGGCAGCAGCAGAAAGGCGAGCGCAAGATTGGAGGCGCTTTTGCGGGTGATCACATGGCTGTGCGTCACGATCGGGAGATTAACGTTGGCGTGGGCGTCGGCCGCCCGGCAAGTTTCCGGTTCTGTCGCACCGGCGGGAGACCGCCGATTTGCGCCAGCGTGGGATTCAATGGGGCTTGATCGCTGTGCTGTCGCCGGCGTTTGCGCCGGTGACGCGCGTTTTTACGGAAGAACAGGATCCACGCCATGGCCGCCAGCGTCACCAAAACGGCCGCTCCCATGACGACGGCAACTCCAACCCAGGCTGATATCATTTCGTCCATCGCGTTGTCCATCAGGTTCCCAAACCCTTCGGTTCACTGGCGCCGGGCGACTCATTGGCCATGCCGTCGCCGGGGTTCAGGTTCAATCGTTGCATCCGGTAACGAAGCGAATGACGGGTCAGTTTAAGCTGCTCCGCGGCGCGTGTCAGGTTAAAACCGCTCTGCTCCAAAGCGCCGGCAATCAGCTCTCCCTCAATGCGCGCCAGGGCGTCGTCCAGTGATTCGCCGGGTACCGGATGCATCGCGGGGGCTTTCGGCAGGCGCGTTTCAACTTGAAAATCCGGCAGGCTGGACGGCCGGATTTCGTTGGCCGTTTCCAGAATCAGCGCCCGCTCGATCACGTTGCGCAACTCACGCACATTGCCGGGCCAATGATGGGAAAGCAATTTTTGCCGCGCGGGAGCGGAAATATCGTGTATGTTCCGGTTCATCGCCACGCGGAACATTTTCAAAAAATGTTCCGCCAGCAGTAAAATATCCCCGCCGCGCTCCCGCAGCGGCGGCAGGCGGAACTGGACAACATTCAGCCGGTGAAACAAATCCTCGCGGAATTGTTCCGCGGCGATGGCCTGGGCAATATCACGGTTGGTCGCGGCAATCAAACGCACGTTGACGCGCAATTCCTGCGTGCCGCCGACGCGCACGAAGGTGCCATCCTCCAGGAACCGGAGCAGCTTGGCCTGAAGCGGTTTGCTCATGTCCGCGATTTCGTCGAGGAAAATGGTGCCGCCATCCGCTTCTTCCACCCGGCCGGGTTTTTGCCTCAACGCGCCGGTGAACGCGCCTTTTTCGTGGCCGAACAATTCACTCTCCAGGAGCGTTTCCGGAATGGCGGCGCAGTTGATGCGGATGTAATTCGCCTCCCGCCGGAGGCTCAGGCCGTGCAGGGCGCCCGCGACCAGTTCCTTGCCGGTGCCGCTTTCACCCAGAATCAGCACCCGCGTGTCGGTGGGGGCGACGGTTTGAATCAATTTCCGCAGCTCGCGCATTTTCGGCGATTCGCCGACGATCTGGTCGAGGCTGAAAATTTCGCCGGTGCGGAGGCGCAACGCGGCGTTTTCCCGGAGGAGCTGACGGCGTTCGGCGCAACGCGAAACGGCGTGGAGCAATTCCTCCGGCGCAAACGGTTTGGCGAGATAATCAATTGCACCGGCCTTGATGGCTTCGACGGCGAGCTTGGGCGTCGCGTAGGCGGTGAGCATGAGCACCGGCAGTTCAGGCCATTGCTGGCGGATTTTGGCCAGAAACTCGTAACCGCTCATGCCCCCGAGGCGCGCGTCAGTGATGACCATGAAAAATTCCTCGCGTCCGAGGCATTCCAGCCCGGCCTCGGCGGATTCCACCGCGCGGGCGATATAGCCCTCATCCCCCAGCACCGTTTGCAGCGACCGGCGCATGTTTTTTTCGTCGTCCACGACGAGGACGGGTGGCAGGGCAGCGCTCATCTCTTGAGTTGCATCAGTGTCTTTGCCGGAAAGACTAAAGTGAAAGCCGCCCCCTTTCCAAGCCCGGATTCAACTCGCACGGTACCGCCGTAAAGTTCCACGTTATGCTTGACGATGGCCAGTCCAAGGCCGGTGCCGTGTTCCTTGGTGGTGTAATAGGCTTCAAAAATGCGCCCGATCTTGTCAGGGGGAATGCCCGGGCCATCGTCCCGCACCGAAATTTCCACCGCATGATCGCGACGGTGGCCGGCCGTAATGTAAATATTGCCGTCTTTACCGGCGGCCTCGCGCGCGTTGGTCAGCAGATTTACCAGGATTTCGGCCAAATGCCGGCGCTGCATCAATAAAGAAGGAAAACTACGGTCGAATTCACGGTGAACGTGCACGCCCGTCGGTACGGCGGGAGGAAAAACCTGCGTGCTGGCGCGTTCGAGTTCTTCCAGCACGTCCAGTTTCTCCACCCGGCCTTCGGTCAATTGCGCGTAACCCATGATTTGGGTGACGATCCGGTCGGCGCGCGAAACCTCTTCCTGGATGATTTCGATCTGTTGCGACGCCTCGGTTCGACCCTCGCGCAGGGCGCGCTGGATTGAAAATGCCGCGTTGTTGATGATGGCAAGAGGATTTTTGATTTGGTGGGCGAATTCAGCGGCCAGCCGGCCCGCCGAATGCAACTGTCCTTCACGCGCGGCAAATTCCTCGGCTTCCTCGGTTGCGAGCCGTTGTCGTTCGAGCAACACCTGCGCGCCGTAACAGCAAATCGCCGTCAGCCACAGAACCACCAGTCGCAGCACAAACGGCTGTCCTAAAACTTCGTGCGGCGTCAAATTGAGCGCCCGCAGGGTGGCCGCGTCCAGATTCCGGATGACGGAAACGTCCAGCACGCCCACCAGGATGTAACAGAGGCTGATGGCAAAGTTTAAAGTGAGTTGTGAAAAACCAGGCGGCACACTCACGGCATTGCGCACAATCAATCCCACAAACAGCCAGAATAAAATGCTGTCCAGGCCGCCGGTCAACAGCGCCATGCCCGCCAGGAAGACCCCATCCACCAGGCTGCTGGTGACCACCGTCCATTGCACGATCGCCAGCGGCAACCGCCCCGGGTTTAACATCAACATCGCGAAGGCCACGCTGGCCAGCACATAAAACCAGAAGAGGTATTGAATCGTTTCCACGGTGATGTCCAACATGCTCGATGCCAGACCGAACCAGGGCGTCGAAACAAAGGAATAAAGAATCATCCCGATGACGAATGCCTTCAGCGGCAGCAGGATGTCCCGTTCCATGATGGCAATGCGGCGCAACAAACGCGGCGGGTCCGGCGCGGGTATTTCCATCAGCGCAAGCGACCGCTTCAGCCATTGCTCATGGCTCGGTTTCATAAAATGGTTGGGAGCGGAAAATTCAGCGCAACAATTCGACGACGCGGCCGGCAATGGCTTCCACCCGCCACAAGCGGCCGATCCCCTCATAACCGCAGGAGAGCATCCCCTCATCGGGCCCGATGAATTCCACGCCGCGGGCCTTGAGGGTGGCGGCATTTTTTTGCGTGGCCGGATGCAGCCACATTTTTCCATTCATCGCCGGGGCAACTAAAATCTTCGCCTTCGGATTCAAGGCCAGGGCAATGCAGGTCAACGCGTCGTCCGCCAGTCCATGCGCCAGCCTGGCCATGACGTTGGCCGTCGCCGGCGCGATCATCAACAGGTCCGCCTCGTCCGCCAGCCGGATATGCGTGGGCTGCCAGCCTTCCTCCTCGTCGTACAGATCCGTCACGACCGGCAGGCGTGTCAGCACCTTGAAGGGCAGCGGCGTGATGAAGCGCTGCGCGTCCGCCGTCATTACCACGTGCACCTGGCATTTCTGTTTGGTCAACAGGCTTGCCAGGTCCACGGCCTTGTGCGCGGCAATCGAGCCGGTCACGCCCAGAATGATGTTTCGCGTAGCACTCATGCGTCCGATCTGAATCTAAACCCGCCATCCGCAACCGTAAACCGCCATTCTTAAAACTCCGGCGCCGCGGCGCGCCCCACGCGCAGTTTTTCCGCCTCGACAATGGCCAGCATCCGCCGCAGGTCCTCGGGTATGGTCGAACTGATCAGAAGGTAATCGAAATGCCTCCATTTGGCGATCTCCTGCCGTGCGAAGTCCAAACGTTTTTGAATTTCCTCCGGCGCGTCGGTGTTGCGTTTGTTCAAGCGTTCCGCCAGCGTGGCGACGGAGGGAGGTGTCAGAAACACCGTCACCAGCGCGCGTTTCAATTCCGGCTCGGCCTGCGCGCGTCGGCGAATCGTCGCCGCGCCCTGCACGTCCACGTTCAGCAAGACGTCCCGGCCCGCCCGCAATGGTTCAAGCAGTTCGGAACGCAACGTGCCGTAACTCCGGCCAAACACGGTTGCGTGCTCGATGAAATCTCCTGCCTGGACATGTTTCTGAAATTCCGGAGGCCCCAAAAAATGGTAATCCACGCCGCCCTTTTCTCCGGGACGCGGGGAGCGGGTGGTGCAGGTAATCGCCCGGGTCATGCCCGGCCGCGCCGCGAGCAGTTGCTGGCTTAAGGTCGTCTTGCCACCGCCCGAAGGAGCGGAAATCAGAATGAGCAGAGGTCGGGGATCAGATGTCGGTGGTCTGGCTTCCGATTTCCGCCTTCTGACTTCCGCCTTCTGACCTCTGGTTTTCACTCCACGTTCTGAGCTTGTTCCCGGAATTTTTCCAACTCCGCCTTCAGCGTGACCACTTCGCGGGAGATGGCCGCGTCATTGGCTTTCGAACCGATGGTGTTGACTTCGCGGTTCATTTCCTGCGCGAGGAAATCCAGGGTGCGTCCAACCGGCTCTTTTGATTTCCGGCAATCCTCAAACTGCTGGAAATGACTTTGCAACCGCGTCAATTCCTCCGAAATATCCGAGCGGTCGGCGAACAGGACAATTTCCTTCAACAACCGCTCGTCGTCCGGCGCGGGCGACTCCAGGCCGGCGCTTTTGATTCGTTCGACCAGTTGTTGGCGGTAATTTTCCACCGTCCGCGGCGCCTGCTTTTGAATTTTTTCGACCGCCTTTCGCATGATGGCAATGCGCGCGGCCAGATCCTGGGTGAGATGCTCGCCTTCGCGTTCGCGCATTTGCACCAGCGCGGCCAGCGCCGGCTTCAACGCCTTCTCCAGGACCGGCCAGATCTTCTCGGCCTCCACCAGCTCCTCATCCGTTTGCAGGACGCCCGGCGCGCGAATCAATTGGTCCAGCGTCACCTGGCCGGCCAGCTTGAGTTGCCGGGCGAGACGGTTGAGTTCCGTCGTGTACGCCCGGGCCAGCGGAAGGTTGATGTGCATCCGCGCGGACAGTTTGTCTCCGCCCGCGTGGACCGACACGCGCGCCATGACGCGGCCGCGTGCGATTTTGGCGTTGATGACGTCGCGCATGGGCGCTTCCAGCATCTCCAGTTCCCGCGGCAGGTTCAGAGAAATTTCGGATTGCCGGCGGTTCACCGCGCTCAATTCGACGGTGATTTTGAAGCCGTTTTGGGCGCATCCACCGCGACCGTAGCCCGTCATGGATTTCATCACCCCGATAATGCGGGAATTCATCGTTGCAGGCGAACAAATTTTGCGAAGACCGCGGCTTCAAACCTGCAGTAATTGCAGCGCCCCGCGAAAATCAGCCGGCCGCGGGGCTTCAAAACCCAGCCATTCTTTCGTCCGCGGGTGAACAAAGGAAAGCTCGCGGGCGTGCAACATCACCCTCGGCGCCCGGTAGCCGGTGAGTTCGGCGAGCCTCTTGTTTTGCCTCGCACCGTAAGTTTCGTCGCCTGCGAGCGGATGGCCGAGGAATTGGAAATGGACGCGGATTTGGTGTGTGCGGCCCGTGTGCAACTGCGCCTCCACCAACGTGGCCGAATTCAATCGTTCCAGCACGCGCCAGGCGGTGTGCGCCGCGCGGCCGGAATCGTCGTCGCGCACGGCCATGCGTTTGCGGTGCGAGGGGTGCCGCGCGATGGCCGCGCGGATTTCACCCGAATCACGCGTCAATTCGCCACACAGGATGGCCTCGTAAAATTTTTTGACCTTCCGCCCGGCAAATTGTGCGGACAACGCCGTATGCGTTTCGTCATCTTTGGCGATGACCAGGCAGCCGCTGGTTTCCTTGTCGAGCCGGTGGACGATGCCCGGGCGCGCCACGCCGCCGATGCCGCTGAGTTTGCCGCTGCAATGATGCAATAACGCATTGACGAGCGTGTGTTCCTCATGCCCGGCGGCGGGATGCACCACCAGACCGGCCGGCTTGTTCAGCACCAGGAGTGACCGGTCCTCGAAAAGGATGTCGAGCGGCATTGCCTCCGGCAGCGCGCGGGCGGGTCGGGGGTCCGGCCAGCGAATTTCGATTGCTTCACCGGCGCGGGGAGCATGCGTGGGCTTGACGGGCTGGCCGTTGAGGCGCACGTGGCCCGTTTCAATCAACCGTTTGAACGCGACCCGCGATACGGCGGGGAATTTCCGGCGCAAAAAGGCGTCCAGCCGCTCGGCCGGAAGCGATCTCTCTACCATGAAACTTTCCGTGCGCATTTTAACATGACCGGAGACGCGTGGCGTGTGACGGGAAACGACCAGCGCGCGGCAACGAAAAATTTTCAACGTCACTCGTCACTTGTCACCCATCGCGGGCTTGGGCGCGCGCTCGTTTCGCCAGGTGATGAGAAAAATCAGCGCCACGCCGGTGCAAATCGCGGAATCGGCGACGTTGAACGCGGGAAAACCGATTTCGTCACCGCCACGCTGTTGCACGTAAAAATAGATGAAATCAATGACCTCATGGCGCCCCGGCAGCAGGCGGTCGGTGAGGTTGCCAGCAATGCCGCCAAAAATCAGCCCGAACGCAATCTGACCGGGCAACGTCTCCGAACTGAAATGATGCCGCGTCAGAAAGAGCGCTACCATCGCCAGCAACGCCACCAGGGCGAGCGTGTTATTGTTGCCGCGAAAAAGGCTCCAGGCCGCGCCGGTGTTGCCCCAATGAACGAATTTGAAAAAGCCGTCAATGATGACTTTTTCGTGGTAAGGCGGCAAGGTCCGCAACACCAGCCATTTGGCGAACTGGTCGAGGGCGAGGATGATCAGCGCGATAACGGCGATGCGGCAATTCGAAGCCTGGAAAATGGATTTGGCGGCAGACATGCTTGTTCAAAGTTGAAGGTTCAAAGTTCAAAGTCAAGTAAACCACGATTCTGAACTTTGAACCTTGAACTTTGAACCTTGAACTTTACCTTTGTGGCATGGCGTTGGCGCGCATCTTGGTGGATGGCTACAGCCTGTTGCATAACTGGCCGGAATTGGCTCCGGGCCAACCCCGGCATTCGGCGCGGGCGCGGGACGAATTGATCCATGTCCTGACGCGTTATCAGGATGCGACCGGTGAATCCGTGACGGTCTTTTTTGACGGTGCGGGCGCGCGTCCGGACGTTCCGGCAGATGAATCCGTCGCGCCGGTGGAGATTTTATTTTCGCGCGCCGGGCAGACCGCCGATCAAATGATCGAACGCGCGGCGCACCGGTTTCAGGCTTACGGCGATGTGCTCGCGGTGACGGACGACCGGGCCGAACGCGACACGGTCGCGGGCATGGGCGGCATGACGGCGAGTTGTGCAAGCTTTATTCGCATGATTGAGAGTGCGCTGACGGAGTTGCGGGACGAATTGCGAAGTCACAACCGGATGGAACGAAATCGTTTCAGCCGCCCGCGAAAACGATAGAGGCCAATGAACAGTCCAATACCTTCAGACGGATTTGCCTGGCGCCAGCGAATGGCCCATTGGTTGTGCGCCGGGCTTTTCCTGACGACAGCCGTACAGGCGCAACCGGTGGCCGGCAACGTGGACAGCCGTTTTCTGCTGGTCTTCGACACGTCGGCGGCGATGAAAGCGCGAGTGCCGGCGACGCAATACGCGGTGGAACGTCTGTTCTTTGCCATGATGAACGGGCAGTTGCAATCGGGCGACACGATCGGCGTGTGGGCGTTCGATCGCAAGTTGCGCGCGGGGGATTATCCCTTGCAAAGCTGGGTGCCGCAAAACGCGGCGATGATTGCGTCCAACATCACCAACTTTGTCAAACTTCAGCACTACTCGAAGGACACACGCTTTGACGCGCTCATGCCGGAGGTCAATGATCTCGCGCAAAACTCGGAACGGCTGACCGTCCTGATTTTCTGCGACGGCAATGGAGCAATCGTGGGAACGCCGTACGACAACGCAATCAATGCCGTTTTCAAACAAAATGAGGGTGCGTTGAAGAAGGCAGACCAGACACTTATCGTGGTCCTGCGGGTGCAGTTCGGTCAATATATCGGTTATACCGTGAATTCCTCGGCGGTCGGAGTGAATTTCCCCGACTTTCCTCCTTTGCCCCAGCCACCCCAACCCGTCGCACCGGCTAAAACCAATCCGCCGCCGCCACCGCCGCCGCCCGCGCCGGTCATCACGGCACCGCCGCTGGTAATTGTGGGCACCAATGTCGTCACCCATCTGCTCCCCGTCGTTCCGGCCACGCCGGTGCCGTCCAATTCGCCGCCAGTCAGGGTGGAATCGAATCCGCCCCCCGCCGAATCGCTGTCAACGCCAACAAACGCAAGTCCAACGAACGCGCCGGCGCCGAAGATGACCGAAACGCCGACCAATGCCCCGGCCGCAGCCGGGGAGAATTCCGGGCTGAGCCGCAACGGCGCGTTGGCCGTTGGTGCGGTGCTGCTGGCCGTGGCGGTTGTCGTGATAATCGCCGCGCTGGTCCGTTCGCGAAAGCGCAGCCGTGGCAGCCTCATCACCCGTTCCATGAAATAGGGTGAATTCCGGGCGTGACTTTTCGCCGCGCGCGTGGAAAATTCTCCGCCCATGAAAATAATCAATTTACTCTGTGCGCTCGGCCTGTTTGCCGCCACGGTCGCGGCCAGAGCCGACGACACCAAGCCGGCGGTGAGCAAGGAGCAACCTGCATCTGCGTCACCGGGTTTTGGCGATCCCGCCAGGCTTACGGCGAAGTCGCCCGAAACGTTCAAGGCGCAGTTCGACACCACCAAAGGGAAATTCATTGTGGAAGTCACCCGTTCGCTGGCGCCCAACGGCGCGGACCGCTTTTATAACCTGGTGCGTTCGGGCTACTTCAAGGACGTCTCCTTCTTCCGCGTCGTCCCTGGCTTTATGTGCCAGTTTGGTATCCACGGCGACCCGAACGTCTCGGCGAAGTGGCGTGCGGCTGTGATTCCCGATGACCCCGTCAAAGGCAGCAACACGCGCGGCACCATCACCTTTGCCACCGCCGGCCCGAACACGCGCACCACGCAATTGTTCATCAACTTCGGCGACAATACTTTTCTCGATGGACAGGGTTTTGCGCCTTTCGGCAAAGTGGTTGAAGGCATGGATGTCGTTGACAAAATCAACGGCGAATATGGCGACGGACCTCCTGGCGGAACTGGACCGAACCAGGGCGAGCTTCAAATGGAAGGCAACGCCTATTTGAAAAAAGAGTTTCCGAATCTAGATTACATCAAATCCGCAATCATCCTTCCGGCGGATAACAAAACACAACCGGCAAAATAATTTTATGGACGAAGTCGCTCAAATTGCCACGACCGAAGGTGAAATGGTCATTGAATTCTGGCCGGACGTTGCGCCGAAGACCGTCGAAAATTTCAAGACGCTCGCCAAAAAAGGATTTTACGACGGCACCTGCTTTCATCGCATCATCAAGGGATTTATGATTCAAGGCGGCGACCCGTTGACCAAAGACGCCGCCAAAGAACACGCCTGGGGCACCGGCGGCCCCGGCCACACCATCAAGGCCGAGTTCAACGACCGCTCGCACCA
>DATJNM010000058.1:0-77250 GCA_035508155.1 Candidatus Sulfopaludibacter sp. | reverse complement strand
TTGATGCGCTGGACGGCCGTGAAGAGCGGTTCGGGCAGAATCCCGAAACCAACGCGCGTGCCGGGCGCGTAGGGTTTGCTGTAAGTGCCGGTGTAAATGACGCGTTCAGTTGCGCCGGGCGCCATGAGCGCGGAGAGAGCTATGGTAGGGGCGTTCCGCCAGGACGACCGCGGACGCCGCAGCGCGGCGTTCCTGCTGAATCCCAGTTCGCGATACGCAGCGTCTTCAATCAGATAAATCGGATGGCCCGCCGCGCCCTCAAACTTTTTCAGCCGTTTCAAAATGCCGCACTTTTTTTCGAAGCTGGTCGTGGTACCGGTCGGATTGTGAAAATAACTGATGAGGTAAAGCGCCTTGACGCGGCGGAGTTCACCGGACTTCTTCAGCCGCTGCAAAACCATTTCGAGGTGTGTCAGGTCCAGACCGTCGCGTTCGAGCCGAACACCGCGCGCGCAGGCCGCGGCTTTGCAGAATGCTCAAGAACACAAAGTACGTGGGATCCTCGACGAGGACGATATCGCCTTCGTCACAGAGCGCCTCGATGGTCATGTAAAGCAATTGCTGCGAACCGCCGGTAATCATGAGACGTTCCCAGGAGTGAATTTCGGGAGGGACGGCGTGCGGCCGTCCCTGAATTTGGGGGCGCCGACACGGCGTCCCGCCCAGATCCAGTTTCCGCAAATGGCGTGCGGTGAATTGGCGGAGGTTGGTTTCGCCGGCGGTGATGCCGTATTGCAAGGCGGGTTGGCCGGCTTTGGGCGAGCGCAAAACCCGGTCGAGCACTTTACGCGAAATGTTGACGGGCAAGGTGGCGTTGTCGGTAAAGCCGGCGGCGAGCGAAATCAGTTTGGGCCGCGACAAGGCGGCGTGCATCAGCCAGGAGATGGCTGGCGGCGCGGTCCGGCGGCCCATGGCGGATAAGGCGGTGTTCATTGATGATTTATGATTTACGGTTTATCAGTTGGTCAGTTCCCGTGAGCGGAGCAAATCATAAATCATCAATCGTAAATCATAATTTTCGATTCACTGCGCGTCAAAGACGCTGTCAAAGATGGTTTCCTTGGTTTTCCAGATGAGCGCCATGGTCATGGCCAGCGGCAACAAGGCAAAGAAGGTCAGCAGCCACAAGCCCAGGCGGTTGAGCCAGAGGACCAGGATGCCCAATTCCAGCGGTATTTGCGAAAGGTGGAGCAAAACCGCATAGGCGATGCTGAGCAGAAAGAGAAAGGCCAACAGTCCGCGATTGAGGGCGGTGAACAGGCCGGTTTCATGCCGGAGCGTCTCGTCCGGCAGCATGGCGCCGAGTTGTTTGAGGACGACGTTCAAATTGAAAAGAAAAAGCACGGCGGACAGGACGAGCGCGAAAATGGCGACGCTAAAGAAGGTTTCCCGTGGCATCCGGTTGTGCCAGTAGAGAAAAGGACAAAGCCCGAAATTGATGAGGCCGAGGAGTTTGGCCCGATCGAGCGCGTTGCGCCAGGGGCGTTCCTGCCTTTGAAAATCGCCCATTTGCCAAAGCCCAAACATCAACAGGCCGGTGGCGGCGAGGGCGGGAATAAAGCCGAATGATTTCAACCAATCGGTCCGGGCGGTTTCCACGCAGATCACCAGCGACGCGGGCAAACCCCAGAACAACGCGGACAAACCGCGGGCAAGATGCCCCAGGGAACGGAGCAGTTCGGCTTTATTTCGGGTCTCAGCTTCAGGATTTTGTGTTTCGGTCAAAACGAAAGGTAGGTGTAAGCCTTCAAGCCGCGTTCATAGTCATCGAGCAGCCGCATGGCCTCGGAGGGTTTCATGCGGTCGGACTTGATGGCGTCATCAATCTGAGCCTTCATCTGGCGTTTCAGCTCGTTTTCGTCGTATTGCACCGCCGCGAGCGATTGGATGATGGTATTACCTTCGATGATTTCCTCGATGTAATAACCCGTTGGCTCGTCGGGTTCGAGAAAAACATGAACCTCATTGACGCGGCCAAACAGGTTGTGCAGGTCACCCATGATGTCCTGGTAAGCGCCCATGAGGAAAAATCCGATGTAATAGGGTTCCGGCAGGCCGTTGCCGTTATTATTGAGCTGATGCAGCGGCAGCGTGTCACGCACATCACGAAAATCAATGAACTTGTTGACTTGCCCGTCGGAATCGCAAGTGATGTCCACGAGCGTGCCTTCGCGCGTGGGGCGCTCGTTCAACCGGGTAATGGGCATGATGGGGAAGAGCTGGTCCAGGGCCCAATGGTCCAGCAGCGATTGGAAGACGGAAAAATTGCAGAGATATTGATCGCCCAGACTATCTTCCAGCAGACGGATTTCCTCCGGCACATAATGCTGGCCTTTGTAATGCTCGACGACGGCGTGGCTGATTTGCCAGTAAAGGTCTTCAATCTTGGCTTTCTCCGGCAAATCCAACACGCCGAGCGTGAACATGTGCTGGGCGTCCTCGCGCCGTTCGAGCGCGTCGTGGTAAGCCTCCAGCGTGTTGAGTTTCGGCAGGTTTTGTCTGATTTCGAGCAACTCCTGCACCAGCGGGTGCTCGTGGTCGCCGAATTTTAAAAAACTGCTGGGCCGGATTTTTTCGATGGCTCCGAACACTTCGACAATCAGAACGCTGTGGTGGGCGACGAGGGCGCGCCCGCTTTCACTGATGATGTCCGGGTGCGGGACTTTTTCCGCGGCACACACATCGGCGATGTAATAAACCACGTCATTGGTGTACTCCTGCAGAGTATAATTGGTGGAACTGTCGAACGCTGAGCGGCTGCCATCGTAATCCACCCCCAGGCCGCCGCCGACGTCGAGATACGAAATCGGGAACCCCATCTTGTGTAATTTGGCATAAAAACGCGCCGCTTCCTGAACGGCCTTTTTTACCGTTAAAATATCCGGCACCTGCGAGCCGATATGAAAATGCAGTAGCTTGAAGCAGTGGGTGAGGTTTTCGGCCTTCAGCATCTCCGCCGCCTCCAGGATTTCTGTCGTGCTCAGACCGAACTTCGCGTTTTCGCCGCCGCTTTCCGCCCAGCGCCCGGCGCCCTTGCTCAACAGCCGCGCCCGGATGCCAATGAGTGGTTCGACGCCGAGTTGCTTGGAAATGGAAATGATCTGCCGTAATTCCTCCAGTTTTTCGACGACCATGATGACGGTTTTACCCAATTTGATGCCCAGCATGGCCATCTTGACAAATTCCGCGTCCTTGTAGCCGTTGCAGATGATCAAACATCCCATCTGATTTTGCAACGCCAGCCCGGCGAACAACTCCGGCTTGCTGCCGACTTCGAGGCCGAATTCGTATGATTTACCGGCATCAAGAATTTCCTCCACGACCTCGCGCAATTGGTTGACCTTGATGGGAAACACGCCGCGATAGCGGCCTTGATAATTGTACTCCGTGATGGCATTGCGAAACGCCTGATTGAGCGACTCGACGCGGTGCCGCAAGATATCCTGGAACCGGATGAGCAACGGAAATTTCAACCCGCGCGCCCTGGCTTCTTCGATCACGTCGGTCAGATCCACCGCCACACCCGCGTCCTGCAACGGGCGCGCCACGACGTGCCCGGCTTCGTTAATGTCGTAATACTTCGCGCCCCATCGGCGAATGTTGTAAAGCGCGCGCGCCGCGTCGATGTTCCACGGCGAGCTGGCATCGGTTGAATTGCTCATCTCATGAAATCATGCGAACTATAGAACGCCGTACGGAGAATTCAATACGCGGAATGAAAAATTTTCGAGGCAAAAAAGCGCGAAGGCCGGTTTTGAGCTACCAGTCCGCGATGCAATTTTTACGGAGGAGCTGCGAACTTTGAGCCGTGTATTGTTGAAACTCCAACTCCGTCCCGTCGGGGTCCTTGCACCAGCACTGCCACGTCTGATCGCAGCCCAGTTTTTTAGGTGTCACCGCCACGCCGTGTTTGATCAATGCGTCACGCAGCGCGTCAAGGTCTTCCACTTCCAGGCAAAAATGGTGGATTCGCTGGCTGCGGATTTCTGCGTTCGGATCGGCCTTGAAAATTTCGATGAAATGGTCCTGACTGACTTGGAGGTAAAACCCGAACAGCGCGCCATCCTTGAAGAAATCAAAGTGCCGTTGCAATCCCAGCGCTCCACAATAAAATTCCAGACTGCGGTTCAAATCTTTCGAAAAGATGCAAATGTGAGCGAGGGTCTTGATCATATAGAATGGAAAGCACTATAAAATCCGGCGTGCAGAATTCAAGGCGGGTTTTAAATCTTTCAGCACCTTCCCGCTTTGCAAGCTCCCCCGAAAATGTTTCCATCGGGCCATGTCAAAAACCCTGCTTGCCGCCGTCGTCGCCCACTGTGACACAATTCTTCGCACACAGAAGATTGGCGATTATGACGGCGCGACCAACGGTTTGCAGGTGGAAAATCGTGGCCGGGTCGGTCGCATCGCCGCTGCCGTAGACGCCAGTCTGGCCACGGTTAAGCTCGCTGTTGCCGCCCGGGCGGATTTGCTCATCGTCCATCATGGACTGTTCTGGTCGCCGACGCATCCGTGGACGGGCAAAAGACACGAACTGCTCCGGCGGCTCGTCGAAAGCGATCTGGCTGTCTACAGTTCACATCTGCCGCTCGATGCGCACCCGTGGCTCGGTAATAATGCGCGACTGTGTGCCGCGCTCGGCTTTCGAAATTTGAAGCCGTTTTTCCTGACTCACGGCCAGACCATCGGTTTCAAAACACAGATGACAATTTCCCGCGCGGAATTGGCCAGACGGCTCGCCCGGGCCACCGGCGTCAAACCCCGCGTTGTACCCGGAGGCGGAGAAAATTGCCGGTACATTGGCGTGGTAACCGGCGGCGCGGGCGGCGACTTGAAACAAGCGGCTGAAGCAGGTGTAGACACGTTTGTCACCGGCGAAGGCCCGCATTGGACTTACGCGCTCGCGGAGGAACTCGGCCTTAACGTATTTTACGGCGGCCATTACGCGACGGAAACGTTCGGCGTCAAAGCGCTGGCGGCACATCTGTCAAAGAAATTCCACCTTCCGTGGACGTTTCTCGATTATCCGACAGGCTTGTAACCGCAGCTCCGGCGCGGGCCGTTTCAACTGGCGGGTTTTCGCCGCGTTGAAAAAAACAGGTATCCGCACAGGAGGATTCCCACGCCGATGGCCGACAGACTGGTATAAAATGGGCCCAGGGGAAGCGAGAACTTGAATTCCACGGCGTGTGTGCCAGCGGTCAAATAAACGCCGCGCATGATGAAGTTGCAGCGCAGCAGGGGTGCTGGCTTGCCGTCCACGAACACGTGCCAATTCGGGTCATACTTGTCATTGAGCAGCAGCACGGATGGCACGTCCGCTTGTGCGCTAAGCCGGATGTCTGCCGGGGCATAGCTTTCAAACTCAACCGTCCCGGGATTTGCGTTGGTGGCGTTGATCGCCGGTGAAACGGGCAAAGGGGTGGAAAGCAAGACGGTCTTCCACGGGTCGAAATCGGGGCTGGCGAGTGTCTGCAACGTTGCCAGATCCGTCTCGTCAAGATTGACAATGGCATCCCCCATTTCGCCGGGGACCCGCTGTTGCACGGTCCGGGCCCATTGTTGCAGTTCCGCGGGATTGCCGCTGCAGACCTGCCAATAAGGATACAATCTGGCCCGCGGCAATGCGCCCTCAAATTCAATCAACGCACAAGCGCCATCGGCATCGGGTACGGCGGTCAGTTCCTCATAATTGATTACCTGGTCAATCCCCGGCTTTGGTTCCACGTCAAACCGCGCAACAATGCGGAACCGGTGCTGGACGGGATCGAGCTGTTCATTCAATGCTTCGAGAATGCCGGCCGGGCCGAGCAGATAGCGGGTGTTGGTCAATTCCCAGCGCCGGGCGACCAGATACAGCATGTCCGGCTGCGGTATGATGGGCAGGGCTGCCTGATAAGCCGCCAGGTCTGCCGGCATGCGCGACATCTGGATGATGTCGAGCGATTGGATGTTGTAGTAAGTGAAAAGTTGCTGGGACCATTCGATATTGTAAAGCCCCTCGAACTGGTCATCGTAGAAAGGTAGATGTTCCGGCGCGTGGGATCGCAACATCACGACCCGGTGTTCATAAGGTTTGTCGCGCAGAATATCTACGATGGGATTGCTGGCATACTTTTGCGGATAATTCCAGAAAACCCGCCAGGGCAAATCGGCGCGGCCGAGATCCAGGACGAGCAAAGTGCCAAGCAGGATCCCGCCCCATCGGGCCCGCGGTCCCGCCAGAGCGCCGCTCAAAATCAGCGCGAGCAATCCTGCGGCCAATGCGAAGAATAAAATAAACCAACCCACTTGACGGATGCTGAAGGCGGCGATCTGGCCGGCGAGCTTGTCGTCGGCAAAGCCGACCATCTTAAGGTAGGCAACCAGGTTTGGTTTTTGCAGTGCATAAGCCAGCCAGGCCAGGAAACTTCCGATTAAAACGATGACGCAGATTGAAGTCCAATTCCGGTCGAAACCGCGAGTCCGGGCGCGCCAGGTTTTCAGTTGGGTCAGAGGTGAAAGGGAACCCGTGGCCGGGATTTCCAGATAGCGCCGGCTCAGCCCATGAATGCCATAGGCAAAGAGGATGACCATGGCCCAGGAAAAAACGAAGAGAAACTTTATTGGATTGCGAATGGTCGAAAAGTACGGCAACGCGTAGATGAACCGGTAGAACGGTGCGAACCGGCCAAACGCAAAAAGCAACGAAACGATCAATACCACGGCCCAGAACCAGAGAAAACGACGGTGAGTCGCAGAAAATACTGAATTTTGGCGGCGCAACGATTGGGCCACGGCCCATAATGCCACCAGGATTACCAGCGTGCCGGCGTAATTCCCGGTGCCGCAGAAACGCTGGAACCCATGGGGCGAACCTTGTTCGCCGTTGGCAAAATAGCGATCCCAGGACGCGTCACGTCCCACGGCACCCCAGTAATTGCCGCCATCCGGGGTGTCCATCCGATAGCCGAACAAGCCCGGCACAATGATTCCGAACGTTTCAATTTTGGGAATGCTCCATTGGGTGGCCCAGTCCCAACGTTCCGCTTTTGTCTCCTCATTTTGTTTCATGCCGAGGATGCCCTGAATGTTGGTGCCCACCAGCGCTTCGATGGTTTGCGCGGCGAAGAATGCCGCAAATGCCGCAATGACCGCAGTGCGCCCAATTCCGCGGCCGATTTTTTTTACCAGGGCGCCGTCTTCGGTGAGCGATTGGAACACGGTAAACGCGGCGATAAACACACTGAAAATGGCGCCGATGTCGGCTGCTTCAACCACGTTGACGCCGACGGCAAATCCGGCCAAAGCCAGCCGCACCCAACGAATCAGCCGCGGTGTCGCGGTTGAGTTGGAAACGATCAAGGCCAATGCCAGGAAGTCCATACCGAAGGCAATTTGATGCGGCGCCGAGCCCCAGCAGGCATCTGAAAAGAAGGTGGAGGTCAACATGGCGGCCAACGCGCCCAGGGTTGCCGCCAACGGTGACAGTTTTAATTGCCGGAAAAAGACCCAGGCGCCGAGCCCCAGGATGAACAATCCGATCGGGATGAGAAATTTTGCATAACCGACCGGTCCCAGGACCCAGAAAATGAGGGGATCTGGCGCCGGGGCGATGGCCCCCGCGCTGCTGCCAATATCATTCAGGTCGTACCAGCTACCGGTAAAAGCGGCGGGAAGCTGGCGCCACCCGGCATTTTGTTGTCCCAAGGGACCGTCGTTGGAAAAATGGACATAGTCCGGCAGGAAACACTTCCAGAAAAGCAATCCCAGTATGATGGCGAGCAGCGCTGTGACCTGTAACGCATGTGATTTCGGCGATTGAGTTGAATTGGCTGGTTTCATACATGTACGACCGGGCGAAACGTGCGGTTACTCATAATTTTCCCATAAACCGGTGTCAAGGCTGGGCTGGCGATATTGTAAAACTAAACCTTGCCTTTTCCTGACTTCACCAGTCTAACATGAGTCCGCAACGATGAAGCTGTTGATTACCGGAATTTGCGGGTTTGCTGGATCAACCATCGCCTGCTCATTGCAGGACCAACGCGGCGCCGGCCAGGCGCTGACAATTTTGGGCGTGGATAATCTTTCCCGTGCCGGCAGTGAAATCAACCGGCGCACACTCAAGCAACGCGGGATCAAACTTGTTCATGGCGATTTACGCCTGACATCCGATCTGGACGCATTGCCCGCCTGCGACTGGGTCATTGACGCGGCGGCCAATCCCAGTGTGCTGGCCGGTGTGGACGGCAAAACCAGCAGCCGCCAGATTCTCGATCACAACCTTGCCTCCACCATCAACGTGCTGGAATTTTGCAAACGACACAAAGCAGGTTTCATTTTGTTGAGCACGAGCCGTGTCTATTCCATCCCGGCGTTGGCGGGTCTGCCCCTGAGGGAAAAAGACGGGGCTTTTGTGCTCGATTCCGACCGATCATTGCCCGGGGGAGTTTCCGCGCGGGGCGTGACCGAGGAATTTTCCTCCGCGCCGCCGCTTTCTCTCTACGGCGCCGGCAAACTGGCTTCGGAAACGATTGCGCTTGAATACGGCGAGGCGTTCGACTTTCCAGTTTGGATCAATCGCTGCGGCTTGCTGGCGGGTGCGGGGCAATTCGGACGCGCCGATCAAGGCATCGTCAGTTTTTGGATTAATGCCTGCTTGCGCCGTCATCCGCTCAAATACATTGGCTTCGGGGGTTGCGGCCATCAAACGCGTGATGTCCTGCATCCGCGGGATCTGGTGCCACTGCTCCGCAGGCAATTCGATTACCGTGGCCGGCCGGAAAAGCGGCTTTTCAATCTGGGCGGCGGGCCGGCCAATTCGTTTTCCTTACAACAGCTCAGCCGCTGGTGTGCCGAACGGTTTGCCAGCCATAAAATTGATGCCGACCCTGCCCCGCGCCCGTTTGACATTCCGTGGCTGATAATGGATTCAAATCGCGCCGGCACCTTTTGGGGGTGGTCTCCTCAGACAAAATCGGGGGAAATTTTTGATGAAGTCGCGCGCCACGCCCGGGAACATGAAGACTGGCTGGACCGCTCGGCCGACATTTGAGCGCTGCATTTTAGAAAGCTCAAGCCGCCGCCATCCGCTCCAGAATTCGATCGAGTGAATGGGTGATTTGCCAGTTCGGGTAATGGCTTTTTAATTTTCGCAGGTCGCTGATGTAACAGATATGGTCGCCTTTGCGCGCGTGATCCACATAGTCAGTCTTGATTTTGCGCCCCAGCAGGGCTTCAACTTTTGACACGCATTCGAGCAACGACGCGGCGTTTTCACGGCCGCCGCCGAGATTGTACACTTCACCCGGCCGGGGATTTTTTGCAAATTCCACAAATGCCAGGATCACATCGGAGCTGTGAATTTGGTCTCGCACTTGTTTGCCTTTGTAGCCAAAAATGGAATACGTCTGGCCGGCTTTGGCGACTTTGACGAGGTAGGACAGGAATCCATGTGCCTGGGCGCCGGAATGGTGTTCGCCGGTGAGGCAGCCGCCGCGGAAAACACCCACGTTCATGTTGAAGTAACGCCCATATTCCTGGGCCACCACGTCCGCCGCCGTCTTGCTCGCGCCGAAGAGACTGTGCATCGTGTGGTCAATCCGGCAATTTTCATTGACGCCGTGCCAGTCTTCGGGCCGGGCGTATTCCCAACGGGTCGGCAATTCTTTGAGGGGGATTTCATTGGGCGCGTCGCCATACACCTTGTTCGTTGACATGAAAATGAAAACGGCTTCCTTGTTCGATTGCCGGGTGGCTTCGAGCAGGTTGAGGGTGCCGACGGCATTGACGTCAAAATCAATAAAGGGAATTTCCGCCGCCTTGTCGTGCGAAGGCTGCGCCGCGCAATGAATGATCATGTCAAAGCGCTCTTCCTGGAACAGGTCGAGGATTTTTTGCCGCTCCCGGATGTCCAGGTTCAAGTGACGAAAATGCCGGGTGCTGCGCTTCAGATGCTCCAAATTCCATGTCGTATCACCTGGAGGCCCGAAAAACTCTCGCCGCAGATTATTGTCAACCCCGATGACCTTATGACCTTCCCGGTCGAAATAAGTGACGGCCTCGGAACCGATCAATCCGTTTGAGCCCGTGACCAGAATTTTCATGCGGCGCATTTTAGGCGGGGGACATGGCAGCGGAAAGTTTTTTGGAGGAGGCTAATTTCTAGGTTTCTTTTGGGGCGCGGTTGACGATGACTTGCTTTTCGACTCCGAAACCACGGGGAGTTGTCCCTTCCAGTATTCGAGCGCATGTTTGAGATACAGGATCGAGACCGGCAACACTTCCAGCATGATTCTGAACTCATTCATGGAGCCGGCCAGGAGCTGACCGCAGAAGAACAGCAGCAGAATTGCCTTGGTCCCCGTTTCAACTTTTGTCCGCATGGGCAGAAACAGGGCCGCGATAAAAGTGCCGGCATTAACAAAGATAAAATGATTCCATCGGAGGCCAAACAGGACGGGCAGGTTGTTTTCCAATGTCATGAGCTTGCCGGATTGATCGCCCCGGGTTAGGTCTTGAGTCAGGATTTCAATTTTGCCGTCGACCACCGCGGTGATGGCCATTTTAAGCAATAAAGTCGAAACGAATGCCGCCAGGAAATAGCTTATTCTTTTTTTCCAATTTAGATCCGTAAAGAAGAAAAGCACCGCGGTAACGGCGGCGGTTTCCTTGAACAACGTGCCTGTAAAAATAACCACCAGCATCAGGGGATAACGCTTTTTCAACCAGCAAAGATAGCTCAAGGTAAAGAACATCATCGAGGGCATATCCCACGGGTACGAGTAATAATTCGCCGCTGGGGTCAGCATATAAAAGAGTCCGGCGAAGCAACCCAGCATTACAAATACCGGGTCTTCCACGAGGAAAATGAGCAGCACGAAAAACAAAAAAAGCCACGCCGCATGGTAGAGTCCAAAGATGTCCCGGTAATCCTCGGTATAGAAATATTTTCCGAAAACCTGCTGGTTCTGCTGGCTGGTGACGGTTAAGACCACAATGTTGTTGCTTTGATAATCCTGAAGATTAATCAATCCATCCTTGATGATGCTGTCGACCATTCGCCCGGCCAGCCATATTCCGCCGATTCGCGGTCGCCACACCGTGTAGAGAGAGCTTAAATGGTTGTTAACCTTTGAGTCGGCGGTGAACACCCACAAATTGGTGGAGTTGCCCGGCATACCCAGCGCCCATGGCCGGATCATGTAGAAATAAGTGACACTGAGTGACAGGGCGATGAACAACCCGATGAGTTTTGTCTTGGTGCCATTGGTCAGGAATCGCGTATTCACCGGTGAGTTCATATCAAGTGGCCAACGAATTCAGCGCTTTCTCCGATAATCACCCCGGCTGAAATATTTTTCCAGCCAAACATAGAGGCAAATAAAGAGATAACGGCTGCCCATCTCCTTGATTTTTAATTTCGGTATTCCCGTCCGCCGGTTGCGCCACGTGATGGGCATGGTTGTCCATGAAAAACCCCGGACAATGGCCTTGAGCGGCAATTCCACGGTCAGATTGAAGTGAGGTGAAATGAGCGGTCGGCAACCGTCAATGGCTTCGCGCCGATAAGCCTTGAACGCGTTGGTCGTGTCGTTGAGTTTGATCTTAAATAAAATCCGGATGAACAGATTAGCCAGCCGGTTCAGCAATAACTTAAAGCGCGGATAATCAATCACGCCGGCACCGCTGACAAACCGGCTCCCGAAGACACAGTCGTAGCCTTCGTTCAGCCGTTTCCAGTATCTAACCACATCGTGACAATCGTCTGATTCGTCGGCCATCATAATGACCACCGCGTCGCCGCGGGAATGATCCAGGCCCCAAATAACCGCCCGGCCAAACCCATGCGGTGGCGGGTTTTGGCAGGGGCATAAAGCTGCGATTTTGGCTTTTAACCCGGACAAAATTTCCCCGGTGGCGTCCACACTCCCGTCGTCCACCACGACAATTTCGTGTGGTATGTTTTGGAGGCGCAGTTCCAAATGCAAATGCTCGACCGTGGAGGCGATACACCCCTCCTCGTCGCGGGCAGGAATCACCACCGACAATAACTTTAGCGGCGGGCTGTTGGGATTGGGCGGAGGACTTTCCATTAATTATTTCTCGCTACGGTTGTCGCCCTGATTTTTCAATCCGGATGCCGAATTTGAACAAACGTTTCACATCCGTCCAACGGCCAAAATCGAAACGGAAGAAGTGCCGGAATATCCACCAGTCTCCACGCTGGCGTATCTGGCGATTTTTTTTCCGCTGTTCCACAATATGACGCCGCAGGCGCCAGCAATCCCCGAGCGGTTTGAGGAAGGCCCAGTAGAAGAACGAAGGGCGCCCGGCCCAAATTGTGCCGACGCCCGCTTCGGCGGCGATCAGTGCCGTTTGGCTCAAGGCCAACAGCAGAAGCAGGGAACCGGCGTTTTTGAAAATGACGACTAGCTGGTTGCGGTTGGCATAGAAGCGCTTGGTTTCGTTGGTCCGGTTCTCCACGGCCCGCTCCCCGGAGGATGCCCCCTGATGATGGATACGGGCGGAGGATGCGAGTGTGACCGCTTTGCCCGCTATCCAGGTGCGCCAGGACAAATCCGTTTCTTCATTATAAAGAAAGAGTTCTTCATCAAACCCGCCAAGTTTTTGAAAGAGTTCGCGCTCAATGAAAAAGAAAGTTCCAATCGCAAACAACCGGTCGCCTTGCCCGCCGGGCCGGGCCGGAATCATTCCGCCGAACAGGTCGAAACCCGAGGCACCCATTACTTGCACATTGTCGCTGTCATAATCCAGTACGAGCGGGCCGACCACTTTCGCCCCGTGGCTTTCGGCGTGTCTGACAAGCTCCTCCAGGCAATTGGGCTCCAGCCACACATCCGGATTCAAAAAGAAAAGATATTTGCCGCGGGCAATTTCCGCGCCGCGATTGCTGCCGCCCCCAAAGCCATAATTGCCGCCGGTGGGAAGGAAAACCCCATTTGGCCAGGTCGCCATTTCCGTTTCGCAAATTTCCGCCGAACCGTCCCGGGATGTGTTGTCCACCATGATGACCTCGGTGTGGTCGAAGATCGTCTGCGCCCGCAGCGAGGGGAAAAAACGGTCGAACCATTTTTTGCAGTTGTAGTTCACGACGACAACGCTGACGGAAAAGGACTGATCCGTTGTGCCGGGAGAATTCATTATGGTTCGGATGATTTTCCCGTCAAACGCTTACAATGGAAATCCGACAATTTCGGGTTTGGGGATCGGCACGATAAACCGCCCGCCACGTTTTTGATATTCCGCTTCACGCCCGATGATTTCCGGCGCGAAATTCCACGCCAGCAACAGCGCAAAGTCCGGCTGTTCTTTGAGCAGGGATTCCGGTGGCCGGATCGGCAGCCACGAGCCGGGCGCGACCTTGTTCTGCTTAAAAGGAGTATTATCAATGATGTAGTCCATTTCCCTTATTCCGAGGCCGCAGGTGTTGAGCAACGTATTGCCTTTGGCCGATGCGCCGTAACCGATGATGCGCTTATCCTGCGATTTGAGTTTGCGAACGAGGGCAGGCAGTTCCGAGCGAATGTAATCGACTCTTTCGGTAAATGTCTTCCAGGTGGCTGCTTCGGTCAGCTTCATGCGGCGCTCCACTTCCAGGGCTTTCCCGACGCTTTCGTGTGCTACGGCCTTTGACGAACGGTGACGCAAGTGAAACAAAATCGAGCCGCCGTGAATTTGGTAATGGTCAATCCGGGATAAGGCGAAGGGTGAATCCTCCACCAGGGCGGCCAGCGCCCGAACTGAAAGGTAGGACAAATGCTCGTGATAAATCGTGTCGTATTCGGTACGCTCAAAGAAATCAACGAGATATGGAACTTCGAACGCAATCAGCGTCTCCCGGTGCGATACCGTCTCCAGGCCGGCAATCAAATCGTGCAGGTCGTCAATATGGGCAAAGACGTGCCGGCCCAAAATCAGATCCGCTTCCCCCCACTCCGCTTTTATTTTTTTGGCGTTGGCGGCATTGAAAAATTCGCCCCGGGTTGGGATGCCGGCCTTTTCCGCGACTTCGCAGATGTTTTGCGCCGGTTCCACCCCGAGCACCTCGCAACCGCGCTCCTGGAACTTTTTCAAAAACACACCGGTATTGCTGGCGATTTCCAAAACCTTCGGACGTGCCCCGGAGCGACCGACTGACAGAAGATGCGCCGACTGGTCGCTCAGGTGCGCTTCCATCGTGCGGGAGGTGGAGGTAATGTAGGCGTAGCGCGAATAAAGAATCTTGGGGTCAACCGTATCGGCCAACTGCACCAGGGAACAATCCAGACATAACACGACGCGCAGAGGCAGGCAGATTTTGTAATGAGCCACTTCCTCGGGATTGAGAAAATCGTTGGCCAGCGCCGTTTTTCCCAGATCGAGGATGAGCCGGAGATTTTTTGAGCCGCAGGTACGACAATGGGTTCGTTCGCGAATCATGGTTCGACATGTTGCCAGCTCGTGGTCATGTCTGCGCAGACTACCTGAAATCACTTCATTTGAGCGAGCATTTTTCGCAGACCCGGACGCCAGGAACCCGGTTGGCGGCCCAGCAATTCAGCCAGCTTCTCGTTGTTCATCGCCGTGTAGGCCGGTCGGCGCATGGTCGAGTTGAAGAAGGCGGTTGTCACCTTTTCAACCGGAGGTGCTTGCGGGATCAGTCCGGCCTGGACTGCCTCCTCCAGAATCGCGAGCGTCCAATCGTGACGGCTCGCCCCTTCATCGTTCACAGCATGGACCAGTCCGTTCGCGCCGCGGCGGACCAGTTCAAGTGTCCACTGCGCGAGGTCGGGAGCGTAAGTCGGTACGGACACTTGATCCGTGGTGGCCTTCAATTCACGACCTGCTCGCGCCGCGCGCAGCACCGTATGAACAAACGTTTTCGTCTGGGTCGGGTGCCCGCCAAAGATCCAGCTGGTGCGCAGGACGAGATGTATCGGCGACGCACTCAGGACAGCCTGTTCGCCGGCGAGCTTTCCGGCCGCATAATGGTTTAATGGGTTTGGCGCATCGGTTTCAAGGTAGGGAGATTTTTTTTCACCGTCGAAAACGTAATCCGTTCCGTAGTGAACGAGTCGAATATCAGCGTGTGCACAAAGTTCAGCCAGTTGCTGTGGGCCGGTGGCGTTGACGGCCCACGAAAGTTCGCGCTCAATTTCACAGTGATCCACCAGATTATACGCGGCGGTGTTGATGACGACGTCAGGGGCGGTTTTGTCCAATTGCTGCTCCATACGAGCAGGCGCGGTCAAATCAAAATCCGAACGGGAAAGAAAGTTCAACTGACAGTCCGCCGACCGGAGTTCATGCAGCGCATGTGCCAGCAGTCCATTCCCGCCGGTTACCAGGATTTTGAACATTTGCCTCAGCCTGCCAGAGTGCCTATTCCGGGCAAAGCCAGTTCTTTATCGCAGAAATGGAGGCGGTTTCGAACAATTACCATTCCTCGGAGTCCGTTCCTGAATATACTAAACTATGCCAGCGGGTTCCTATCCTGCGCTGGCATGTACTTTATCAAGAATTTGGGTTATGTAATAATGGATCCTTGGAGATAAGTGAGATATCCCTCGACTAAAAACAGTTCTCGCTGGTACGCATCCTACGACAAATCATGATCACGCCCGCCAAGAGGCCGATTGCCAAAAGCGGCATTCCAGGTTCGGGTACTGGGGTTACCGAAAGAGTCATGCCTCCGACATAATCTGGTAGTCCATTGGCTCCGGTACTGTATTGCCCAACCAAGTCTTGATTATAGACGGACGGCGTTGCCCAGAAGAAGTCGGTCAAGGTAATCAGCTCGCCGCCAGATATGAAGCTCAGCGTGCCGGCGCCGGGGACACTCGAACCGATGGCAAGGCCGGGTGTGCTCGCCGCGCTGTCTGCGGCAAAACTGTGCGGTCCCTGCGCTGTGAGCATTGAACCAAACGCTGAAATCGATGGTGTGGCGGCTCCGTTGAAAAACAAGCTGATTCCGAACTGACTATGATCGCTTCCCGGATCGGCATTGAGTGTGAACGAGTTCACACCGGAAGACAGCGAGATGTTTGGTTGCGCTTGGGAATCCAAAGGACCGTTTAAAAATATGCCTCCGCTTTGTATCCAGACATCAAAATATCCTTGGTTGGAGTTGTTGCCGGGTTGTGTGTCCCAAAGGTCTGGAGCGACGTTGTCGCCTGATGAATCTGTGCTAAAGACAACAATGCTTGTCAGCTGGGGTTGTGCGGAGATATTGGTTAGAGGGATGAATAATGCAGCCAGAAATGGCAACGAATATTTTAGGTGATGATTCATACTATTCCTTTTAGTTAAGTAGTTTGATTTTTTCTGACTTGGAGTTAATTCTGAGGCTGACAGAGCGCTAAAAGAGTTATGGACACTCTGTTAGTATGAGATTAACTCCAGTTCGCAGCGCCAACCATAAGGAAATCAAGTAAGTGTGTCAAGTCTAATTGCGTCTTTAGGCAGGCTTGGGGCCCCGCACATATGCATGAGCTTAAATGATGTCGGAAGAGGCCGGGTTCAAGAACCTTGATTCTTCAGATCCGTTACGTGGGCCAGGACTTCGCGGAATTTTTGTTGCGCCGTTTCCCAGCTCAACCGTTGCTTCAGGTCCGCCAGGTTCATGGACGCAAAATAGTTGTTTCTTCCCGCGCGTTGATTTCGGATTTCCTCCTCCAAAGCGCGTTGAAATTGTCCGCCGTCAAATGGCGATACGTAACGCACAAAGTCGCCAAAAACCGGCGGATAACACGCCAGTTTGTACGCGACCACCGGCACACCCGCAACGAGCGCTTCCGCGACGACGATGCCCCAGCTTTCGTAATGGCTGGGCATGGCAAACACGCGGCTGCTTTTGAGCAGGCGGAATTTTTCCTCTTCGGAAACCAGTCCACTGAAAAAAACATTTTCATGCAGACTGTCTTTTCGAAGCAGCGGTTCCAGCTTGTCCCGGCTCTGGCCAATGATAACGGCGCGAAAATCGGGCAATTGTTGCTTTAGCCACGCGAGCGTGACCAAAAGGTCGGCGATTCCCTTTTGCGGATGCACGCGGCCGGTCCAGGCCAGGTCAAATTTCTTGGGCTGTTCCGGCACGCGATCCGCTGTGACCACGTTGCTGCCGTTTGGCACATACCACAAATCCGATTCCCGGTAGCCGAACCGCAACGCGTACTCCCGGATCTGCGGATGGCTGTAGGTAACAATTCCGGAGGGACAACGCCGGAACCGCCTCAGGGAAAGTTGCTGGCTCATCCAGTAGTACAGCGACGGCAGCCGGACGGACGCAATATCCTCCCGCCGTCGAAAAAGAATTTGTCCCAAGGTCGGCGCGGTCATGCCCAGATACAAAATTTTTGCACGCGCCCGGCAGCGAATCAACGGGATGGTGTCAAACCAATAATCCGAAGCCGTATAAGCAATATCGCCCGCTTTGACTTCATTCAATCCACGCAACGTGCCCCGCAACCTCCGCGCGAAATCCCTTAATAAATGAAATTGTCCGGGCAATGTGCCCACGTCGCCGAGGCGGCCGGGACTGGAATCCGTCAGCGTCAGATTGACCGGCAGGTTTTGCTTTTCCAGATAGTTTTTAAAGGCGTGTCCGCCAAAAAAGTGGATGGGATAACCCGCCTCCAGGGCAGTGCGCGCCATGAAATAAAAATAAACGTCGCCACCGCCGAAACCCTCGCCAAAAATGCCATTGACGAAACAGATCAAACGCGGGCGACGCGTGGCGGAAGGGTTGGCGGTTGGCGGGGCATTCATGAGTGAACCTGGGGTCAGGGCTTCAGGTTCTGTTTCACCTGCAGTTCCGCAATCAATGTTTTATCCTTGCCGCGGCGTTTGTAGGTCCACACTCCCCAGGCGTCGCCGAACACGCTGGCGAGGCACGCCGGCGGGTGCCAGAGCCAGCGCCAATCGCGGTCGCGAATCAGACCTTGTCCGGTGTGCCAGCAGGGACCGGCCAGGGTGACGCAATAAACTGCAGCCAACCAGAGTGGCACCGGCGGTTTTTCCTTCATCCAATTGGTTTTGGCTTCTTCCTGCACGCGCAGGAAATGCACGGTGGCACGGCGACGCTTTTGCACGAAACCCCACCAGGTTTGAACGTAATAATGGTACACTCCGCGTCCACAAATCCGGAGCCATTCGCGCTTTCCCTGGCGCATGAGGTGCAACGCAACGTGCGTGTCCTGGAAATGCTCGTCCGCTTTTACGGAATCCAGATCCGCGCGCCGAAAGACAAATCCATTGGCACCCAGCGGGTAGGAAAGCGAATCGCCCGGCAGTGTCCAGCGTTCCACTTCACCCTCGCTTGCCACGAGGTTGGGTTTTGTGCTCATCAGCCAGGCAATCGGGTCGCTGATGTGAAGCAAATGTGTCAGGTAAGCGCAAAACGAACTCATTTTTGACGACGGCAGGTAATAACCTTCCACTCCAAGCGCCTGTGGGTTTGTGCGCAACGCGGCGACCGCCAGTTCAATGTAATCCGGGTGGGTGATTTCATTGTCGGTATCCACAAAGACAATGTATTCCCCCCTCGCATGTTGTAGGGCGAGGCGTTTGGCCTCTTCCATGTTTCGGCTGTTGTCATCAAGGACGACGGCCCCGTATTTTTTCGCGATTTCGCGCGTGCGATCGGTGGATTGTGAATCTGCCAGCAGGATTTCATAGCGGTCACGCGGATAGGTCTGGCGTTGGATGGACGACAGGAGGTTGTCCAATAACGCTTCCGCGTTCAGCGTCGGCGTAATGAAGCTGATGTACGGCCATTCTCCCACGTTGGACTGCCCGGTTTGCATGATCAGGAGCCTATTAGCAGTCGCCGTTCAAACAGTCAAATCGCCGAGCTTAAATGCCGGCGCTGCTTGTAAGCGGGCGTTGGCAGCCGCCCAATCCCGAATATAAATAACGTTTCCCCCGATTTGCTCCGTGATTTGGGTTAGTTTGCGGGCCAACGGTTCATAACGGCAAGGAACAAAACCTTGTTCCCGGATTTGCGCATGCAATCCCTCTTCATCAAAGCCGTAGCGCGTGCCGGAATTGTTGCGTTCCATGATTATGCCGCGAAGTTGCGGCCGTCTCAATGTGTCGGTACCGCCGGCAAAAACCTCCGGTTCAAACCCTTCAACGTCCACTTTCAACAACTCGGGTGGATCCTCCGCTGTTTCATGATCCAAAGTGGTCATCCTTACCCGTTGCGAATTTTGTTTCGAGTTGTTGGCAACAACGTGATTTTCAGTTCCCAGATCGACACTGAATTGTATTTCTCCAATATTCCGCCCCACCGCCGCCGGGATGGCTTGCGCGCGACCTTGAAGATCATTCAGCGACAGATTGCGCGCGAGGATTTCGTAGGTCAGAGGACTTGGTTCAAAGGCCTTCGCGCGGGCGCCGGCCACACCCGCCGCCAGAACTGTAAAGGCGCCAATGTTCGCGCCAATATCCATAAACATCATCCCAGGTCGCAGAAAATGCATAACAAAGGACATCTCTTCGAATTCACACAAGCGCGGCGCAATAAAATGGGCCGCGCCCTTCATGCGGGGTGGGACGAGCAAATGGGTATGGTTAGGGAATTCGACACAGATGTCTCCGGGCGCCAGGCGCGCGGCGACCTGCAGGAACGCGTATTCCATGACCGCCTTGAATTTTCGCCGTCGGTTGAGCGGATGCCGGGCCACGTTACGCAGCGCGCCCGCAATTTTCGCAATAGGATTCATGCCGAATCGTTTGGCCACATTGTAGCAATCAAAATGTCATGGCAATTGGAATTTCGTGAACCCAGACTGCCGGGCGTGGTTCCAACCGCCAGGATGATGGCTCAAGGCAACTGTGTCCGGGGTGAATGATGTCGTTGCATGGTGATCCACCAGAACACCAGCAACACGCCAAAGACGCCGGCGGCGGCGATGGGCATCGTTTGCAGCAAGGCGGCGGGTGTTCTGCCGAACGCGAACAAGATCAGCCAATACCCGAGACCGAGCACGCCGTAGAGCAGCGAGATTTTTATCCAGCGGCTCGCCAGTGCCCAATAGGCCAGTGATTGCTGCAATCCGACAAAAACCATCGTCACGGCAAGAGGGCCGATCATCGCCACGGCTTCCGGCGTATTACGGTGCAGTAATTGCAGGCAGAATCCAGACAGCAGGATCAGGCAAATGGCGCCGGCGACCAGCCCGGCGGCGTAGAGGCCCATCAATTTTAATTGCTCCCGCACGGTATCGTCGTCGTGATGGTGCCGGCGGGAACGGTGGGTGAACAACACGGTCAGCAGGGGGGCAACGGCGGTGGGCAGCGCGCGGGCAAACAGTCCGGCGGAACCGTAGGCGTCAAGCGCTCCCTTGGCAAAAAATTTGTTGGCCACGAGCAGGTCCCCCTGGATCAGGCAGTTTGAACCCACTCCCCAGGCGGCGCTGACGACAAGGAATTGTTTGAACTCCGGCGTCCACGGGGAAAGGGCGGTGTTCGTCCGCCGGGGAAATTCCTTGCGCCAGAACAATAAAATCAGATTGGCCAGCAGCATCACCGCCGAAGCGGCGACGGCGCATTCGGCCACCGGCCAGAAGCGGGTGGTCAGTCCACCGAACAAAACCCGCAGCACTGCGGCCAGCAGTCCGATGAAGGCGAGCCGTTTGAACCAGCCGAGCCCCTGGCACAGCGCTGTCGCGTAGGACGCCCACAGGCTGCCCAACACACAAACCAGCGCGATCAGGGTGAGGCTGATGCGCGGAATGTGAAAAAAATCGCCCAACGGCTTGACCAGAATGACCGCCAGGACCGAGCCGGCGATGGTGACCTGAAAAAGGAATTTCTGGCAGCCGGCCAGCAGGCCGTGCAGTCGCGCATCATCGCCACTGAAATGAAATCGGGCGATGTAATGCGTGACTGCCTGTACGGCAATCGTCAGCGGCAGGCCAAGAAAACCGACGAACGCCAGCGTGGCCAGAACGAGGCCGTATTCGCCGGACGTACCGCCGAGTTGCGGGCTGATGATGGCTTGAAAAATGTAATGGATGCCGGTCGCCAGGAAACCCATCACGGCAAAAATAATTCCGCTTTGCAGCAGCCCGCCGGTTTGGGAATCACTGGGGGGGTCATTTTTCATGCCGATGGTGGAGTGCTCGTCGTGATTGTGCGCCATTCAAACCTTGGGAAACTTGCTGTGTGCAAAACCACTGTCAATACTGAAATCCCGCCCTCCTGAAAGTACTGGCGAATTTCAGCGGTTTCCATTAAATTCCGCAGCCGATCATGGAAAAAATCTTTGTCACCGGTGCGGCCGGCTTTATCGGCAGCAACCTTGTTGACCGGTTTCTCGCGGACGGCAAGCGCGTTGTCGGCTGGGACAATTTTTCCACCGGCCAGAAGGAGTTTCTTGCCGGTGCGCTCAAAAATCCGGGCTTTAAACTCATCGAAGGAGACAACCTTGATCCCGGGGGATTGAAAACGGCGATGGCCGGCTGCGACATGGTTTTTCATCTGGCTGCCAACGCCGACGTCCGCTTTGGCCTGGAACATCCCTCCAGGGATTTGCAGCAAAACACGGTGGCCACCTTCAACGTGCTCGAAGCCATGCGCGCCAATGGCATCAAACGCATTGCCTTCAGTTCCACCGGCAGCGTTTATGGCGAAGCACAACAAATTCCCACGCCCGAAGACGCGCCGTTCCCGGTTCAGACATCGCTTTACGCCGCCTCCAAAGTCGCCGGTGAATGCCTGATTGAATCCTACTGCGAAGGGTTTGGATTCGAGGGTTATATTTTCCGATTTGTCTCGATTCTGGGTGAGCGTTATACACACGGGCACGTTTTTGATTTTTACCGTCAATTGTTGGAACACCCCGACCGCCTGAAAGTGTTGGGCGACGGCACCCAACGCAAGTCGTACCTTTACATCCATGATTGTGTGAATGCCATGCGGCAGGTGGTTAAACTCCAGACGGCGCTTAAAGCCAAACACCGCGTGGAAGTTTACAATCTGGGCACGAACGAATACGTGCGGGTCAATGACTCCATTGCTTGCATTTGCAAAACGCTCGGCGTCAAACCCGCATTGGAATATACCGGCGGCAATCGCGGGTGGGTCGGCGACAATCCGTTTATCTTTCTCGACACCCAAAAAATCCGCGCCACCGGCTGGAACACCGCGTTGACGATTGAGCAGGGCATCATTCGCACACTTCAGTGGCTGCAGCAAAACCGGTGGGTTTACGAGGCGCGAAAATGAACATCGTCCTCACCGGCAGCAGCAGCGGCATCGGCCGGTTTCTCGCGGATGCGCTTGCGAACCGCGGACATGATGTCTGCCGCCTCGCGCGTTCGCGGCAGGATGGTTTCAGTTTTCAGTGCGACGTGGCCGACTGGAGCGCGCTGCAAAATTGTGCTGAACAAATTACGGCAAAATGGCCCGCGGTGGACGGGCTGATTTGCTGCGCCGGAATTCAGGAACCCATCGGGCCGGCGATGGAAATTGAGCCGGCCGCCTGGCGCTCGGCGCTGGCGGTGAATCTCGACGGCACGTATTTTTCGATTCGCGCTTTCTATCCCTTGCTTCGCCAGGCCCGGCGCCGCGCCAAGGTGATTTGTCTGTCCGGCGGCGGCTCGACCAGTCCACGCCCCAATTTTGCGGCCTATGGCGTTGCCAAAACCGGCGTCGTAAGACTGGTGGAAACGTTGGCGGCGGAATGGGAGCATTTGCCGCTGGACATCAATGCCATCGCGCCCGGCGCCATATTTACGCCCATGACCGAACAGGTTCTGGCCAGCGGCGAAAAATTGGCTGGCAAAAAGGAATTCGAGTCTGCCCGCAAACTCTCGCGCGACAATTCCGCCAAACTGGAAAAGGTCCTTGGTTTGGTCGAATTCCTGCTGTCGGACAGGAGCGACGCTATCAGCGGCAAGCTCATCAGCGCGCCGTGGGATCCCTGGGAAACGCTTGCTCAATTCAAGACGGATTTGAACAGCGACATTTACACTTTGCGCCGCATCGTCCCGAAAGACCGCGGCAAAAACTGGGGCGACAAATGAATTACGCCATCATCGGCTGCGGACTAATCGGGAAGAAACGGCTCGCGGCTTTGCCGGCGGGCTCGAAATTGGTTGTTGCCTGTGACACGAATACCGGCCGCGCCGAGGAACTGGCGAAACTCGCCGGAACCGCCCGGGCGACCGCCGATTTCAAACAGGCCACCGCGGATTCGGACGTGGACGCGGTGATTGTCGCGACGATCAATTCCCAGCTCGCGCCGATTTCCGCCGGCGCCATGCGTGCCGGCAAACACGTGCTGGTCGAAAAGCCGGCCGGCGTTTCCGTGAAGCAGATTAACGAATTGATCGCGCTGGAGAGAAAACATGGCGTCTGCGTACGGGTCGGCTTCAATCACCGCTACCATCCAGCCTTTCAAAAGGCGCGGGAAATTTTCAAGTCCGGCGTGATGGGAGAATTGATGTTTATTCGCGCCCGTTACGGCCATGGCGGCCGGATCGGTTACGACCAGGAATGGCGTGCCGACCCGAAACTTTCCGGCGGCGGGGAATTGATTGATCAAGGCATTCACCTGATTGACCTGGCCGGTTGGTTTCTCGGTGACTTCAAAAGAATGGCCGGCCACGCCGACACTTATTTCTGGAAAATGCCGGTGGACGACAACGCCTTTCTGGATTTGCGCACGGCGAAAAATCAGACCGCCTGGCTTCACGTCAGCTGCACGGAATGGAAAAATCTTTTCTCGTTCGAGATTTACGGCCGTCACACCAAGCTTCACATCGAAGGTCTGGGAGGCAGCTACGGCGTCGAAAAATTGTTCCATTATCAAATGAAACCGGAGATGGGCATCCCGGACACAAAGGCGTATGAATTTCCCGGCGCCGATGAATCGTGGAAAGTCGAAATGACGAAGTTCGAGGAGGATGTTCGCCTGAAGCGCAAACCCGACGCCGGGCTTGCCGAAGCCCGTGCGGCTCTTAAAATTGTTGAAGCCATTTATCGGAAGCGCCCAAAATAATTATGATCATTGCACGTTCCCCCCTGCGCGTTACCCTCGGCGGTGGCGGCACGGATTTGCCGTCGTATTACGAAAAATTCGGCGGCTTTCTCATCGCCGCCGCCGTTGACAAGTACGTTTATATCACGCTCCACGACAATTTCACGCCGGATTTGATCGTGAAGTATTCGCGTCTCGAGCGCGTGGCGGACGCTGCCAAAGTGGAGCATCCGATTATTCGCGAGGCGTTCGCCATGCTGGGTATGAACGGCTGCGGGTTGGAGCTGGCGTCCATGGCCGATATTCCGGCAGGCACGGGACTGGGTTCATCCGGCAGTTTTACCACGTCGTTGCTCAAGGCATTGCACGCCTACCAGAAAAATCTCGTCCACCCCGCCGAACTGGCTGCCCAAGCCTGTGACATCGAACTGAATCGTCTGAAGGAGCCCATCGGCAAACAGGATCAATACATTGCCGCGTACGGCGGTGTCACCTGTTTCAAATTCTTGCCGGATGGCAAGGTGGAAGCGTGGCCGCTGAAAATTTCCAACGAAACCCGCGACAACCTCGAAGACAATTTATTGCTGTTTTTCACCGGCTATTCGCGCTCCGCCTCGGCCATCTTGAAGGAGCAGGACCAGAAATCAAAACAGTCCGACGCGGCGATGATTGAAAACCTGCACTTCGTCAAAGATCTCGGTCTGAAGAGCCAGCACGCCTTGGAATCCGGCGATCTGCCCGAGTTCGCGCGGTTGATGGACGTGCATTGGCAGCGCAAGAAACAGCGCAGCGGCGGCATGAGCAATCCCAAAATCAACGAGTGGTATGACCTCGCCATGGCCAATGGCGCGCTGGGCGGCAAACTCATCGGCGCGGGCGGCGGCGGTTTCCTGATGTTTTACGCGGAGGACAAAGCCCGGCTGCGCCACGTCATGCGCACGACGGGCCTGAAGGAAGTGCGCTTCCGTTTTGATTTCGAAGGCACCAAGCTGCTGATTTCGTGAGTGCCTCGGTTGAAATTCCCGTCGCCGTTCTTGCAGGTGGGCTCGCAACCCGATTGCGGCCCATCACGGAAAAAATTCCCAAGTCGCTGGTGCCGGTGGCCGGAAAACCATTCCTGGCGCAACAGCTTGAATTGATGCGTTCGCGAGGCATTCATCGCGTCGTGTTGTGTGTCGGGTATCTCGGCAAAATGATTCAACGCGAATTCGGCGATGGTTCGGCGTTTGGTGTGCAACTTGATTATTCGTTTGACGGTCCCAGATTGCTCGGCACCGGTGGCGCGATCAAACGAGCTTTGCCTTTGCTCGGCGGCGATTTTTTTGTGCTCTATGGCGATTCGTATTTGCCGGTGGCATACCAGCCGATTGCGGATTTTTTTCATCGCAGCGGCAAGCGCGGTTTGATGACGGTCTATCGCAACGAAGGCAAATACGACACCAGCAACGTCGTTTTCCGCGACGGTGAAATCGCGGTTTATGACAAGAAAAAGCGCCTGCCGGAAATGCACTATATTGATTATGGCTTGAGCCTGTTCAAGGCGGAGGCGTTCAATTCGTACCCCTCGGATCAGCCCCTGGATCTGGCCGAAGTCATGGGCCGGCTGGTCCATGAAAGGCAATTGGCCGGCTATGAAGTGCACGAACGCTTCTACGAAATCGGTTCGCCGCCGGGCTTGGCGGAATTGGAAGCCTTGCTGGGGCGGAAGGCGATTTGACTGGTGGGGCGAGCGCGCCCGCGAGCCGGTTCCTGTTAACAGCGTCCAATGAAACAGCGGCTCGTGAGGACACCCGCCCTGCCCCTCTGATTATGGCGCAAACTTTGCTTCCATTCGGCGTCCGAAATTCGTAATTTGAAATTCTCATGAGTTTTGCCAAAGAATTCCTTGATGAAGTCCAGCAGGTCGTCGCCCAACTGAACGTTGACGCCATTGAAAAAGCCGCCGACGAACTCGCTAAAATCCGCGAGCGCGGCGGCCGGTTGTTCATCCTCGGCGTCGGCGGCAGCGCGGGCAACGCCGGTCACGCCGTGAACGATTTCCGCAAAATCTGCGGGTTCGAAGCTTACGCGCCCACGGACAACGTTTCCGAATTGACTGCGCGAACCAACGACGAAGGCTGGGCAACGATTTTTGCCGAATGGCTCAAGGGCAGCCACTTGAATGGAAAGGACGGCTTGCTGATTTTTTCCGTCGGCGGCGGCAATTTGGAGAAAAACGTCAGCCCGAATCTGGTCAGCGCCATCCAACTCGCCAAAAAGGCGAGGGCTTCCGTCATTGGCGTCGTCGGGCGCGACGGCGGTTACACGGCTCGGGAGGCCACGGCCTGTGTGATTGTGCCGACGGTGAATCCGGCTCACGTCACGCCGCATAGTGAGGCATTTCAGGCCGTCATCTGGCATTTGTTTGTTTCCCATCCCAAGCTCAAGGTGGCCCAGACCAAATGGGAATCCACGAAGTAAAAGCGGAAAGGAGTCGCGCCATTTTCCTCGACCGCGACGGTGTTATCAACCGCGCCTTGCAACGCGATGGCAAACCGTATCCCTCGACGAATTTGGATGAATTCGAAATTTACCCCGAAGTGCCGGAAGCCTGCCGACGCTTGAAACAGGCCGGTTTTCTGCTGGTCGTCGCCACCAATCAGCCTGACGTTGGCCGCGGTACTCTGAAACAGGAGGCGGTCGAGGAGATTCACGCGGAGATGTGCCGGCGGTTGCCGCTGGACCGTGTGGAGGTTTGCTATCATCCGGGCAAAGGTTTGTCGGATTGCGATTGCCGCAAACCAAAGCCCGGCATGTTGCTGCGCGCCGCGCGTGAACTGGGCCTCAACCTGGCGCAGAGCTGGATGATCGGCGACCGCTGGCGCGACGTGGATTGCGGACAAGCGGCCGGGTGCCGGACGATTTTCATTGACCGCGGTTATGCCGAGGGATTGAAACGGCAGCCCGATTTTCGCGTTAAAAATTTGCTGGAAGCGGCCGAAATAATCCTGGCCGCCGCAAAATAAGTTGAAGATTGGCCGGGTTGTTTTATGTTGTCTGCCACATGAAGAATCTAGCCAGTCTCAAAGTGAAACTTTTCGCCGACGGCGCGGACAAAGCCGGGATGCTCCAGTTGAACAGCAACCCGCTCATCAAGGGCATGACCACCAATCCTTCGCTCATGCGCAAGGCGGGCGTGCATGATTACGAGGCCTTTGCCCGCGACCTCTTGAAAAGCATCACGGAAAAGCCGATTTCGTTTGAGGTCTTTTCCGACGAGTTTCCCGAAATGCGGCGGCAGGCGCTGAAAATCAAGGACTGGGCCAAAAATGTCTATGTTAAAATTCCCATCACCAACACACGCGGCGAATCTTCCCTGCCCTTGGTCCGTGAACTGGCTCAGGAAGGCGTGAAGCTTAATATCACCGCCATGTTCACCGAGGAACAGGTGACCGGGGTGGCCAAGGCGCTCAATTCCAAGGTGCCCGCCGTGGTGTCCGTGTTCGCCGGCCGCATCGCGGATGTTGGCGAGGATCCAATGCCGCACATGCGCAATGCGAATAAAATCCTCGCGGGGCTGCCGCAAGCCGAGTTGCTTTGGGCCAGCGTCCGGGAAGTGCTCAATATTTTTCAGGCGGAGGAATGCGACTGCAAAATTGTCACCGTGCCCCATGACATTCTGAACAAGGCGATGAAGCTGGTGGGAACCGGCTTGCCGGAAATGTCACTGGACACCGTGAAAATGTTCGCCGTGGATGCCAAAGCCGCCGGGTTTTCCCTGTGAGAATTTACGATATAGGATTTACGATCTGCGCGGTCGCCTGAATCTCCACGTCAGCGGTTGAATCGTATATCGTAAATCGAAAATGAAATTCACAGCAGCCTTGTCACCGTTTCAAAAACTCCTTCAATCGTGATGGACGCCATGCACGCCAGCAATTCCTCGCGCGTGCCTTTAATGTCCCGGCCATCGTAGCGGTAATAATCCAGATTCCGCCCTGCCACGGCCGGGTTTTTCACCAGCGTGAACGGATTACCATAAGGCAGGTTCGTCGGATTCAATGTCGGCGCTTCGATGACAATCTGATTGGTTACTTTCATCGCCGCGGCAACGTGCATGAGCACCGTGTCCACGCTCAGGAATGCGTTGCACCGCTTCATCAACGCCGCCGTCTGCCGCAGATTTCGGGTTTTGACTTCCAACGTCAATTCCGGGTTCGCCTGCGCCAGGACCACCGGGTGGTCGCTGATTTCCTCCGGCCCGCCGAAAAGCAGGACCCGGATATCCGGCCGTTTCTGGTTCAACCGCCGCACGAGACCGGCGTAGTTTTTCAACGGCCAGCGCTTGAGCCGGAGATTTTTTGTTCCACCGGAGCCGACATGGATGCCGAGAATTCTTTGGCCGGATAGTTTGTGTTTTGCCAGAAAATCGCCCGCCAACTGCTCGTCGCCGGGTTCGAGAAAAAATTCCATTTCAGGCGACGCCAGTTTTTGCTTTGCGCCGATCAACGGCAGCACGTCAAAATTATTTTCGATTGAATGCCGCGAATAATCCTGCGGCAATGTCCCGGTGACCAGCAACCGGTCGAGCCAGGTAAAGCGTTCATATTCATGGCTGATGCGCACCTCCGCGCCCGCCAGCCACGCGGCGGCGCGATAGAGCATGGGACCCTGCGGGTGGGTGTTGATGGAGAGCTGGTGATGCTCCCGGCGCAACAGCCGGAAGAAGTGCAGCGCCTCAAATTTTCCGCACGACATGAGATCTTTCTGGAACACGCGGTTGACGTTGGGATTGTGTTCCAGCAAATCCTTCGCCCCCGGCCATCTCACCAGCGCGTCAATTGCCGCGTCGGGGAAATTCTCGCGCAACTCGCGGATCAACGGCGTGGCGATCAGCGTGTCGCCGATGCCAGCGAGGGAAATGACCAGAATTTTCATTATCAAATTATGGACTGGGCTGACCGGCCAGCCAGCCGGAGGCGCGGTTCACCCCGAACGCTTTCGGGGCTGGGCGCGTCCCTGCCGTTTTCACAACCGCGAAATCTTTTCCAACAACGCCGTCGTGGATTTGCCGGGCACAAACGGAATAATCACGATTTTCCCGCCGGCCGACTCGACCGCGCGGCGTTCATCCTGATTCAGCGTATCGGGCGCATAGTCGCCGCCTTTGACGTAAAGATCCGGCTGGGCCGATGCCAGAAATTTCACCGCGGTTTTTTCCGTAAAAATGCAAACCCCATCCACACTGGCCAGGGCAGCCAGAACGGCGGCCCGATCCGCTGCCGTATTCACCGGGCGGCCCTCACCCTTCAATTGCCGCGCGGAGTCGTCCCCGTTCACGCCGACGAGCAGGGCGTTGCCCAGGTTGCGCGCCGATTCCAGATAACTCACGTGGCCCACATGGATCAGGTCGAAACAACCATTGGTCACCACCAGTTGTTTGCCGGCGGCGCGCAGGGCTGCACGCCAGGCCGGCAGGTTGTCCCAGGCGATGAGCTTATCACGGAAATTCACGATGTTATTTTGCCTGCGTGCCGGGCGAATTCAATAATTTCCATACGCGTAGGGTTTCCGTCACACCCCATGCCTGCGCATCGCAACCGCGTTGGGCATGCGGCGCGTCGCCGTCAAGCATTTCAGGGATCTGGCCGAGGCAACCTTCGTTCATCAATTTTTCCATGCTGCCCAGATATGCCTTTGCCGCTGCGACCGCTTCCGGCGCAAAATCCCACGCTCGCGCCAGCGCTTCACAAAAGTGTGGCAATGTCCAGGTCCACGCCGTGCCATTGTGATAGGCCGGTTTGCGGCGCGTGTCTTCATCGCCTTCGTAATGCGGCCAATACGGCTCGGCGGGATTATTCAATAGTTCACCATTTCCGTTGCCATAGACCGGCAGGGGTACAGACACGGGCAAGGGAGCGAGCGTTCGCAACGCGCCGGGCACGACCAGGTATTTTTGCGCGGCCTCAACGCAGCGTTTGGCGCGTTCGCCGGTCACGAGGCCCAGACTAATCGGCAAAAGACAATTGCTGCGGAGCGCATCGCCGGGCACGCCGTCCCGCGCGGCGACGTGAGGACCGGCCAATAACACGTCCGCAAACCAGCCCTTGTCTTCCAACCAGAATAGCTTTTCCAACGTAGCGTTCGCGCGGTCGGCCAGGTCCCGCCACTTTCCTTGTTCGGCGGGCGCGGAAATTTTTTCAAGCTGACGCAGCAACCTGATCCACAAGGCCTGGATTTCCACCGGATAACCTTCGCGTGGTGTGCCGGCGGGATGATTCGTGTCCATCCACGTGAAATGGGCCGGACTCCAAATCAGCGCCGAGTCGGCGTCCAGACGGATACCACTGGGCACACCGCGCGAATAATTTTCCGCAATGCTGGCCAGCACGTCGCTAACGGTCCGGCCATTCCCCGCATCAGACCGATAAAAATTTTGAATTTTGAATTTTGAATTTTGAGCAGCCAGTTCCTCGCACGCCAGTGCGAACCAGAGCGGCGCGTCGGAGGTGTCGCGGTTCGACGTGTTGTCGCCGTAAAGCGCGTTCGGCAATGTGCCGTCCTGCTCCAACTTTGCGAACGTGAGCAGGATTTGTTTGACTTCTTCCGCCATTCCGGCGGCGAGCAAACCGCGCGCGCAGATGAACGCATCGCGCCCCCAATCCAAAAACCAGGGATAACCGGCAATAACGGTCTTGCCTTCGTCCCGGCGGACGACGAATTGCTTTGCGGCGTGGAGAAGTTGTTGTTCAAAGTGATTTTCCTGAACGCGCCCCCCGCTCCGTTCTTCTCCCCGCGTGGCAGAGAGAGGGCGGCCGGAGGCCGGGTGAGGGGGTTCATCTTCTTCTGCTTTTTCTGCCGTTACCACGAGCGTAACCTTTCCGCCTTTGGGCAGCGGCAGTTCAAACCAGCCCGGACTGTAAGCGTCGCCGCTGCCGGTTTGGCCGCGGCTCTGCTCGACCGGATGCGGGATGTTTTCGCACCACTCCGGCTGAGGATGATATTCGCCAGCGTCTGCAAAAACGCGCAGTTGCCGGTCGGGCGCGGGCGTGAATTCGAAGCCGGCGCGATTTTGAGTTTTGAGTTTTGAATTTTCAATTTCGCGGCAGTTCGTTGAGAAATGCGAATCCGCGCCGCCGTTGCGCCTGGTTTCCCAATGGAAATTCCGATCCTCGATGTCAAACCGCAAGGTCAGGCGAACGTCGGCATCGGCGGGTAATTGTTTGCCAATGGCGCGCTCGGCGGTCGGGCGGCTGAATTCAAGGATCGTTGTGTTTTTGCCCTCGACCATTTCCGCCCGCAACTCGATTTCGACGGTGTGCCCATCGCCGGCGTTGGCCACAAACTGCCAGACCGCCGGTGGATCGGCCGCGAACGACGCCAGATTTTTCGCGTTGAGCGGCGATAAAAAACCATCAGCATTCACCCAGGCGCGGATGCGTTTGACGAAGACATGACGGTCCACGGGCATCCCGGGATGCAAATTGGCTCCGAGGACGCAATCGTATTTCGAATTCACACGCCCCAAATCCAGGCACAGGCGCGCCATGCCGCCCCGGCCGTTGGTCAGCAGGACCAATGAATCGGCAGTGGGGAGTGGGAGGTTGGAAGTCAGGGATCGCGGCCCGGCCGGCAAAAAGCGGATGGCGGCGGAGATTTTTTGGCAAGTCGCGGCGTAGCGTTCCAAAGTCAGTTCTGCTTCCGCGGCGGTTTGGCGCGACGCAAAGCAGGCCACATGAACGTTCCCGGCGGGGATGGATTGGAAGTGAACGGCATCGCCATTCTGTGTTCGGAGCGCAGCTCGGAACGGAGCGCTGTCCTGAATCAGCAGGCAATGGCCGGGTGGCACGGGCGTCACGCGCCGACGGTCGAGCAACGTCCAGACGACGACACGCGGGTAAATGTGTCGTGCTTCGCAAGCCGACAACAGCTCAGCCAACGGGGATGTTGCACCGCGCGCGGCGAATTCAGCGGCGGCGGCCAGAAAATTTTCCCGCGAGTGTTCCACCTGCTTGGCCAGCCAGCGCCAGTCGAGGTCGTCCAGGATTTCAGCGGGAACAACACGGCTCAACGCCGTCAGCGCCCAGGCGGCCTGGGCGCGGGCGCGGCGGTATGCGTCGCCACTCAAACCGGCGGGCATTTCGGCTGACGCGAGGCAGAAGGCCGCGCCGGGCGGGAGCGTGAAGGTGATTTTGTCTTGCGCCACGGAGATTTCCGGCAGCGGCTGGCCGAGCAGGTCAATTGTCAATTGCCGCCGGCCGATGGCCGATGAGGAAAATGAAAGCGGATTCGCCTTTTCAACGTCGCAATTGGCCAGAACCAAAACAGCGTCTTTTCCTTCCGCCGATTCGCGGAGCAGCGCATAGACCGGCGAGTCCGGCGGACTCAGGCGCGTGAGTTTCGCGCCGTCGAAGAAGCATGGGTGGTCGGCCAGCAATTGGTTTAATCGCGCCAGTTCGGGCACGATGTTGTGGGAGCTGCCCCAACCAAGCCCGGTGCAGTCGTGGACCTTGATTTTTTCGGCAGCGAGCCATTCGACACCGCACGTAAGGCCAAACCCGCCGTTCACGCTGGTCAACGCGCAGAGGCGGTTGCGCAGCAGCGACCACGCGCGATCGCGTTTGGCGAGGCGGTCGTTGTCGTGGGTTTCGCTGTAATGCACGTAAAGCCCCACGCGGCTGCTTTGGCGCAGGGCGTAGTCGAGGTAGTTGGCCACTTCTGAGCCGGAATAATTCTGGAACAATTCGGAATAGGCCCACTGCATACCGCCTTCGGTCAGCAGATTTTCGGTGACTTCCCAGGAGCCGCCCAGGCCTTCGAGCAAAAAGACGGTCTCGGGGAATTCCTCCTGCACGCGGGCAATGATGTATTGCCAGGCGGGCACCGGAATTTTGTAACCGGCGTCGCACCGAAAACCGTCCACTCCCCGGCGACACCACGTCAGCAGCGCATCGGCGATGATATCCCAAAGCGCCAGGTTGTCCTGTTTCAGTTCCGCGAGATCGCCCCACGTGACTCCCCACGCGCCGGGGCTGGCAAACGTGCCGTCAGGATTCCGGAGGAAAAATTCGGGATGATTTTCCTGCAGGACCGCGCCCCAACCAGTGTGGTTGATGACGATATCGAGGAACACGCGCGCGCCGAGCGCATGCGTCGCGAAGGTCAGTTCACAAAACTGATCAATAGCCGTGGTGCGCTGGTCGAATTCGGCGAGTGCCGGGTCCACGGCCGTCAAATCGAGCGCGGCGTAGGGGCTGCCGAACCGCCCGAACCGCGCATAGGTGGTCGGCACCGGATGGACCGGCAACAGGTGCAGAATGCGGCAGCCGAGCGTCTGGACGATATGAGGCAATTGTCGCGCAAGATCGCGCAGTTTTCCAGACGGAGGAATGACGGTATAACCTTTTGCGTCGAAAGGATTGAGTTGAAAGTTCAGTTCTGGGTCCACCGCGACCACGGCCGTGCGTGTCGGTCCGAATAACCGGGTGAAGGCGCAGTAAATGACATTCGCGGTGCGGCAGAAATCGGGATGGACGCTGATGCCCACATCGGGGCCGTCCGGCCAGTGTTGCCAGCCCTTTGAATCCAGCAGGTAAGGTTTGGCCTTGAAGAAACCGGCTTCGGCAAGCGGCAGTTCAATTTCCCAGGCGCCGGCGTTTTTATGCATGGGCACGTCGTGCCACGAGGCGCCCGCAGGAACCGGTCCACCAGCGTGAGCGGCAATGATTTCCCGCCGCCGGACCGTGCCGCGGCCGAGATTGGTCCGCAGCAACCCGCGTCCGCCGCCAGTTGTGTCGCGCAAGGTGAAACGAACGTGATCGCCGACGAACCGCACCAAGCGGTCGCCGGGGACAGGCGTCATGGTTGGCATCGGTTGTTTCACCACGGTTTTCTAGCATGAAGGCACGTGGACATAAATCGCAAAAGTGATTTCGCGAAGCGTTTTCGCGTGCCGATTCACCGGGTGGGCGTTGACTGCGGCCGCGTTCAAGCTGGCAGGAAAATTGCTCAAAATCGGTCTCTTGCCGCATTTGTTGTGCGAAAATGGCGGTGGTGGATTTCGAGGCATGGCTACAGCGACGTTAAACGGAAGTGAAGAAGCTCAATTGGTGCAGACGATTGAGATGTTCGAGGTCATTGTGCAATCGCAGCCGAACGATTGCCAGTCGCTGGAGATTCTCAAAGAAGCCTATACCAAGCTGGGTCGCGAGCAGGAAGTCATCAACACCTCCAAACGCATCGCGCAGGCCTACCTCCAAATGGGACAGCTTTCCTCGGCGATTTTGGAATACGAGACAGTGTTGCAGAGGCGCCCGAACGATGCGGATGTGCAATCGGCGCTCAAGCAAATTGAAGACAAGGCCAACAATGTGGCGGTGCAGCAAATCACGGGAGTGGAACCGACGGCGCTGACGCTGTCGTCAGACACGGCACGATTCAGAAAGAAGACGCGGGCGACGGCGACGGAGGAAATTGATGATGGCCGCAAGGCGATGCATAAGATTTTTGTGGAGGGTCATATCATTAGCACCGGCGATTTCGATTTATGGTGGCGATCAGCGGACTTGACCAAGGTGCCGTCGGACGTCGTCGAACCATTCATCAACGCGCTCTCGGAAAAGGGCGTTTTGCCGATCGAGAAATCACTCAAACTGCTGTCCGACAAATCGCGTCTGGCATATTTGCCGCTGGATAAATATGAGGTGGACATGGAATTGGCGCGGGGATTTCCCATGGCCATTTGCCGCCGTTGGTGCCTGTTGCCCTTCGATCGGATGAGCAAAGCAATTTTGCTGGCCACCGCGAACCCGTTCAACCAGCAAGCCGCGAAGGAATTGGCCGAAGCCACGAACAGCCGGTTGCTCTGGTATCTGGCATCACCGAGCGAACTGATGCAAAACATCCGCAAAGCCTTCCGTTAATGCCATGGCCAAAGTCAAATCATTCGGAGAACGCATCGCCGATGCCCTGGTTGAGGACGGCTTGTTGACTGCCCAACAGGTGGAGACGCTGCTGGAGGAACAGAAAAAGGGAGGCACGCGACTCGTCAAATTGATTGTCGAAAAGGCCTACGTCAGCGAACAGGATTTGACCGTTTCCATGGGCCGAGTCCTCAACGTGCCGTCCGTCAATCTGAACCGTTTGACCATTCCGCTTGAAATTGCCGAATTGCTGCCGCGGGACGCCGCGCACAATTACAAGGTGGTTCCCATATCACGGCTGGAAAACAAACTGTTTCTGGCGATGGCTGACCCGTTGAATGTTCTTGCGCTTGACGACGTCAAGCGTCTTACCCGCCTGGAAATCGCTCCGTTGATTGCCTCGGAGAAAGCCATTCTCGACAAGCTGATCGCGATTGATTCCGCCAAAAGCGGTTCGATAGAAGACATCATACAAGACGCTGAAAAACTGCGTGAGAGTGAAGAAGATGCTTCCATTGAAACCATCAAAGAAACCCTCGAGGAGGTCAACCTTGACCAGTTGGCCGCCTCCAGCGGAGAGGCGCCGGTGATCAAATTGGCCAACTTGATCGTCGTTCAAGCCATCAAGGACCATGCCAGCGACGTGCATTTGGAGCCGTTTGAGAGGGTCATGCGGCTGCGCTACCGCGTGGATGGTGTGTTGATTGATGCCACCCCGCCGCCCAAGCAAATGCAACTGGCCTTGGCCTCGCGCTTTAAAATCATGAGCAGCCTCGACATCGCCGAGCGGCGTTTGCCGCAAGACGGACGCATGCGGGTGCGTGTGAGCGGCAAGGACTATGATCTGCGTGTTTCGGTGTTGCCGACCGTGCACGGCGAGAAAATCGTGCTGCGCGTGCTCGACAAGACCAATCTTTCCGCCAGCATTGACAAGCTCGGGTTGGATGGCGAAACCTTCAAACAGTTCAAAGCCGCCATTGATGCCCCGCACGGGTTGATTCTGGTCACCGGTCCGACCGGCTCGGGCAAAACGACCACCCTTTACTCCGCGCTGAACGAACTCAACAATCCCATCTATAACATCGTCACCGTGGAAGACCCGGTTGAATTTCAAATTCCCGGCATCAATCAGGTGCCCACCAAGAAGGAGATCGGCCTTACCTTCGCCAACGCGTTGCGGTCGATCCTCCGTCAGGACCCGGACATCATCATGATCGGGGAAATCCGTGACACGGAGACCGCCGAAATCGCCATCGAAGCCGCGCTTACCGGACATCAGGTGCTCAGCACCATGCACTGCAATGACGCGCCCGGCGCCATCGCCCGGCTTGATGACATGGGTATCGCTCCGTTTTTGATCTCCTCCTCCGTCATCCTTTCCTGCGCCCAACGCCTGGTGCGCCGCATCTGTCCGCATTGCAAAGAACCGGTCACCTATCCCCCAAAAATGTTTGAAGACCTCGGCATAGATCCCGCCACGCTCAACGGCGTGCAACTGTATCGCGGGCGCGGTTGTGAGCGCTGCAAAAATTCCGGTTACAGCGGGCGCCTTGCCATCATCGAGGCCATGTCCATTTCCGATCAGATTCGCAAACTCATCATCGCCCGCGCCAACTCACGTGAATTGGCCAAGATAGCCGTCAGCCAGGGCATGCGCACGTTGCGAATGGTTGCACTGGATCGCGCCAGGGAAGGCATTTCCACGCTGGAACAGGTCATGGTGATGACCTCGTCGCACTGACTTGCGCCGGGTTCAGAATTTACGCTGCGGAATGGCAAACGGCTGCGGGTTTTGCGACAGCCAGGGAGCCATCTGCGGCGCCCAGGTGGGCGCGGTCAAGGCCGGGATGCCGGCTGGCCGGGTTATTCCGGGGAGTGGCGGCACCGCCGCCGGTTGGCCAATTCCACTGTTCAATGGTGTGAACGAGGCGCCCACGGGATTAACCAACGGCTGGGTGGAATCGGTGACCGGGAAGTTGTTTTGCGGCTTAAAGGCCGGTGTGTTGTCCGGCACGGACGTGGCCGCGGTAACGGGCACGGAGCCCGGGTTGAGCATCTGCTGGAACTGGTTCAATTCCGCCTGTTGTTGGGCGACGGCCGAAGTGTTGGGGGTTGGTTGCAGTGCCGGAGAGCCAAATAATTTTGACCAGAAGGATTCCTTGTTCGGGTCTGCGGATGAATCGTTCCCCGGCGCGGTGTTGGGAAACTGGCTGGAAACCAAGGGCGACTGGAAGGCATCCGGACCACTGTCCATCAGATCGGAGGAATTGTCGTTGCTGTTGGTCTGGTCGTTTCCCTGTTCCCAGGAATTCCGTGACCGCGATGGGTCTCCGGACGGGTTAAACCAGATAGAGGGGTTGCGCCTTTCCAGGTAGCGTTCCATCGGCGACAGGTCTTCCCGCTGATCGTTTTCGTTGAGTTTCCCGGTTTGCAGCAATTGGTTTGACGACACGCCCAGAATCTCCGCCGGCGTCATGAAAATCCATTCCTGACGATCCCGGGCGGATTTTGGAAATCGCCCGCCGGCGACCGGCGCGGGCACCGGCCCGAAATCATTGAACGAACCGATGGGGGCCGCGTCTTGAAACAGGCCTCGAAAATCCGCCGGTGCCAGCGGCTGGGTCGAAGGCGAGATCGGGTTGGAGGAAATCTCATTTCCGGCCGGGGACGAGAAAATAATGGGTTTCCAGGCATTGGTCTTCGCCGGTTGGGCTTCAACCAATGGCGCCATCGCCACGACCGCAACGGCCAGAGACGATGACATTCTTAAACTGGTCAGGCGGATACCCATTCAACCCCCACCCTACCGCAACAGATTGCCGCCGTCAAAACGAATTCACCCCGGTCTGGTTAAACCGCGAATGGTTAAAAGGTGGAATCATGGGCACAATCACACCGGCAATCGGCTCAACCATCTAACAATTCAACCAATCACCAATTACCAATCACTGCCTTTCATATTCACCTTTGCTGACCTTTTTAAGCACGGTAAAACCGGCCTTTTTCGCGTCTGAAACGGACAATGGCTTGAGTTTGGTGGGCGTATTGAAGCCGGAGATGATTTTACGCACCGGCTTTTTACAGGCCGGACAATGCGTCAACGGCTTGGCTGACAGCGGCCGGCGCAGCGTGAAACGCCCGCCGCATACCCTGCACTCACCTTCACACAACTCATATTCGTAGAGAGGCACGGAACTAATTTCGATTTTCGATTGGTGATTGTCGAATGGAAATTGAATAGGATTATCGGCGATGGGCGCAACAAAATCCGATCCGGCAAAGGTCTTTCTGACCGCCGAATGGCGTTTCCTGGCGATGTTCAATTACGAAATTGATCCGGCAACGCTCGCGCCGTTCATTCCGGCAGGCACGGAATTGGATTTTTGGAACGGCAAAAGTTATGTGAGCGTCGTTGGCTTTCTGTTTCAGAACACCCGCGTCGGTGGAGTGCCAATCCCATTTCACCGCGATTTTGAGGAAGTCAACATGCGATTTTACGTCCGCAGGAAGGCAGATGACGGCTGGCGGCGCGGCGTCGTTTTTGTCAAGGAATTGGTTCCGCGAAGAGCCATTGCCTTTGTTGCGCGGAAATGCTACAAGGAGAACTATTTTGCAGTGCCGATGACACACCGGATTGAGAAAATCCATGAAAACATTAAAGCTGTTTCCTATTCCTGGTGCTCGGATGGCCGTGAGAATTTTCTGCGAGTAACTGTGTCCGGCGATTCCCAGTCAGTGGCGGATGGTTCGTTGTCAGAATTTATCAGTGAGCATTATTGGGGTTACACAAAGCTGCGTGACGGCTTCACAATGGAATATCATGTGGAGCGCCCGCGTTGGCGCATTTGGGAAGCCCAAACGGCGGAACTTCGCTGCGACGCGGCCAATTTATACGGCGAACATTTCCATGAGGTTTTCAGCCGGCCTCCGACTTCAGCTTTCCTTGCGGACAGTTCGGGAGTAAAAGTATATCGGGGAATCAAGTTGACGACATGAATGAAGCCAAGACCAAGCCGGCAGGCTGGATCCTTTACGATGATTCCTGCGCGTTTTGCCGACGCTGGATTCCGTTCTGGGCAGAAACCGTGCGAAAACGTGGATTTGAAATTGCGCCGCTGCAAGCGGATTGGGTCAAAGAAAAGCTGCAAATGAGCGATGACGACCGGCTCCAGGACTTGCGTTTATGGCTGGCGAACGGTGAGCAAATCCAAGGCGCCGACGCTTATCGCTACGCAATGAAAAGGATCTGGTGGGCCTTTCCGATTTTCTTGTTTTCCCAAGTGCCACTGGGAAGAGACATTTTCGATTGGAGTTGCCGAAAATTTGCTGTGCACCGCTACCGGATTTCACGCGCCTGCAAACGATAGTTTCTTCAAGTTGCCTCTGCCGCTTTACTTCTTCAAAAACGCGCTGAACAAATCAATCGGCAGCGGCAGGAACGTCGTCGTGTTGTGTTCACTGGCCATTTCGCGCATGGTCTGGAGATAGCGCAGTTGCAGCGCAATCGGTTCCTTGGCGATCATCTGCGCGGCCTGCACCATTTTTTCGGCGGCCTGATATTCGCCTTCCGCGTTCACCACCTTGGCCCGGCGCTCGCGCTCGGCTTCGGCCTGCTTGGCCATCGCGCGTTTCATACTGTCCGGCAACGCCACGTCCTTTACTTCCACCGCCGTCACCTTGATCCCCCACGGCTCGGTCTGGCGGTCAATGATTTCCTGCAGTTTCTGGTTGATGACGTCGCGTTGCGAGAGCAAATCGTCCAGCGACGCCTGGCCCAGCACGCTGCGCAGCGTGGTTTGCGCAATGAGCGAGGTGGCTTTCCAGAAATTTTCCACTTTCACCACGGCGTCATTCGGGTTGATAACGCGGAAATAGACCACCGCGTCCACCGTCACCGGCACGTTGTCCTTGGTCATGATTTCCTGTTTGGCCACGTCAATGGTTACGACGCGCAAATCCATCTTCACCATCCGGTCCACGATCGGAATCAGAAAAATAATGCCCGGCCCCTTGGCGCCCAGCAGCTTGCCGAGCCGGAAGATGACGCCGCGTTCGTACTCGCGCAGGATGCGCAATGCCTGTGGCAGCACGACGACCGCCAGGATAAACAAAACCACGACCCACGCGCCAAGCTTGGCAATAAGATCCACAGGGATGTCATTCATAGTATTTTTCCGTTAATTTTTTGGTTTCACTTTCAACGTCAAGCCTTCGATGCCAACGACTTCCACGGGTTGCCCGGCCTCGACGGGCAGGTCGCTGACGGCGTTCCAGGTTTCGCCTTCGATGAACACCCGTCCGCCTTGCGCGTCAATCCGTGAAAGTGTGTTGACCGTCCGCCCCAGCATCGTTTCCTTGCCGGCACGCACAGGTTTGAATTGCGCACGCAAACCCGCGCCGACGACAAAGATGAAAAACGCCGCCGTGACCACCGTCCCCGGAATGATCCAGCGCAACGACAGATCGTACCCCGGCCCGGCGTGATTGAACAACATCATTGCGCCGAGGAAGAACGCAACGACCCCGCCGGCTGTGAGTACGCCATGCGTGCTGGCAAAGGCGTCCGCGATAAACAACAGCACCGCCAGGGCCATCAACGCCAGCCCGGCAACATTGACCGGCAGAATCGCCGACATGTAAAGCACCAGAATCAGCGCAATCGCGCCGACAACGCCCGGCAGGATTGCACCCGGGCTGCTCAGCTCGCCGATGAATCCGTAAATCACCAGCAGCATCAGCACAAACATAACTTCCGGGCGCAGGAACAACTGGGAGAACCGCTCCCAGGCGTTCATCGGAATTTCAACGACCGTGGCGTTCGCGGTGTGAAGGACCTTGTCGCCGACCCTACGGCCATCCAGTTTCTTAAGCAAATCGGGAAGGTCGTCCGCAATCAAGTCAATGACGTTCAACTGAAGCGCCGCCTCGGCATTGGTGGAAATGCTTTCGCGCACGGAGGCCATGGCCCACTCGGCATTGCGGTGCCGCTTTTCAGCGATGGTTTCCGCAAACGTGGCCGTGTCGTTCTCGATCTTCTTGGTCATCGTTTCACTGGTGCTTTCAACTTCGCCGCCGGTGCCCAGTTCCACCGGATGGGCGGCGCCCAGGCGCGTATGCGGCGCCATCGCCGCCACGTCCGCCGCCATGGTGATAAACACGCCGGCGCTGCCCGCCCGCGCCGGCGCCGGCGCCACGTAAACCACCGTCGGCACCCGGGAGTCGTAGAAATCTTCGACAATTTCCGACGCGGAATCCAGCAGGCCACCCGGGGTGTTGAGCTGGAGGATGAGGCATTCATCGTGTTGCGTCGCTGCCACCTCCAGGGCGCGGGCAACGTAGCTGGCGGTGGCCGGGCCGATGGCGCCGTCAATTTTAATCAGCCCGACCTGAGTGGCTTGAACCGACGTGCCCAGAAGCAGCGCTATAACGGTGATAAAACGCCATTGCTTCATAACTTTCCGACTTCAATTGCAAACTAACAGAGACCGCCGCCGCTGCAAACAATTTCCTGATGGCGATTATTCCGCGATCTGCGTCCGGACCAATTCGCACAGCTTTACGGCCAGTTGGCCTTTCATGCCATAAAAAACGCGTTGGCCTTCTTTTTTGCGGGCCAGAATGCCGGCGGAGGCCAGCAACGCGAGATGTTTGGAGACATTCGCCTGCATCCCCCCGGTCGCAGTCACAATGTCGCCGACCATGCGCGGCGACTTGCAGACTGCCTGCAATATCTTCAGCCGCATCGGCTCGCCCAGCGCCCTGAATTGCCCGGCAATCCGCTCCAGATCGTCCGGCTTCAGTGCGCGCATTCTTTTATTTGACATATTGCTGTATAGTTATATGATTATACAACGAAACAATAAATTGTCCAGAAGATATTATGAAAATGCACATGCTCGTTCGCCGGTTTGCCGGCGCGTTCGTCCTTGCCAGCTTGCTGCTGGCCCATTACCACAGCCGTTACTGGCTCTGGTTCACGGCGTTTGTCGGTTTCAACCTGTTCCAATCCTCATTCACCAACTTCTGCCCGCTGGAACTGATTTTGAAAAAGCTCGGCGTGGGGGGCGACGCCGGAAGCTGCTGCGGGGTTGAACCGGCTCAACCGGCCCAAGGCAAATGAACCGGTTGAATTTTCTCACCGCTGCGCTGCTGGCGACGTTCGTTTTGAATGGCTGTGGCCGCAAGCCCGCCACTAGCGCGGATTTGTTGCCGCCGGTTTCCGTACAGACTCGGGTTGCTGAAAGTAAAAACCGAGTCGCCATGGAAGAGGACATCGGCACGGTACGCGCCCAATTGCATGCCGTCATCGAGGCCAAGGTCAGCGGCAAGATCGAACAGATGCTGGTTGTGCCCGGCCAGGAGGTCACCAACGGCGAATTGCTGGCGGCGATTGACGCCCGCGAAATTCAGGCGCAATACGATCAGGCATCCGCCGTGCGCCAACAGGCGGAAAATGATTTGAAGCGCGCTAACGATTTGTACCAGCAAAAAATCCTTTCGTCTTCCGAATTCGACGCCGCGCAATCCAAATTCCGCGTTGCTGACGCGACGGTCAACGAGGCCGAAACGTTGCTCGGCTACACCAAGGTTACCGCACCCTTCGCGGGCATCATTACGCGCAAGGACGCGGATGTGGGGGACCTCGCCGCACCGGGTAAATCGCTGCTGGAAATAGAGGATCCGCGCCAGCTGCGTCTCGAAGCTGACGTGCCGGAGGCGCTCGTGGACAAATTCAAACTCGGCGACACGCTGCCGGTGCGCGTCGGCGCGTTGGAAGCGAAATTCCCCAGTGTTGTCAGCGAAATCGCGCCGTCTGCCGATCCGAACAGCCGCACCTTTATCGTGAAATTGGATCTGCCGTCCGTGCCCGGATTGCGCGCCGGGCAATTCGGCCGCGTGGCTGTTCCGACCGGCGAAGTTTCCGCGTTGCGTGTCCCGGCCTCGGCGGTGATGGAGCGCGGGGACATGCAATTGCTTTTTGTCGTGGCCGACAACCACGCGCAATTGCGCATTGTCAAAACCGGCGCGCGGGTCGGCGATGAGGTGGAAATTGTTTCCGGCCTCGACTCCGGGGAAACGGTGGTCATCAGCGGTGCGGACAATTTGTCGGACGGCCAGCCGGTCGTGGTCAAGCCGTGAAAACAGACGTTGACCATTTGTCCGCTGGTTCGCATGGCTTTGCCGGCCGCGTCGCGCGGATGTTCATTGATTCCAAGCTCACACCGCTCGTTATTATCGCGTCGGTGCTGCTCGGCGTGTTCGCGGTTTCGATGTTGCCGCGCGAAGAGGAACCGCAAATCAAGGTGCCGATGGTGGACGTGCTGGTCACCATGCCTGGTGCTGGCGCCAAGGAAGTCGAGGAACGTGTCACCCGGCCGATGGAAAAGCTGCTCTGGGAAATTCCGGGTGTGGAATATATCTATTCGACTTCCAGTGAGGGACAATCGCTTGCCATTGTCCGGTTTAAAGTCGGCGAAGACATGGACAGGAGCCTGGTCAAGCTGAATCAAAAGCTGCAATCGAACTACGACAAAATCCCGCATGGCGTTTCCAAACCACTCATCAAGGCTTGGTCCATTGACGACGTGCCGATTCTTTGCCTGACGTTTCACAGCGCGCGCTATGACCATTTGACGCTGCGCCGGCTGGTCGCGCAGGTGGACGATTCGGTGAAACAGGTCCACAACGTTGCCGGAACCACCATCATTGGCGGTGCGCACCGCCAAATCCGCGTGTTGCTTGATCCGGCCAAACTCGCGTCACGCAATTTGAGTCCCGCCGGCCTGGTGCCAATGTTGCAACAGGCCGACCGCCAATATGTCGCCGGTGGCGTGACCAGCAATAACAAGGAAGTCGAGCTGGAAACCGGCGCATTTCTGCAAAATGCCGAGGACGTCGGCAACGTGGTTGTCGGCGTATTCGCCGGGAAGCCAGTTTATCTCCGTGACGTAGCGACCATCGTGGATGGCGCGGAGGAGCCGACGCAATATGTCCTCTTCGGTTCCGGCGCGGCAACCAGTGCGATAGCTGGCGAGCAACCCGCCGTGACACTGGCCATTGCCAAACGGCCGGGCGCGAATGCCATTCGCGTCGCCGACGAGGCGTTGAAGAAGGTTGACACGCTCAAAGGCCGCATCGTTCCCGCTGAAGTGCAAGTGACCGTTACGCGCAATTACGGCGCGACGGCGGAGGAAAAATCCAACGAATTGTTGTTCCACATGCTGCTGGCCGTCGTCGGGGTGTCGGCGCTGATTTTGCTCGCGCTCGGCTGGCGCGAATCGCTCATTGTCGCCGTTGCCATCCCCACCACACTCGCGCTGACGTTGCTGGTGTTTTACCTCTACGGCTTTACGCTGAACCGCATAACGCTGTTTGCGCTGATTTTCTCCATCGGGATTCTGGTGGACGACGCCATCGTTGTCGTCGAAAACATCGTTCGCCATTTTCATCTGGCTGAAAACAAAGGCCGGAAATGGAGCGCCATTGCGGTCGAAGCCGTGAACGAAGTCGGCAACCCGACCATCCTCGCCACGTTCGCAGTGATTGCCGCCGTACTGCCGATGGCGTTCGTCGGTGGTTTGATGGGGCCGTACATGCGGCCAATCCCGATTGGCTCCAGTGCGGCGATGTTTTTCTCACTGGCCATCGCGTTTATCGTCACACCATGGGCGAGCATCCGCATCCTGCGTTGGGGTCGGAAATACTCCCGTCTGACTGAGGACGCGGCATGCGTGACTGAAGTTGAAAAACCGCCGTTGCATTCCGTACCGGTAGAGAATTTTTTCACGCGGCTGTATTGCCGCTTCATGGTGCCGCTGGTGAAGCAGCGCCGCCGGCGCGCCGTTTTTCTCAGCGGACTCATCGTGTTGCTCCTGGTTTCTATGGCGCTCGTCGGCATCGGTTTTGTGAAGGTAAAAATGCTGCCGTTTGACAACAAGAGCGAATTCCAGGTCATCCTGAATATGCCGGAAGGCAGTTCGCTGGAACGCACCACGGAGGCGGCGCGCGAAATCGCCGCCGCCATCCGCACCGAACCGGAGGTGCTGAATTATCAGATCTATGCCGGCGTCGCATCGCCGTTCAATTTCAACGGCCTCGTGCGCCATTATTTCATGCGCCACGGCGCGAACGTGGCGGATATTCAGGTCAATCTGTTGCCCAAAAGCGAACGCAAGGCGTTGAGCCACGAAATAGCCGAGCGGGTGCGCCCAAGCGTGGCTGCCATCGCCGTGAAATACAACGCGCGCGTGGCCGTTGCCGAAGTCCCGCCCGGCCCGCCGGTGCTCCAGACGTTGGTGGCTGAAGTTTACGGGCCGGCGGAAAATGACCGGCTGGCGCTGGCGCGCAAACTCATTGACATTTTTCACAACACGCCGGGGGTGGTGGACACTGATTGGTACATCGAGGCCGACCAGCCGAAGGCGCGTTTCGTGATAGACAAGGAAAAGGCCGCGCTCCATGGCATCAGCGCGGAGACGATTTCGCAGTCGCTCAAAATTGCCGTTGGCGGCGAGTCGGTGGACCTGCTTCACGTCCCGCGCGAGAAGGAGGACGTGAACATCGTCCTGCAACTGCCGTTGGCCGACCGGAGCAATCCCGATGATTTGCTGGCGCTGCGCGTGCGCTCCGGCGACGCCAACGCGCTGCCGGAACCAGGCTCCGCTACCGGTGCGCCACCGCTCGTGCCCTTGCGCGAACTCGTCACGGTCGAGCATGCCATCACCGACAAAAGCATTTACCACAAAAATCTCATGCCCGTGACCTACGTGATCGGCGACGTGGCGGGTCAGGTGGAAAGCCCGGTCTATGCAATTTTGAAAATGAACAAGGCGCTGCGGAAACTCGACACGCGCCAGTTCGGCGGCAACGGTTCACCGTTGAAAATCTACAATGCCGTCCAGCCATTCACAGAAAATGCGCCTTCGATCAAATGGGACGGCGAGTGGCACATCACGATTGAAGTCTTCCGCGATCTCGGCACGGCGTTCGCGGCGGTGCTGGTGTTGATTTACATTTTGATGGTCGGTTGGTTCCGGTCGTTTCTCACGCCGCTGATTGTGATGACGGTGATTCCGTTTTCGCTCGTCGGCATCGTGCCGGCGCATGGGCTGCTTGGTGCATTTTTCACAGCGACTTCGATGATTGGTTTCATGGCTGGCGCGGGCATCGTGGTGCGCAATTCCATCATTCTCGTTGATTTTATCGAACTGCGGTTGGCGGAAGGCATGCCGTTGGCCGAAGCCGTGGTGGAAGCGGGCATGATTCGCTTCCGGCCCATCCTGCTGACGGCGCTGGCGGTGGTCGCGGGCGCGACGGTGATCCTGTTCGACCCGATTTTCCAGGGGCTGGCCATTTCGCTGATGGCGGGCAGTCTGGTTTCGATGATGATCGCACCGATTGTGGTGCCGCTGCTTTATTTCATGGCGAATGCCCGGAAGGCCGCCGCATAAGTTTCAAAAAATAGAAGTATGCATTGGATTCCCCTTGAAGTCTTCGCGGTTGTGGTCATCGTATTTATGCTGCTGAAAAAATCCGGCGAAATTTCCATCCAAACCGCGCTGGCGCATTTGAAAAACGGCGCGCTGGTGGTGGACGTGCGCAGCCGAGGTGAATTCAATTCCGGCCATCTGCCAAAGGCGGTCAACATTCCGCTGGACGAAATCGAAACGACGTTGCCATGCCGCGTTCCGGACAAAAATCAAACGCTGCTCCTGCATTGCTTGAGTGGCACGCGCAGCGGCGTCGCTAAAGTAAAATTGAAAGGAATGGGTTGTCCGAATGTCTTTAACGTGGGATCGTATGGGCGGGCGGAACGCATCTTGAAGCAGTGGAATGGGCGAGCAAACGCGGCTGCCCAAACAAAAGGAGGAGACGTAACACAATGAACTGCATTTTAGACTGCATTCTGATTGGCGGCGGCCTGGGCGGGTTGCTTGGTTATTTCAACAAATCCAACCCCGGCATGTGTCCATTGACTGCAAACTGGAAACGTGGCGCAGTTTATGGCGCGATTCTCGCGCTGCTGTTTTATTCCATATCCGTCTGCGGTGGCAAAGCCGCGACCATGAACCAATCCACCGCCAACGTTACACGAATTACCGACACGAGTTTCGATGCGGCGGTGATCCAGTCATCAAACCCGGTGGTGGTGGATTGCTACGCGACCTGGTGCGCGCCGTGCCGTGAATTGTCGCCCGTGGTGGACAGTTTGGCGGATCAATACGCAGGCAGAATCAAATTTGTCAAAGTGAACATAGACGAATCGCCCAAAACGGATCAAAGATTCCAAGTCGGAGGCATCCCCCTGCTGCTGTTTTTCAAGGACGGCAAATTGACGGGATCATCGCTGGGACTGATAGCCAAGGAAGACCTGGCCAGGCAGTTGAACGATTTGATCGCCACCAATGTTCCAGCGGCTGCGCCGGGGAAATGATTCCGCTGCGATTCAGCCTCCCGCTCCCATCACATTCATTTCAACTTGGGACAGGCGGTTCGGTTCGATTATCTTAAGTGGATGAAAATTGAACTAAAGGGAAAAGTCGCGCTGGTCACCGGCGCGTCGCGCGGCATCGGGCGCGCCGTGGCCAGGCGCCTCGCCCGCGAAGGCGCGGCGGTCGCCATCAACTATTCGCGCAGCGCCAGCGAAGCCACGGCACTGAAAAATGAAATCGAATCCGCCGGCGGTCGGGCGCTGACCGTCCAGGCGGACATGGCGCGTGTCACCGAAGTTGTCCGGCTGTTCGATGAAACGCTCACGCATTTTGGCAGGCTGGACATTTTGATCAACAACGCCGGCATGATGTTTAGCAAACCGGTCGGCGCCGTGACCGAAGCTGAATTCGATCAAATTTTCGCTTTGAATGTCAAAGGTGTCTTTTTCGCGTGCCAGCAGGCGGCGACGCGATTGGCCGATGGCGGGCGCATCATCAATATATCGAGTTCCACGACGGCACGGCCCATGCCGAATTACGGCGCTTACGTTGCAACGAAAGGCGCGGTGGAACAATTCACCCGCTCGCTCGCGGGCGAATTAGGGTCGCGCGGCATCACGGTCAATTCGCTTTCCCCCGGCCCAACGGAAACTGAATTGTTCAAGGAAGGCAAAACGCCGGAACAAATTGACCGGTTCGCGAAACTGTCGGCGTTTGGCCGGCTTGGCCAGCCGCGGGAAATCGCCGAAGTGGTTGCATTTCTCGCCAGCGACGCCGCCGGCTGGGTGACCGGCCAGAACATCCGCGTCAACGGAGGCTTGGTTTGAATTCGCTGGACGCCGCATTTTGGAACGAGCGTTTTTCCCATGAACATTATGTTTATGGCGAGACGCCAAACGCATTCATCGCGGAATGCGCGGCGCACATTCCCGCCGGCCCCGTTCTTTGTTTGGCCGAGGGTGAAGGACGAAACGCCGTTTATCTCGCGTCGCTGGGACATCGTGTGGCGGCCGTGGACCAATCGGAAGTTGGCATGGCTAAAGCGCGCCGCCTCGCTGCCGCGCGTGGCGTCGTAATTGAAACCGTCGTGGCCAACCTGGAAAAATATTCCATCGCGCCGGGCGCATGGGTGGGAATCGTCGCGACGTTCGCGCATTTGCCGCCGCTGCTGCGGCGCCGGATTCACGGTGAAGTGGTGGCGGGACTTGAACCCGGCGGCGTTTTTATTTTGGAAGCCTACACGCCGGCGCAACTGGCCTTTGGAACCGGCGGACCGAAAAATCCCGAACTCCTCATGACGCTGGCGGCTTTGCGCGACGAATTGTCCGGCCTGGATTTTCTTGTCGCGCATGAAATCGAGCGCGAAGTCATCGAAGGTGGCGGCCACACCGGTCGCGCCGCGGTCGTGCAAATTCTGGCGCGGCGGGCATGAAAGGGTGGTTCACGTTTTATCCGCCAAGACGGTGATTTGGATATTGCCGGTCATGGCCGTTCCATGAATTTGGCCGTGGCCGTGGCTTTCACGACGTCCCTCTGTTTCAATACCGCCGCCAGCAAATGCAGTGGCGGCCATGAGCGTTCAATCCAGGCGCGCACACATATCTCCTCACCAATCAGCACCGGCAGGCGGTAACGCACATTCAATTCTCCCGTCAGTGCCACGATGCCGCTGGCGAACAGACAGTTGGTCATGGCACCGTCCAACAGCGACGCAATCATCCCGCCGTGAAAGAGTCCTTCAAATCCTTCCAGGGCCGGATGGCCCAGGAATTTCGCCGAAACCGAACCGTCTTCTTCGCAGACAAATTTCACGCCCAAGCCAAGCGGATTTGACTGGCCGCACACGATGCAAAAAGGGTGGGCATCGGTCCGGATGGATTTGAGCCGGCTTTGCTTCAAGGCAATTGGGTGGGATGCGTTCATGTCACAGAAGATAAAAAATGTTGATTTCGACGAGATTAAAAGATAATGCAATATTGACCTGAAAAACAAGCTCGTTTAATTAAACATCAACATGTAACAACGACGAATCTGAAAAACAGGAAAGGGAAAATAGATGTCTGACACATTGGCTTTTTTAGAAAAATTCAAAGGCGCCGCCGAGAAGATGAAACAGTCCGCGCCGGACATGGTGAAGGGTTTCGGCGGGCTGTTTTTGAACATTATGAAGGACGGCGCGCTCAAGACCAAACAAAAGGAACTGGTGGCGCTCGGCATTGCAGTCGCGCAGCGGTGTGAACCGTGCATCAATCTGCATGTCCAGAAATGCCTCGACGCCGGCAACACGCCCGCCGAAATTCTCGAAGCCGCCAGTGTGGCTGTGATGATGCAGGGCGGCCCGGCCTATACGCACATTCCTGTCGTGATGGAGGCGCTGGAGGCATTGGCGGCGAAAACGTGAGTGAATTCGTATTCAGCCTTTGACGAAGTTTTCCGCCATCGCAATCGCTTTGCGCATGGCCATGGATTTGTTCACCGTTTCCTGATATTCACCTTCGGGCGTGGAATCGTTCACCCAGCCGCCGCCGGCCTGCACATAGGCCTTGCCATCCTTGATGAGGGCGGTGCGGAGAGTGATGCAGGTGTCGAGATTGCCGTTGAAGGAAAAGTAACCGATACAACCCGCATACGGCCCACGCGCGGTTTGCTCCAGTTCGGATATGATTTGCATCGCGCGAATTTTCGGCGCGCCGCTGACGGTTCCCGCCGGGAAGGTTGCCCGCATCAGGTCATAAGGCGTCTTGCCGGCGGACAGTTTGCCCTCGACCTGAGTGACGATGTGCATGACGTGGCTGTAGCGCTCAATGACCATCAGTTCCTTCACCTGCACGCTGCCAAAGTCGCAGACGCGCCCGATGTCGTTGCGCGCCAAATCCACCAGCATGACGTGCTCGGCGCGTTCCTTTGGGTCGGCGAGCAATTCCTTTTCCAGGGCCAGATCTTCCTCGTCATTTTTGCCGCGGCGCCGCGTTCCGGCAATGGGCCGGATTTCCACTTTTCCCTCTTCGCAGCGCACGTGAATCTCCGGCGACGCGCCGACGAGCGAGAACCCGTTCAGTTCCAGCAGAAACATGTAGGGTGAGGGATTGATGGAACGCACGGCGCGGTAAATGTCCAGCGGCGATGCCTTGACCGGCGCGCAAAAGCGTTGCGAACCGACCACCTGAATGATGTCGCCGGCCGTGATGTATTCCTTGGACTTGAGGACGTTCGCGGAAAACTTTTCCTTCGTCTGATTGGATTCAAACGGAATCACCGGCACATCGTCCGGCACGGTGACCGGATGATGTTCGCTCGGTTGTTCGAGCAGGGAAATTAGCCGTTCGATCTCGCTGGTGGCTTCTTCGTAGGCGTCCGCCGGATTTACCGTGTCATTCAAAATCGCGTTGACCAGAATCGTGATGGTCTGTGCCACCCGGTCAAAAATCAGCAATTGATCGGCAATAAGAAAAACCATGGTGGGTGTGCCCGATTCGTCCTTGGGCGGGCGCGGTACCACCGGCTCGACGTCGTGAATGAATTCATAGCCGATGAAGCCGACCGCCCCGCCGGTAAACCGGGGCAGACCGGGCAGCGTGACGGGCCGGAATTTTTTCATCACCCGCTCGACCACTTCGAGGCCGTCAGCAACGTGGTAGGGCGCGCACTCCGAGCGCGCCGCGGCGGACCGGGGACTGCCAGCCCTTCCTTTGACTTCAAAGCTTTCGACGACCTTGCCGTTTTCGACGACTTCGACGCGGTTCCCGGTTTGCCGGATCACGGCGCGCGGGTTGCAGCCGACGAACGAATAGCGGCCCAGATGCTCGCCGCCTTCAACGGATTCAAATAAAAAGGATTCGGCCTGGCCGCGAATTTTCCGATAAGCCGACAGCGGCGTTTCAATGTCGGCCAGCAGACGGCGCGTGACGGGGATCAAGTTCCCCTGCCCGGCCAGTCTCAAAAACTCTTCCAGCGTTGGCGAGTACATGCGCCAACAGCTTAAACTATTTGATCAGGCGGACGCGAGTACGTTTCAACCACGAGCGCGCGGACGGTTGACGCTTGATTTTGTGCAGCTTGCAACTGGCGCACCTCGCGTTTGGTGGCCCGGTGGATGCGCCAGATGGCCAGTAGGGAGTAAAAGGCCACGGCGATGGCGTAAGCCACCATGCCCATGCCGATGGCAAACGGCACCTGCCATGGCTTGCTGAAATAAATCAGCGCCGCACCGACCACGGCCGTCAACGACGTGTTGCCGGCCAGGCAAAAGAGATGGAGCGTGACGCGTGTCTCCCGCACGCGCTGCACATGCCATTCGCGGTAGGCATCCTCACCCAGCGAACGCATCAGCCAGGCAGACTGAAAATTGCGCGCGGCCACCAGCACGCTGGCGGTGGCAACAACAATGGCCGACAACGGCCACAGGGCCAGGGCGATGACCAATACTGCGTTGAGCAACAACCCCCAGCGCCAGCCGAGCTTTTTGGCGATGGGATTGCCTTCCAGCGCCAGGTTGGGCGTGGCAATCCACGTGCTGAGGAAATCCATCCCGCGCCCGAAGACCAGCAGTCCGAGCATTAGAAAATACTGGTGACTGTCGAATGAGACCGAATTGTCCATTATTTCTTTCCGTAAATTTGTTCCGGCGTTTCAAGCCGGGCCTCGGTTATCCTAACCGATTTTCCGTTATTTTCCACCGACCGGAAAAAACAGGATTGGTAGCCTTCGTGACAGGCGGCGCCGGTCTGCTCAACCTGGATGAGCAGCACGTCGCCGTCGCAATCGAACGCAATGTCTTTGACGCTCTGCACATGGCCGCTGGTTTCACCTTTCATCCAGAATTTCTGGCGTGAACGGCTCCAGAAATGCGTCTTGCCGGTCACGAGGGTCTTTTCCAGCGAGGCGTGATTCATCCACGCCATCATCAGCACCCGGCCGGTTCGTTGATCCTGAACGATGGCCGGGATCAGTCCGTTGGCGTCAAATTTCAGCGTGTCATAAAAATTCATGGTTGGTGCAAAAAGGTTGTTTAATTTAGCAGGATTTCCAGGTTTTACCAACCACGAAAAATTCAATGGACCTGGGCGGGCGCGTTGGAGTCAATGGGCGCAGCATCAGGAACGGCGTGCACATTGGTTGCCTGGTTTTCCCGCCAGGTGATGGCATTTTCGAGAGTGTGTTTGAGGCCGGCATACGTCTCATTGGTCACCGCCTCGAGTTGCGCCCGGGCTTCGGCGTAGCGCCCGGCCAGCATTTTAATCCGGGCGAGGTGAATATAAACGCCTTCGCGCTCGAGGTCGTCGTGGGCGACTTGAAACGCGTTGGTCCACGCAACCAGTGCGTCGTTGGTGCGGAGGGGGCGAATGCCGTAGTAACTCTCGGCGTAATCGGTTATTAGGGGAAAATTGTCCGGATCCAGTTGCACCGCCTTGCGGTAGAGAGCGAGTGACTTGTCGAAGACCTGTTGTTCGTCAATGTGATAATAGGCCCTGGCATCCACGCGATAGAGATAAACCATGGTGGCGAGGTTCTGATAATAAACCGGCTCGCGGGGATCCAGCTCAATGGCCTTGGCATAATACACAAAAGCATTGGTGATGGGGCCGTTTTCGCCATAGTAATTTCCGAGGTTGTTCCAAGCCGCCGGGTCTTTGGGATCCAGCTCCCGGGCCTTTTCATCCTGGGCTTTTGCGGCCTCCTCGTCACCGATGTTGTTCAGAAAACTGGCGTAGGCCAGATGCCCGCGAACAAAATCCGGATAGCGCCGCAAAAAGTCCTCGTAGCTTTTGCGAACCACGTCCAGTCGGGCCATGATGCGCTGGTTGAGTTCGGCTTTGGTTTCGCCCGCGCCCTGGGCGGCGAAGGCGTTATTGTCCTGAATCCATTTGTCCACTTCGGCCATGGCCGCATCGTCCTCGGCCATCAACCGGATCAGTTCCTTCTCGGCCGGGTCATTCGGGTTGGGGAGATTGACCGAGACGCCGGCGCTTTGCTGGATCAAATTGCTGACGGCCTGTGGCTGGTTTGTTGCCAGCAACGCACCCATCAGGCTGATGAGAAGTTGGTTCATATCGGCAACGTACGCGCGTCGGCACTCCGAGTCGAGACGGAAGGCGGGCGCTGCCTCGGTTCATTCACGACGAAAAGAGCCTGTCACCCCGGCCTCCCCTCGGGCTGGATGTTAAATTATTCCGCGAGGATTCTTCGTATTCGCTGTTTTATGGCCGAATCGCGTTGAATCTGGATAACGGCAGGCGGATGGCCAGTTTTTGCGTCATTGCGTGACCACGCGATAAAAGCGGTTCGTAAAGTGAATGCTGTCCAGATCCTCAAAATCATAATCGCCAGCGGCTCCCTCTTGGATCGGCGCTCCGATGCTGGTCCAATTCGTCAGGTCGGTTGAGGCTTCAATAAGATAACTTTGGCTCGGGTCAGCTGAAAATTCCAAGAGCGGTATCTGATCTTCGTCGCTTAACATGAGGTCGGCGACCGGCTCGGCCGGGTGGGTATAAAGATCGGGAATTTGATAGGCACGATAACAGAACGTCCCGCCATAACTTGAACTGATGTTGGTATCATCGAAAAAGGAAACATCGAACACCACCTGCGGCACCGGGTCGTGGGTGTATTCTACAATCCGAACCGCAGTCGCTGAGGGGCTGTAGGCACTGGGGTGGACTCCATTGACATAACTGACGGCGCCGTAATCAACCAGGATGTTCCGGGTTTGGGGAAGCCACTGTACCCGACCCACGTAGGGCGTAAAAAGGCGGTCTTGATTTGTCTGCCAGGCAGAATTCCAGACTTCGGACACCGTCATGTTGGTTTCATTGATGTTATATTCGATCGCACTGCTGTAGTTGTCCGCGTCGGCCACCGGCGGATCATAAGGACTGGCCTGGAAATTATTGTCGTTGTAAACCAGCAACGTGCCCTGGGGCGTAAGTTGCGGCGCGTGCTGGCCGTAATTCCAGTCGAACGGCGTGGCCACGGGGGTGAGCAGGTAGGGCTGCCAATTCGTCCCCCAATTGGCCGGCGAACCCAGTATCCATAGCAACTGTCCGGTGGCTCGGGAGAATTTGAGGACCGCATTCTGCGTACGTAACGAAACAATGATGGAATTGTCATTGGTATCTTCAATGATCGCATTGGCATGCTCATTATCCACCCCGACAGGCGAGCCGGAGCCCTCATTAACGGCATAAGTGAGGTAAGTGACTCGCGTGGGATCCATCAACTTCAAGGGCGACCAGGCATTGAGGAGCGCCGAGTTGGTCATCGAAATTTCAACGACCGGATTGTCATCAATGTTTGTCGTTTCCACCGGAGCATTGGAGATGCTATCGCTGCTCGGGAAATTGGAGACTTCCTCGGCAACATCACTGAGATATAAGATCGTGCCATGATCGGTTACGAGCCCTTCGTGGGCATTTACCGGATAGCCTGCGGGCGGAGACCAGGTCCTGACTGCCTCTCCGAGCATATTGATCTCCAGGAAATTATTCGATGGGCTTTGCTGTTCCATGAACAAATCGCCGTTGTCCAGTTGTCGCGCTTCATTATCAATCGAAAGTACGGACGGGCAATACCAGACGACATTCCCAGAACCGTCCATGATGGTGATGTAATTGGTAAGGGTGCCGCTTCGGTTCGCAATAATGAATAAAAAATATCCCGGCTCCATTTGGCTTGGTTCACTGGTTAACACGTTGTAAACCGGGAAATCCGCCGGCAAGGAACCGGTGACAAACGTCAGCAGTTGCGGGGCCGTATATGCGTTCCGGCTCTTATCATACACCGTAACCTGGATTTCGTTGGTTTGATCCGGCTTGAACCCAAGCATTGTCACCGAGTGGGTCGTGGCATAATCATAGAAATCGCGTTCCCAGATGCCCGTCGCGTCGCTGACCAGGACGCTGATTCTTGAATCCACATCGGTGGTCAACTGCAACACTCCGGCCAGCGGAGCATTGGTTGCCGGGGAAAAGGAAGGCCCCGACAGGATGGTCACCCCATGGGACCGTGATGAAACGGCCAGAATCGCCGTTGCCAGAGAAGCCATCACAAACCGATGCGCCGGGAATCGCCGAATCATAATCGCTCATTCAATCAACTGGACGGATCACTGAACTGCGACTTAACGGGAAATGCGCCCATTATTTTACGCGAATATCAATAATAGTTGGTATTATGGTCCGCCCACCACGAACATAGACGACGTTCTCGTGGAAGAAGTTTCATGAGAATTCGCACGCGTCTAAAATGGATCTGTCTGCTCCAAGTGCTTTTAAAAGAATGGGATAGGCTGGCGGATCTACGGGGCAGGCGCGCGATTTTGGTTCCTCGCCGATTTTTTGATTAAGTCACCAGGGCAATCCAAATCAGCAGTCCGGCCAACGCGGCCAATGTCACCGGGATGCCCAGCCGGGCAAAGTCCCAAAAGGAGATCTTGACGCCCAGAGTACGGGCCTGTTGAACCACGATAATGTTGGAAACGCTGCCGATGATGATGAGACTGCCGCCGAAGCTGTTCGCCAGCGCCAGAAGGTAAGCGGCGGTCGGCTGTGAGAGGTTGACCATCTTGAGCAGCAACATCACCGCCGCCGAGTTGTTGATCAGATTGGACAATCCGGCTGTCGTCAACGTCAGGGTGGTTGGCGAGTTGAGATTAAAACCGCCGTGTGCCAGCCATTGCACGGCCTGAGCGCCATAACCGGTGGATTGGAAGGCGCCGGTGACCACAAACAATCCCATGAACAACACAAGAATCGGCCAATCCACCAGGCCCAGTAAATCGTTGGTGCGAAACCTGGTGCTCGCCAGATGAATTCCGGCGGCAGCCAGGGCGATAACTTCCTTGGGCAACCCGGTGAAGAACAAACCAACCACCACGACCAGAATGACGATGCCTTTGATGGTGTGAGGCCGATTGAACGGATAGGCTTGCTGGGTTAATTCCGCCGGCGCGGCCGCGGTCAGTGCCAGTCTTTTCCGCGACAGTCGCCAGATGATGCCGTAGGCGGCGGCCATCGCAAACGTGACCGGGACGCACGTCCAAAGAATGTAACCGCCGAAATCCAAATGCGCGATCTGGCTGATCATCATATCCTGCGGATTGCCGATGAGCGTTGCCGCCGCGCCGATGTTGCTGGCGACGGCCAGCGCGACCAAAAACGGGGCGGGATTGATTCGTTTGCGCAGGAGAGCGGCTCCGGCAATCGGCGCGAAAACGTAGCAGACGATATCGTGATTCAAAAACGAGGACAGCATACCGGTGGCCGCCATCAGGACCAACAGGAACCGCGCGGGATGGCTGAGCCGCGCGGAAATGGCGCCGGCCACCCGGTCGTAAAACCCGGACAGCCGGAGTTGCGCCGAAATCACAAAAAAGCCGAACAGCAGAAAGATCGTCGGCCAGTTAATGTACGAAATGACGTTGCCGGTGGAAACGTCGCCAAATATCATCATCGCAATGGCGCCCAGCAAGGCGATGCCGACGCGATTGAGTTTCAAACCGGGCACGTGGCCCATGGCGATGCCAAGATAAGTGATGGCAAAAATTGCCAGAATCACGGAGCGCCGGGGAAAATCCGTGAACGCAGTGGCGAGCAGGCCGGTCATGTCGGATGATCGTTATTTTGCGAGCGATTTGCGGATGGATTGCAATTCCCGGCGATGCGCCTGGCCGGGTTTGGGATAACTCAGCTTCAGCGATTTCAAGGTATCGAGAATAATTTGTGAAATAATGAGCCGGGCGTTTTCCTTGTCGTCGGCGGGAACAATATACCACGGCGCATGGTCGGTGCTGGTGGCGCCGAGGCAATCTTCATAAGCCTTCATGTAGTCCCTCCAGAATTTCCGTTCGGCGAGGTCGGCCTGGCTGAATTTCCAGTTTTTCGCCGGGTCGTCAATCCGTTCGAGGAACCGGCGGCGTTGTTCATCCTTCGACAGGTGCAGGAAGAATTTAACGATGCGTGTCCCATTGCGATGCAGGTGCTTCTCCAGGTCCAGAATGGAGCGATACCTTTTTTCCCAGAGCGTTCGTTGGTTGAGCAATTCCTCCGGAATCTGTTGGGCGCGGAGGATTTCCGGGTGCACGCGCACGATCAGCACTTCCTCGTAATAAGAGCGGTTGAAAATGCCAATTCGCCCGCGTTCCGGCAGGCGGCAGGTGGTGCGCCAAAGAAAATCGTGCTCCCGGTCCTCGGGGCCGGGCTGTTTGAAGCTGAAAACCTCGCAGCCCTGCGGGTTGATGCCGGACATGATGTGCTTGATGGCGCCGTCTTTGCCGGCGGCATCCATGGCCTGGAAAATCAGCAACACCGCGTAGTGGTTGTCGGCGTAAAGCAGGCCTTGTTGCCGGCTCAATTCCCGGGTGTGTTCGGCGAGGATTTCCTGGGAATGCTCCTTCGAAGGGTAGAAGGGTTTCACCCTGGTCGGCCACCGCTTGAGTTTGATCTGTTCACCTTCGCAAACCCGGAAGGCCCCTGATTTAATTTTCATAGAATGGCCTAAAATGTGGCGACCCCGGCCACTCGGCAAGCGTCATTTTTCGAAGGCAAAATTTTTAACGCATCCGGGAATTCTAAACCTTGTTGGGGTCAGACGGTGGCCGCAGCGCGGCTACGGGCTTGCGGATGAGATAACAGCCGTCAAGACGTTGGCACAGCTGTACAACAGCGAAGGGTAACGTTGGCGCGAATGATTTCAGGTCCTGTGGCCAAGGGGGCCAAGGCCGGTTCCTAATGATGCCAGTAGCCTCCGCCGGAAGATCGGCCCTGCGATCCGCTCGAGTAATGGTAGGCTCCACCCCAATGGCCGCCTTGATTTTGATAGTGCCAGCCCCGGTTCCAATGGTGACCATACCATGCCCCTCCCCACCATCCCCAACCCCAGCCCCATGCCGGGTACCAGCCCCACCAATACCAACCTGGATACCAATATCCGTAAGGATAGTTGTAGTAGTCATCGTAGTAATAACTTCGCGCAACGGGCCATAGGTGGGTTTGCTTGATGCTTACCACCGGATAAGTGTATTGGGCTTTCTGCACCGGGCCACTTTCCAAGCCGGCAACGGTACCGGCCACCGTCACCAGCCGTCCCTGCTGGAAAACCTCCGGGTCCAGGAACTCCTTGCTGCTGGCGATGAAACGCCCGGAAGTGTCGGCATACTCCAACGGTCTGCCGTCACCACCCAGAGGCAGTTCCAGAACGTAAAGAGCGCTGCGGTTCACGTCGTTGTCAACCTTGATGATTCTGCCGCCCCAAATAACAATCGTGCCCTGGCAGGCGCCCGGATCCGCTCTTACTTGTGCCAGGGTCAGCGGTCGGGCCTGGTCCTGGAGGTTTTTGGCGATGGGATAAGTTACGCAACCCGATAGCAGCACCGGGATCAGTCCCACCGGCAATATCGTTTTTCCCAACCACATCTTCATTTTGCGCCTTTTGCTCCTGGGCGGGTTGAAGTTCCAAAACGGCAGGTCAGTTCAGGTCCGGGCGCGTTCAAATCCAGGTTTATGCGCCCGCGTGTCATTATTCCCGGTTGCACGATCGCGCTCATATCACAATGGTTCTGACACATAAAGGCGGTGAGATGTTGAATAAAACACGCAGAGCCGGCACATCGGCATTCATTCGGTTGCGCCCGCCCTGTTTCCGGATGTCCCTGAACTCTGCGTCAAAAGAGAAAATCAAATTCTCCCGGCATCCAGACGTCAAGACCACCCTCCCCGGGGCGTGTTTCCCACACCGGGCTAGTGATTCCATGATTGATGGTCCGCGGTCAGCGCATCCAACTCAGGCCACTTGCCGCATCATGTCTTCGCTGCCGAAGGGGTTCGGCGCGCGCAGAATGCATTCGGGATCGTCGCGCCACTGGCCGTCCACCAGGAAGCGATAGTGATGTGTGCCGGGCGATAACTGCACGGCGACCCGCCACACGCCGTCCGCGCCTCTCTGCAGGTTGATGGGGCGCTCCTGCCACTGGGTAAAATCACCCACCAGTTGCACGCTCCGCGCCTCGGGTGCGGAGAACGAGAAGGTTTGTTGCCGGCCCGGATTGCCATTTTTTGGGTATGTCTTGTGTGCCATAGGATGTGATTCCTTTCTATGCGCCTCTTGCCACGGCGCCTTGGATTTTGCGACGCAGAGATCGTTCCCACTTCAACATCTCCCTTCTTAATAAACGATGACACGGAGTGAGCTCAACCGTTTTGCGGGTGTTTTACCCACTCCGTGCCGCTGCGGCAGAAAATCCACCGCGGCTAATTGATCTCTCGCAAAATCGGCTTTCGCCGCTGACACCTTAAACCTCTCGCGAAAGCAAAGCAAACCTGAAGGTAAATTTCCTCATTGATGCCTCAATGATGCGGAACGGGCAGCCGTTCGGCGAATGGCGGTCGCGGTGCCGGTACCGCCAGTTGCTTTCGTTGCGGCAGCTGATGAACATCGCGTGCCGGACGGTCGTTATTCCTGAGGTGATGCCCGTCTAAAAAGGTCAAATCGCGGGCTTCCACGAGCGTTTTGATTTCGTTCCAGGGTTTTGACTGCGAAAGGCTTGTGCCAGTATACAACGCCAGCACGGCAGCATCTTTGATCCGCCGTTGCCCCGCCCAGTTTTTAAGCCAGTCCTGCAATCCAAGCGGTGGCGGATGAAGATGATTCAAGGCCAACACGATCAAATCCGCATTGGCGGCCACCGCCACGGTCAAAGCGGCCAGGGTTGGCTGTTTCAAGACGTCGCTTCTCCAGGGCTTGATGTCCCACTTGATAGCCGGGTCTACGCACGGGGTGACGCGTTCCAACAACGCCATGGCGTGTGTGGCCGCATCGAAATCATCGTAAATAATCACGGCCTTCAAGACCGCGCCGGGAAGGTTTTCTTTATGCTTGGCAACGATATTCATAAAATTCACCTCTTTTGTATTTCCGACACACCGAGGCGGAATTGGTTCAACCATGTGAACAATTTTCCCGGAAAATTTTTGAACCTCAGATTGAAGGAAGGAGGTCAATCCTGTTCTGCCCCAAAAACGGGGAAAACCAGGGTCTTTCTCTCTGTGCCCACTTCTGCCTTTTGCCAATCCGTTGATTTTTAAACCTCTTTGACCACGCCCCAATAAACGTCGAGGCGTTTGCCGAGATAAAGCTTCACCGCTTTGACCAGCACCCCGGCCTCGACTTGCTGGCCGCGGGCGACAATCTCCTTGAGTGTCATGCCCGGACGGATCTGAAACGAGCCTTGCGCAATAATCGGGCCTTCATCCAACCGCATGGAAACGAAGTGCGCGGTGACGCCGGCGATTTTCACCCCGCTTTCGTAAGCCTGCCGGTAGGCCTGCGGGCCGGGGAAGCTTGGAAGCAACGACGGGTGGATATTGATGATTTTATTTTTGAATCGCCACACAAAGTTTGGCGAAAGGATTTTCATAAACCGCGCGAGCACCACAAAATCAATTTCGCGTTCTTCGAGCAGGCGCAGGGCGCGGGCTTCGGCGCGGGCGCGGTCAGTCCAGGGGATGTGTGCGAACGGCAATCCGGACTTTTTGGCGAGCGGCGCAAGGTTGGGGCGGTTGCCAAGAACGAGCACGGGGTCAGCCTTGATTTCGTGCCGGCGGTGCGCCGTCCTGAGCGCATCAAAACAGTGCCGCTCCTTCGTCACCATGATGGCGAAACGCTGCCGCCGATTCGGCTCGGTGAACCGGATTTTGATTTCCATGCCGAGTTGCTGCGCCAGTTCGTCCAGGCCGGCGCGCAGGGTGGCGGCACGACAATCGCTATTTGGCCATGAGGCCTGGAGTGTCATGCTGAACTGGCCGCGGGTGACCTGCTCCTCCAAAGCCTCAATATTGGCCATTTGCTGGAACAGAAAGGCGGTGATGCGTGCGACGACGCCGGTTTTGTCGCGCCCGATGACAGTAATGGTGGCAAATTGCCTCATTTTTGGTCGCGCCAGACTTTGCGGGTTTTTCGGGCCAAAACGCAACTTTTTTTCGCTGCGATTGTTGATATAACAAAGTAATCTGGACAATTTGAATGGGTTTTAACTCGGTAAAAAATCTGGTCGCGACGGTCGCAGAAACAACTCCCGGACAGTTTGACGACTGGCGGAAGGCGTGGCGTGCGGCGGCGGACAACGGCTCGACGGAGTCGTTGTTGTCATTCGTGGCGCGGGAGCGCGGTCTCGCCGAGGATGTTTTTTTGCAGCGGCTGGCGAATGCGCTCAACTGGCCGTTTGTGGACCTGCACAAGCATACCATCCCGCCGGAGGCGCGGAACAAACTTTCCACGAAAGTCGCCTTTCAATACAGCGTGCTGCCTGCGGCGCTGAACAGCGACACGCTGCAAGTCGTCGTCAGCGATCCGTTTGACGCCGCGATGATGAACGCCGTGCGATTTGATGCGCACAGCCCGGTGCAATTCGCGCTGGCGCCCAAAACGGAAATCGAAAAGGCGCTCAAAAAATACTACGGCGTCGGGGCCGAAACCCTGGACGAGCTGGGCGAAAGCGAGCCGTTGGAGCTGGAAATTGCCTCCGACAAGGAAATCACCGAGGACGACCAGGAAGCCAGCGTCATCAAATTCGTCAACCAGATCATTTGGGAAGCCCACAAGGACCGCGCGACGGACATTCATTTTGAACCGGCGGAGGACGAGCTGCGTATTCGCTACCGCATTGACGGCATCCTGCATCAGACGCCGATGCCGCCGCAGCTCAAACGGTTTCAGGCGGCGCTCATTTCGCGCATCAAAGTGATGAGCGGCATGAATATCTCCGAAAAGCGCCTGCCGCAGGACGGCCGGATTAACGTCCGCATCAAGGGCGAGGAAATTGACATCCGGGTTTCGACCGTGCCGACGGTTTATGGCGAAAGTGTTTCCCTCCGCCTGCTCACACGCGGGAAAATTTTCCTGAGCCTCGACAAGCTTGGTTTCGCGCCGCAGGACGAGGCGATGATTCGCGAAATCATTGTCAAACCCCACGGGATTTTCCTTGTGACCGGCCCGACGGGTTCGGGCAAATCCACGTCGCTTTACGCCTTTTTGAGCGCCATCAATTCCGTTCACAAGCGCATCATTACCATTGAGGAACCGGTCGAATACGAGCTCAAGGGCATCAATCAAATTGCCGTGCGACCGGAAATCGGGCTGACGTTTGCGATGGGGTTGCGCCATATTTTGCGTCAGGACCCGAACGTGATCATGGTAGGGGAAATCCGCGACCTGGAGACGGCGGAAATCGCCATCCGCGCGTCGCTGACCGGCCACCTGGTGTTCAGCACGCTGCATACGAACGATGCGCCCAGCGCGTTTACGCGGTTGATTGACATGGGCATTGAACCGTTCCTGGTGGCGTCGTCGGTGGAAGCGGTCATGGCCCAACGTCTCGTCCGCACCATCTGCCCTCACTGCAAGACCGAACAGAAAGTGGAGCGTGACTACCTGCAAAAAATCGGGTTTCCCGAAAGTGAAATTGACACGGCGAAATTCTGGCGCGGGGCCGGCTGCGAAGATTGCCGGCAACTCGGCTATCAGGGGCGCAAGGGCATTTATGAACTGCTGATTCTGAACGAAACCATCCGTCCGTTGATCTTGAACCGCGCTCCGGCTTCAACCATTGCCGCCCGGGCCATCGAACTGGGAATGCGCACCCTGCGCACCGACGGCTGGAACAAGGTCAAGGCCGGCGAAACCACCATTGAGGAGGTCCTGCGCGTTACCCAGATCGAGGAACACATGGACGCGCTCATTGGCGACACCAAAACCGAAATGTGGGTCAAGGCGTGATGAAATCTCTAGGCAGAAGGCGGAATGAAGAAGGCAGAATTTTCTGCGGCGTCTTGTGTTTTGCCTTCCGCGTTCCGCCTTCCGCCTTCTGAATATGGCGCGCTGGCAATCTTGCAACATCCTCCACGTCGGCACGGACGCCCACCGCCTCTGGCAGTTCGAAGCCCGGGGTGGCGGCTTTGCCTTCAGTCGCGAGCACGCCGGCGCGCCCGGCGAATCTTTGCCCTTCAGCCTGGTGGCCAAGTCGTGGCGTTCGTTGTGGCAGCCCCGGTTGAATGTCGCGTGGTTGCCGCCGGAAAACGTTTTTTTACGCGTTATCGAATTGCCCCGGAGCAGCTTCGAGGAAACGGTGGCGATGGTGGAATTGCAGCTGGAGAAGTTGTCGCCCCTCCCTGTGGCGCAGGTCGTGTGGATGATCCACGTATTGCCACAAACCGCGGCCGATTTGCAGACGGTCATTGTCGTCATCGCCGCCCGCCATGCGGTCGAGGGGTTTCTCGGCAAAATTGAAGGTCAGGGCTATCTGGCGGACCGGCTCGAAGCGCCCATGCTGGACGAACTGGAAGCGACGCCGGCGACGGAAGACGGCGCGTGGATTTATCCCGCGGCTTTCACCGGGCAGAACGTGGCGCTGGTGGCGTGGCGGTGCGGCGGCGCGTTGCGGAATTTAAGTTTCGTGGTTTTGCCGGCAACCGGCGACCACGCCACAGGCTTGAAGGACCAGTTGACCCAACTCACCTGGGCCGGGGAATTGGAAGGCTGGCTGACCGCGCCGCCCGTCTGGCACCTGGTCGCCGACGGGGCGGTCGCCGGCGAATGGGAAAGCGCCCTGCGCGCGGGCCTGGACGAGCCGGTGCAGGTGACCAGGCCGTTGCCGTTTGCGGAATTGGCCGCGCGCACCGCCCGGCGTTCCACGCAAGGCGACGCGCGCAGCACCCTGCTGCCGGCGGAATTTTCCACGCGTTATCACCAGCAATTTGTGGATCGCCTGTGGTTGCGGGGTTTGGCGGCGGCGGGAATTCTATACGTGGTCGGAGTGATAATTTATTTCTGCGCAACCACGGTGTTGGGGTATCAGGTGGACCGGGTGGCGCAACAGGTCGCGGCGTTGAACGGCAGTTACACCAACGCCTTGCAACTCAAGGCGCGTTACGAGGTGCTCAACCAACGGCAGGATTTGAAATACGCGGCGCTGGATTGCTGGAGAATTGTGGCCGAACAATTGCCCGCCGGCCTGACGTTGCAGCGGCTGAGTTTTGCCGATGGCCAGCAATTGTCCCTCAACGGCGTCGTCGATCAGGACCAGGTTTCCCAAATTACCGATCATTTTTATGACGCGGTACGCAAAGCGGAGGTGGACGGTCAACCCATGTTTGATCCTGCGAGTGGCGAGGTGCCGGTTTTTCGCGCGACCGCCAATAAGGTAAGCTGGCAATTCTCGCTCATGCTCAACCACAAGCCGGAGGAGGTGAAGTGAAAAAGTATTTCGCCCAATTGCGTCCGTTGGAGCGCCGGCTGGCGGTGGCGGTGCTGGTGGTTTTGTTTCTGGTGTTGAATTATGTTTTCATCTGGCCGCATTTTTCCGATTGGAGTCGTCTGCGCTACAGTTTGGAGGATGCCCAACGCAAACTGGCGCTCTACCAGGCGACCATCGCGCAATCCGCCCGGTACGCGGCGTTGGTGAAAAAAATGGAAGGCCAGGGCGGCGCGGTTGCGCCTGAGGACCAGGCCATTAATTTCATCCGCACAATTGATTCGCAATCGGCGCGCAGCGGCGTCGGCATCATTAACACGTCGCGGCAAATGACCCGTACAAATGAGTTTTTCGTTGAGGTGACCGAAAGCATCAACGTTACCGCCGGGGACCCGCAATTGGTGGATTTTCTTTACAAGCTCGGTTCCGATGCTTCCATGATTCGAGTGCACGATCTGGAGTTGCAGCCCGACCCGGCGCACCAGCGCCTCAACGCCAACATCCGGCTGATTGCCAGCTACCAAAAAGCTCCGGCAAAAACTGATTTGAAGAACAAAACGAAACCATGAAACAACCGTGAAAACGACCACGCTCATCCTGCTCGTGCTGTTAACCGGCCTTGGCCTCCGGGCGCAAATGCCACCCGGCCCCCGTCTCGTGCCCCAACGCCCCGGTATCCCGGCGGTCAACCCCGCCGATAACCCGATGCCTCAGCCGGGATTGCCGTCAACGCCGGCTGCCAGCCAAACCGTTGCCCCCGCCACCGCAACGTCGGCCGCCGCCCAGGAGATGGTTCCCGCCGGCGACATCAATTTTCAGGGCGTGGATGTGGATCAGGTCCTTGACGTTTACGCGCGTTACGTGGGACGCACGTTGTTGCGGGCAGGTCTGCCTCAGGCGAAGATCGTCCTCTACACCGAGACGCCGCTGACCAAAGACGAGGTGGTTCAGGCGCTGCAAGGTGTGCTGGCGCTCAACGGCATTGCGCTCATCAATATTGGCGACAAATTTGTCAAAGCCGTGCCCGTGGCCCAGGCCAGCCAGGAAGGTGCGGCCTTCAACACCAACGATGCCGCCCAACTGCCGGACGTCGGTCAATACGTGACCCACATCGTCCAGTTGAAATATATCAAGCCCAGCGAATTGGCCCCCGTCTTGCAACAATTCGCCAAGATTCCGAACGGGGTTTTCCCGATTGACAGCAATGGCATTCTTATCCTTCGGGACTACGCCGAGAACATTAAACGGATGCTGGAGTTTATCAGCCAGGTGGACGTGATTATGCCGGAGGAGTTTATTTCCGAGGTCATTCCGATCAAATATGCCATGGTGGACGACATCGCCAACGCCTTGAACAGCCTCGGCGGTTCCAGTTCGGCCATCGGCAATGCCACCACTCCCAGTTCGCGGGGTGGCGCCTTCGGTAACATGGGTGGCACCGGCAATCAGTATCAAAACGGCGGTGGCAATCAGTCCGGCGGCCAAATAACACGGCCATTTGGAACTGCTGCGGGTGGAGCCGCGGGAGGCGGCACTTTCAGCCAGCGATTGCAGTCCATCATCCAGCGCGCGGCGTCCGGCGGGGGACAGGGTGAAATTCAACTGTTGGGCCCGACAAAAATCATCGCCGACGAACGAAGCAATTCATTGCTGGTCTATGCCACCAAGGAGGACATGAAAACGATCAAGGACATCGTGGCCAAGCTGGACGTTTTGCTGCCGCAGGTGCTCATTGAATCGGTCATCATGGATGTGAACCTGAACAATGGCTGGAATTTCGGTGTGTCGGTGGCGCAAAATCCTAAGACGTTCAGTCCTACCCAAGGCATCCAAGGCGCCGGTGGTTACAACAATGGTCAGTCGTTCTTTGATTTCATGAACAACACCCTGGGTACCAATGCGACCTCGACTGCAAGCACGGCTTTCGGCAACAGCCTGGGGAGCGGCTTGAGCTATTTCGGAAACATCGGCCCGACGTGGGATGTGGCTTTGGCGGCGGCGGCGTCAGACAGTTCGGTTTCCATCATCCAGCGCCCGCGCATTCAGACTTTCCAGGCCAAAGAAGCGCAATTCTTTGTCGGCGAGACGGTGCCGTACGTCACCAGCGTTTATTACAACAGCGGCATCGGCGGCGGCCCCAGTTCCTCGTATTCGCAATTGCAGGTGGGCATCTCGCTGGACGTGACGCCGTTCATCAATCCGAACGGCCTGGTGGTAATGGACATCAGCCAGGAAATTGACGACCTCAATGGCAGCACGTTTATTCAGGGCGTGGGCAACGTTCCCAACACTGACAAACGCCAGCTTTCCTCCGAGGTCGCTGTCAAGGATCGCGACACCATCATCCTCGGCGGGTTTATCCGCACCGAAAAGGACAAGAGCAAAAACGGCGTTCCTCTGCTGCAAGACATACCGATATTGGGCAGCCTGTTCAGCAGCCGCACCAGCAACCATACTCGGGAAGAGTTGCTCGTATTAATGCGTCCCACTGTTCTGAAAACTCCGGAAGTTGCCGCGGTGCAAACAACTGAAGAAGAAAAACGATTGCCCGGCATTTCGGCTGCGCTGGCCAACGAAGAGACAGAACAACGCCAGGCCGAACAAGCGGAGCAACGACGGGAACGCATGCATGCTGCGCCGCCGGACTCGTCCTACCAACCAGTGCCCCAAGGTGATTTGGTTGATACCAACGCCGTCTCGTTGCCCGATTCGGGCACGTCGGCGAAAAATGCGGCTCCACCCTTCCAGGCGCAACCGATGCCGGGCAGGCCGCAATCGGCCGCTCCTTCGTCGGGATCCGGATTGTTTCAGCCGCTGTCGCCGGAAGGTTACGTCAATACCAATGCCGTGCCCTACCCCGGCCGGTAGGGCACACTTTGAATTTACCGCATCGGCACCGCGTTGGTATTGATGCCATTGGAAAGCATCTCCTCCAGACTGCGGATCGGGTGCAAGGGCAGAAGCAGGGCTTTGGGAATATAGACCGGCTCACTTTGCGGGTGCTGGAGCGTGCCGGTGATTTTGTATTCAAACAGCTTGCTGACCGGCCATAGAGCCGTGCTCAAGAGGGGGCCGACGACCCAGGTGTCACGCAACAATTGAGCGGTCACGCGGGCGTCCACGTGGCTCCGCAAATCCACCGTGCCGTCATACTGCAACCGCATCATCGTCGATCGAATTTCCAAGTCGTCTGAGAATATCACCCCGTTGGTCATGCCGAATTGCGTCGCCGCCTCCGTTGCGCGGCTGCTGCCCAGACCGGGCATGACCATATTTAACACCGGCGACAGGATGCCAAAAACAGGAACATCCCAGATCAATCCATCATGCAGGTTGGCCCTCCCGTAACCGTTCCAGGTGCGCCAGTCATCCGAGTTTGCGCTCGTCATCACAAACCGTCCGCTCAGCACGCCTTCCAGATGATTGGTCGGCGACAATAAATCTGCCGCCAGCAAATGCAAGCTCGCGTTTCTGACATTGGCGGCAAATTCAAAATCTGCGCCCGACCTTGGCCGGAAATCAAAATGGGCGAAACCGTTCGCATCCCCGCCATAAAACGCCGCCGCCAGATTCGTCAGCATCAACGTCTCGCCCAGCCAGTGGATTTCCCCGGTGATGCGCGACGTCTTGAGTTTCAACCATTCCAACGGCGTGCCTTCCGCCTCAAACCATAAATCCGCGTCCCCCATGCTGCGTAACGGCGCGTAGCCGTTCACGCGCGCCGGACAGGGTGCGCCAAAACGATAAGGGTCCATGACCTCGCCGGCCTTGCGGCTGATGGCGCGCGCGACCGCCCGCGGATCCACCGTGCTGAAACCATTGGTGAAATAAATCCGCCACGAATTGAAATCCACGGCGATGCCGTCGGCGCTCATCTTTTGCGCGCCGGTTTGGAGGCGCGGCTGGAAAAAATCAAGAACCCGGTTGGTATAGCCAAAGTCGCCTTCAACCCAGCCAACGATCTCGCCGCGGATGGTGAAATTTGTCAGTGCCACGTGTCCCCTGGCGCCCAGGCTGTTGTTATCAGCCAAACAACCCCACACGTCCGCGTTCAGCGACAGAGGCTGAGCGAATGCGAACAAGTCCAGGACCCGCTCGGCGTGGTTTGTGGCCAGCAAGGGCCGGAGGGCATACGGCGCCAGCGCCCCTTGCATGTGCCAGTGGTAGTTTTTGGTGGCGTCGTCCTCGACGTCGGCGAGATCCAGCGCGCCCTCGGGGCGCGTTACGGCCAGATAAGGCAGCCGCCAGACCAGATTGGAATAGGAAAAACTCCCCCGCGCCGAGTCAATGGCGATGCCGCGAAATGCGCCGTTGGTCGCAGCGAATTCGCCGGTCAGCCGCATCGTCGGTTGCACTTCCCCGCGCCAATCGGGCTGCCGATTCGTCCAAGCGGGCAAAATCAGCGAGCCCGCGGCCAGTAATGTCGGCGGTTGAGTCCACGAAAACTGCGTCAGCCAGGCGCGGGTTTTTTCCGTCAACAACGCCGCTATCGCCGGGGGATCAAAATGCGACGAATTGGTGAAGATGAATGCGCGGGTATCCACATTCAACCGCGCCTTGGCGTCGAGCCGCCCGCCGCCCAATTCGGCGGACAAATTTGTCACTGCCAGTTCCGGCGCGCGCCAGAATCCACCGCACTTGACAGTCTGGACACTCAATTGCGGTGATTCCAAATTTTCCGCCTGGGCGGTCCATTCGATGCGATACGGTTGCAGATTGGTCCACCAACCCCGGGCGGGGGCTGGAGTGGCTGGTGCTCTCGGGGCCGCCATCAGCCTGGCGACAAGTTGAATGGCGGCTGCGCGACCCCAGGGAGTGTCAACGCCGGCCGCGTTGATGGTCAGGTGAATCCTGAACGAACGGGGGTCACGCGCGTCGCCATTGACGGTTAAACTCAATTGGGGCGCGCCGACCAGATGAATTTGACGAAGTACATCGGCGAAGGTTTGGCAGCGAGCCCGCCAGGCGGTGGCGTTGGTCGTTTGACCGTGAAAAATTTCCCAGTTGCGAAAGGCCGAGGCATGGGCGATATCCCCCGATAGTCTGAGTTTTGCGCCGGCAAAGTCAGCCTGAAAATTATCAAGTGACCAGATGTCATTGGTTTGAAACCGCAAGTCGGACTGAACCTGGTCGAGCACCAGCGCGTTGGTCGGCGAGAGCGGCCAGATGAATTGACCTTGGCGCAGCACCAGCCCGTCAACCTGCCATTGGCGGTGCAACAACGCCGGATAATCCAGCCGCAATTGAACCTGTCGGAGCGAGAGCGTCGGACTCCCGGTCGTTTCGGCGCGGCCAATGTGAACATCGTCGGCCACCAACCCGCGCCGCAGGCTCAGGCGCAAACGGGCGAATTCCAGTTCAACGCCGCGCGCGCGCAACGTCTCGACGAGCGGCCGTTTCACAAAATCCGGCAGACCGACTTGATTGAGCCAGCCAATGGCGCAAATCAAAACGAGAATGAGGACAATGATCAGCCGGCGAAAATGGCGGAACAGCGTCCGGCACAGCCGCCAGAAGCCAGTTCGACTGCGCATATCAGGGATTCCCGCCGGGCGGGGCAGGAATGGACAGATAACTCAAGACAAACTGATAGAGCACCGGCGGAAACACAAAGACCCATCGCTCCCCGTCCAGCGTTACGGCCGCCACGGCGGTTTGCGAGCCGGAGATGCCAAAATCCACGGTGTGTTTCGTGCCGTCTTTCAGTTCGAGATTGATGGAAAGATTTCCCGGTTGGAATCCGAATTTCTGACCTTCGGCAGCGTCATGGGCCAGCCAGGCGGCGGCGGTCAGCTCGCCAAACTGATGCGCGGTTTCCTCGATGGCCGCCGGAACAATGATGCCCTGCGAACCCGGTGCCAGCGACCAACGGTTGGCTCCATTATGGAGGATTTGCCGGGTCCGGCCGTTCTGATGAATGGTGATTTGCGCCACCTCCGCTTCCGAAAAATTCCAGATCCGCCGTTCGCGGAGTTCCCAGCCGGCTTCCGGCAACTGGTCGAAATCCTCCAGCGGAATGGCGTAAACAAAGTCCTCATCCGCGCGCCGCACATAAACTTCATTGGTCTGCGTCGCGCCGAAAAGCAGTTGCCCCATGGCCGTGTTGGTGTCGCCCGCCGCGGAAAATAACGTAATTTGCCAGGCGGGGGTCGCCAGTCCATAGGCCGGCCAGTCCGGTGTGGTCACGACGTCCTTGACAAATTCCGCCACGCGCAGATTGGCCAGAAGTTTGATGAACTGTTGGACGGAAGCAGCGTCGATCGGAAAAGGCTCGCCGGCCACCCGCCAGTCATTGCTGCCCTGGCGTTGCAGGGTAAAATTGCTTTTACCCCGCACGTCAATTTCGGCCACGGGCGCCGACAACTCAAGCAAATACGGATCGCGAAAGTCGTTCACCGTGCCGAACCAGGGTGACAAGGGTTCTTTGGCGGTGGTGACGACCGTGTTCCAGCCGTCGTGCTGCGCAAAGACCAACGCCGAATTGGTCGCCGGGCTTTTGCCGATGTGGATGGCGGTGACCAGATTCGTTCCCCGGCCGAGCCACAAATCCAAACTGGCAGGTTGCAACTCGTACGAGGACAAGTCCGCCTTAGGATTATCGGTGACAAATTGCGAAACCCGTGCAGCCTCGAGGCGCTGGAGGGCTTCGATGATCCGACCGCTGTTGGCGCGCGCCACGAGCGGACGGGTCATCTGCCAGAGAAGATTGGTGGCGCCGCGATGCAACTCAATGACCTTCGTGCCGTTAGTCAAAATAATCCAGTCGGGCGCCCCATCCTGAAAATTCACAAGCGCCGTGTCGCGCCAATCGTCGGATGACCGCGGGAGGTATCTCAGCCAGTCGGCATCGGTGACAAACGCGCCGTCGGTCCCGACGAGGCGGAGAAAAACCTGGTCCCCGGGCGCGGTTTTGTTGCCCACCAGGAGTTGCCAGCGCTGATCGCCGGCCTCAATCACGAGCGAAACACTCGGAGTTTCAAATCCATAATCTGCCTCCGCGCCATGCTGTTCGCGAAGTTCCCCGGCGCTGATACGAATGGCAGGCGTGAGTTTCTGCAACACCGCCAGCAAGGTTTCAATGGCGGTGTTTTGAGCCGGATACGCAATGGGCTTGGTCAGCCGCCAGGCGCCGTTGGTACGGTCGGCCCGGATTTCAAGTGCGTTGGCGGGGATCACCTCGACGCTGGTGACGCTGGCCGGCTGCAGGTCCGGCAGGATGGCGGTCACTTCCGCGCCGTTCGGCCGCAGGAAATGTTCAAACGCAAAGATGAACGCGAACAACGCTGCGGCGACGACCAGCCAGAACAAAGTGTTTTTCGAGTTCATTATTTTCTGCGACGCAGCCAGACCAGGCCTCCCAGCGCCAGCACACTGCCGGGCAACGCCCCCAGCAACAACCAACGGACCCGTTGTTGTTGCTGCCGCGTCATCATCAGCCGAAATTCAACAACAGGACGCGGGCCGATGCCCTTCAGCAGGGTTGGCCGATCCAGCAACCAATTCACAGCGTAACCGGCAAAATCGCGGTTCGCGCCGCCGTCAATCACCCGGTTGCTGAGGAATAACGAATCGCCCACCAACACCATCCGGCAACCGCCATGGGCGGTGGCCAAGCCTTTGACCTGGTTCTGTTCCACGGCAGCCATCAACGGATAACCGCGGGGCGGCAGGCCGCGTTGATTCATCAGCCCGGAATCGGGGCCGGAAAAGGCCAGTTCGTCCACCGTGGGCGCGTCGGCGGGCGGGTTCTGCCAGTTGATGCGGCTGACCGGCCGCGGCAGAATCAGTTCCAGCCCCAGTCCGGTCAGGGGATTGACGACCGGGTGCTGGCTGAAATTGTAAACCTCCACATCCGATCCGGAAATCGTGTTCTTGGGATCCTGGACCACATCGGCGCCGACATTCACGCCCCAGTGCCGGAGAATATCCTCCAAACCGGTTGGATGTTCGATGGAAGAATAATCCAGTAACAGAAACAGCCGCCCGCCTTGCGAAAGGTACTGGTCAATTTTTTGAAGCTCAGGGTTTGAAAACAAGGTCCGGGGCCCGGCGATAATGAGCAGATTGCAATCGTCCGGCACCGAGTTGTCACCCAACAGCGCGAGCGGTTTCAGTTGAATGTAATTTTGTGACAGGACGGCGGCGAATTTCAAATAGCCGGTGTCGCCGCTGTCGGTCAGCGACGGTTCGCCGTGACCCTGGAGAAAACAGGCTTCAAACGGCCGGGGATTTTCGAGCGCGAGCAGGGTGGAGGTGAACATCATTTCACCCAGGAACGCGACCGGCTTCTTCCGGAATTCGCGTTCCTTTTCATCGGGCACCTGTTCGAGCGTGTACTTGGCCAGGGCGTCACCGGGAACGATTTTGGGCAAACGTCCGCCGCCGCAATCAAAAATGATGAGATTTTTATCCGTCGGCGAATTGAGTTTGTATTGCGTCTTGATTTTTTCCGCTTCGCCCGCGTCGCGCACGTAATCCACCGTGCGGATCGAAATGTTCGGGTTCACGGCGTGATAGGCATTGAGCAGGGACAGGATGGTCGGGTAGAGATCGTCCTGGGTGTCGTAATACAACGTCACAGTGACGCGGTTCGTCACGGATCGAAGCACATCCACCGTGCGCGGGGAGATTTTAATGCGCGTCTGCGAACTGAGGTAGAACCGTTCGGTGAAAATGCCGGCCAGATAATTTAACATGACCACGACGGCCAGCACCAAGGCCGTCCGCACGACCATATCGAAGCCGATTTTCCATCGGCGGCCGGGCGAGAAGCTGGGTTGGGGTTTGGGCGTGGCGGTCATCTTATCTCCAGCGGCGGCTTTCCACCACGCGCAGGGTTAAAAATAAAAAAAGCAGCGTGACGCTGACGTAAAAAATCACCGTGTGAGTGTCCACGACGCCGCTCGCAAAATCGTTCATCTGATCGAACAATCCGAAATAGGAGAGTAATTGTGTTTTCCACTGGGCGGCGGCGGTAATCGCCTGGGCCAGAAATCCGAGCGAGAACAGGCTCACCCCCAGCACGAAGCTGATCATCGCGGCCGCCATTTGACTCCGGCTGAGCGCCGAGGCGAAACAGCCCAGCGACAGGAACAGACAACCGACCAGAAACACGCCCAGATACATTCCGCTGATCGTGCCGGGGTCCAGCGTGCCGGGTTGGTCGGTAAAATGCCGCACCACAAAGAGGCAAGGCAGCATGGGCAGCCACATGATGGTGTAAAAAATGACCGCCGCGGTGAATTTTGCCACCACCACCTGCAAATCGGTCACCGGCGCCGTCATCAGGGTTTCAAACGTGCCGGAAAATTTTTCCAGGGCGAACAAACGCATCGTGATGATCGGAGTGGCCAGCAACACAATGAGCCAGAAGAAATAGGTCCGGTAAAACAGTTGCGTCACCGGCATGGGAGAAGGGTCGCCGCCGAGATTGGTCATCAGCACCACAAAACTCCAGCCAATCAGCAGCGTCACCGCCGCGATGATGACGTAGCCCGTGACGGAAACAAAAAACGCCGCCAGTTCCCGCCGTGTGAGCGTCAAAAAAATTCGCATCAGCTTTCTTCCTCTTCCTCTTCGCCCGGCTGCGTCACCTGAACGTAAATATCCTCCAACGAATGGCGATTGCGCGTCAGCTCGCGCAACACCCAGCCGTTTTGCAGCGCCAGCGCGAAAATCATCGGGCGCAAATCCAATCCGTCCCGCGGCGTCAGTGCGCAACGCTGGAATTCACCCTCGCTGGCTGATATGTCGAAATGTTCAATTTCAGGCACTTGCGACCAACATTCGCGCAACGCGGCGGCCGGCGCGGCCAGTTCGACAATAATCTGGCTGTTTCCGGCCACCAGCCGTTGCAGATTTTCCGGCGTATCGGCCGCGAGGATTCGGCCGTCGTACAGGATGAGCATCCGATTGCACGTCATCTCCGCCTCGGGCAGAATGTGCGTCGAGATGAGCACCGTGTGGGCGTGCGCGAGGCTTTTGATCAACTGCCGGACGGCGCGAATCTGATGCGGATCAAGGCCGATGGTCGGTTCATCCAGGATGATCAGCTCGGGATCGTGCACCAGGGCGTCGGCCATGCCGACCCGTTGGCGGTAGCCTTTCGAGAGCTGTCCGATGATGCGGCGGCTTACGTCCGTCAACCCGCATTGTTCCATCACCGTGCCCACGCGTTCGCGGGAACGCCGCCAGCCAAGCCCTTTGAGCCGCGCGCGAAACTTCAGGTACTCGCGCACGCGCATTTCGGTATAAAGCGGGTTGTTTTCCGGCATGTAGCCAATCCGACGGCGCACTTCATCGGACTGGTGAAAAACATCAAAACCCGCCACTCGCACCGTGCCGGCGGTCGCCGGCAGGTAGCACGCCAGAATCCGCATGGTCGTGCTTTTCCCCGCGCCGTTCGGGCCGAGCAGCCCGACAATCTCGCCGCGCGCAACGGTGAACGAGATGCCCGCCACGGCGGTGCGGCCGGCATAGCGTTTCGTCAGGTTCTTCACCTCAATCATCGCAGTCTCGTTCATCGCCATCTCGCGAAGTTTAGCTGGAAATGCATGGTTTCGGCCAACAAAAACTCGTTGTGAAGCAACGGCCTGTTTCTATAAACAGGCAAATCCGACAATAGGTGCGTTCAATTTTTCTGCGCGTCGGCTTGACTTTGCGCCATCGTCGGCGCAAAAGCAATTTCAAGATGCTTCCAGCTTCCGGCCGCTTCTATGGTTTCTGGCGCGCGCGCCTCGGCGCGGTGAACGTACTGCGCGATGAAAATGACCTGCCGGCCGAGCGTCTGCTCCAGGCCGTCTGGCTCCATCAACGCCTGGAGCGGGACCGGCTCAAAACCACTGACGGAAGGACGGTGCGGGTCTTTCATCCCGGCTTCGTCAATCCCGAAGGCGGACCGGATTTTTCGGGCGCGGTGATTCAAATCGGCGAGGAGGCGCCGCGCGCGGGGGATGTGGAAATAGATTTACGCGCCGGCAACTGGCGCGCGCACGGGCACGCGCACAACCCGAATTTCCGGAATGTCCTGCTCCACGTGGTTTGGGAGGATGCGCGCCCGGTGGCCGGCGCGCCGCCGATGCTGTCGTTGGGCCGCTCGCTCGACGCGCCGTTGAGCGAACTTTGCCTGTGGCTCGAGGGCGAACCCTTGCGCCGGTTTCCCGAGAATCTGCGCGGCCGATGTTGTTTGCCCTTGCGCGAACTGGATGACGCGCAATTGACCGGCCTTTTGCACGAGGCCGCCAATGCGCGTTTTCAATCCCGGGCCGCCTGGTTCCACGCCCGCGCGCAATCCGTCGGCTGGGAACAATGTCTTTGGGAAGGATTGTTCCGGGCGCTCGGTTACAAGCACAACGCGTGGCCGATGCAGAGTCTGGCCGAATCCCGCGAACGCTGGTCCCACGACGCCGGCCCGGTATTCGGTTGGCAGGCGCGGCTATTCGGCATCAGCGGTTTGTTGCCACCCGAATTGTCCCCCGGACGAACCGGTGACGACGTTTATTTGCGCTGCCTTTGGGACCGCTGGTGGCGCGAGCGTGATGAGTTTGGCGATTGTATCTTGCCGCGCACAGCCTGGAAATTCCGGGGCCTGCGCCCGGCCAATCATCCCCAGCGCCGGCTGGCGCTCGCCGCGCACTGGCTGGCGGCCGGTGACGTGGTTCAAAGACTGGAACGGTGGTGCGCGACGGATTCGCCGGACTCGATGTTACCCGCTGCGTTGCGAAAAATCTTTGAAGTGGAGCATGACAAATTTTGGTCATGGCACTGGACGTTTTGCTCGGCGCGGTTGAAGAAGCCGCAGCCGTTGTTGGGTGACGCGCGCGTAACCGATTTGGCGGTGAACGTAATTTTACCCTGGCTTTGGACGCGGGCGGCGGAGGGCAAAAACGGGAGGTTACAACGCGTCCTGGAACAGCGTTATTTTGCGTGGCCACCCGCCCAGGACAACTCCATTTTGCGGCTGGCGCGGCAGCGTTTGCTGGAACCGGAGCGCCGCCGCTTATGTTGCAATGCTGCGGCGCAACAGGGTTTGATGCAGATCGCCCGCGACTTCTGCGGACATTCAAATGCCGTATGTGAAGGTTGCCGTTTCCCGGAACTGGCGCGGAGCTGGCGGATGCGAACCGCTACTTAATTTCCATTTTTGCGAATGGGTTGTTCGCAAAACCGCCGGACTTGGGTTCGGAAGACGTTGGCGGCAAGGGGGCGTGATTGTTCGCCGATACCGGCGCCGACACCCGCCCGCTTTCACCCGCCCGCGGATTTTTTGCGCGTTTATTGCGGGGCAACGGGCTGACCATCACGTTAATGCCGCGCCCGATCAGTTTCGGGTCAAAGTCAGGGTGACCGTAAGGCGCCAGATCGGTGAGGAATTTGCGAATGACTTCAAATCCAAATTCCGTGTGCGCCATTTCGCGTCCGCGGAATTTCAGCGCGATTTTTACCTTCATGTCCTCGCACAGGAAGTCAATCGCATGAGTGACTTTGATGCCCAAGTCGTGCGGATCAATGCGCGGGCTGAGCTGGACTTCCTTGACGGTGGAGGCGTGCTGGTGTTTTTTCGATTCCTTGTCCTTTTTCGACTGTTCGTAACGGAACTTGCCAAAGTCCACGATCCGGCACACGGGCGGGGTCGCGTTGGGGGAAATTTCCACCAGGTCCACTCCCTGTTGCCGGGCCAGCGCGAGGGCTTCGTTCAGCGAGAGGACG